>NZ_JBVHJE010000007.1:0-342730 GCF_055560195.1 Streptomyces sp. NPDC023481
GCAGTGGCTGCACACCTACAATCACCACCGCGGACACACCGCGCTGAAGGGCCAACCACCCGCCAGCCGCATCCCCAACCTCACAGGGCCATACACCTAGGGCGCCCACCCAGGGGTGGGGCCGGGGGACCGGGCGGAGGTGTCGCGCGGGGGTGCCGGTCCGCCGTCGTCCACAGGCCTTGATCCCGCCTATTGACGCCGCCTCTAACAACTGCCAGATTCACCTGTGTCGGTTACGGACCAGTAGCTCGCTCGACGGGACGGACGCATGACGACGGCAGTGAGCAGCGGACTCTCCGTGGAACTGCGGGGGTTCCGGCGGGTGCAGCGCCTCGCCTACGAGTGCGCGGAGGCGGTCGCGGCCCGTCTGGAGCCGGGCGTGACCGAGCGCGAGGCGGCGCGGATGCAGCGCGCGTGGCTGCGCGAGCGCGGGGTGCGGGACTGGTTCCACCTCCCCTTCGCCTGGTTCGGGGACCGCACCGCGTTCGTGGACTTCCGCTTCCCGCTGCAGTTCTTCCCGACCGACCGCGCGCTGGCGCCGGGTATGCCGTTCATCCTGGACCTGGCCCCGGTGTACGAGGGATACACGGCGGACATCGGCTACTCCGGCTCGCTGGGCGCGAACCCCGTGCAGGACCGGCTGATGGCCGACCTGGAGGCCCACCGCGAACTGATCCTGCGCGAGGTGCGCGAGCGGCGCCCGCTGCGGGAGATCTACCAGGACGTGGACCGGCTCATGGTCCGCCAGGGGTACGCCAACCGGCACCGCGCCTACCCCTTCGGGGTGATCGCCCACAAGGTGGACCGGGTGCGGCGGCGTCGCTTCTCCCCGCACCTGTTCGGGTTCGGCACGCAGTCGCTCAAGGGGCTCGCCGCCGACGCGCTGCGCGGCCACCGCGAGGGCTGGTCGCCGCTGTGGTCGCCGTACCGGTTCTCGGACCATCCGCCGCAGCCGGGCCTGTGGGCGGTCGAACCGCACCTCGGTTTCCGCGGCACGGGCGCGAAGTTCGAGGAGATCCTGGTGGTCACCGACTCCCGGGACCCCGGGGAGAGCGCGTTCTGGCTGGACGACGATCTGCCGCACGTGCGGCGCTGGGCGGAGGACGAGTGACGACGCTTTCGAAGCCGGACGGCGCGCGCGAGCGCTGGGTGCGCACCGGCGGGGTCGAGCTGTGCGTGGCCGAGCTGGGTGACCCGCGGCAGCCCACGGTGGTGCTGGTGCACGGCTACCCGGACAGCAAGGAGGTCTGGTCGGAGGTGGCCGACCGGCTCGCCGGCCGCTTCCACGTCGTCCTCTACGACGTCCGGGGCCACGGCCGCTCCACGGCGCCCCGGCCGCTGCGCGGCGGCTTCACCCTGGCCAAGCTCACGGACGACTTCCTGGCCGTCGTGGACGCGGTCAGCCCGGACCGGCCGGTGCACCTCGTCGGGCACGACTGGGGCTCGGTGCAGTCCTGGGAGTTCGTCACGGTGGCCCGCACGGAGGGCCGTATCGCCTCCTTCACCTCGATCTCCGGGCCGTCCCTCGACCACTTCGGGCACTGGATCAACGTGCGCGTGAAGCGCCCGACGCCCCGCCGGGTGGGCCAGCTCCTCGGCCAGGGCGCAAAGTCCTGGTACGTCTACCTGCTGCACACCCCGGTCCTGCCGGAACTGGCCTGGCGCGGCCCGCTCGGCAGGCGCTGGCCGAAGCTCCTGGAGCGGGCCGAGCGGATCCCCGCCGGCGACTACCCGACCGGGTCCCTCCCCTCCGACGCGGCGCACGGCGCCTGGCTGTACCGGGACAACGTCCGCACCCGGCTGCGCAGGCCGCGCCCGGACGCGTACGCACACACGCCCGTGCAGCTCATCACGCCGGAAGGGGACGCGTTCCTCTCCGAGCGGCTCCACGACGACCTGGACCGGTGGGTGCCGCAGCTGACCCGCCGCACCCTCCCGGCCGGGCACTGGGTCCCGCGCACCCGGCCCGACCAGGTCGCCGCCTGGATCGAGGAGTTCGTGACCTCGGTGGCCGGCGGACGGCCCGCCCCGGCCGCCACCGGCCGCCACGCCGACCGGTTCGCCGGCCGGCTGGTGCTGGTCACCGGCGCGGGCAGCGGGATCGGCCGGGCCACCGCGTTCGCCTTCGCGGAGGCCGGCGCCCGGGTGGTCGCCGTCGACCGCGACGCCGAGGCCGCGGCCCGCACCGCCGAACTGGCCCGGCTGGCCGGGGCGGCCGAGGCCTGGTCCGAACCGGCCGACGTCTCGGACGAACAGGCCATGGAGAAGCTCGCGGAGAAGGTCCACCACGCGTACGGCGTGCCGGACGTGCTGGTCAACAACGCGGGCATCGGTCTGGCTGGCTCCTTCTTCGCCACGACGACCGACGACTGGCGCAAGGTGCTGGACGTCAACCTGTGGGGCGTGATCCACGGGTGCCGGCTCTTCGGGGCGCGCATGGCCGAGCGCGGCCAGGGCGGTCACATCGTCAACATCGCGTCCGCGGCGGCCTACCAGCCCTCGCGGGTCCTGCCCGCCTACAGCACCTCCAAGGCGGCCGTGCTCATGCTCTCCGAGTGCCTGCGCGCCGAACTGGCTGGCCAGGACATCGGCGTCACCGCCGTCTGCCCGGGCTTCGTCAACACCAACATCACCTCCACGGCCCGCTTCACCGGCGTGGACGAGGCGGAGCAACTCCGTCGCCGGCAGCGCTCCGCCCGCCTGTACGGCCTGCGCAACTATCCGCCGGAGAAGGTGGCCGCCGCCGTTCTGGACGCGGTGGCGGACAACAGGGCGGTGGTCCCGGTGACCCCGGAGGCCAGGGGAGCGCATCTGCTGTCGCGTTTCGCGCCGGGGCTGTTGCGACGGATCGCCCGGGTGGAACCGAGGCTGTGAACACCGCCACCGGTTGTCCACAGTTTCGCCAAATCCCCTGTGGATAACCACACTTGGTTGTGGATCAAACCTCCGGAGGCAAACGACCTGCGTGATCCGCGTCTCTCCCCTCGCGTCGGTGTCCGCCGGAGCCCGGCCCCGGCGGGCACCGGCCGGCCCGTGCCTGGTGCCTGGTGCCTGGCGCTTCGGCGAGCGTGCTGGTCGGACAGGGAGCGTCAGCCCAGCTGCGCGAGGGCCTCGGTGGCAATGCGCTCGAAGGTGTCAATGTCAGCGGCGAAGTCCGTGTCCGGGATCGGCCAGTGGATGACGATCTCGGTGAAGCCGAGTTCCCTGTGCCTGCCGGCGAAGTCGACGAAGGCGTCGAGGGACTCCAGGGGACGGCCACGGTCCGGCGTGAAACCAGTCAGCAGGATCCTGTCCATGGCACCGGCGTCGCGGCCGATGTCCGCGCACGCCTTTCCCAGCTTCTCGGCCTGGTCACGCAGTGCTTGGCGGGACTGCTCAGGCGTACCCGTCTCGTACAACCTGGGGTCGCCCGTGGTCACCCACGCCTGGCCGTGGCGCGCGGCGAGCCGCAGCCCGCGCGGGCCGGTGGCGGCCACAGCGAAAGGAAGCCTGGGGCGTTGCACGCAGCCGGGGATGTTGCGCGCCTCATGTGCCGCATAGACGTCACCGGCGTAGGAGACACCGTTCGTGCCGTCCTCGGTCAGCAGCCGGTCGAGCAGCGACACGAACTCCGCGAACCGGTCAGCACGCTCGCGCGGGGTCCAGGGCTGCTGACCGAGCACGGTGGCGTCGAAGCCATTGCCGCCCGCGCCGATGCCCAGCGTGATCCGGCCGCCGGAGATGTCGTCCAGCGAGATCAGCTCCTTGGCCAGAGTCACCGGGTGCCTGAAATTGGGCGACGTGACGAGGGTGCCCAGGCGCATCCGCTCGGTGACGCCCGCGGCGGCCGTGAGTGTCGGTACCGCCCCGAACCAGGGACCATCGCGGAACGGGACGCGCCAGGACAGGTGGTCGTAGGTGTACGCGGTGTGGAACCCGAGCTGCTCGGCGCGTTGCCACGCCTCACGGCTCCCCTCGTGCCAGCGGCGGTACGGGAGGATCACGGTGCTCAGACGCAGACTCATACCTCAGAGCCTACGGCGCCCCTCGGCGCGTCCGCGGTGCCGGCCAGCGCTGGGCCGCCGTACCAGGCTGTGGCCCGGAGTGTCTCCGCTGACGTCGCCTTGGTGCCGACAACGACCATGGCAGGTGAGGCGCACTTCCCCTCACCTGCCATCGCAGGGCCGAGGGGCCGGCCTACGGCGTGCCGGTCTTGTTGAACCCCTTGTCCAGGTAGGGGGACTGGTCGACGACGAAGCCGTCGTCCGCGACCAGGCGGGCGATGCCGCCCTGGTCCCGCCAGACCTCGTTGGAGGAGCCGAAGGAGAAGCCGCCGTACTGCGGGTGGTTCTCGTTGGTGTAGACGCGGTAGCGCTGGCCGGGCTGGATGACCGTTCCCGGGGGGAAGGGGAAGGCGTGTCCGGTGGGCTTGGCCTCGACCTTCCAGCCGGTCAGGTCCTGGGGCGCACCGCCCTGGTTGAAGATCTCAACGTATTCGTCGGCCTGGCCCGCGCTCGTGCCCTGGTGACGAAGGCCGGAGATGATCACGTCGGGCTCGTCGAGCGTGAACATGCACACCACGTCGGCGAAGTTGATGCCGCCCTCCGGGCTGCGGAACTGCCGAACGATCTGGCCGTTGCGCTCGAACCCGCTCAGCACCGCCCGGTACTGCTTGCCGTTGACCGTGACGGGCTGGGGGTGGACGAAGGTCTCCAGGTCGACCAGGTCGTCGTCCGCGGGACTGGTGCCGGTGCTGTTCGGCGTCTCGTCGTGGCGGAAACCGAAGGTGAGGTCGGTCGTGCTGCCGTCCTCGAACATGGCGTTGATGGTCAGCTGGACGACGAACCGGCTCGGGCTGACGGTCGTGGGCTTGTTGCGGTGGATGAAGGTACCGATGACGAACTCGGTGCCGTCGAGCTGGACGTCCGCGGCCTCTCCGCGGAACTGGTACCCGCTCTGGCTGCCGGCGCTGCCCCACTGGATGTAGTCGGTGCCCAGGCCGTTGACCGGCGAGATGCCCGGATTGGTGGACGTGAAGACACCGGAGGTGACGACGGTGGTCATGGTGGCTCGCTCCCGCTCTCTCAGTCCTCGTCCTCGATGACCTCGGCCTTGAGCTTGGCCGGGGGCGCGGTGCCGATCTGGGCGACGCCGTCGGTGTGGCGGCCGGGCCGGGCTCCGTCCACGGCTTCGAGACCGCAGGTGTAGACGATGCAGTCCTTGTCCTGGTCGCTGGTGTTCAGATGCACGTGGTAGGTGAAGGTGAGGGTGCGTCCGTCGTCGCTGACCTTGGCCTGGACGGGGGGCAGGTTGCCGCCCGTGGTCTGGTCCATGCGCTTGTACTGGGCGCCCACCGTGCCGTTCCAGCGGAATCCGGTGGGGGCGGTGAAGACGTGCTCGCGTTCGCCGGCGTCGACCGTCTCGCTCCAGTTCGGCGTGCGGACGCAGACGTTGACGGTGGTGCCGAGACCGCCGGGAGCGTCCTCGACCCCGCCCTCCTGCCACACCACGAGGTCGAGTTTCTGGGCACGGCCCTGCTCGTAACCCCAGTCATAGCCGTTCGCGTACTGGTCCTGCTCCCCGCGCGAGCCGTCGCGCGGCGGATCGGTGTACGGCTTTCCGGCGAGCGCATCGGCACGCCCCTGTTCCTCCCCCCGCTTGTAGGCTTCCTTCTTGGCCTGCACGTCGGTGCTCATCTTCGAGTCCTCCTGGGGCTGTGGTCGAAGCGTGCGACGGAAAGAGAGGCGTCCGGGTGCGGGTCGCCCGGGCCCGCAGGAGGCGGCAAGAGCTGGGCCCCCACCCCGCGCGGTTCACCGCACGCGGTCGTCATGAGGGCCGCGCTCCGGAAGACGGAACGCAGCCCGCCGCCCGTGGCTTCGAGCGGGCGTTCATGCGGGCGTTGCGGCACGCACCGGACTTTCATCCGGGTCCATCGTTAGCCAGCGCCGGCCGTGTGTATGCCGCCGTTCCCCCGTTTGAAAAGCCGAATCGATTCCGCGTCACTTGTTCGAGTGCAGTCGAAGCATGAAACGGCGCACAGGAGCGGGGTACGGCCCATGCAGTCCGTGTCCCGCTGGAGCCGTCGGCATGCGCCGCCCACTTCCCGTACTGATCGCGGCGCCGTTCGCTTCTTCCGGCTCCTCCCTCATGCGGGTGGCGCACGCGGTGGCTGCTCCCACGGTGCCCTTCCGCCCGGTATGCAGGGGAAATGCCAACGACGGCGCGGAAGGAGAGGGCGATGCGGGAGACGAGGCCGTGCAGGTGGGAGGTGGCGGGCGTCATCGGGGCCCGGCCGCACTCGTGCTGGGCGGTGGCGGCGTGACGGCCGGGACCGCGGCGGGGCGGCGTCCGCCGGATGCGTCCGATGGAGCCGGCCTGCCGGACACCGAGGCGGGCAACGGCACGGCCGGGTACTCCGGGGACGGCGGGCCCGCGCCGGACGGACAGCTGGCCTTCCCCGCGGATGTCGCCGTGGGAGGCGGCGCGGTCTTCGTCGCCGACCACGCGAACCACCGAATCCGCCGGATCGACGGCACCGGCACCCTGACGACGATCGCCGGGGACGGACTGCGGGGGTTCACCGGCGACGGCGCCGACGCGGTGCGCGCCCGGCTCGGCTTCCCGTCGGCGCTCGTGGTCGCCCCGGACGGGGCCGTGCTCGTCGCCGACGAGCTGAACCACCGGATCCGTCGTGTCGACCCCTCGGGTGTCATCCGCACCGTCGCGGGAGACGGCTCGCGCGGTCAGGGCGAGGATGACGGCGACGGCGGCCCGGCCGACCGTGCCCGGCTGAACGCCCCGTGCGCGGTGGCCGTCGACGCGACCGGCCGGCTCTTCATCGGTGAGGCGGGCATTCCCCGGGTGCGCAGGGTCGACGCAGACGGTGTCATCGGCACGGTCGTCGCGGCGTCGAGGTGGTCCGGTGGCGCGAGCGCGGCCGACGCGGGCGAGGCGTTCCTGCCCGCCGGCCTGGCGGTCGACGGGGCCGGCCGGGTGTACATCGCCGACCCGGAGGGCCGGAGGGTACTGCTGCTCGACTCGAACGGGGCCCTGCGGGTACTGGCGGGACCGCCGGGCGGGGACACCGGTGGCACGGCGGTCGACTGGGGGGCGCCGTGCGCGGTGGCGGTCGACGGCGAGGGCGTGCTCTACGTCGCCGACCAGACCGGACACCGCGTGTGGCGGTTGGCCGACGGAGCGGCCCGCGTCGTCGCGGGGCAGCCGGGCCCAACCACCGGCGAGACCACCGCGTCCGGCGCCCCGGCCGACGCCGTCGTGCACACCGCCCTGGGTTATCCGTGCGGTCTCGCCGTGGATCCTGCCGGGCGCCTGCTCGTGGCGGACAACTTCCACCACCGGATCGCGGCCGTGCCTCTCACCACCGCACCCATCGGGGATTCCGAGCCGGTACGGGGCGAGAAGCCGACGCCGGACGGGCAACCGGAGCCGGAGCGGAACCCGGAACCGGAACCGGAACCGGAGCGGAATCCGGAACCGGACCGCGGCGGCGGCAGTGCACCGTCCGGTGACGACGGCGCCGCGCCCGCGCAGCCCGCCCGGCTGCTGGTCCGGCAGGAGGTCGGCCTGGAGCTCCGCCGGGGACAGAGCGAGGTGATCCACGTACGGGTCTCCTCCACCGACCCCTGGGTCCCGGGACGCGTGGAGCATCACTTCGCGGCTCCGACGGGTTTCGTCTTCGACGGCCGGGTGACCTGCGCGTACTACCGCGCGGATCGCACGGTCGTCCCTGGCGGGGGTGCGACGGGGACGGTCGGGGACGGCGGCCGGTCGCTGGTCGTCGCGGACGAGCCCCGCCTGAACGCTCCCGGCCATCCGGCGGCGGCCCTGGTCTACACGCTCGGCGTCCGCGCACTGGACGACGCCGAACCGGGCCGTTACACCGACGGGCGGGCGGTGATCGCCGGCCAGCCGGAAGTGCGCCTCAAGGCGAGCGTTCTCGAAGCGGACGAGGACTGACGACGACTGAAGACGACTGGCGACGGACGAGGGCACGAGGGCACGAGGGCCCGCACGAGATCCGAAACCGTCCGTGGCGGTCCACCCGCCACGGACGGCTCTCGGTCTTCTCAAACCGCGAATGCGGAGGTAATCGTTTCTGTGCTCCCAGGTCACCCCCATGATGGTCACGAATTGCCAGCGAACAGTGACCGTGGGTTAGCGTTCGAAACGTGTTAACGCCCGCCCTCCCGAGGTTCGGTCCACAGGGCCCCTTCCCGTCTGCCCCGCTCGCCCACCCGCTCGACCGCAAGTGGCTGCACTACGCGTTCCTGTCGCGGTGCGGGCAGCAGGCACTCATCGCGAACCTCTCCGTCCTGGGCTCCTCCACCGGCTCGGTGTTCGCCGATCCGGGCGCCCCGGCCACCGGGCGTCGCAGCGGCACCGGCACAGCGGCCGAGGGGCAGCACATGGCGATCCTGCTCCTCTACGGGGAAGGGCACGGCTGGAGCGCGACACAGTTCAACGCCGAGCAACCCGAACTTCCTTGGTCGGCCTTCCGGTTACCGCACCCGCACGGAGAGCCCGGCGCGTTCCGGGTGGCGGCCCGCTCGCAGGCGCCGGCGGCGGACGTACGGCTGGCCCGGACCAGCAGGCCGTGCACCTCGCAGTGCGCGCCCTTCGGCGACGACGAGCATCTGCGCTGGCAGTCGGAGCCCGGCGTCCTAGGCGACGGAACCCTGCGGCACGCCGACGGTAGGGCCGTGGAGACGGACCTGCTCGGCTACCACGAGCGGGTACGCGGCCGGTGGTCCTGGCCCACGCTCGGCGGCTGGGTGTTCGGATTCGTCAACGACCCCTCGGGACCCGTCGACCAGGCGCCCCCCGCGGCGGTCGTCTTCACCCTGATCCAGCCCGCGTACCCCGCGGACGCGGCCAACGGATCGGTGATGCTGTGGCGCGACGGACGCATGATCCGTCACTTCCCCCGACGCAATCTCCGGGTGGCGGTGAGCGGCAGCCTGGACCGTGACCGGGTGACGATGGTGCCGCCGCTGGCGGGCGGGCTGGGCACCCCGCCGATGGCCGCGGTGCCCGGACGCCTGCTGATCACCGCCCGGCTCGGCGACGACCGTCTCGTCCTCGACTTCCGCTCGCACACGGCGGGCCGGATCGCCAACCCGTCCGAGACCAGCCTGCACCCGTTCAGCGTGCACGAGACGCTCGGCCCGTGCACCGTGGAGGGCCGGGTCGGCGGACGCCGCATCGGCTTCAGCACCGGGGGCATCGTGGAGTTCGCCGGGGGTGCCCATGACTGAGACCGTCCCCGCGTTCACCGGTGCCCGGCTGCTGGACGAGACCGTCGCCGCCCTGTCCGACCGGGCGCCGGCGATCCTCGCCGCCGCGGCCGACCAGCTGCGCGGCATCCGGCTGGGCCTGCACTTCAACGACGGCAGCCATGCCACCCTCACCGTGCGGCACAGCCGTATCGTGGTGGACCGGGACCGGTGCCGGGACCCCGACGTCGAGGTCGCCTTCGACAACCGGGCCATGAACCTGCTGTTCGACCTCCAGCGCCCGCCCGTCGACCAGGTCCTGCCCGACAGCCTCGACGTCCGCGGCTCCCGCGACGACACCCTCGCCGTCTGGCGGGCCTTCACCCTGCTGTCCCAGCGCGCGGCCGGCCTGCGCAGCATGCAGGAACTGTGGGGGGCCTACCGCGAACAGGCGCCCCAGCTGTGGGGCAGCGCGACACCCGCCGCCCGGCAACCGGACGTCGAGCCGGTCGGCTGGACGGCACTGGACTTCCTCGCCCGACGCTCCCCCGAGGACGCGCCCGCACCGCCCGCGCTGATCGGCGACACCACCGTCACCGCGCCGCGCCTGCTGTGGGACGGCCGCACCAGCACCGACTGGTCACTTGAGGACACCGTCCAGGACGCGGATCTGCTGGAGACCATGCTCCGATGCCGGGCCCGCACCAACGAGGAGATCGAACGGCTGCTGCCGGACCGGGAGCCGCGGGCCGAGCTGTACGACCTCATGCGCTCCTATCCCGCACGCCAGGGCAAGGGACTGCGGCCCACCCTCACCATCGCCGCGTGTGCCGCCTTCGGCGGGCGTCCCGACGACGCCGTACGCGCCGCCGCCGCGCTGGAGCTGTTCCACAACGGCTTCCTCGTCCACGACGACATCGCCGACGAGTCCACGCACCGGCGCGGCCTGCCCACCATGCACGAGGAACACGGACTGGGCCTGGCCGTCAACGTCGGCGACGGGATGAACCTGCTCGCCGTCGACGCCGTCCTGTCCAACCTCGGAACGCTCGGTCTCGTCCGCACCCTCGGCCTCATCCACGAGGCGGTGCACATGTGCCGTGAGTCCATCGAGGGGCAGGCCATGGAGCTGGGCTGGATCCGCCACGAGGTCGTCCCCGGAACCGACGACGCCTACTTCACGATGAGCACGAAGAAGACCGGCTGGTACACCTGCATCAGCCCGTGCCGCATCGGCGCCGTCTGCGCCGGCGTCACCGACCCCGCCGTGCTGAGCCGGTTCGACGAGGCGTTCCGCCTGATCGGCATCGCCTTCCAGATCCAGGACGACATCCTGAACCTGGTCGGCGAGGAGGCCCTCTACGGCAAGGAGCCGCTGGGCGACCTGCTCGAAGGCAAGCGCACGGTGATGCTGATCCACCTCTTCCGCACCGCGTACGCCCACGAGCGCCCCCGCCTCTTCGACATCCTGCGACAGCGCCGTACCGACAAGACCCAGCAGCACGCCGAGGAACTCCTCGCCGCCATGCGCCGGCACGGCTCCATCGAGTACGCCACCGACCTCGCCGACCGGCTCGCCGCCGAAGGCATCGCCCGCTTCGAGGAAGACCTCCGGTTCATCCCCGAGAACGAAGGCAAAGCCGTCCTGCGGCAGATCGCCCACTACGTCACCTCGAGGCCACTGTGACCACCACCCCGCCCCCGCCGGCCGATCCCGCCGCCATCGGCCCGCTGACCCCCACCGACCACCGGGCCTTCGCCTTCCTCGGCCACGTCAACAGCAGTCTGCGCCAGTGCCTGTGCACCCTGGCCAGGCACGGCGTGGCCGTGCGCCGCGACGCCCCCGAACGCGCCCGCCTCCTGCTCGACACCGTCCGGCCCTGGCCCCTCTACAAGGGCGGCCAGTTCCTCTTCGACCTGATGGAGTGGGAGGACCTCATGATCGACGGCGACCCCCCGCCCATGATGCCCACCGAGCGGATCGTCGCCGCCTGCACGTTTCCCGTGCAGTGGATCGCCGCGGCCACGCAGGAGGCACCGGAGGCGACGAGACTGGTTCCCGGCCAGCGCACGACCGCCGTCCTCGACCTTCCCCTGCGCCTGCTGGCCACTACCGCCCGCAGCACCCTCCTGGGTGCCGCGCAGGACCTCACCGACCTGCTCGGACCGCGCACCACCCCCGACGACGACGCGGGTTACGCCACCGGCCCGGAACCGGTCACGGACCACACGGTCGCCGAACCGCCGCCGTTGGAAGCGGGCTTCTACCTCTACGAGGACATCGCCCTCGGCGCCCTGTCCGTCCTCGGCCCCCTCCTGGCCGACCACGCACCGACTGATCCCGCGCCCTCCGCCTAGCTCATGACGCCCGTACCGGCCCCCGACGGTCCATGAGCGGGCCCGGTCCCCAAGCCCGCCACCGGCGGATCCGCTCACGCGGACGCACCCATCCACAGAAGGGACACCCATGGCCACGCAGACCCAGGCCCCCGTCCAACCGGGTTCCGAGAACAAGCTCTACATCCTTCAGCAGGGCATCGTCGAGGACGCGCCGGGCGGAGTTCCCGCCCACCTCAGCTTCGGCATCCTCAGCACCGTCCCCGACCCGGTGAACCCCGGAGACATCACCTTCACGCTGAAGGCACCAACCGGCTTCGTCTTCACCGGCTGGCTCTCCTGGGCCTACCACGACGTCAACACCCTCCAGGCGAAGGGAAATCTGGAGACCACCCAGGGCACCCTCGGCGACGGGGGCCGCACCCTGACCTTCACCCACAACCCGTACCTGTCCACCAACCAGGAGTGCATCGGCTACGGCGCCCAGGTGACCGCCGTCGACGGCGCGACACCGGGCCGCTACACCGACGGCCAGCTCAAGGTGGGCGCTGCCAACCCGATCAAGCTCAAGGGCCGCGTCCTCGACCCCAACGAGGACTGAGCCCTCCCGACGAACCGGCCCGACTCCTGACGGTCACCACTTGATGGCGTTCACCGTGCTGTTGTAGGCGTCGGCGGACCGGACGGTGAACTGGACACCGGCAGCTCGGTCGTGGAAGGTCTGGCCGGGCTGCCAGGTGGCCATGTCCAGCGTGCCGCAGCCTGGCGGCGGCGCCGCGGCATCCGGGTTGGGCACCACCCGGATCGGTCCCTGACCGGTCGCGACGGACGTGTCGACCTTGTAGATGACAACGCCGGAGGAGCAGGCACCGGAATCGTTGTGGGCCTTTCTGCGGGCCTCGGCGACGTAGGCGGTGGTGGTGCCGGTTCTGACTGCCAGCAACTTGGTGCCGCCGACGTACTCCACGCCGTTCAGGGCAGCGGTGTTCTGGGTCCTGTTCTGCCACACGCACACGACCTGGTCGTCCCCGGTCCAGCCGAACTTCCAGGACAGCCAGCCGAAGTACTGCGGGGCGGCTCCGGCCACGTGGCCCATGACGTCCCAGCCGCCGACGTACCGGTGCTGATCACCGCTGAAGGCGTACAGGTCGGGAGCTCCGAACACGTGGGCGGTCTCGTGGGCGGCCACCTTGTGGCCCCAGTGCCACATGTCGGTGCCGAACGTCACCGCCCAACGAATCGTCGTGCCCTTGATGACGATCGGCTGGGTGGGCGTCCAGTACCACGTGTGGGAGCCGCTGACCTGGGAGTGAGCGGTGGAGACGACGTAGAACAGGTCATACCTGGCCAGATCGGCGCCGGCGTCGGCCGCTGCCCTGAGGGCGTCGGTCACGTACCGGGTGTGCTGTTGGTAGGTGGGACTGGAGGTGCCGTAGGCGTTGGAGGCCGACGGCATCCGCACCCACCGGTTCACGATCGGACGCATGCTCAGCCCCGTCCTGCCGTACGAGGCGTTCCACACCCAGTCGGCGGCCGGGGTCAGCAGGTTGTAGTAGCCCGCGACATCACCGGCGCCGGCCACATCGGGGAAGTCCACGTAGACCACGCCGACGTTCTTGATCCCGACGGGATTCAGGAATTGGGTGTAGTCGGTGTTCTGACCCTCGTTGACCGTGGTTCCCCACCCCTGCAGCGCACAGGGCGAGGTGCTCCCGTTGACGGCGTGGGCACGTTGGGCGGGGGCGGCGGTCGTGGTCAGGGCGAGCAGAACCGCGAGGGCCCACAGGACCACTAAGGGGAGCGGGCGTCGCGTCCGGGGGAGCCGGAAGCGCGGGATGTTGCGGCCTTTCCCCGGCAACCGGGGCACGTGGCCCGGCCGGACCTCTGCCGGAGTTCCATCACGCAGTGCTCGAGTCTCACTCATGGGACGACCATCGCGACTCCAGCGGGGCAGGCCGGGGCAATATGGGCAAACTCACCTCATGGAGTGGAGCGGTAGGCGCCCGGCGCATGACTGCCCTCAGCCTCGATCCTGCGTGACGGTCCGCCGACGGAGCCGGTGGACCGTCTGGCCTCGCCCAGCCGGGCTGAGCAGCGGTTCGAGCCGGGCTGAGCAGCGGGTCGAACGTCAGCCGAACAGCGGGCCGGGTGTCAGCCGAGTGGCGGGCCGAGCGTCATCTGCGTCTCATCTGTGCGGAGCCCCGCACGGCCGTGCGGGCATATGCGCGAGAATGACCGGGTGACCTCAGCGACCAGACAGCCCGGGACCCCTGCCGCCGCCACGCCCGCGCGGCTGATCGCCACCGACCTGGACGGCACTCTGCTGCGCGACGACAAATCGGTCTCTCCGCGGACCGTCGCCGCCCTGGCCGCCGCCGAGGAGGCCGGGATCGAGGTCTTCTTCGTCACCGGTCGGCCGGCCCGCTGGATGGACGTGGTCAGCGAGCACGTCCACGGCCACGGCCTGGCGATCTGCGGCAACGGCGCCGCCGTGGTCGACCTGCACGGCGGGCCCGGCGCCCACCGGTTCGTGAAGGTCCGCGAACTGTGCCGGGAGAACGCCCTGAAGGCCGTACGCCTGCTGCGCGACGCGGCACCCGGCACGGTGTTCGCGGTCGAGCAGACGTACGGCTTCCACCAGGAGCCGGACTATCCCAAGCTGCACATGGAGATACCCGACAACCTCCGTCCCGCCGAGGAACTGCTCGCGCCCGACGGTCCCGACGCCGACCAGCCCGTACTCAAGATCCTCGCCTACCACCCCTTCCTCGACCCCGACGTCTTCCTCACCCTCGCCCGGTCGGCCGTCGCCGGCCACGCCAACGTCACCCGCTCCAGCCCCAGCGCCCTGCTGGAACTGAGCGGGCCCGGCGTGTCCAAGGCCAGCACCCTCGCCCTGTGCTGCGCCGAGCGCGGTATCTCGCACGAGGAGGTCGTGGCCTTCGGTGACATGCCCAACGACGTCGAGATGCTGACCTGGGCCGGCCGGTCATACGCGATGGGCAACGCCCACCCGGCCGCCATCGCCGCCGCATCGGGCCGCACGGTCGCCAACAACGACGACGGGGTGGCGGTGGTGATCGAGCGACTGCTGGACGGTCGGGGACGGTAGCCGGGGGCGCGACAGTTCTCATGCCGGGGACGGCCCGTGCGGGGGCGGTCCGTACGGTGCCCGTGCCGGGGGCGGTCGGCGCTGGGCGGCCGGCCCGCTGGGGGGCTCGTTGCGGGGGCGGCCGACCCGGGGTGGCCGGCCCGCTGGGGGGGGTCGTGCGGGGGCGGCCGACGCGGAGCCGGTGAGATCGCCCCCGCACCGATCGCTGTGCCGAGCCTCAGCCCGCCGCCGGCAGCGCCTCCGTCTCGGCCTCCCGGCGGGCCATCTCCCGCAGCGGCCCGTCCTCGGTGATCAGCTTCTCGTACGGCCCCCGTTGCACCACCCGGCCCGCGTCCAGCACGATCACCTCGTCCACCGCGTCCAGCCCCGCCATCCGGTGGGTGATCAGCAGCGTCGTACGGCCCTCCGTGGCGGCCAGCAGATCCGCGGTCAGCGCGTCGGCCGTCGGCAGGTCCAGGTGCTCGGCGGGCTCGTCCAGCACCAGCACCGGGAACCCGGCCAGCAGCGCGCGGGCCAGCGCCAGCCGCTGCCGCTGCCCCCCGGACAGCCGCGCCCCGTGCTCGCCGACGAGCGTGTCCAGGCCGTCGGGCAGCGAGTCCGTCCAGTCCAGCAGCCGGGCCCGGGCCAGCGCCCCGCGCAGCTCGGCCTCGGTCGCGTCCTTCCTGGCCAGCAGCAGGTTCTCGCGCACCGAGCTGTCGAAGAGATGCGCGTCCTGGGCGCACAGCCCGACGAGCCGCCGCACATCGTCACCGGCCAGCGCGCACGCGTCCACACCGGCCAGCGTGTAGGCACCCTCCGCCGGGTCGAGGAACCGCAGCAGCACCTGCGCGAGGGTCGTCTTGCCGGCGCCGGACGCCCCCACCACCGCGACCCGGCGCCCCTGCTCCAGCGTCAGGTCCAGCCCGGCCAGGGCGTCCTGCCCTTGGCCCTCGTGCCGCGCGACCACACCCTTGACCACCACCGGGAACGGCGAGACGGGCGCCTGCCGGGGCGACTCCGGCTCGCGTACGGGTTCGGGGGCGTCCAGCACCTCGTACACCCGCTCCGCGCTGCGCCGCACCCGCTGCCGGTACCGCACGGCGAGCGGCAGCCCGAGTACGGCCTCGAAGGCGGCCAGCGGGGTCAGGACCACCACGGCCATCGCCACGCCCCCCAGCCGTCCGGAGGCCACCGCCTGGGCGCCGAACACCGCGGTGGCGGTGACGGTCAGCCCGGAGATCAGCGCGGTCAGCCCGTCTCCCAGCCCGGTCACGGTGGCGGCCCGCGCGGCGATCCGGGTGAGCGTGCCGTCGGCCCGCCGGGCCGCGTCCGTGCGGGCCGGCAGCGCACCGGCCACGGTCAGCTCGGCCGTGCCGGTGAGCAGGTCGGCCACTCGGGTCGCGAGTGCGCCCCGGGCGGGTGCCAGCTGCCGCTCGGTCCGTCGGGCCACGGTCGCGGTCAGCAGGGGGACGCCGACGCCGGCCGCCAGCAGGCCCACCGCGAGCGCGGCACCGGCCCCGGGCAGCAGCCAGGCCGTGAAGCCGACGGAGGCGGCGGAGACGGTCAGGGCGACTCCGGCGGGCAGCAGCCAGCGCAGCCAGTAGTCCTGGAAGGCGTCCACGTCCGCGACCAGCCGGGTCAGCAGATCACCGCGCCGGGTGCCGCGCAGCCCCGCGGGGGCCAGGCGCTCCAGCCGCCGGTACACCGCCACCCGGGCGTCGGCCAGCATGCGCAGCACGGCGTCGTGCGAGACCAGCCGCTCCGCGTACCGGAACACGGCCCGCCCGATCCCGAAGGCCCGGGTCGCGGTGACCGCCACCATCAGGTACAGCACCGGCGGCTGCTGCGAGGCCCGCGAGATGAGCCACCCGGAGGTCGCCATCAGCCCGACAGCGCTCCCGACCGCCAGGCTCCCCAGCCCCAGGGCCCCGGCCAGCCGCCCCGACCACCGCCGCCCGGCCCGGCGCACCCGCGCCAGCACCCGCCGACTCCGGCCGGGCCGCCCCGCACCACCGTCCACCCCACCGGCCCGGAAGCCCTCCAGCCCACCGAGTCGAGTGACGGCTGGGCGCGGGTGAAGGTCCAAGGAGTGGAGCTCCCCGGGAGACCCGCCGTGCCCCGGGCGCCGCACGAGTTCGCCGTCTCCCAGCCGTACCACCCTGTCGGCCACGCCCAGCAACGCCGGCCGGTGCACGACGAGCAGTACGGTGCGCCCCACGGCGAGCCTGCGCACCGCGGCCACGACGTCCCCCTCCGTCCCCCCGTCCAACGCGGCCGTCGGCTCGTCCAGCACCAGCACCGGCCGGTCCGCGAGGAACGCCCGGGCCAACGCGAGCCGCTGCCGCTGCCCCGCCGAAAGCCCCGCCCCGTCCTCCCCGAGCACGGTGTCGACGCCCTCCGGCAGGGCGGCCACGAACTCCCACGCCCCCGCGTCCCGCAGCGCCCGGCGCACCGCGTCGTCGTCGGCCTCCGGCCGGGCCAGCCGTACGTTCTCCGCGATGGTCCCGGCGTACAGATGCGGCCGCTGCGGCACCCACGCGATCCGCGACCGCCACTGCGCCGGATCGAGCCCGGCGAGGTCCGCGCCGCCGATCCGCACCCGCCCCTCGGTGGGCCGTACGAACCCCAGCAGCACGCTCAGCAGCGTCGACTTGCCCGCCCCGCTCGGCCCGACCAGCGCCACGGTCTCCCCGGGCTCCACGGTGAACGACACACCGGTCACCGCGTCCGAGGCCCGCCCCGGATAGCGCACGGTGACCCCTTCGAAGGCCAGGGCACCCTCCGGCACCGCACCGGTACCCGGCACCGGCGCCGGCGTCTCCAGCACGGTGAAGATCTCCTCCGCCGCGGCCAGCCCCTCCGCCGCCGCATGGTACTGCGCCCCCACCTGCCGCAGCGGCAGATAGGCCTCGGGCGCCAGCACGAGGATCACCAGCCCGATGTACAGGTCCATCTCGCCGTGCACGAGCCGCATCCCGATCGTCACGGCGACCAGCGCCACGGACAGCGTGGCCAGCAGCTCCAGCGCGAAGGAGGAGAGGAAGGCGATCCGCAGGGTCCGCAGTGTGGCCTGCCGGTACTCACCGGTGATCCGCCGGATGGACGCGGCCTGTGCCTTGGCCCGGCCGAACACCTTCAGCGTGGGCAGCCCCGCGACGACGTCCAGGAAGTGACCGGACAACCGCGACAGCAACCGCCACTGCCGGTCCATCCGGGACTGGGTCGCCCAGCCGATCAGCATCATGAAGACCGGGATCAGCGGCAGGGTCCCGACGATGATCGCCGCCGACACCCAGTCCTCGGTGACGATCCGCGCCAGCACCGCGACCGGTACGACCACGGCGAGCCCCAGCTGCGGCAGGTAGCGCGAGAAGTAGTCGTCCAGGGCGTCGACCCCGCGCGTGGCCAGGGTGACCAGCGAGCCGGTCCGCTGGCCGCTCAGCCAACCCGGTCCGAGCGCCGCCGCCCGGTCGAGCAGCCGCCCGCGCAGTTCGGACTTCACGGCCGCACTCGCACGGTGGGCCGCAAGCTCGGTGAGCCACGCGACCACCCCCCGCCCCACGGCCACGGCGGCCAACAGCAGCAGCGGTGTGCGCAGTTCGGCGGCCGACTGCCCGTGCTGGAACGCTCCGACGATGATCTCGGCGACGAGCATCGCCTGGGCGATGACCAGCCCGGCACCCACGGCACCCAGCCCGACGACCGCCACGAGGAAGAGCCGGGTGGCGCGGGCGTACCGCAGAAGGCGTGGATCGATTGGTTTCACGTGAAACATGCCCTTCGGTCCAGAGGGTGTGTTTCACGTGAAACGCACCCTCGGCGGACTCAGTGCGCGGTGCCGGCGGCAGCGTCGGCAGCGAGGTGCTGCGTGCCGATCCGCTTGCGGAACACCCAGTAGGTCCAGCCCTGGTAGAGCAGGACGACCGGTGTGGCGATCACCGCCAGCCACGTCATGATCTTCAGCGTGTACGGGCTCGACGAGGCGTTGGTGACCGTCAGGCTCCAGTCCCCGTTCAGCGTGGACGGCATGACGTTCGGGAAGAGCGACAGGAAGAGCATCGCCACGGCGGCCACGATGGTGACGCCGGACAGCGCGAACGCCCATCCCTCGCGCCCGAGCTGGTTGGCCACGAGGGCGGCCACCAGGGCGACGACGGTCACGACCAGGGCGATCAGGCTCGTGCCGTCACCGCGGTCGGCCTGCGTCCACAGCAGGAAGGCGAGCGCCGCGACGGCCGCGACCAGCCCGACCCACCGGGCCAGCATCCGCGCCCGTACCCGGATGTCCCCGACGGTCTTGAGCGCGGTGAACACCGCCCCGTGGAAGGTGAACAGCGTGAGCGTCACCAGACCGCCGAGCAGCGCGTAGGGGTTGAACAGGTCCCCGACGCCGCCGACGTACTCGAAGTGCCGGTCGATCTTCACACCCCGCACGATGTTCCCGAAGGCCACGCCCCACAGGAACGCCGGGAGCAGCGAGGTCCAGAAGATCGCCGTCTCCCAGTTGCGCTGCCAGGTCTCCTCCGGTCGCTTGGCCCGGTACTCGAAGGCGACCCCCCGGACGATCAGGCAGACCAGGATGACGAGGAACGGCAGGTAGAAGCCGGAGAAGAGGGTGGCGTACCACTCCGGGAACGCGGCGAAGGTCGCGCCGCCCGCGGTGAGCAGCCACACCTCGTTGCCGTCCCAGACCGGACCGATGGTGTTGATCAGCACCCGGCGTTCGGGGCGGTTCCGGGCCAGCAGCCTGGTGAGGATGCCGACTCCGAAGTCGAAGCCCTCCAGGAAGAAGTAGCCGGTCCACAGGACGGCGATCAGGACGAACCAGACGTCGTGAAGTTCCATGGCTGTTCCCTCGGCCTAGTACGAGAAGGCCATCGGCTTGTCGGCGTCACTGGTGTCGCCGCCGATCTTCGTGGGCGGGTTGAGGTCGGCCTCGGTCAGCTCGGGCGGGCCGGCCTTGACGTACTTCGCGAGCAGCTTGACCTCGACCACGGCGAGGACCGCGTACAGCGCCGTGAAGACGGTCATCGAGGTGATGATCTCGGCCTGGGAGACACCGGGGGAGACCGCGTCCCGGGTCCGCAGGACGCCGTAGACGACCCATGGCTGGCGGCCCATCTCGGTGAAGATCCAGCCCCAGGAGTTGGCGATCAGTGGGAAGGCCATGGTCCAGGTCGCGATCCGCCAGTACCAGGGGGTGAGCTTCGCGCCGAGCGCCTTGTTCCTGAACAGCACCAGGTGCGGTATCTCGTCGTCGCCGACCCGCAGGTGCTGCGCCAGCATGAACTTCTTCCGGGTCAGCCAGAGCCCGGCCAGCCCGATGGCGAACGAGGCCATGCCGAAGCCGATCATCCAGCGGAAGCCCCAGAAGGCGACCGGGATGTTGGGCCGGTAGTCACCGGGCCCGAACTTCTGCTGCTCGGCCTTGTTGACGTCGTTGATGCCGGGCACGTACGAGGTGAAGTCGTCGTTGGCGAGGAAGGACAGCAGGCCCGGTATCTCGATGGCCACGCTGTTGTGGCCCTTGTCCACATCGCCGTAGGCGAAGATCGAGAACGGCGCCGGCTTCTGGCCGTCCCACAGCGCTTCGGCGGCGGCCATCTTCATCGGCTGCTGCTTGAACATCACCTTGCCGAGGGTGTCGCCACTGACCGCGGTGAGCAGACCGGCGATGACCACGGTGACCAGGCCGAGCCGCAGCGAGGTCTTCATCTCGCGGATGTGCTTCTTGCGGGTCAGGTGGTAGGCGGAGATGCCCACCATGAAGGCGCCACCGGTCAGGAAGGCGGCGGAGAGGGTGTGGAAGGCCTGGCTCAGGGCGGTGTTCTGGGTCAGCACGGCCCAGAAGTCGGTCAGCTCGGCGCGCCCCTTCGCGTGGTTGATCCGGTAGCCGACCGGGTGCTGCATCCACGAGTTGGCGGCGAGGATGAAGTACGCCGACAGGATCGTGCCGATCGAGACCATCCAGATGCAGGCCAGGTGGATCCTCTTGGGTAGCTTGTCCCAGCCGAAGATCCACAGGCCGATGAAGGTGGACTCGAAGAAGAACGCGATCAGCGCCTCGAACGCGAGCGGGGCGCCGAAGATGTCACCGACGAAGCGCGAGTAGTCCGACCAGTTCATGCCGAACTGGAACTCCTGCACGATGCCGGTGACCACGCCCATCGCGATGTTGATCAGGAAGAGCTTGCCCCAGAACTTCGTCGCCCTGAGGTACTTCTCCTTCTCCGTGCGCACCCAGGCCGTCTGCAGCCCGGCCGTGAGGGCGGCCAGGGAGATCGTCAGCGGAACGAACAGGAAGTGGTAGACGGTGGTGATGCCGAACTGCCAGCGCGCCAGTGTCTCCGGCGCCAGAGCCAGGTCCACGTCGTCACTCTCCTTACTACGCCGTGGTACAGCGGCGATTTGCCCCTTTTGCTGCACACATACAGAGCAAACGGGACGCGCTTGTGAACGCGTTCACATTCACAAGCCATTATGACGCACTGATTTTCGGCCGTCGAAGGGGGGTCCCTCCTTCGCCTTCCCGTCAAGACCCGGGCGGTGAATTCAACATTTTGTTGTATGGCGTCCCGGTTCCACGTGAACCGGGACGCACGGACGGGGCCGCCGGCATCCCGCCGAGCGCGCGGGACGGCGACCCCGTCCGGATGGAGCCGATCGAGTCCGGCTGGAGCCGATCGAGGAGTGGAGTCCTGCCGGGCTAGGTCCTTTCTTTCGGATCAGGTCGGCCTGGGGCGGCGGTGCCTTTCGGCTGACCCGAGCGGGGTCTGGTGCGTGCAGCTGCAAGGCGGAGGAGGGAGTCGACGCGGAGCGTCGGCGACCGACGACAACGCCGCAGATGTGCGTGCCAGGCCCCGCGACGCCGGCAAGATCCGAAAGAGAGGGCCTAGATCTCCTTACGGAAGCCCTCGGCCACCTTCAGGAAGATGTCGTTCGCCTCGGCCTCGCCGACCGTGACCCGCACGCCCTCGCCCGGGAACGGCCGGATCACCACACCGTGCTCCTCACAGGCCTGCGCGAACGGGACCGTACGCTCCCCCAGCCGCAGCCACACGAAGTTGGCCTGCGTCTCCGGCACCGTCCAGCCCTGGGACCGCAGCCCGTCGACCACGCGCGTCCGCTCGCACACCAGCGAGCCGACCCGGCCCAGCAGCTCGTCCTCGGCCCGCAGCGAGGCGATCGCGGCGTCCTGCGCCAGCTGGCTCACCCCGAACGGCACCGCCGTCTTGCGCAGCGCCGCCGCCACCGGCTCATGGGCTATCGCGAAGCCGACGCGCAGCCCGGCCAGGCCGTACGCCTTGGAGAAGGTCCGCAGCACGCACACGTTGGGCCGCTGCCGGTACAGCTCGACCCCGTCGGGCACCTCGGGGTCGCGGATGAACTCCCGGTAGGCCTCGTCCAGCACCACCAGCACGTCAGCGGGCACCCGGTCGAGGAACCGCTCCAGCTCGGCCCGCCGCACCACCGTGCCGGTCGGGTTGTTGGGGTTGCAGACGAAGATCAGCCGCGTCCGGTCGGTGATCGCGTCCGCCATCGCGTCCAGGTCGTGCACATCACCGGGCGTCAGCGGCACCTGCACCGACCGGGCCCCGCTGACCTGCGTGATGATCGGGTACGCCTCGAACGACCGCCAGGCGTAGATCACCTCGTCGCCGGGGCCGCTGGTGGCCTGGATCAGCTGCTGGGCGACCCCCACCGAGCCGGTGCCGGTGGCCAGGTGGGTCAGCGGCACCCCGAAGCGGTCGGACAGTTCGTTCATCAGCCCGGTGCAGGCCATGTCCGGGTAGCGGTTGAAGTCGCAGGCCGCCGCGGTCACGCTCTCCAGCACGCCGGGCAGCGGCGGGTACGGGTTCTCGTTGGAGGACAGCTTGTAGGCGACCGGGCCGCCGGTCGCGGCCGGCTTGCCCGGCTTGTAGGTGGGGATCCCCTCCAGCTCGGCGCGCAGCTTGGGGCTCGTCTCGCTCACCGCAGTCCTCCTCGCGACCACCGGCGGCCTCGGCGCCACCGGCTTCCAATACTCCTCACCATAAGAGGATTCGGCCCCGCTGCGAACAGGTGACGGGACACCCGCGAGCGCGGGCACTCCCCGGGGCGCTGCGGGTCCCACGCCGCCCACCGGCATCAGGGGCATCGCCGTACGAAGGCGTACGTTTCGGGGGGCGCGCCGTACATATATCTATGCGCCGGTGGCTTGCGCCGTGGCGCGCGTCCCTCGTGAAGGTGAGTTGAGACCTCTTCGAGACATCGGGCACTTGGTAGGCCCATCCGCGTCGACAAGTAACGTCTTACTATTGGATCGCTCAACTGCCTTGTCTTCCAAGGCAATTGACCTCCATTGACCATGCAGAAACGTGCCTGTCAACGGGTGCATATGCGTCCGCACTACCCCACCCCATGAGCCCTACTATCGGCTCGCCATGACAGCAGCAGGGAAGCACCAGGTGAGCCGCGCGGAAACCTCACGTCGAGGCAGTCGGCCGGGCCGGGCGGGCATCAGAGACGTTGCCGCCGCCGCCGGGGTCTCCATCACAACCGTGTCCGACGCCCTCAACGGCAAGGGCCGGCTCCCGGATGCCACCCGGCGCCATGTCCGCGAGGTCGCCGACCGACTGGGGTACCGACCCTCGGCCGCCGCCCGCACCCTCCGTACCGGCAAGTCGGGCCTGATCGGCCTGACCGTGACGACGTACGGGGATGAACCTTTCACCTTCACGGAGTTCGCGTACTTCGCCGAGATGGCCCGGGCCGCCACCTCGGCCGCGCTCGCCCGCGGCTACGCCCTCGTCATCCTGCCCGCGACCTCCCGCCATGACGTCTGGTCCAACGTCGCCCTGGACGGCACGGTCGTCATCGACCCCTCCGACCAGGACCCGGTGGTCAGCGAGCTCGTCCGGCAGGGCCTGCCGGTCGTCTCCGACGGCCGCCCGGCCGGCTCCCTGCCCGTCACCGCCTGGGTCGACAACGACCACGAGGCAGCCGTCCTCGGCATCCTCGACCACCTCGCCGACGCCGGCGCCCGCCGCATCGGCCTGCTCACGGGCACCTCGACGGACACCTACACCCATCTGTCGACCACCGCCTACCTGCGCTGGTGCGAACGCGTCGGCCAGGACCCGGTCTACGAGTCCTACCCGGCGCACGACCCGTGCGCGGGCGCCGTCGCCGCCGACCGGCTGCTCGCCCGCCCCGACCGGCCCGACGCGGTCTACGGCCTGTTCGATCCCAACGGCACCGACCTGCTCGCCGCCGCCCGCCGCTACGGCCTCCGCGTCCCCGACGACCTGCTGCTGGTCTGCTGCAGCGAGTCCACGGTGTACGCCAGCACCGAGCCGCCCATCAGCACGCTCTCCCTGAAGCCGCGCCGCATCGGCACCGCCGTCGTCCAGCTGCTCATCGACGCCATCGAAGGCGTCGAGTCCGACCACACGGTCGAGCAGGTGATACCGACCGAACTCATCGTGCGCACCTCCTCCCAGCGGCGGCCTCCACGCACGACGGTCAGTCCGCCCCGGACGCCGGACAACACCTAGGCCCTCTCCCCTCGTTCGGATCCTGACGGCGTCGCGGGCCCCAGAGCGGCCTGCCGCACCGGCCGGCTCGGGGCGCGGCCGGTGCGGCAGGGACCGATCGGTGCGGTGGGAGGGCGTACCGGTCGGTCGCAGGGCCGATCGGGCCGGAGACCGGGCGGTCGACGTCCCGATCGGCCGACAGCCCGTCGAACATCTGCCCAAACGGGGCGAAAGCCGCGGCGTACCGGAGTGTTGTTCCGATTCACCACCCCTGGGTCATCACACGGCGCGACGCGCGTTCCTATGATGGGCCCACGACACCGCGGACCGCTGCGACCAGGCAGTCCGAAGCGGTGCAGATGCGGCGCGATGGTGGAGGGGTCTGATGACTCAGGGGGCCGGTCAGGGACCCGAGACGGAGCGGACGGCGACGCTGCGCGACTTCCGGGTACCCGCGTACGTCCATGAGACCGCTCCGTACGTCCACAGCGTCCACCCCGGTGACGTCGTCCCGCCGGCCGACGAGGCGTACCCCGAGGGGTACACGCCCACCCAGCGCGACCTGCCCGTCATCAACCGCGGCGACACCGTCCAGGTCCCCGTCGAGCCCGCCCCCGCCGCGCCGGCGCCGCAGCCCGCGCCCGGCCCCGGGCCGCTCTACGTCGTCGGTGACGTCCACGGCTACCTGGGCGAACTGGTGGCCGCCCTGCAGGAGCAGGGGCTGATCGACGCCTCGGGCCAGTGGTGCGCCGGCACCACCCGGCTGTGGTTCCTCGGCGACTTCACCGACCGCGGCCCCGACGGCATCGGCGTCATCGACCTGGTCATGCGGCTGTCCGCCGAGGCCGCGGCGGCGGGCGGCTACTGCAAGGCCCTGATGGGCAACCACGAGCTGCTGCTGCTCGGCGCCAAACGGTTCGGCGACACCCCCGTCAACTCCGGCGCGGGCACCGCCACCTTCCAGGCGGCCTGGCTGCTCAACGGCGGCCAGAAGACCGACATGGACCGCCTCCAGGACCACCACCTGCAGTGGATGTCCCGCCTCGACGCCGTCGAGGAGGTTGACGGCTATCTGCTGCTGCACTCCGACACCACCGCCTACCTCGACTACGGCGACTCCATCGAGGCGGTCAACGACACCGTCCGCGAGACGCTCACCCGCAACGACGCCGACGAGGTCTGGGACCTGTTCCGCAAGTTCACCAAGCGCTTCTCCTTCCGCGACGAGGGCGGCGCCGACGCCGTGCGCTCCCTCCTCGATACGTACGGCGGCACCCGGGTCGTTCACGGGCACAGCCCCATTCCCTACCTCCTCGGCGAGGTCGGCTCCGAGGACGGCGAGGAGAACGCCGGCCCGGTCGTCGAGGGACCGCACATCTACGCCGACGGGCTGGCCATCGCCATGGACGGCGGGGTGACCATGGCCGGAAAGCTGCTGGTCCAGCAACTGCCCCTGGACACCTGAGGGGTTGCCGGGCAGGCGGCCCCCCGGCCGAGTCCGCGCAGGCAGGAACGCAATTTCCGGCAATCCACTGTCGACACGCGCCGTCACGGCTCTACCATCGGATTATCCGTAGCAGGCTCCCCTCCGTTTCTGCCCGACGGCTCGCCGGCGTGCGAGCCCCAAGCCCTACGGAGCACCGGGGGATGCACATGAACAGCGTTCCGCAGCACCTGCAGAGCGAGGACCGCCAGGAATTCGAGCGGCTCCTCGATGAGGCGCTGCGCTCCGCACCGCACCGACCGGAACTGGCCGCCGTCGGCCGGCGCCTCAACGTCGAACAACTGCGCACCATGGCACTCAGCGCCTCCGCCCTGATCACGGCAGCCGCGGCGGCCGAGTACCAGCACTACGTCGAACTCCGCGACGAACTGCGCCACCCGGTGCTGTCCGCCGCGCCCACCGCCGACAACTCGGAGACCGCGCACCCTGGTTCGGACACGGGCCTCGCCACCGCTCTCGGCGAAACCGCCGAGGGCACCGGAGCGGGCGCCATCGCGGTCATCGCCGTCCTGGCTCCCGTCCTCTCCGGAACCGCCGCGGTGGTCTTCCTCCTCGTCGGCTACATCCTGAAGGTGCTGGACCCCGGGCACGCCCTCGCCCGGACCCTGCTCACCACCGGTTGGGTGTTCGGCGCCATCACCGCGGCGGCGATCCTCGTCGCCGCCGTCGGCCTGCTGTTCACCGCCCTGCGCAACAGCTCCCCGGCGGACGACCAGGCCCGGGACGCGGCCCACGAGGAGCTGGCCCGGGCCCGGGAGGCCTGGCGGGACGCCCTGCTGGAGCGGGGCATCCTGCCCTTCCTCAAGGAGGCGCTCGCCGAACCCGGCACGCCCGCCGTACGCCACCCGGACCCGCCCGCACCGACCGGCCGCATGCCCCGCCTGGGCTACGACCGGCCCGGCTTCAGCAGCCCCGACGACGGCACCGACTCCGGCCGCCCCAGCTTCACCAGCCCCGACTACTCGAGCCCGGACTTCGGCGGCCCCGAGCACCAGCCCGAGTGACCCGGTTCGGCACCGTCGCCGCAGCGGTGCTCAGTCCGCGATCGGCAGGTACACCCGGTTCCCCGCCTCGGCGAACTCCTTCGACTTCTGGGCCATCCCCTCCTCGATCTCGGCCCGACTGCCCCCGTGCTCACGCCGGATGTCCTGCGAGATCTTCATGCTGCAGAACTTCGGGCCGCACATGGAGCAGAAGTGGGCCGTCTTGGCGGGCTCGGCGGGCAGGGTCTCGTCGTGGAACTCCCGTGCCGTGTCCGGGTCCAGGGCGAGGTTGAACTGGTCCTCCCACCGGAACTCGAAGCGGGCGTCTGACAGCGCGTCGTCCCACTCCTGGGCGCCCGGGTGCCCCTTGGCCAGGTCGGCCGCGTGTGCCGCGATCTTGTAGGTGATGACCCCGGTCTTGACATCGTCCCGGTTGGGCAGGCCCAGGTGCTCCTTGGGCGTGACGTAGCAGAGCATCGCCGTGCCCCACCAGGCGATCATCGCGGCACCGATGCCGGAGGTGATGTGGTCGTATGCCGGCGCGACGTCCGTGGTCAGCGGGCCGAGCGTATAGAACGGAGCTTCATCACAGATCTCCTGCTGAAGGTCGATGTTCTCCTTGATCTTGTGCATCGGGACGTGTCCCGGGCCCTCGATCATCGTCTGTACATGGAAACGCTTGGCGATCCGGTTGAGTTCCCCGAGCGTGCGCAACTCCGCGAACTGCGCCTCGTCGTTGGCGTCCGCGATCGACCCGGGCCGCAGGCCGTCGCCCAGCGAGTACGTGACGTCGTAGGCGGCGAGGATCTCGCACAGCTCCTCGAAGTTCTCGTAGAGGAACGATTCCTTGTGGTGCGCCAGGCACCACGCGGCCATGATCGAGCCGCCGCGCGAGACGATGCCGGTCTTGCGGTTGGCGGTGAGCGGGACGTACGCCAGCCGGACGCCCGCGTGGACGGTCATGTAGTCCACGCCCTGTTCGGCCTGCTCGATGACCGTGTCCTTGTAAATCTCCCAGGTCAGCTCCTCGGCCTTGCCGTCGACCTTCTCCAGGGCCTGGTAGAGCGGCACCGTGCCGATGGGGACGGGGGAGTTGCGCAGCACCCACTCGCGGGTGGTGTGGATGTTGCGGCCGGTGGACAGGTCCATGACCGTGTCGGCGCCCCAGCGGGTCGCCCAGGTCATCTTCTCGACCTCCTCCTCGATGGAGGAGGTCACCGCGGAGTTGCCGATGTTGGCGTTCACCTTCACCAGGAACCGCTTGCCGATGATCATCGGCTCGATCTCCGGGTGGTTGACGTTGGCCGGCAGCACGGCCCGGCCCGCCGCGATCTCCTCGCGGACCACTTCGGGCGCAACGTTCTCCCGGATGGCCACGTACTCCATCTCGGGCGTGATCTCGCCCCGGCGCGCATACGCGAGCTGCGTCACTGCCTGGCCGTCCCGGCCCCGGCGCGGCTGCCGCGGGCGTCCCGGGAAGACCGCGTCCAGGTTGCGCAGCCCGCCGCGCGGCGCGGTGTGCTTGATGCCGTCGTCCTCGGGACGGACCGGACGGCCCGCGTACTCCTCGGTGTCGCCGCGGGCGATGATCCAGTTCTCCCGCAGCGGCGGCAGGCCCCGGCGGACGTCTGTGGCGACGAGCGGATCGGTATACGGGCCCGACGTGTCGTACAGCGTGACCGACTGCCCGTTGGTGAGGTGCACCTGACGGATCGGCACGCGCAGGTCGGGGCGCGAACCCTCGACGTACGCCTTGTGCCAGCCGATGGACTTCCCGGCCTCCTGCTTCTCGTCCTGGATGGAGACAGGCGTGCGTGCGTCCTTGTTGGTCATCAGACCTACTCCCTACGCCGGCATTACCCGGTAACAGGTTCGGCGGTCGACGCAGCGGTGTCCGTCTGCCGACGCTTCCTGTGGAACATCGGTTGTTCCACGTGAAACATCGCGTGTACGGAGGTCAGCGCCCTCTCAGCCCGGTGCTCCGAGCTCCCGCGTGTGCAAAGGTGCCTCCACGCTAGCGCCATGTGTGGCGCGGTGAACAGTGGGCCCCCATCGTTCTTGCGATGATCGGGCGGTGACCAGGATGGAGCAGTACCCCTACCAGCCGCCCGAGCCGCCCCACCGGGCCGGCCCGGACCAGGGCGTCGCATCCGGCCACGAGGCCCACGAGGGCAACCGCCATGCCGCTGCGCGCCACGGTCGTCCGAACGGCGGCGGTCACCCAGGCGGCCACGCTCACGGGCACGGCCACAGTCACGGCCACGGGCCCGCCGCCCCCGTGTCCAAGCACCTGCGCAAGGTCATCGCGGCGATCCTGGTCCCCTTCACCGCGGCGGTCCTGGTCGGTCTCGTGGTGCTCTGGCCCGGTGCGGCACCGTCCCACAAACGCACGGGGGTCGGCTTCGACCGGCAGACCCAGCAGGCCACGGTCACCCGGGTCGTCGAGGTCAGCTGCACGTCGGTGAACGCCTCCGGTGGTGCCCCGACCGGCGACACGGCCACCGCCGGGGGCACGTCGGCGCGCCAACAGGCCGCCGGCACCTGCAAGAAGGCGACCGTCCGCGTCGACACCGGCAAGGACAAGGGCCGTACGTTCACCGAGATCGTGCAGCCCGACCAGACACGGCAGCTGCACCAAGACGAGAAGGTCGTGGTCGCCTACGAGCCCTCGGCCCCCAGGGAGCTGCAGTACTCGGTGACCGATGCGGACCGCAAGTTCCCCATGGCGCTGCTCGCGGGCATCTTCGCGGTGGCCGTCGTCGTGGTGGGCCGGATGCGCGGTGTCATGGCGCTGGTCGCCCTGGTCGTGAGCTTCCTGGTGCTGACGCTGTTCATCCTGCCGGCGATCCTGGAGGGGGCGAATCCGCTGGTGGTGGCCGTGGTGGGGGCCAGCGCCATCATGCTGATCGCCCTGTACATGTGCCACGGTCTGTCGGCGCGTACGTCGGTGGCGGTGCTCGGCACGCTGGTCTCGCTCTCGCTGATCGGCGTGCTCGGCCTGCTCTTCATCGGCTGGGCGGCGCTGACCGGCAACACGGACGACAGCACCGGCCTGATCCACGGCCTGTATCCGTCGATCGACATGAGCGGTCTGCTGCTCGCCGGGGTCATCATCGGTTCGCTCGGCGTCCTGGACGACGTGACGGTGACCCAGACCTCGGCCGTATGGGAACTGCACGAGGCCAACCCGTCGATGGGCCGGCGTGCCCTGTACCGGGCGGGCATCCGGATCGGCCGCGACCACATCGCCTCCGTGGTCAACACCCTCGTCCTCGCCTACGCCGGTGCCGCCCTGCCGTTGCTGCTGCTGTTCTCGATCGCGCAGTCCAGCGTCGGGACCGTGGCCAACAGCGAGCTGGTGGCCGAGGAGATCGTGCGCACGCTGGTGGGGTCGATCGGTCTGGTCGCCTCGGTGCCGGTGACCACCGCGCTGGCCGCCCTCGTCGTGTCAGCCGACCGGCCAGGCCCGCCTGCTGCGGCTCCCGCCGGGGCGCAGCCCGCGCCGGCCCGGATCGGCCGGGGCCGACGCCGGAAGCACTGAGCACCCACGGTGCGGGACCGGTACGTACAGCAGTGGGGGGCGCCTGAGGTGCCGGGGGCGAGCCCGCTGCAGAAGCGTTTTTGCACGCTTCCGTGCGGCACGGCGAAGCGCCCACCGCCCTCGCCGTAGCGCTTCAGCCGGCGCTCTGCTCCTCGGCCAGGATGCGGTCCAGAGCCTCGTCGAGATGCGCGTCGAAGTCGGCCAGCGCACCCTCCTGACCAAGCGGGACGAGCTTGTCCGTGCGGTCGAGGAAGGCCACCAGCGGGGGTGCCGACGAGCGGAACAGGGCCTGGTCGCCGCCGACCTGAAGCCGGATCAGCACCTCGCCCAGCACCTCGGTATCGGTGGGAGCGATGTGCACGTCCCCCTCCCCGCACGGACGGCCGACCCCGTCGATCAGCAACTCCCGCCCGAACGCCCAGGTCACCGGGGCGTCACCGGGCAGATGAAAGGTGAGCCGCACGGCGTAGGGATCGCAGGTCTCGTAGCACAACTCCACTGGGATGCGGAAGGAGAGCTCCTCCGACACGAGAAAGCTCATCATGACTTCTGCCTGTACGGACTCGCGCATCGCCTACCCCGTCATATGACATCGACTGGCCGGGATCGATCCTCTGGCCATGGTCAAATCTTGCTGAACGTACACGAGAGATCACAAGGAGTGAGTTTTCAGATACTGATAGAGAGGGTGAGCGCTCCCAAGTGCCGCCCGATCTCCGTCTGGAGGCGGTGGGCCGCGGGCAGCAGCCGGTCGGCCTGGTGGGCGGGGAGCGAGATGGCCATGGTGGCCGCGGTGGCTCCGACCGTGATCGGCACCGCCGCGCAGACCGTCCCGACCGCGTACTCCTGACGCTCGATCACCGGTTCCATACGGCGCGTCCGGGCCAGTCGCCGTAGCAACGCGTCGTTGTCCCGCACGGTGTACGGCGTGACGGGCTGCACGGGATACCGGGTGAGATGGTCGCGCCGTGCGTCCTCGTCCAACTGGGAGAGCAGGCACTGGCCGATGGCGTGGGCGTGGCCGGTCTCGCGGAAGTCCGCCCACTCCTCGACCGCGGGCGCCTGGCGGGAGGCGGAGACGCACACGACCTCGATCTCGCCGTCCCGGTACATCGCGAAGTACATCGGGGCACCGATGGAATCGCGCCAGTGCGCGAGCGTGTCCGCCACCGTGCTGCGACGTTTCTGCCGCGCTCCGCTGCGGCCCAGCCGCTCCGCCGCGTCACCGAGGAAGAACAGCCCCTTCTCTCTGCGCAGGTAGCCCTCGTGCACCAGGGTGCGCAGGAGGTGGTAGGTCGTGGGCAGCGCCAGCCCGGTCTCGCGAGCGAGCTGTTTGGCGGGGGCGCCGTACGTGTGGGCGGCGACGCTCTCCAGCAGACGCATGGCGCGCTGGACGGATCCGATGAGTGTGGCGGGGGGTGCGTCGGTCGCCGGGGGAGCCGGCCGGGCAGTGCAGGACAGTGGGCCGGGGCGGTCCGCGGACGGTGGTCCGGGGCGGTCCGCGGGCTGCGGGGCGCCGTCGGAGACGTCCGCCGCGTGGGGCTGACCGGGGACGGCCACGGGGACCGGCCGCGGGAGGGGGGAAGCGCAGGAGCGCGGTGGGGCGGGGGGTGCGTGGGGTTCTGCCGGTGCGGTGTCAACCGTGGCCAAGGGTCACTCCCGAAGCGCGAGGGGGCAGCCCGTGCGGACAAGCACGGAGGGGGTCTGCGCCACCCACGGGGTGTGACCCCGTGGGGAGTTCCGGACTTTAACCGTCTGCCACCGCACGCAGACGGCTCCCGGCGAAACTTCCCTCCCCCGAGGGAACCGGTACTCCCGTCACGGGTGACCGGCTCCCGGGCACGTCACCAGTCGCTGCGGGACGCGGAGTTCGCCATGAACCTGCGCACGATGTAGATCAGTCCGCCGACCAGCGCGACGAAGACCAGCGCCTTGAACAGCAGGCCGATCAGGAATCCGACCACGCTCGCAATCAGGCCGCCGAACACGACCAGGGCGATGACCGGCACCGCGACCCATTTCACCCACCACGGCATGCCCGCGAAGATCTCTCGCATCGCCCTCGTCCTTTGCGTCTCGATCGTGTCGATGTACCGCATTCGATGTTAGGGCCGTGGAGAGCCCTCGCGGAGGTCTCACATCCCTTGCCGTCCCCTGACCTGTCCCCTAGGGAACCCTGAGTCGGGGCCTCACGCCTCGGGCGGAGAGAACACCACGAGCACCCTGAGGTCCTCGCTGATGTGGTGGAACTTGTGCGGGACTCCGGCGGGCACGTACACGACGCTGCCCCGCCCCACCTCGGTCGTCTCCAGGCCGACCGTGATCGAGGCCCGGCCACTGGCGACGAAGTACACCTCGTCCTGGCCGTGCGGCTTCTGCGGGTCGTGATCGCCCGCGTTCAGCGCGTACAGCCCCACCGACATGTTCCGCTCGCGCAGGAACTGCAGATAGGCCCCCTCGTTGGCGATGCGTTCCGCTTCCAGTTCGTCCAGCCGAAATGCCTTCATCGACGCTGCCGCCCTCGCCTCGCTGCTCACTGGTGTTCCGGTCTGCCACGATCAGACACATGAAGAATTTCCTAGTCAAGACGATCGCCAACGCGGGCGCCCTGGCGGTCGCGGTCTGGCTGCTCGACAAGATCACCCTGACCGGTGACAACACCGCCAAGAAGGCCGGCACGCTGATCGTCGTCGCGTTGATCTTCGGCTTGGTGAACTGGCTGGTCAAGCCGATCGTGAAGGTACTCACCTTCCCGTTGTTCCTCTTGACGCTCGGTCTGATCACCCTCGTCGTGAACGCGCTGATGCTGCTGCTGACCTCCTGGGTGTGCGGCAGGCTCCACCTCAGTTTCCATGTGGAGGGATTCTGGACGGCCGTCCTCGGTGGTCTGATCGTCTCCGTCGTCTCCTGGGCGCTGCACATCGTTCTGCCCGACGAGGACTGACCACACCATGACCTACCGCGTCTGCTTCGTGTGCACCGGCAACATCTGCCGCTCCCCGATGGCCGAGTCCGTCTTCCGCGCGCGCGTGGCGGAGGCCGGGCTGGCGGACCGGGTGGCGGCCGACAGCGCCGGCACCGGCGGCTGGCACGAGGGCGAGCCGGCCGACCCACGCACCGTCTCGGTCCTGGAGGAGCACGGCTACGACAGTGAGCACACGGCCCGCCGGTTCCTGCCGTCGTGGTTCGGCCGCCTCGACCTCGTGATCGCTCTCGACACCGGCCACCTCGGAGCGCTGCGCCGCCTGGCGCCCACCGAGGAGGACGTGCGCAAGATCCGGCTGCTCCGCTCCTTCGACCCCGCCGCCGGTGACGATCTCGACGTACCGGACCCGTACTACGGGGGCCGGGACGGCTTCGAGGAGGTCCTTGAGATGGTGGAGGCGGCGAGCACCGGTCTGCTCGCCACCGTACGGGAAGAACTGGGAGGACGGGCCGCATGAGCGACGCCACGAAGGACGAGGGCCGCACCGGCGACGGCACGCGCGCGGTGCGGGCGGGGCTGCCCGAGCCGGTCAAGCACGAACCGACCCTGCCCGGACCGGTCTTCGCGGCCCACTTCCACCTGCCCGGCGAGGTGACGGGCCCCTACTCCTACGGCCGTGACGACAACCCGACCTGGACCCTGCTGGAGCGGGCCGTCAGCGAGCTGGAGGCACCCGGGCGGGACGACGCCGAGACGCTGGTGTTCGCCTCCGGCATGGCGGCGATCTCCGCCGTGCTGTTCTCGCAGCTGCGTGCCGGGGACGCGGTCGTGCTGCCGTCCGACGGCTACCAGGTGCTGCCGCTGGTCGGCGCCCAGCTGGAGGCGTACGGCATCGAGGTGCGCACCGCGCCGACCGGCGGTGACGCCCAGCTGGAGGTGCTCGACGGGGCGCGGCTGCTGTGGATCGAGACTCCGTCGAACCCGGGGCTCGATGTGTGCGACATCCGGCGGCTGGCGGATGCGGCCCACGCGCGGGGCGCTCTGGTGGCCGTCGACAACACCCTCGCCACCCCGCTCGGCCAGCGTCCGCTGGAGCTGGGCGCCGACTTCTCCGTGGCCAGTGGCACCAAGCAGCTCACCGGCCACGGCGATGTCCTGCTGGGCTACGTCAGCGGCCGCGACGCGGAGGCGATGACCGCCGTGCGCCGCTGGCGTAAGATCGTCGGCGCGATCGCCGGGCCCATGGAGGCCTGGCTCGCGCACCGGTCCATCGCCACGCTCCAGTTGCGCGTCGACCGGCAGAACGCCACCGCGCTCGCGGTCGCGCAGGCGCTGCGGCAGCGTCCCGAGGTCTCCGGCCTGCGCTACCCGGGCCTGCCCGACGACCCCTCGCACAAGATCGCCTCGCAGCAGATGCGTCGCTTCGGTTGCGTCGTCTCCTTCACCCTGCCTACGCGCGAGCGAGCCGAGCGTTTCCTCTCGGCCCTGCACCTGGTGGAGGACGCCACGAGTTTCGGCGGTGTACGGTCCACCGCCGAGCGCCGCCGCCGCTGGGGCGGGGACGCCGTGCCGGACGGTTTCATCCGTATGTCCGTCGGCGCGGAGGACCCCGAGGACCTGGTGGCCGACGTCCTGCGTGCCCTGGACGAATCCGCCGGGTAAGCACGGTGCACGCGCCGCGTGTCGTGCGTGGTGCGAGGTTTCACGTGGAACCAGCCGGGCCACATTTCTCCCATGACCGTCCGACCCGTGGTCAAGCGCACCGCCCGTGCTGTCCTCCTGGACGGTGACGACCTGATCCTGATCAAGCGCACCAAGCCGGGTGTCGATCCTTACTGGGTCACCCCCGGTGGCGGAGTCGAACCCGAGGACTCCACCGTCGTGGACGCCCTGCACCGGGAGGTGCACGAGGAACTAGGCGCCAAGATCACCGATGTGGTGCCGTGCTTCGTGGACACGGTGGAGCACATCGGTGAGGACGGCGGCGCGACCGGGGTGAAGGTGCAGCACTTCTTCGTCTGCCGGCTGGAGTCCATGGACCCGTCCCTGCGCCACGGGCCCGAAGTGGACGAGCCGGCCGGCGAGTACGAGATCGTCCGCATTCCGTTCACCCGGGTCGGCATCGCCTCCGTCCACCTCGTCCCGCTGTCCCTGCGCCACTACCTCGACGGGAACATCGAGGGAGTGCGCGCCATGCACGCTCCCGACCTCGGCTAGGTCCTTTCCTGCGACGTCGGCAAGATCCGAAAGGGAGGGTCCACTCGCGCGGCTGCCGGTGTTTCACGTGAAACACCAACGGATGACCGGGGGCTGTCCGGCTGCCCACGAGATGGCCAAAAGCACGTGCGTCCGTGCCGAAACGGGTGGACGGCGGGGGTGCCGGTCGGACAGCCTGACCTGCGTGCCAACTCCTTCCCTCGCCGCCCTGCCCATCCGCCGCCTGACCCTTCGCGATCTCACCGCGTGCGCCGACCTGTCCGAAGACCGGGGGTGGCCACGCGAGGAACACAAGTGGGGCCTGCTCCTCTCGGCCGGGAAGGGCTTGGGCATCGACGACCCCGAGGGCGGTCTCGTCGCCGCGTGCGTGATCACGGAGTACGGCGCGTGGCAGCGGCCGGATCTCGGCGCCATCGGCATGGTCCTGGTGGCCGGACGTCACGCCCGCCGAGGCGTCGGACGACGGCTGATGCGGCACGTCCTGTCGGCCATGGGGACCACACCGCTGACCCTGCACGCGACACCGTACGGACGGCCGCTCTACGAGGAGCTGGGCTTCAAGGTGACGGGCCGGGCCGAGATGCTGAGGGGCCGCTTCGCCCCCGGCGGGCCGGAATCCTCCGTCGTCACGCGGGCCGCCACCGCGGAGGACCTGCCCGCGATCCTGTGCCTCGACGAGGAGGTGTTCGGCAGCGACCGTACGCACCTCATCACCCGGCTGCCCGCCTTCGCCGATCAGCTGCGGGTGGCCGAGGAGGGCGGCCGGCTCATCGGTTACACGGCCGCGTGGCCCAACATGGACACCCATGTCGTCGGCCCGCTGATCGCCCGGGACACGGAGACCGCCAAGGCGCTCATCGCCTCGCTGGCGGCCCACACGGAGCGGCCCCTGCGCACCGACATCGACGTGCGCCATGAAGAGCTGCTCGCCTGGGCGAAGGAGCGGGGGCTCGCCTCCGTCGCCTTCAACTCGGTGATGACGTACGGCATCACGGACCTGCCGGGTGACTGGACCCGGCGGTTCGCACCGCTCACGGTCGCCGCGGGCTGAGCCCCTCCTACGACACACGTCCGGCCCCGCCGCTCGAAGCGACGGGGCCGGCGTCATGGAGGTCCGGGCTGTGGCTCAGGCGAGCGCCTGCACGGCCGCGGTGGCGAAGCCATGGTCCTGCTCCGGCGTACCGCCACCGACACCGATCGCACCGATCAGCCGTCCGTCGCGGTGGACCGGGACACCGCCCGCGATGAACAGCAGGGGCCGGTCCAGGGCCGTGGGCAGCGTGTGGAAGAGGCCGCCGGGCTGGACGGCGTCGACGAGGCCGGCGGTGGGGGTGTTCAGCTGGAGGGCCGTGTAGGCCTTGCGGGTACTGGTCTCGCCGGAGATCAGCACGGCCCGGTCGTCCCGGCGGAAGGCGAGCAGGTGGCCGCCCGCGTCCAGGACGGTGATGCTGACGGTGGCCCCGGCGTCCTCGGCCGCCCGGCGGGCCGTGGCGACGAGCAGCTCGGCGTCCTCGGTGGTGAGCGGGGTGACGGCGGTGGTGCTCATGGAGCTGTCTCCTTCGATGGTGCTGTGGTGGGTGCTTCTCCGTACCGGGAGGGCCCGGGCAACGGACGTCTGTGCGGGGAGGGTGCCGGGGCGTCGGCTCAGTGGTGGACGGGCGTCCGCTGTCCCGCCGGAGTCCCGGAGGCGGCCACGGTGCGGTGTGCGGGGTCGCGGCGCTCCAGGGCGGCGGACAGGAAGGCGAGGACCAGGGCGGCGGCGGCGAGGGCGGCGCCGACCCAGTTGGGGGACGTGTAGCCGAAGCCGGCCGCGATCACGATGCCGCCGAGCCAGGCGGACAGGGCGTTGCCCAGGTTGAAGGCGCCGATGTTCACGGCCGAGGCGAGCGTCGGGGCGCCGTGCGCCTGGTCCAGGACGCGCTTCTGCAGCGGCGGCACGGTGGCGAAGCCCAGGGCGCCGATCAGGGCGATGGTCACCGCGGCGGCGATCTTGTTGTGGGCGGTGAACGTGAAGAGGGCCAGGACGACGGCCAGGGCACCCAGGGACACGTACAGCATCGGCATCAGGGCGCGGTCGGCGAACCTGCCGCCGACGAGGTTGCCGCCGACCATGCCGAGGCCGAACAGGACGAGCAGCCAGGTGACCGAGCCGTCGGCGAACCCGGCGATGTGGGTCATCATCGGCGCGATGTAGGTGATGGCCGCGAAGACACCGCCGAAGCCGAGGACGGTCATCGCCATGGCGAGCAGGACCTGGGTGTTCTTGAAGGCGGCCAGCTCGTGTCGCAGGTGTACTCCCTCCGGTCGCGGCAGCTCGGGCACGAGCTTGGCGATGCCGGCGAGACCGACGACGCCGAGGGCGGCGACGATGCCGAAGGTGACACGCCAGCCGGCGCTCTGTCCGACGAACGTGCCCAGCGGGACGCCGACGACATTGGCGACGGTCAGGCCGGTGAACATCATGGCGATGGCGCCGGCCTTCTTCTCGGGCGCGACCAGTTCGGCCGCGACGACGGAGCCGATGCCGAAGAAGGCACCGTGGGCGAGCGAGGCGATCACTCGTCCGATCAGCATGATCGAGAAGGCCGGGGCCACGGCGGAGACCAGGTTTCCGACGATGAACAGGCCCATCAGCAGCATCAGCATCCGCTTGCGCGGGACCCTGGTGCCGAGCACGGTCATCAGCGGGGCGCCGATGACCACACCGAGCGCATAGCCGGTGACGAGCAGGCCCGCCGTGGGGATGGAGACCCCGAAGTCGCCCGCGACCTCAGGCAGCAAGCCCATGATCACGAACTCGGTCGTTCCGATTCCGAAGGCCCCGATCGCGAGGGCCAGAAGCGCGAGAGGCATAGGGGGTACACCTTTCCCGGACGATTGCACGAGCGCTTTGTGTTCGTTCACAATAATTGCAGACGCTGACTAAATGCAAGCGCAGGCTATTGCGGTGGTGCTCTATCCTGGGTGTGCAGCCGCTCGGGACGAAGGAGGACCCCCATGACAGCGACGGACCCCGCGCTCACCGCCCTCGCCCAGGGTTGGTGCGCCCTTTCTGCGCTGCACGGAAGGATCGAGTCGCACATCGAGCGCGCACTGCAGGCCCGACACGAGCTGAGCGTGCGCGAGTACTCGCTGCTGGACGTGCTCAGCAGGCAGCACGACGGTGAGGGCGGGCATCTGCAGATGAAGCAGGTCGCCGACGCGGTCGTGCTCAGCCAGAGCGCCACCACCCGCCTGGTGACCCGACTGGAGGACCGCGGCCTGCTGGAGCGCTACCTGTGCCCCACCGACCGGCGCGGCATCTACACCAACGTCACCCCGGCGGGCCTGCGGCTGCTGGAGGAGGCGCGGCCCACCAACGACGCCGCGCTGCGCGAGGCCCTGGACGCCGCCGCCAAGCACCCCGAGCTGGCGCCGCTGGTCCGAGCGGTGGAGTCGCTGAACGTGCCCGCGTAGGGTGCGGTGCATGGACGATCTTGAGATACGGCCCGTGACCGCCGAGGACCTGCAGGCGATTGTCGCCATGCTCGCCGACGATCCGCTCGGTGCCCGGCGCGAGTCACCCGACGATCTGACGCCCTACGAGGCGGCCTTCGAGCGCCTCGCCGCCGATCCGAACCAGCATGTCGTCGTCGCCGTGCGCGCAGGCCGCGTGATCGGCACCCTCCAGCTCACGATCATCCCCGGGCTCTCGCACCGGGGAGCCACCCGCGCGCTCATCGAGGCCGTGCGCATCCACGCCGACGAGCGCGGCAGCGGGCTGGGCAGCCGGCTGATCGAGTGGGCGATCGACACCGCCCGCGCGCTCGACTGCCGCATGGTGCAGCTGACGTCCGACAAGTCGCGCACCGACGCCCACCGCTTCTACCAGCGGCTGGGCTTCACCGCCTCCCACGAGGGCTTCAAGCTGGCGCTCTGACCGCGCACCGAACCGCCGTGAGCGGCAGGGGTGGGTTTCACGTGAAACACACCCCTGCGCAGCCACGGCCTAGCCGATGCCCCGCCATCCCTCCGGGTCCACGCCGCCGGGGACCGGGACCTCGGGGTCGTACGGCTGCCGGGTGAACACGAACGAGCCGAGATCCAGGTGGCTCACGGATCCGTCCGGGCGCCGTACGGGCCGCAGCAGCTCACCGGCGTAGTAGCCCTCCAGGCCCGTCCAGGTGCCGTCGCCGTTCGCCCGGAGGCGGGCGCTACGGCCGCCGCCGGCCAGCGGTGCCAGGGAGAGAAGGCCATCGGCGGTCGCGCGCAGGCCGAAGGCGTACGTACCCCAGTACCACTGCCCCACCAGCTCCAGCACCGACGGATCGACCTCGCGCAGCGGCCGCCAGGGCTCCGGGATGCGTGGCTCCGCCTCCGCGACGATCCGGACGAGATCGGCTCCCACGGCACCCAGCAGCGGTCCGCTGGTGCAGTTGGCGAGCACCACCGCGGCCACGTCGTCCTCCACGCTGATGCTCAGGTTCGCCAGGAAGCCGGGCAGGGAACCGGAATGCCCGACGAGCAGCCGGCCGTCCCGGCGCTGGATCTGCAGGCCCAGGCCGTAGGTGACCCCGTCCAGCACGTCCGCGGCTTCGGCCGGTGCCCCCGGGGTGCGCATCTCCCGTACCGACTCGGCACTCAACACCCGCTCGTCCCCTCGGGCCAGGAACGCGGCGAACCGCGCGAGGTCCCCGGTGGTCGACCAGAGCTGGCCGGCCGGCGCCATCCGGCCCAGGTCCTCCAGCGGCTCGGGCAGCATCGCGTCGGCCCACGGGTGAACGGCCCAGCCGCCCGCGTGCGGAAAGACCGGCTCCACGCCGGTGCGGTGCAGCCCGAGCGGCTCCAGGATCTCGTGGCGCAGCACCTCCTCCCAGGGAGCGCCGCGTACCGCTTCCACCAGGGCGCCGAGCACGGTGTAGCCCGGGTTGGAGTAGTGGTGTCGCCGGCCGACGGGATGCAGCAGGGGCTGCTTCCCCAGCACATCGCTCAGCTCGGGCCGCAGCGACCCGGGGGTCCGTTCCCACCAGGGCGCGGGCGACTCGGCGGCCAACCCCGCGGTGTGGGCGAGGAGTTGCGCGATCGTCGCCTCCCCCACCCCGGTGCCCGGCAGATGCTTCTCCAGTGCGTCGCCGAGGTCGAGCACGCCCTCGTCCCGCAGCCGCAGCACCAGGACGGCGGTGAAGGTCTTGGTGATGGACCCGATCCGGTACTGCACCGTCTCGTCCGGGCTCTCCCCGTCCACCGAGGTCCGTGCCCCGTGCCACACGGTCTGCCCGTCCCGTACGACGGCGGCCACCAGTGACGGAGCCCGTCCCTTGGCCTGCGCGACGGCGATCCGGTGCAGCAGGGCGCGGCGAGTACCGGGCAGCAGGGTTTCCTGAGTTGTCGTCATGGGCCCAGTCCACCCGGTACGGAGACGGGCGTCGAATCCATTTGCCGGGCACCTCGGGGGCGCCCGGCGGATCAGGTCTGGGCCATGTCCACGAAACGGGAGTAGTGGCCCTGGAAGGCGACGGTGATGGTGGCCGTCGGGCCGTTTCGGTGCTTGGCGACGATCAGATCGGCCTCTCCCGCGCGCGGAGACTCCTTCTCGTAGGCGTCCTCGCGGTGCAGCAGGATGACCATGTCGGCGTCCTGCTCGATGGAGCCGGACTCACGCAGGTCGGAGACCATCGGCTTCTTGTCGGTGCGCTGCTCGGGACCACGGTTGAGCTGGGAGAGCGCGATGACCGGGATCTCAAGCTCCTTCGCGAGCAGCTTGAGGTTACGGGACATGTCCGAGACCTCCTGCTGACGGCTCTCGGCGCGCTTGGAACCACCGTTCTGCATCAGCTGGAGGTAGTCGATGACGACCAGCTTCAGGTCGTTGCGCTGCTTGAGGCGCCGGCACTTGGCGCGGATCTCCATCATCGACAGGTTCGGTGAGTCGTCGATGTAGAGCGGCGCCGCCGACACGTCCGGCATCCGGCGGGCGAGCCGCGTCCAGTCCTCGTCCGTCATCGTGCCGGACCGCATGTGGTGCAGGGCGACCCGGGCCTCGGCGGACAGCAGACGCATCGCGATCTCGTTGCGGCCCATTTCGAGCGAGAAGATGACGCTCGGCAGGTTGTGCTTGATGGAGGCGGCCCGGGCGAAGTCCAGGGCGAGGGTCGACTTACCCATGGCGGGACGGGCCGCGATGACGATCATCTGACCCGGGTGGAGGCCGTTCGTCAGCGAGTCGAAGTCGGTGAACCCGGTGGGCACGCCGGTCATCTCGCCGCTGCGGGAGCCGATCGCCTCGATCTCGTCGAGAGCGCCCTCCATGATGTCGCCGAGGGGGAGGTAGTCCTCGCTGGTGCGCTGCTCGGTGACGGCGTAGATCTCGGCCTGGGCGCGGTTGACGATCTCGTCCACGTCTCCGTCGGCCGCGTATCCCATCTGGGTGATGCGGGTGCCGGCTTCGACCAGGCGGCGCAGTACGGCCCGCTCGTGGACGATCTCCGCGTAGTACTCGGCGTTGGCCGCCGTCGGCACGGTCTGGACGAGGCTGTGCAGATACGCCGCCCCTCCGACCTTGTTGATCTCGCCGCGCTTGGTGAGTTCGGCGGCGATGGTGATCGGGTCGGCCGGCTCGCCCTTGGCGTAGACGTCCAGGATGGCCGTGTAGATCGTCTCGTGCGCGGGCTTGTAGAAGTCGTGGCCCTTGAGGATCTCGACGACGTCGGCGATGGCGTCCTTGGACAGCAGCATGCCGCCCAGGACCGACTGCTCGGCGTCCAGGTCCTGCGGCGGGACCCGCTCGAAGGACGACCCTCCGCCGCCCCAGGCCCCGTTGTCCCGGCCCCGGTCGTGCTGCTCGTCACGACCCCGGCCGCCGTCACCGCGCCGACGGGAGGCCGGCAGACGATCACTGGGCCCGCTGTCGGCCCACGGATCGTCCAAGGGCTCGGAAATGCTCACCGAGCCACCTCCTCCCGTCCGCACGGCGGACCTCGCCGTGTCCTCTTTTGTACGGCACGACACTGACAACTGAGAGGCCCAACTCCGGTTCTGGCGCGTCGGATTTGTGACGATTCCCCGACCGGGAACAGCACGCTTGCCGAGCCGGAGGGAGGAGCGGGCGCCGGACAACCGTAGGCCCGTCGGCACCGTCAGCCAATCTGGTTATCCACAGGCCATGTGGACGACGGCCCCGATGCTGTGGAGAACTCGGCGAAACCTGTGCACGACCCGGTGGAAAGCCCTGTGAACAAGCCCTCGATCTCCCCATCAACAAGCCGCTGACCTGCACCTTCACGATCCACCGGCTGTGCAGAGAAAAAACTTCCCCAGTCGGGCCAAGATCGCCTCGAACGGCACCCGAAAGGACACGCCTCCGACCGAGAAGTAAGGAGCACAAGTCAGTTGCATCTCTTACCTGTGGACGATTACATTGATGCTCATGACACAGGCTCCAGAGATCCCCAAGGCCACCCGGCGTCAGCACGACCGAGAAATCGTCGCGCTGGCCGTCCCGGCCTTCGGCGCTCTCGTCGCCGAGCCTCTCTTCGTCATGGCGGACAGTGCGATCGTCGGCCATCTCGGGACCGCCCAGCTCGCCGGTCTCGGCGTCGCCTCCGCGCTCCTGACGACCGCCGTGAGCATCTTCGTCTTCCTCGCCTACGCCACCACGGCCGCCGTGGCCCGCCGCGTCGGCGCCGGTGATCTCCCGGCGGCCATCCGCCAGGGAATGGACGGCATCTGGCTGGCCCTGCTGCTCGGCCTCGCCGTCATCGCCGTCGTCCTGCCCCTGGCCCCCGGCATCGTGGACCTCTTCGGCGCCTCCACCACCGCGGCCCCCTACGCCACCACCTATCTGCGCGTCTCGGCCCTGGGCATCCCCGCCATGCTCATCGTCCTGGCCGCGACCGGAGTGCTGCGCGGCCTGCAGGACACCAGGACCCCGCTCTACGTCGCCGTCGCCGGCTTCGTCGCCAACGCCGCGCTCAACGCGGGACTGGTCTACGGCGCCGGACTCGGCATCGCCGGTTCGGCCTGGGGCACGGTCATCGCCCAGTGCGGCATGGCCGCCGTCTATCTGACCGTCGTCGTCCGCGGAGCCCGGCGTTACGGCGCCTCCCTGCGGCCCGACGCCGCCGGCATCCGGGCCTCGGCCCAGGCCGGCGTCCCCCTCCTGATCCGCACGCTGTCCCTGCGGGCGATCCTCATGATCGCCACAGCGGTCGCGGCACGACTCGGTGACGCCGACATCGCCGCGCACCAGATCGTCCTGTCCCTGTGGAGCCTGCTGTCCTTCGCACTCGACGCGATCGCCATCGCGGGGCAGGCCATCATCGGCCGCTATCTCGGCGCGGACGACGCCCCAGGGGCCCGCCTGGCCTGCCGACGCATGATCCAGTGGGGCATCGCGGCCGGGGTCGTACTGGGCCTGCTCGTGGTGGTCGCCCGACCGGTCTTTCTGCCCCTGTTCACCAGCGACTCCGGGGTGAAGGGCGCGGCGCTGCCGGCCCTGCTGCTCGTGGCACTCTCGCAGCCGGTCTGCGGGATCGTCTTCGTCCTGGACGGCGTCCTGATGGGCGCGGGCGACGGTCCCTACCTGGCCGGGGCCATGGTCGTCACCCTGGCGGTGTTCGCTCCGGTGGCCCTGCTCGTCCCCGCATTCGGCGGTGGGCTCACCGCGCTCTGGGCAGCGATGACACTGATGATGACGATCCGCATGCTGACCCTGTGGCTGCGGGCCCGCTCGGGCCGCTGGATCGTGACGGGCGCGACCCGCTGACCGTTTCACGTGAAACATGCCGTCCCGGCCATGGGATCCCGGCCATGGGAAAGGGGCCGCACCCACGAAGGGTGCGGCCCCTTTCACCGGCTCAGACGAGCACGGCGATCACGCGGCGATCAGGCCGCGACGACCTCGATGTTGACCTTGGCGGCAACCTCGGGGTGCAGACGCACGGACGTCTCGTGGGCGCCCAGGGTCTTGATCGGAGCGCCCAGCTCGATGCGGCGCTTGTCGACCTCGGGGCCACCGGAAGCCTTGATCGCGGACGCGATGTCGGCCGGGGTGACGGAACCGAAGAGACGACCGGCGTCGCCGGAGCGGACGGCCAGACGGACCTTCACGCCCTCCAGCTGAGCCTTGACCTGGTTGGCCTGCTCGATGGTCTGGATCTCGTGGATCTTGCGAGCGCGACGGATCTGCTCGACGTCCTTCTCGCCACCCTTGGTCCAGCGGATAGCGAACTTCCGCGGGATCAGGTAGTTGCGAGCGTAACCGTCCTTGACGTCGACGACGTCGCCCGCGGCACCGAGGCCGGAGACCTCGTGGGTGAGGATGATCTTCATGAGTCGGTCACCCTTCCCTTAGCGAGCGGTGGACGTGTAGGGCAGCAGCGCCATCTCACGGCTGTTCTTCACGGCCGTGGCGACGTCACGCTGGTGCTGCGTGCAGTTGCCGGTCACGCGGCGGGCACGGATCTTGCCGCGGTCGGAAATGAACTTCCGCAGCATGTTCGTGTCCTTGTAGTCCACGTACGTGACCTTGTCCTTGCAGAAAGCGCAGACCTTCTTCTTCGGCTTGCGCACAGGCGGCTTCGCCATGGTGTATCTCCTGTGTGATCAAGAAGTTGGGGTACGACCCACCCTTGGTCCGAGGACCTAGAAGGGGGGCTCGTCCGAGTAGCCGCCACCGCTGCCGCCGGAGCCACCGCCCCAGCCGCCGCCACCCTGGTTGCCACCGGCGGGAGCGCCGGTCGCCCACGGGTCGTCGGCCGGAGCGCCGCCGCCCTGCTGGCCGCCACCGGAGCCTCCGCCCCAGCCGCCGCCCTGCTGGCCGCCGCCACCGCCGCCGTAACCGCCCTGGCCACCGCGAGCGCCACCGGCGGTCTTGGTGACCTTGGCCGTGGCGTTGCGCAGGCTGGGGCCGACTTCCTCGACGTCCAGCTCGTAGACCGTGCGCTTGACGCCCTCGCGGTCCTCGTAGGACCGCTGCTTCAGCCGGCCCTGCACGATGACGCGCATGCCTCGCTGGAGCGACTCGGCGACGTTCTCCGCCGCCTGGCGCCAGACCGAGCAGGTCAGGAACAGGCTCTCGCCGTCCTTCCACTCGTTCGTCTGGCGGTCGAAGGTGCGGGGGGTGGACGCGACACGGAACTTCGCGACCGCCGCACCGGACGGGGTGAAGCGCAGCTCGGGGTCGTCGACAAGATTGCCGATGACCGTGATGACGGTCTCGCCTGCCATGGGGGAACCTCTCGGCGGGTTTGCTGCTGGCTGCTTGGTGCTGCTACTCGAATCCCGAGATCAGCTGAGCGCGAAGGCTCAGTGCATCTCGGGGCGGAGGACCTTGGTCCGGAGGACCGACTCGTTCAGGTTCATCTGGCGGTCGAGCTCCTTGACGACCGCAGGCTCGGCCTGCAGGTCGATGACCGAGTAGATGCCCTCGGGCTTCTTCTTGATCTCGTACGCGAGACGACGACGGCCCCAGGTGTCGACCTTCTCCACCTTGCCGTTGCCCTCGCGGACGACGGAGAGGAAGTTCTCGATCAGGGGGGCGACAGCGCGCTCCTCCAGATCGGGGTCGAGGATGACCATCACCTCGTAGTGACGCATGTGGAACCCACCTCCTTTGGACTCAGCGGCCACGGTCGTTCCGTGGCAGGAGGGTTGTGATGCGTACGCAACGGTATCCGCCGCCACTGACAATCGGGGTTCCCTCAGGGAAGCCGGGCAGTGTGACCTGGTCCAGGTCGGGGCAGACACCAGTGCAGACGGTACAGACTACCCGCACACCCGCTTCCGGTTGAAATCCGGCCCCCGAGGCCCACAATCGGTACACATCGGGTGTGTGCGGCGCTACGATGCGCCGCTTCCGCAGGAGGTGCCCATGGCACAGGTATTGCAGCCCAACACCGCCGGATCCCTCTTCGCCACGGACGGCAAGCGCCATCCGCTGCAGGACGCCCTGATGGCGGTGACCTTCGCCCTGGGCCTGCTGTCCTTCATCACGTCCTTCTTCCACAGCCTCCACCTGCTGACCTCGTGGACGGGTCTGGTGGCGCTGGCCGCCGGCGTCTACGGCCAGTGGGTCTCGGTGACCACGCGGCAGCGGTTCTTCCTGATCCTCGGACTCGGTGCCGCGGGGGTCGGTTTCCTGATCGGCATGGCCCACGGCGGCCTCTTCGGTGGGCTCATCAGCTGACGTCGCCGGGGCTCAAGGCCCCTACGCCCAGTCAGGGCGCTCGCAAGGCGCAGTAGGCTTCGGCGCGAGAGCCGGAGCCCCTGTACCCATGGGGACACACCAGCCCGAGGAGCGCCCCGAATGAGCCTGACCCTGAGGACCATCAGTCGCGAGCAGCATCTGGCCTTCATCCAGAGCCTGCCGTCGGCGAGCCACATGCAGGTCCCGGCCTGGGCAGACGTGAAGGCGGAGTGGCGCTCGGAGAACCTCGGCTGGTTCGACCGGAGCGGCCAGCTGGTCGGCGCCGGCCTGGTCCTCTACCGCCAGCTGCCCAAGATCAAGCGCTACCTGGCCTACCTGCCCGAGGGCCCGGTCATCAACTGGTACGCGCCGAACCTGGACGACTGGATCCAGCCGATGCTGGCGCACCTGAAGCAGCAGGGTGCCTTCTCGGTGAAGATGGGCCCGCCGGTGATCATCCGCCGCTGGAACGCCGAGACCATCAAGCGGGGCATCCAGGACCCGGACGTCAAGCGGCTGCGCGACCTGGAGGCCGACTTCATCGAGCCGCGCGCCTTCGAGGTGGCCGACAAGCTGCGCCGCATGGGCTGGCAGCAGGGCGAGGACGGCGGCGCCGGCTTCGGCGACGTACAGCCCCGCTACGTCTACCAGGTGCCGCTGGCGAACCGCTCCCTGGAAGAGGTCCACAAGAACTTCAACCAGCTGTGGCGCCGCAACATCAAGAAGGCCGAGAAGGCCGGTGTCGAGGTCGTCCAGGGCGGCTACCAGGACCTGGCCGAGTGGCAGCGGCTGTACGAGATCACGGCTGTCCGTGACCACTTCCGGCCCCGCCCCCTGTCGTACTTCCAGCGCATGTGGACGGCCCTCAACACCGAGGACCCCAACCGCATGCGGCTGTACTTCGCCCGCCACAACGGCGTGAACCTGTCCGCGGCGACGATGCTGATCGTCGGCGGCCACGTCTGGTACTCCTACGGCGCCTCCGACAACATCGGCCGCGAGGTCCGCCCGTCGAACGCGATGCAGTGGCGCATGCTGCGCGATGCCTACGCGCTCGGCGCCACCGTCTACGACCTGCGCGGCATCTCCGACTCGCTGGACGAGACCGACCACCTCTTCGGCCTGATCCAGTTCAAGGTCGGTACCGGCGGCCAGGCCGCCGAGTACCTCGGCGAGTGGGACTTCCCGCTGAACAAGCTGCTCCACAAGGCGCTCGACATCTACATGTCGCGCCGCTGAGCCACACGGGCGTTTGATTCCACAGCCCTCACACCTCACACACCTCTGATCCACCGCAGCCACGAGAAAGGTTCCGGGTCCGGCCATGGCGCTCACGCTCTACGTCGACACCGCGCGCTGGCGTGCGCACCACAAGCACGTGCAGGAGCAGTTCCCGGGACTCGTCCCGGTCTGCAAGGGCAACGGTTACGGCTTCGGGCACGAACGGCTGTCCGAGGAGGCCACTCGGCTCGGTTCCGACCTGCTCGCCGTCGGCACCACCTACGAGGCCGCGCGCGTCAAGGACTGGTTCGGCGGTGACCTGCTGGTGCTGACCCCGTACCGGCGCGGCGAGGAGCCCGTGCCGCTGCCCGACCGGGTCGTCCGCTCGGTCTCGTCGATCGACGGCGTGTACGGCCTCGTCGGCGCCCGGGTCGTCATCGAGGTGATGTCCTCGATGAAACGACACGGCATCAGCGAGCAGGACCTGCCCCAGCTGCACCAGGCCATAGAGAACATCCGGCTGGAGGGCTTCGCCATCCACCTGCCGCTGGACCGCACCGACGGCTCGGACGCCGTCGAGGAGGTCATCGGCTGGATGGACCGGCTGCGTGCGGCACGGCTGCCGCTGCACACGATGTTCGTCAGCCACCTCAAGGCGGACGAACTGGCCCGGCTCCAGCAGCAGTTCCCGCAGACCAGGTTCCGCGCGCGCATCGGCACGCGGCTGTGGCTGGGGGACCACGACGCCACCGAGTACCGCGGTGCCGTCCTCGACGTCACGCGCGTGGCGAAGGGCGACCGGTTCGGCTACCGGCAGCAGAGGGCGGCCTCGGACGGCTTCCTGGTGGTCGTGGCGGGCGGTACGTCGCACGGGGTGGGTCTGGAGGCCCCGAAGGCCCTGCACGGCGTCATGCCGCGCGCCAAGGGCGTCGCACGCGCCGGCCTCGCCACGGTCAACCGGAACCTGTCGCCGTTCGTCTGGGGCGGCAAGCAGCGCTGGTTCGCCGAGCCGCCGCACATGCAGGTGTCGATTCTGTTCGTGCCCTCGGACGCTCCCGAGCCCAAGGTCGGCGACGAGCTGGTGGCCCATCTGCGACACACCACGACCCAGTTCGACCGCCTCGTGGACCGCTGAGACCGTCCAGGACAGCGCGAAGGCCGTATCCGGATCCCCCGGGTACGGCCTTCGCGCGTGTACAGACGGCGTCGCTCGTCGGCGGCGTTTCGAGTTGGCGTCGTCGTGCGTTCGCTCAGAGCGAACGACCCTGGTGGGCGGCCTCGCCGGGGCGGCCCCAGTCCACCTGGGACCCCTCGAAGGACGCGGCGTGGCGCGGCGGGTGGGCCGCCGCCCCGAGCACGAACGCGTCCTCCGCGCCGTCCAGCACGCCGCCCGAGGGGTCGTCGTCACCGGACCGGCGCACCACGTCCCGCTCCGGCATCAGGATGTCCCGTACGACGACGGCGCACAGGTACAGCGTGCCCACCAGGTGCACCACGATCGCCCACTGGTAGCCCTGCGTCGGCAGGCCCTTGTGGGCGTCCCCGCTGGTCGTGTAGGCGAGGTACATCCAGATGCCCAGGAAGTACGCCACCTCGCACGCCTGCCAGATCAGGAAGTCCCGCCACTTGGGCCGGGCGAGGACCGCCAGCGGCACCAGCCACAGGACGTACTGCGGGGAGTAGACCTTGTTGGTGAGGACGAAGGCGGCCACCATCAGGAAGGCCAGCTGGGCGAAGCGCGGCCGGCGCGGTGCGGTGAACGTCAGCGCGACGATGCCGAGGAAGCACAGCACCACCAGCACGATGGCCGCGTTGTTGACGAAGGTCGTTGTGGGCGGGTTGCCGGAGTTCTGCGCCCAGATCAGCCAGAAGGAGCCGAAGTCGACACCCCGCTCCTGGCTGAAGGTGTAGAACTTCGCCCAGCCCTCGCGGATGTGGAAGCCCGTCGCGTCGTGCGCGAGCATCACGGGCAGGTTCACCACGAGCCAGGCGACCACCGCGCCGGCCACGGCCCTGGAGAACTCGCGCCACTTGCCGGCCCGCCAGCACAGGACCAGCAGGGGCCCGAGCAGCACGACCGGATACAGCTTGGCGGCCGTGGCGAGCCCCAGGAGGACACCGAAGGCGATGGCCCGGCCGCGCGCCCACATCAGCATCGCGGCGGCCGTCAGCGCCACCGCCAGCAGGTCCCAGTTGATGGTCGCGGTCAACGCGAAGGCGGGCGCCAGGGCGACCAGCAGACCGTCCCAGGGGCGCCGGCGGTGGGTGCGGGCCACACAGACGGCGATGACGGCGGCGCACACCATCAGCATCCCGGCGTTGACGAACCAGTACCACTGCTCCTGGTGCTGGATGCTGCCGCTGTGCGGCGTCAGCCACGAGGCCACCTCCATGAACACACCGGTCAGCACCGGGTACTCGAGGTAGTCCATGTCGCCGGGGAGCTTGTCGAAGTACGGCACGAGATGGTCGGCGAACCCACGGCCCTGGTAGAGGTGCGGGATGTCCGAGTAGCAGGCGTGCGTGTACTGGCTGCTCGCGCCGAAGAACCAGGCGCTGTGGTAGCAGGGCGCCTTCTGGACCAGGCCGAGGGCGAACATGCCGATCGCCACGAGCGCCACGACCCGTACGGGGGTCCACCAGGAGGTCCCGAGCAGCGCGCGCCGCCCCAGGGGACCACCGATCAGCTCACTCCCGGCAGCCGCGACCCCGTCCTCCCTGGTCGGCTGCACCGGCTCTGCCACGGCGGCCCGTGCGGGCTCGGGCTCGGGCATGCTGGCGGGCGTCATCTCTGCACTGGGCATGGGGCACATCCTGCCGTACCCGCCTGGGAAAACGCCGGGGGCCGCCGCACCTGGTGGGTGCGGCGGCCCCTGTTTCACGTGAAACACCCCTGGCGGCCGATATGGTCGCCAACCGGTCGGATCCCGGGCTAACCCGTCTGGCCTCCGAAGATGCCTCCGTTGCCGTTTCCTCGGGTGGTGCCGGTACCGGTCGTGTCGGTGGCCGTGGGCGACGGTGTCGTCTCACCGCCTCCGTCGGCGCCACCGGTGTCGACGCCTCCGTTGCCGTTGCCGTTCCCGTTGCAGTTCGGGTCCCAGGCGCCGAACTGGCAGGACTCGCTCGCCGACGGAGACGGCGTGGTGGAGGTCTGGCTCGGCGACGGGCTCGGCGTGGAACTCGGCTTCTGGCTCGGCGTGATGGTGACGCTGGGGGTCGGGGAGGGGGCTCCCGGTTCGTCCTGGATCTTGCCGATCTCGGTGGCGTCCGGGAAGCCCGAGTCGTTCGCGCCCTTGAGCGCGGACTTCATGTACTCGGTCCACACAAGCGTCGGGATGTCGCCACCGTGGATGGAGTCCACACCCGCCGTGCCGTTCATGGACAGCAGCTTGTGGTCCTTGGGGTTCTCACGGAACATCGCCACGGAGGTCGACAGCTGCTGGGTGTAGCCGACGAACCAGGCCGACTTGTTCTCGTCGGTGGTACCGGTCTTGCCCGCCGCCGTACGGCCGAGGGACTTGGCCTTCTCACCCGTACCGTTCTGGATGACGTTCTCCAGCACATCCGTGACGTTGTTGGCGATGTTCGCGTCCATCGCCTGCACGGGGTCGGGCTTCGGCTTGACGAAGCTGGGCGCGTCGACGCCGTCCGCCTTGACGGCGGTCACGGAATACGGGTCCGCCCGCTTGCCGGAGGCGGCGAACGTCGCATAGGCGTCGGCCATCCGGATCGCGCTGGGCGTCGACGTACCGATGGCGAACGACGGGTTGAGGTTCTGCGACATGCTCTGGTCGAGGATGCCGGCCGACTTGGCCACATCCCTGACGTGCGTCATCCCCACATCCACACCGAGCTGCACGAACGGCGTGTTGATGGACTGCTCCATCGCCTTGCGCAGGCTGATGTAGCCCCACGCGTGATCGCTCTCGTTGTTCTGGTAGAAGGGCGTGTTGTCCTTGTTGAGGTAGTACGACCCATCTGGCTTGTAGACCTTGAGATGGTCGTTGCCGTTGTACTTGCTCAGCGGGGAGACACCCTGGCCATCGGACTTGTAGGTGCCGTACTGCATGGCGGCGGCAAGCACGAACGGCTTCCATGTCGAGCCCACGGGGACACCGGAGGTGTCCGCGTTGTTGGTGAAGTGCCCGTTCTCGTAGCCGTCACCGCCGTACAGCGCGACGATCGCCCCGTCCGCGGGCTTCACCGAGGCCGCACCGAACTGGACATACTTGTCCAGATCCCGGTGCTTCGGGTCGAGGCGCTCCTTCTGGACGTTCTTGACGGCCTTGGCCAGCGCGTTGACCTTGTTCTTGTCGAAGGTCGTGTAGATCTGGTAGCCGCCCTGGTCGAACTGGGCCTCGGTGATGTCGGAGTGGGCGAGGACGTACTTCTTCGCCGTGTCGGCCAGGTAGCTGATCTGCCCGGTCATTCCCTTGGTGGCCTTGCGGCCCTCGGGCATCGGGTACTTCTTGATCGCCTCCTGGTACTGGGCGTCGGTGAGGTGCTTGTCCTTGTGCATCTCGCCGAGGATCCAGGCCCAGCGTTCCTGGGAGCGTTTCAGGTTGGCCTGCGGGTTCGCCGACTTGTCCAGGTCCTGGTTGCCGGCGGGGTCGTAGTAGGTCGGGCCCTTGAGCAGCGCCGCGAGGACGGCGCACTCGCTCGGCTTGAGGTCGACCGCGTTCTTGCCGTAGTAGGTCTGCGCCGCCGCCTGGATGCCGTAGGCACCCCGTCCGAAGTACGAGGTGTTCAGGTAGCCCTTCAGGATGTCGTTCTTGTTGAGCTTCGCGCCCACCTTGATGGAGATGAACATCTCCTTGAACTTCCGGGTGAGCGTCTGGTCCTGGCTCAGGTACGTGTTCTTCACGTACTGCTGGGTGATCGTCGAACCACCCTGCGTCTGACCGCCCCGTGCCATGTTGACGACGGCACGCGCGATGCCCATGGGGTCGACACCGGAGTCCTGGTAGAAGGACTTGTTCTCGGCGGAGATCACCGCAAACCGCATCGCCTCGGGAATCTGCTCGATGCTGACGTTCTGCCGGTTGACGCCGGTGCCGGTGGCCACCATCTGGGTGCCGTCTTCCCAGTAGTAGACGTTGTTCTGGGACCTGGCGGCCTTGTTCTCGTCGGGCACCTGCACCATCGCGTAGCCGACGCCGACCATCACCACGATGCAGCCGACGAAGCCGATGAACAGCCCGCTGACCAGCTTCCAGGACGGTACCCAGCGTCGCCAGCCGTGCTTGCCGACCCTGGGGTAGTCGACGAACCGCTTCTTGCCGGGTGCCGTGGTCGCGCGGCCCCGCCCCCGCCCGGGGCCGCTCGGCCCGGCCGGGTCGCCGCGCCGGCCGCCGGGGGCCGTGTTGTCGGCTCTGCGCCGGCTGCCTTTCTGCGCGGCACGGCGGGCCTCGGCACGGCCGCCGTAGGGACGGTCCTCGCCTCCCGGACCCGTGGCCTCCGACCCATAGGAAGGGGCCCCATAGGAGTCGGCAGGAGATCCGGTGGCGCCTCGCGGTGCCGCACGGCGGCCGGAGGACGGGCCGGACTGGCCGCGTCGGGCCGCGGCACGTCCGCCTCCCTGCGGCTGCGGCGGTTTGCGACGGTGCTCGCTCATCGAACGATTACTCCTCGGGCAGGCGCACCCGTGCGCGCCTGGAACGGCGGCTGGTTTCCGGTCCCCCCGAAGTACGGATGTGATCGGTCCTGCATTCACCCGTACTGCACCAGGGACGACGACGCTCCCCGGGCATCACGCGGTTCCCGGTGGTGTGCATGCCGCACAGACTACGCACCGCCGAAACCCGCCGAGCCACGAAGTTCACCCCAAAACAGGCAAGTTGCCTCCTGCGAATCGGTGATGTGATCCCGTTCACCACCGCCCCCCTTGTCGCCTGCGATGGGCCGTTCTATCGTGCTGATGTATCGAGTCGATACATCAGCACGAGATAAAGACGCTGACAGGCACTGCGAGACCTGCGGGACCGACCTGCGGGACCGGGAGGAGGCGACGATGAGCCGGCGCTCCGGCATCCTCGAGTTCGCCGTGCTCGGCCTGCTCCGGGAGTCCCCGATGCACGGCTACGAGCTGCGCAAACGCCTTAACACGTCACTCGGTGTGTTCCGCGCGTTCAGCTACGGCACGCTCTACCCCTGCCTCAAGACGCTGCTCGCCAACGGCTGGCTGATCGAGGAACCCGGGAACACCCACGACGACGCCCTCGCCGCTCCCCTCGCCGGACGCCGCGCCAAGATCGTTTACCGGCTGACCGCGGAAGGCAAGGAGCACTTCGAGGAGCTGCTCTCGCAGACCGGCCCCGACGCGTACGAGGACGAACACTTCGCCGCACGTTTCGCCTTCTTCGGGCAGACCTCGCGCGATGTGCGCATGCGCGTCCTGGAGGGCCGGCGCAGCCGTCTGGAGGAGCGCCTGGAGAAGATGCGCGCCTCCCTGGCGCGCACCCGGGAGCGCCTCGACGACTACACACTTGAGCTCCAGCGCCACGGGATGGAGTCCGTGGAGCGCGAAGTGCGCTGGCTGAACGAGCTCATCGAGAGCGAGCGGGCCGGTCGGGACCTCAAGGGTTCCGTATCCGGGGGGCCCGCTCAGCAGGACACCACCACTGGATCGACGGGCGGCCTGCCCCGTCCCGGGGACACCCCCGGGACGGATACGCCCGACGACACCGCCACGTGAGACCCAGTCAGGGCCTCACTCGTACACACAGGGAGCAACCGGAATGGGTTCGGTTCGCGTAGCCATCGTCGGCGTGGGCAACTGCGCCGCGTCGCTGGTGCAGGGAGTCGAGTACTACAAGGACGCCGACCCGGCGTCCAAGGTCCCCGGCCTGATGCACGTGCAGTTCGGTGACTACCACGTGCGCGACGTCGAGTTCGTCGCCGCGTTCGACGTCGACGCCAAGAAGGTCGGTCTCGACCTCGCCGACGCCATCGGCGCCTCCGAGAACAACACCATCAAGATCTGCGACGTGCCCAGCACCGGTGTCACCGTGCAGCGCGGCCACACGCTCGACGGCCTCGGCAAGTACTACCGCCAGACCATCGAGGAGTCGGACGCCGAGCCGGTCGACGTCGTCCAGGTCCTGAAGGACAAGCAGGTCGACGTCCTGGTCTGCTACCTGCCGGTCGGCTCCGAGGACGCGGCGAAGTTCTACGCCCAGTGCGCTCTCGACGCCAAGGTCGCCTTCGTCAACGCCCTCCCGGTCTTCATCGCCGGCACCAAGGAGTGGGCGGACAAGTTCACCGAGGCCGGTGTCCCGATCGTCGGTGACGACATCAAGTCCCAGGTCGGCGCCACCATCACGCACCGCGTCATGGCGAAGCTGTTCGAGGACCGCGGTGTCATCCTGGACCGCACGATGCAGCTGAACGTCGGCGGCAACATGGACTTCAAGAACATGCTCGAGCGCGAGCGCCTGGAGTCCAAGAAGATCTCCAAGACGCAGGCCGTCACCTCCCAGATCCCCGACCGGGACCTCGGCGAGAAGAACGTCCACATCGGCCCGTCCGACTACGTAGCCTGGCTGGACGACCGCAAGTGGGCCTACGTCCGCCTCGAGGGCCGCGCCTTCGGTGACGTCCCGCTGAACCTGGAGTACAAGCTGGAGGTCTGGGACTCCCCGAACTCCGCGGGTGTCATCATCGACGCCCTGCGCGCCGCGAAGATCGCCAAGGACCGCGGCATCGGCGGCCCGATCCTGTCGGCGTCCTCGTACTTCATGAAGTCCCCGCCGGTCCAGTACTTCGACGACGAGGCCCGCGAGAACGTCGAGAAGTTCATCCGCGGTGAGGTCGAGCGCTAGGACGTCCGGCGCCCCCGCTCGCACGAGAACGCTCCTGCCAGGGCTGTGAAGGTCCCCGGGTCCCGCGACCCGGGGACCTTCCGCATGTGTGAGGGTGTGGTCCATGCCCGTCGTCCGTGACCTGCGCGTCCTGCTGCGCCTGAGGAATTTCCGGCGCCTGCTGTCCGTCCGCCTGCTGTCCCAGGGGGCCGACGGCGTCTACCAGGTCGCACTCGCCGCGTACGTCGTCTTCTCCCCGGAGAAGCAGACCTCGGCAACGGCGATCGCCTCGGCGATGGCGGTCCTGCTGCTCCCTTACTCCCTGGTCGGCCCCTTCGCCGGGGTCCTGCTGGACCGGTGGCGCCGCCGGCAGGTCTTCGTCTACGGCAACCTGCTGCGCGCCCTGCTGGCCGCGGCCACCGCCGTCCTGATGATCGGCGACGCCCCCGACTGGCTCTTCTACGCCTCGGCGCTGTGCGTCACCGCCGTCAACCGCTTCGTCCTCGCCGGGCTGTCCGCCGCCCTGCCCCGGGTCGTCGACGCCGAGCGCTTGGTGCTGGCCAACTCGCTCTCCCCGACCGCCGGCACCCTCGCCGCGACCGCCGGCGGCGGCCTGGCCTTCGGGGTACGGATCGTGGCCTCCGGCTCCGACGCGGCCGTGGTCCTGGCGGGTGCCTTCCTGTACGGGTGCGCGAGCCTCGCGTCCCTGAGACTGGCGCCCGGTCTCCTCGGCCCCGACCGGCACGCGGCGCGCCCGCGTCTGGCCACGGTGCTCGCCGAGACGGCACGCGAGCTGCTCGCCGCCGTCCGGCACCTGGCGGCGCCGCAGCGCAGGCAGGCGGCCTCGGCCCTGACCGCGATGACGCTGATGCGCTTCTGCTACGGCGCACTCCTCGTCCTGCTGCTCATGCTCTGCCGCTACGCCCTCGCCGACACCCCCGAGGAAGGGCTGCGGCTGCTGGGAGTGGCACTGGCGCTGTCCGGCGCGGGATTCTTCGCGGCGGCGGTGGTGACGCCCTGGGCGGCGGGACGGCTCGGCCCCGTCGGCTGGATCGCGGTGTGTTCCGGGACGGCCACGGTGCTGGAACCGGCCCTGGGTCTTCCGTTCGCCACCGGGCCGCTGATGGTCGCGGCGTTCGTTCTGGGGCTGATCACCCAGGGAGCCAAGATCGCCACGGACACGATCGTCCAGGCCTGCGTCGAGGACGGCTTCCGCGGCAGGATCTTCTCCGTGTACGACGTGCTCTTCAATGTCGCTTTCGTCGGCGCGGCCGGAGTGGCGGCCCTGATGCTCCCGCCGGACGGTCGCTCGGCGGTGCTGGTGGTGCTCGTCGCCGTCATCTACGGCGTGACCGCCGCCGGACTGGCCCGCTTCCGGCGCCTGCGGGACGTCCAGCGCCAGTGAGACAGCGCGAGGGGCGATGTTTCACGTGAAACATCGCCCCTCGGTGTCCTCGTTCAGGCGGGTGTTTCACGTGAAACATCGCCCGGCCCTCACTCAGTCCTGCGCGGCCCACCACTCCTTGAGAGCCGTCACCGCGCCGTCATGCCCCATCGGACCGTTTTCCAGGCGCAGCTCCAGCATGTGCTTGTACGCCTTGCCGACGGCCGGACCGGGACCGATGCCGAGGATCTCCATGATCTGGTTGCCGTCCAGGTCGGGGCGGATGGCGTCCAGCTCCTCCTGCTCCTGGAGCTGGGCGATGCGCTCCTCCAGGCCGTCATAGGCCCGGGACAGCGCCGCCGCCTTGCGCTTGTTGCGCGTGGTGCAGTCGGAGCGGGTCAGCTTGTGCAGGCGGTCCAGCAGCGGGCCCGCGTCACGGACGTACCGGCGGACCGCCGAGTCCGTCCACTCCCCGGTGCCGTAACCATGGAAGCGCAGGTGGAGTTCGACCAGCCGGGAGACGTCCCTCACCAGCTCGTTGGAGTACTTCAGCGCGGTCATGCGCTTCTTGGTCATCTTGGCGCCGACCACCTCGTGGTGGTGGAAGGAGACCCGTCCGTCCTTCTCGAACCGGCGGGTGCGCGGCTTGCCGATGTCGTGCAGCAGCGCGGCCAGGCGGAGCGTGAGGTCCGGGCCCTCCTGCTCCAGCTCGATCGCCTGCTCCAGGACGATCAGCGTGTGCTCGTAGACGTCCTTGTGCCGGTGGTGCTCGTCGCTCTCCAGGCGCAGCGCCGGCAGCTCGGGCAGCACATGCCCGGCGAGCCCGGTGTCGACGAGCAGGGTCAGACCCTTGCGCGGGTGCCCGGACAGGACAAGCTTGTTCAGCTCGTCCCGGATCCGCTCCGCCGAGACGATCTCCAGGCGCCCGGACATCTCCGTCATGGCGGTGACGACCTCGGGGGCGACCGTGAAGTCCAGCTGGGCGGCGAACCGGGCGGCCCGCATCATGCGCAGGGGATCGTCCGAGAACGACTCCTCGGGCGTGCCCGGCGTGCGCAGCACTCGTGCCGCGAGGTCCTCCAGGCCGCCGTGCGGATCGATGAACTCCTTCTCCGGCAGTGCCACGGCCATGGCGTTGACCGTGAAGTCACGGCGGACCAGGTCCTCCTCGATGGAGTCGCCGTAGGACACCTCCGGCTTGCGGGAGGTGCGGTCGTACGCCTCCGACCGGTAGGTGGTGATCTCGATCTGGTAGCCACCCTTGTGCGCGCCGACCGTGCCGAAGGCGATGCCCACCTCCCAGACGGAGTCCGCCCATGGTCGGACGATCTTCAGTACGTCCTCGGGGCGGGCGTCGGTGGTGAAGTCCAGGTCGTTGCCGAGCCGGCCGAGCAGCGCGTCGCGGACCGATCCGCCGACGAGGGCGAGCGAGAAGCCGGCCTGCTGGAATCGGCGGGCGAGATCGTCGGCGACGGGGGCCACCCGCAGCAGTTCGGCGACCGCGCGCTGCTGCGCCTGGCTCAGGGCGGAGGGAGTGTCTTCGTTGGGGTTCGGCACAACAGAAGAGGGTACGTGCCCCGCGCGACCAGGGGCGCCCCCATAACGGCGGTGCGGACAGCTCCCGGCATACCCGCTGCAAGCACTGCTCTCGCGGCGTACGGGCGCTCTTCCCTCGATACTGGATATAGAGGACGGGTCGCGACCGTCCTTCGATCTTGTGGCGGAGACCGCGGCACTTCCGTTCAGCGCACATCGTTACCATGCGTGGACGCACATTCCGACGACCACTGACGACGACGAGGGACGGGCGAGCGCGTGGCCGAGGCGGCTGACTTCCAGAGGACCAGTGCCTCACCTGCCCGCCGGTGGCTGCGGCGCGCCGGAGCACTGCTCTGCGGGGCGCCGCTGCTGGCCGGTCTGCTCCAGCTGCCCGCGGCCGGGCCCGCGGAGGCCGCCTCCTCCGACGGGGTGTCCGTCTCCCTGGACTCGCTCAGTCCCAGCGCCCCCACGGACGGCGACACGCTGACCGTGTCCGGCACGGTGACCAACCGGGGCAGGCAGGCCGTCACCGACGCCCATGTGGGGCTGCGAGTGGGCCCCCCGCTGACCACCCGCTCGGCCATCGACTCCGTCGCCCGGCACGCCGACGACACGCAGGGCAGCACCGGCACCGACGTCGGTGACAAGTACGAGGAGAACTTCGCCAAGCTGGCCCCGGGCGTCGCCGAGCACTTCACCATCTCCGTCCCCGTGGACAAGCTCGACCTCGGCGGGGACGGGGTCTACGAGTTCGGGGTCGCCCTCTCCGGCCGGACCTCCGCCCAGCCCTGGGACCAGGTGCTCGGCATCCAGCGGACGTTCCTGCCGTGGCAGTCGTCGGACGCCGACACCAAGACGAAGACGACGTTCCTGTGGCCGCTGATCTCCAGGGTCCACATGACCGCCAAGACGGGCGCGGGCGACGCGCAGACACCGGAGTTCCTCGACGACGACCTGGCCAAGGAGCTGTCCCCCGGCGGCCGGCTGGCGCGGATGGTGGAGCTGGGCAAGGACCTGGACATCACCTGGGTGATCGACCCGGACCTGCTGGCCTCGGTCGACGCCATGGCCGCCGGCAACTACCGGCTCCAGGGCCCGGACGGCACCAGCACGCCCGGCCCGCGGGAGCACCAGGCGGTCGCCAAGCAGTGGCTGGCGGGGCTGCAGAAGGCGGTGGCAGGCAAGGAGGTCGTCGCGCTGCCGTTCGGCGACCCGGACCTCGCCTCCCTGGCGCACAGCGGCACCAGCGTCACCGGCTCACTCAGCCACCTCAAGGACGCCACCGACGTCGCCGCGACCACCATCAAAACGGTGCTCCACGTCACGCCGAGCACCGACTTCGCCTGGCCGGTGGACGGCGCCGTGGACCCGTCGATCATGAAGGTCGCGACCTCCGCCGGTGCCGACCGGGTGATCGCCCGCAGCGACAGCCTCCAGGAGACCGCCAGGCTGTCGTACACGCCGTCGTCCGCCAGGCCGGTCGGCGGCGGCACCACGGCGGTGGTCGCCGACGCCCGGCTGTCCACGGCATTCGAGGACGACCTGACGAAGGCGGGCTCGGCCACCCTCGCCGTCCAGCGGTTCCTGGCCCAGAGCCTGGAGCTGAACGCGCAGACGGACAAGCAGCGCAGCATCGTCGTCGCCCCGCAGCGCACGCCCACGGCGAGCCAGGCGCAGGCGATGGCGGCGGCGCTGAAGGCGCTCCAGGGCGGCACCTGGTCCCAGTCCCAGAACCTCACCGCCGCTGCCAAGGACAAGCCCGACCCGGGCGCCACCACCCGCATCCCGTCGAGGTCCGCCTACCCCTCCTCCCTGCGCCGGCAGGAGCTGCCGAGGACGGCCTTCGAGCAGATCGCCCGCACCCAGGACAAGCTCGACCGGTTCCGGGTGGTCCTCTCCAAGCAGTCCCGGGTCGTCACGCCGTTCGGGCGGGCCATAAACCGCGAGATGTCCACGTCCTGGCGTGGCCGGAGCGATGAGTCGGACAGCTACCGCGACGGCGTGGAGGCCTGGGTCGACGACCTGGCCGACCAGGTCAAGCTGATCGACAAGTCGGAGACCAAGCTCTCGGGTCGCAGCGCCACCATCCCGGTGACCGTCCAGAACAACCTCGTCCAGCCCGTCGGCCACCTGGTACTGCGCCTCACCTCGACCATGCCGACCCGGCTGAAGATCGGCGGCAAGCCGTACGACGAGCAGCGTGTGGAGATCTCCGGCGGTCACAGCCAGTCGGTGAAGTTCACCACCTCGGCCAACGCCAACGGCCGGGTGACGGTCCTCGCCCAGCTGTTCACCGAGGACGGCCAGCCCTACGGTGACGCCGTCAGCTTCGATGTGAAGGTCACCGAGGTCACGCCCACGGTGATGCTGGTCATCGGCGGCGGTGTCCTGCTCCTGGTGCTCGCCGGTTTCCGGATGTACACCCAGCGCAAGCGTGCCGCCGCCCGCCAGGCCGGCGAGGACGGTCCCGGCACGGCGGGGGAGGGCGCGGACGAGCCCGGGAACCCCGGAGCGCCCGGAGACCGTCTCCCGGAGGAGTCCGGCTCCGCCTCCGGGGCGGAGGACCCGGAGCAGCCGAGTGACCCTGCGCCGGACACCGCACCGGAAAGCGCCGACCCGTCCGGGACGGGTGAGAGAGTGGACCGTTGAGCGATGTCGTGGCCGGTGGGCCCGGGACGATGAGGTGGGGTAAGCATGAACGCGCCGTACGACGGTGACCGCGGTCAGGGCGCGGCCGGCTCGGGCTACCCCGAGCCGCCGCCCGAGCCCGGCCAGGTGCCGCCGCAGCACGCGGCGGACATGTACCTCCAGGACGCCTACGAGCAGGACCCCTACCGGGCGCACGACCTGGCCGCCCAGGACCCGGTCGCCGAGGCGCTGTACGACCGCGCCGCGCACCCGCCGCCGCCCCCGGGCCCGTACGACCAGCAGCAGCCGCTGTACGCCCCGCCCGCCCAGTCGCCCTACGCCCCCGACCCGAACGTGTGGGCGCAGACCCCGGCACCGGAGCCGGCGGGCCCCACCCAGTACCTGCCCCACGGCGAGGATCCGCGCACGACCCAGTTCGTCGGCGTGGACGACCTGGTCACGCACTCCGGCGAGGAGTACCACGAGCCGGACGCCTTCGCGCATCTCTTCAAGGACCAGCAGCAGGGCGGCGGCCACACGCCCATGGATTCCCCGGCCGTCTCGGCACCGTCCGCCGGACCGGGCGCCGGGCTCGGCCCCGGCCAGTACCCGCGGCCGCACGGCCAGGGCACGCAGCAGGCCCACCCGTACGCGGACGCCGGATATCCGCCGCAGTCCCCGGTGCCCGCCCCCGCCGGCGCTCCGGAGACCGCAGGCCCGCCCGTGATCGTCGAACCGGAGCCCGCCACGGCCGCTCCCGCCAAGAAGGGCGGGCGGGCCACCGGGCTGCTGAAGTCCAGCGCGGTCATGGCGGCGGGCACGATGGTCTCCCGCCTCACCGGCTTCGTCCGCTCCGCGCTGATCGCCGCCGCACTGGGCCTCGGCTTCCTCGCCGACTCCTTTCAGGTGGCCTACCAGCTGCCGACCATGATCTACATCCTCACCGTCGGCGGCGGTCTGAACTCCGTGTTCGTGCCGCAGCTGGTGCGCTCCATGAAGGAGGACGAGGACGGCGGCGAGGCCTTCGCCAACCGGCTGCTGACCCTCGTCATGGTGGCCCTGGCCGCGCTGACCGGACTCGCGATGCTCGGCGCGCCCCTGCTGGTGCGGGCGCTGGCCAACCCCGTGGCCAACAACCCGGCCGCGAACGAGGTGGCGGTCACCTTCACCCGCTACTTCCTGCCCTCGATCTTCTTCATGGGCGTCCACGTGGTGATGGGGCAGATCCTCAACGCCCGCGGCAAGTTCGGTGCGATGATGTGGACCCCGGTCCTGAACAACATCGTCATCATCGTGACGCTCGGCATGTTCATCTGGGTCTACGGCAGCGCCTCGCACTCGCACCTGACGGTCGACAGCATCCCGCCGGAGGGCCAGCGCCTGCTCGGCGTCGGTGTCCTGCTCGGCCTGGTCGTCCAGGCCCTGGCGATGATCCCCTATCTGCGCGAGACCGGCTTCCGGATCAGGCTGCGCTTCGACTGGCGGGGCCACGGTCTGGGCAAGGCCGCAATGCTCGCCAAGTGGACGGTGCTCTTCGTCCTCGCCAACCAGGCGGGCGCGCTGGTGGTGACCCAGCTGTCCATCGCCGCGGGCAAGGACTCCGGCGTCGCGGGCACCAGCTTCGCCGCCTACGCCAACGCCCAGCTGATCTGGGGTCTGCCGCAGGCCATCATCACCGTGTCCCTGATGGCCGCCCTGCTGCCGCGGATCTCCCGCTCGGCCGCGGAGGGGGACTCGGGTGCCGTCCGCGACGACATCTCCCAGGGCCTGCGCACCACCGCGGTCGCCATCGTGCCCATCGCCTTCGGGTTCATCTCGCTCGGTATCCCGATGTGCACCCTGGTCTTCGGCTCCGCCGGCACCGGCTCGGCCACCAACATGGGCTACATGCTGATGGCCTTCGCCCTCGGCCTGATCCCCTACTCCGTGCAGTACGTCGTCCTGCGCGCCTTCTACGCCTACGAGGACACCCGGACCCCCTTCTACAACACGGTCATCGTGGCCGCGGTCAACGCGGGCGCCGCGGCGCTGTGCTACTTCCTGCTGCCGGCGCGCTGGGCGGTCGTCGGCATGGCCGCCGCCTACGGTCTCGCCTACGCCATCGGTGTGGGTGTCGCCTGGCGCCGGCTGCGTAAGCGGCTCGGCGGGGACCTGGACGGCTCCCGGGTGCTGCGGACGTACGCGCGGCTGGGCATCGCCTCCGTTCCGGCGGCCCTGCTCAGCGGCGCGGCCTGCTACGGCATCGGCCACACCCTCGGCCAGGGCGTCGTCGGCTCGTTCGCCGCGCTGCTCGTCGGCAGTGTGGTCCTGTTCGGCGTCTTCTTCGTCGCCGCGCGCCGGATGCGCATCGAGGAACTCAACGCGCTCGTCGGCATGGTGCGCGGGCGCCTGGGTCGTTGAGGCGGGGGTAGCCGCACAACCATCGTCCGCCGCCGCGTGTCGTGCATAGCGGCGGACTGTGGGCACAATTGGTTTCGGCGTCGGACAGCGTGCAACGGATGGGGAGGCAGGGACGACGGTGGCGGAACGGAGCACGGCTGCCGTCGACGTGGCAGACAACAGCGGCGAGCAGCCGCTGACCGCGAAGGCGGACCAGTCCACGGCCGACGGGGTGGCCAAGAACCCGGAGCGGGACACGGACAGCGACGAGGCGCAGGGGAGCGGCGGTACCGAAGGTCCCGGACGGAAGACGTCACCTCCCGAGCTGCACAGCGGTCACAAGCTCGCCAGGCGCTACCGGCTGGAGGAGTGCGTCACCCGTCTGGACGGATTCAGCAGTTGGCGTGCGGTCGACGAGAAACTCCGTCGTGCCGTCGGCATCCATGTACTGCCCGCGGACCACGCCCGGGCCCGTTCCGTCCTCGCCGCCGCCCGTTCGTCCGCCCTGCTCGGTGATCCACGCTTCGTCCAGGTCCTCGACGCCGTCGAGGAGAACGACCTCGTCTATGTCGTCCACGAGTGGCTGCCCGACGCCACCGAGCTGTCCGCACTCCTCGCCGCCGGCCCGCTGGAGCCGCACGACGCCTACCAGATGGCCAGTCAGGTCGCCTCCGCCATGGCGGCCGCGCACCGGGAGGGCCTCGCCCATCTGCGGCTGAACCCGAACGCCGTCCTGCGCGCCTCCACCGGCCAGTGGCGCATCCGGGGCCTGGCGGTGAACGCGGCGCTGCGGGGCATCAGCTCCGACACCCCGCAGCGCGCCGACACCGAGGCGATCGGCGCCCTGCTGTACGCGGCGCTGACCCAGCGCTGGCCCTACGAGAACGACGCCTACGGGCTGTCCGGCCTCCCCAAGGACATCGGTCTCATCGCCCCGGACCAGGTGCGGGCCGGTGTGCACCGCGGCCTGTCCGAGCTGGCCATGCGCGCCCTCGTCAACGACGGGGCCACGGCGTCCCGGCACGAGGCGCCGTGCACCACGCCGGAGGAGCTGGTGAAGGCGATCGGCGAGATGCCGCGCATCCGCCCGCCCGAGCCGGCGTTCGCGACCCCGCCGGATTACCAGCGCACGACCTACCAGCAGGGCACGTACGGCCGCCCGGCGCCGCACCCCGGTGCCACCCAGCCGATCACGGCTCCGCCGCCCCCGCTCCAGAGCCGCACCGGAAAGGCCCTGAAGTGGGCGGTGTCGGCCCTGCTCATCGCCGCCCTCGGCCTGGGCAGCTGGCAGCTGGCGGACACCCTGATGGGCCAGGGCGAGAAGTCGGACGACACCCACAAGACCGAGACGACGGACGGCGGCGACAAGAACGCCGTGAAGCCGAAGCCGACGCCGATAAAGATCCAGAACGGGCAGGAGTTCGTCGCCAAGGGCGACCCCCAGAACTCCGGTGCCGAATCCAAGACGTACGACGGCGACACCTCGACGTACTGGAAGACCAAGAGCTACACCGAGGGACCGACGTTCGCGCCGTACAAGCCGGGCGTCGGCATCGTGTACGACCTCGGCTCGGCGAAGCAGCTCAGCACCGCCACCCTGGACCTGCGTTACGGCGGTGACCACACGACGGTCGAGCTGTACGCCACGGACTCGCTGACGCCGGCGTCGCTGGACTCCATGACGAAGCTCGGCAGCGTCACGACCACGGGCACCACCGCCACGGTGAAGGTCACCAAGCCGGTCAAGACGCAATATGTACTGGTCTGGCTGACGGCCGTGCCGACCTCGGGGTACGACTCCACTCTGTACGCCAGCGCGGGCTACAAGCAGGCCATCGGTGAAGTGAAGTTCACGGGCTGACGTCTCACCCGGACCGGAGGGGGCAGATGGCGGAGGGCGCCGGATACGACGGAGTGGGCGACAGCGACCTGCTCGCCCGCCACGTGGCAGGCGACCCCGAGGCCTTCGGTGAGCTTGTGCGGCGGCACCGGGACCGGCTCTGGGCGGTCGCCCTGCGAACCCTCGGGGACCGCGAGGAGGCCGCTGACGCGGTGCAGGACGCCCTGGTGTCGGCCTACCGGGCCGCCCACACCTTCCGGGGCCAGTCGGCCGTCACGACCTGGCTGCACCGGATCACGGTGAACGCCTGCCTGGACCGGGCACGCAAGACCGCCTCCCGGAAGACGGCTCCGGTCGACGACACCGAACGGCTGGAGCAGCTGCTGGAGCCGCACGAGTCCGCTGCGGCTCCAGCCGAGCGCAAGGACGTACACCGCCAGCTCCTCGAAGCGCTCGGCACCCTTCCGCCGGAGCAGCGCACCGCCCTGATCCTCGTGGACATGCAGGCGTATCCCGTGGCGGAGGCCGCGCGGATCCTGGACGTGCCCACGGGGACGGTGAAGAGCCGGTGCGCCCGGGGCAGAGCCAGACTGCTGCCCCTGCTCACGCACCTGCGACCCGAAGGCACCGGCGATCCGACGCCCGGCCGCAGCGGGAGCGGAAAAGAAGCCGGCCGGGGACGGAACCGGGGGCCGGGGACATCCGTCCCACCGGCGACGGGATCCCCGGGCGGGCACCCCGAGGATGTGGGACCGAGCGATTCAGCAGTAGCGAAGGGCGGAGGTGGGCGAGCGTGACTTCCACGACGGACACGGCCGGGCACCCGGACGTCGCCGAGATCTCCGACCTCACCGAAGGCCTGCTCACACCGGACCGCGACACGGACGTACGGCGTCATCTGGACGCCTGCGAGGCGTGCGCGGAGGTGTACGCCTCGCTGGAGGAGATCCGGGGGCTGCTGGGCTCTGTGCCGGTGGTGGAGCGGATGCCGGACGAGGTGGCCGCGCGTATCGACGCCGCCCTTGTCGCCGAGACACCACCGACCGTTGACGACGAGGACACCGGGGGCCATGTTTCACGTGAAACATCGACCTCCGCCGATCACCCCGCCGACCGTCCGACGGGGCGTCCACGCGCGGCGACCGGGCCGGGACGCAAGGACAGGCGAGGCCGCCGGCGCGGGCGGTTCGTGGTGGGTGCCGTACTCACGGCCGCGGTACTGGGCGCCGGGAGCCTGGTCCTGCCGTCACTCGGCGACAACGGCGGCCACACGACGGCCCACGGGACACCGACCCCCTCCGCGGAGAGCTTCTCCGGTGACAGCGTCCAGCACCAGGTGGCGACCCTCCTCACCACCAAGAAGGGGTTGCAGCGGGGCAGCGAGCGGCCCCGGCTGAACTCCGACGGCGGGTCCGGCACGCCGGGATCGACCGAGGCGCCGAACACCTTCATCCAGACCGCGGTTCCCGTCCCCGACTGCGTCCGGCAGGCGCTCCGGCAGAACACCGACGTCCTGGGAGCCAAGACGGGAACGTACGCGGGGAAGGCCGCCTACCTCGTCGTCGTGGCCGACGCCCAGGACAGCGAGCGGGTCACCGCGTACGTGGTCGACGCGGCCTGCGTCCACGGGCAGACGGCTTCGGCCGGCACGGTTCTGCTGAAGCAGTCCGTCGCGCGCCCCTGAATCGCCGGGAACCTTCCTTCGGCCGCCCCGGGCCCCGCGTGTGCCCGGACACACCGGGAATGCGCGCCCCGTAGGATCCGTTGGGTGGGGTGGGAGTCCCGAAAGGGATTCGCCCCGGTCGACTGACGCAGACCAGAGACGAGGAATCAAGCCGTGAGCGACGTCCGTAACGTGATCATCATCGGCTCCGGGCCCGCAGGCTACACGGCGGCGCTCTACACCGCCCGTGCGTCGCTGAAGCCCCTGGTGTTCGAAGGCGCCGTCACCGCGGGTGGTGCGCTGATGAACACCACCGAGGTGGAGAACTTCCCGGGCTTCCGTGACGGCATCATGGGCCCCGACCTCATGGACAACATGCGCGCTCAGGCCGAACGCTTCGGCGCCGAGCTGGTTCCGGACGACATCGTCTCCGTCGACCTCACCGGTGAGATCAAGACCGTCACCGACACCGCGGGCACGGTCCACCGGGCCAAGGCCGTCATCGTCACCACGGGCTCCCAGCACCGCAAGCTGGGCCTGCCCAACGAGGACGCGCTCTCCGGCCGTGGTGTCTCCTGGTGCGCCACCTGCGACGGCTTCTTCTTCAAGGAGCACGACATCGCCGTGATCGGCGGTGGCGACACCGCGATGGAGGAGGCCACCTTCCTCTCGCGGTTCGCCAAGTCCGTGACGGTCGTCCACCGCCGGGACACCCTGCGCGCCTCCAAGGCGATGCAGGAGCGCGCCTTCGGTGACCCGAAGATCAAGTTCGTCTGGGACAGCGAGGTCGCCGAGATCGAGGGCGACCAGAAGCTCTCCGGCCTGAAGCTGCGCAATGTCAAGACCGGCGAGCTGTCCGAGCTGCCCGTGACGGGTCTGTTCATCGCGATCGGCCACGACCCGCGCACCGAGCTGTTCAAGGGCCAGCTGGACCTGGACGAGGAGGGCTACCTGAAGGTCGCCGCGCCCTCCACCCGCACCAATGTCACCGGTGTCTTCGCCGCCGGTGACGTGGTCGACCACACCTACCGCCAGGCGATCACCGCGGCCGGCACCGGCTGCTCCGCCGCTCTGGACGCCGAGCGTTACCTCGCCGCCCTCGCCGACGAGGAGCAGGCGGAACCCGAGAAGACCGCAGTCTGACTCTTCCCTCTCCCCGCCCCACCGCACGACCAAGGTAAGGAGCCCTCCGTGGCCGGCAACCTGAAGATTGTGACCGACGACTCCTTCGATCAGGAAGTCCTCAAGAGCGACAAGCCTGTCCTCGTGGACTTCTGGGCGGAATGGTGCGGCCCGTGCCGCCAGATCGCTCCGTCCCTGGAGGCGATCGCTGCCGAGCACGGCGACAAGATCGAGATCGTCAAGCTCAACATCGACGAGAACCCGGGCACGGCTGCCAAGTACGGCGTCATGTCCATCCCCACCCTGAACGTCTACCAGGGCGGCGAGGTTGCCAAGACCATCGTCGGCGCCAAGCCCAAGGCCGCGCTTCTCCGCGACCTGGATGAGTTCATCGCCGAGTGACGTTTCACGTGAAACACGAATGGGCCAACCCTCCTGGGTTGGCCCATTCGCAGAGAAGGACCTCGCGCGCGGCAGCCGCCCAGAACTAGAGCGGTCTGAGCGCCGGCTCCTTCTGGACGGCTCCCAGGAGTCGGTCGAGTGCCATCTCCACGTCTTCCTTCCAGGAGAGCGTCGACCGCAGTTCCAGCCGTAGCCGGGGGTGCGTGGGGTGCTGGCGGACCGTCTTGAAGCCCACGGCGAGGAGATGGTCGGCGGGCAGCAGGCAAGCGGGCTCCTTCCAGCGGGCGTCCCCGAACGCCTCGATCGCCTTGAAGCCCCGGCGCAGCAGATCCTTGGCCACCGCCTGCACGAGCACCCGGCCCAGCCCCTGCCCCTGGTAACCGGGCATCACGAAGGCCGTCATCAGCTGGACGGCGTCCGGTGACACCGGGCTCGTGGGGAAGGCCGTCGAGCGGGGGACGTAGGCCGGCGGAGCGTAGAGGACGAAGCCCACCGGTACGTCATCGACGTACACGACCCGGCCGCACGAGCCCCAGTCCAGCAGGACCGCGGAGATCCAGGCTTCCTTCTCCAGGGCGGCCGTGCCCCCCTTGACTGCCGCTTCGCCGCTGACAGGGTCGAGCTCCCAGAAGACGCACGAACGGCAACGGTGGGGAACGTCCTGAAGGTTGTCCAGCGTAAGCGGCACGAGCCGACGCCCCATGAAGGCTGATCCTCCTCACAGATGCAGATGCTGTCCGGTGGATGCCCTACCTGATCGCATCGTATCCACGATGGGATCGCTCGACACCGCCTCAGAGCAAAGAGCGGGCCCTGTCCGGTACACACCGGCCACGGCCCGCTCCCCTGCCCCACCGCCAGCGCACGAGGATCAGTCGTACGTCTCCTCGCCGTCGCTCTCGTGGAGGCTCTTCTGGAGCGCCAGCTTCTCGCCCGGGGCGAGCGTGCTGAGGATCCTTTCCAGGTCGTCCGCGGAAGCGAACTCGACGGTGATCTTGCCCTTCTTCTGGCCCAGCTCGACCTTCACCCGCGTCTCGAAGCGGTCCGAGAGCCGCGTGGCCAGCTCGCTCAGCGCCGGCGAGGGCACCGAGCCGGCCCGGGGCCCCCGGGCACGCGAGGCCTTCTGAGGCCGCGAGCCCATCAGGGTCACGATCTCCTCCACGGACCGCACCGACAGCCCCTCGGCCACGATCCGGTGCGCCAGCCGGTCCTGCTCCTCCGAGTCCTCCACGGCCAGCAGTGCCCGGGCGTGGCCGGCCGAGAGCACTCCGGCGGCCACCCGTTTCTGGACGGTCGGGGAGAGCTTCAGCAGCCGCAGGGTGTTGGAGACCTGCGGGCGGGAACGCCCGATCCGGTCGGCCAGCTGGTCGTGCGTGCAGTTGAAGTCCTTCAGCAGCTGGTCGTAGGCAGCGGCCTCTTCGATCGGGTTCAGCTGCGCGCGGTGCAGGTTCTCCAGCAGCGCGTCCAGGAGGAGCTTCTCGTCGTCCGTGGCCCGGACGATGGCCGGGATGGCCTCCAGGCCGGCCTCGCGGCAGGCCCGCCAGCGGCGCTCGCCCATGATCAGCTCGTAGTGGGCGGGCCCCAGCTGCCGCACCACGACGGGCTGCAGAAGACCGACCTCCTGGATGGAGGTGACCAGTTCCTGCAACGCGTCCTCGTCGAAGATCTCACGCGGCTGGCGTGGGTTCGGCGAGATGGCGTCGAGGGGGATCTCCGCGAAGTGGGCCCCCATCGGAGGCGAGGGTACCTCGGTTTCCGGGATCGCCGGCGCCGCCTCGGTCTCCTGGGCGACCGGTGGCAGCATGGCCACCTTCGCCGCCGCCACCCCACGGTCGGCCGTCAGCACCGGGACGGCCGCGGGGGAGGTGGACGCTCCGCCTCCCACCGCCGCCGAGGCCGGGGCCTTCTCGGTCGGGGCAGCGGGGATCAGTGCGCCGAGCCCACGGCCCAGTCCCCTCCGTCGCTCGCTCACTGGATCCCCTCCACCATGCTCGGGTCTTTCTGGGCGCCGATGTGGGCCTGGCTCGCGTCGTAGCTGATGCCAACGCCCTTCAGCGCGATTTCTCGGGCCGCCTCGAGATACGAGAGGGCGCCGCTCGATCCTGGATCGTAAGTCAGCACCGTCTGCCCGTAACTCGGCGCCTCGGAGATACGGACGGAGCGAGGAATGCTCGTCCGCAGCACCTCGTCACCGAAGTGGGTGCGCACCTCTTCCGCGACCTGGGACGCAAGACGCGTCCGGCCGTCGTACATGGTGAGCAGGATGGTCGACACATGCAGCGTGGGGTTGAGATGTCCCCGCACCAGGTCGACGTTGCGCAGGAGTTGGCCCAGGCCCTCCAGCGCGTAGTACTCGCACTGGATCGGGATGAGGACCTCGGCGCCCGCGACGAGGGCGTTGACCGTCAGCAGGCCGAGCGAGGGCGGGCAGTCGATGAGGATGTAGTCCAGCGGCTGCTCGTACGCCTGGATGGCCCGCTGCAACCGGCTCTCCCTGGCCACCAGGGACACCAGCTCGATCTCCGCACCAGCGAGATCGATGGTGGCGGGGGCGCAGAAGAGGCCTTCGACATCGGTAACGGGCTGGACGACGTCGGCGAGAGGCTTGCTCTCCACCAACACGTCGTAGATGGAGGGCACTTCGGCGTGGTGGTCGATCCCCAGGGCCGTGGACGCGTTGCCCTGCGGGTCGAGGTCGATCACCAGGACCCGACCACCGTGCAGAGCCAGTGAGGCGGCAAGGTTGACGGTCGTCGTCGTCTTGCCGACACCGCCCTTCTGGTTGGCGACCACGATGACTCGGGTCTGCTCCGGTCGTGGCAGGCCTTCGCCGGCGCGGCCGAGAGCTTCCACCGCCAGCTGGGCCGCACGACCGATGGGAGTGTCGTCCATCGGGGGCGGTGTTTCACGTGAAACATCCGCCCCCATCGACTCGGTACGGGGACCGGGGACCGGATCGGTCATCGGTCCCGCGATGTTGGCGTCGGACCGCAAGGATTCACTCTCCTCGACTTCAGGCTCGCAATGAACAGAGCCTCCCATGTCTTCAGGGTCGTGAACCAGTGAGGCCTGGTGTTCTGTGGAGAAATCCACCTCTGTGGACAACTCCGTACCCCGGGAGGGGGACGGGGTGTCAGGGGAGACAGTGCCCTCCCGGAGGGCACCGAGAGGCTTGCGGTCGCGGGGTTCGGCCGCAGCGCGGCCACGACTGATGATGCCGTGCAGCAGTGAGCGACGTTTCACGTGAAACACGATGCACAGCCGCGGCGACGGGGCCTCCGCGACACTCCGGCTTGCGTAGGTTTGGCAGCTTGTGTGGAGTACGTCTCGTCCTCAGGACGGATCAGCGACGTCCGTCCCCCGTCGCACGGCGCCCGTCCCTCGATTCACCGCGTCCGCCCCGTCTCACCGCCGTCGACGGGCGCGGCCGGTCCGGGCGGCCTTGGCCCGCTTGGCCGCGAAGCGCACACCGCCCGGGCTCTCCCCGACCTCGACCCGCACCACCGTGGACAGCGGATCCACCACGCCCTCGCCCACGTGGAGAATGGACGTCTCCACCGCGCCGAGCTTGCTGAGGGCGGTGGCCGCGGCCTTCAGCTCCTCCTCGGCGGTGTCGCCCTTGAGCGCGAGCATCTCGCCGTACGGGCGCAGCAGCGGAATGCCCCAGGCGGCCAGGCGGTCCAGCGGGGCCACGGCCCGGGCGGTCACCACATGCACCGGCGGCAGCTTGCCCAGAACCTCCTCGGCCCGGCCGCGCACCACGGTGACATGGTCCAGGCCGAGCAGTTCGACGACCTCGGTCAGGAAGTTGGTGCGCCGCAGCAGCGGCTCCAACAGCGTGATGTTCAGGTCGTCGCGGACCAGGGCCAGGGGGATGCCCGGCAGCCCGGCACCGGAGCCCACGTCGCAGACCGTCACTCCCTCCGGGACCGCCTCCGAGAGCACCGCGCAGTTCAGCAGGTGCCGCTCCCACAGGCGGGGCACTTCCCGCGGGCCGATCAGGCCCCGCTGCACGCCCGCCTCGGCGAGCAGCTCCGCATAGCGGACCGCATCGGCGAAGCGCTCACCAAACACTTCCCGCGCCTGCTCGGGCACGGGGGGAAGCTCCGCTGCCTCCGTCACGGGGACCGTCCTTCCGTACAGCGCCGGCGCTACACGCACCGGCCACCAGAACTACCAGGCTGACAAAGTTCGGCCCCGCCTGCGCAACAGACGGGGCCGGTGAAACGAGGGGACCGATCAGGCGGGCAGCACGACGACGAAGCGCTGGGGCTCCTCGCCCTCGGACTCGCTGCGCAGCCCGGCGGCCTTGATCGCGTCGTGCACGACCTTGCGTTCGAACGGGGTCATCGGCTTGAGCTTCACGGGCTCGCCGCTGCTCTTCACCTCGGCGGCGGCCTTGGCGCCCAGCTCGGACAGCTCGGACCGCTTCTTGGCCCGGTACCCCGCGATGTCCAGCATCAGCCGGCTGCGATCACCGGTCTCCCGGTGCACCGCCAGGCGCGTCAGCTCCTGCAGCGCCTCCAGCACCTCGCCGTCCCGGCCGACCAGCTTCTGCAGGTCGCGGCCGCCGGTGTCGCTGATGATCGACACGGAGGCGCGGTCGGCCTCGACGTCCATGTCGATGTCGCCGTCGAGGTCGGCGATGTCCAGCAGACCCTCCAGGTAGTCCGCCGCGATCTCACCCTCCTGCTCCAGGCGGGTGAGGGTGTCTGCACCCTCGGCAGCGGCGGAGGTGGTGCCTTCCGTCACGGGATGGGCTCCTTCTTACTTCTTGGACGGGGACTTGGGCCGCTGCGGTCCACCCTTGCGCTGGCCGGACTGGGCCTTGCTGCGGGTGCCGGAGCCGGGCTTCTGGGGCTGCTTGGCAGCCGCGGGCTGGGCGTCCTGCGGCTCGGACTTCTCCAGTGAGAGGGAGTCCTCCGCCTGCTTGGCCGTGCCGGACTGACGCTGGGACTTGGACTGGCGCTTGGGCTGCTGGCGACGGACCGCCGTGGCCGTGGCCGTGCCGGCGACCGCGCCCTCCTCGGTCTGCGCCGCGGCCTGGGTCGCGCTCTGCGCCACCGTGCCGTCGGGCTGGGCGGCGAGGCCGGCCTTGTTCAGGGCGTTGATGAACTTGCGCTCGAACTCGTTGCGGTCGCGGCCCTTGGCGACGATCGCCTTGATGATGGTCTTCTCGCTGCGCCGGCGGACCTTGCCGTGGTGCGTGACGTGCTTGGTCAGCCGCTCCAGGTAGGCGGCCTGGGCCTTGGAACCCGGGGTCGGGTTGTTGCGGATGACGTACATCTGCTGGCCCATGGTCCACACGTTGGTGGTCAGCCAGTAGACGAGGACACCGACCGGGAAGTTGATGCCGAAGACGGCGAACATGACCGGGAAGACGTACATCAGCATCTTCTGCTGCTGCATGAACGGCGTCTTCACCGTCGTGTCGACGTTCTTCGTCATCAGCTGGCGCTGCGTGTAGAACTGCGACGCCGACATCAGGACGATCATGAGCGCGGTGACGACCCGCACATCGGTGACCGTGGCGCCCAGGGCGTGGACGGTGCCGGCACCGTCCTTGAACTTGGCGGCCAGCGGGGCCCCGAAGATGTGCGCCTTACGGGCGCTGGCGAGCAGCGACTCGTTGATGACACCGATGGTCGTGCCCGAGGCGATGCCGTTGAGCACGTGGTACAGGGCGAAGAAGAACGGGGACTGCGCCAGGATGGGAAGGCACGAGGAGAGCGGGTTGGTACCCGTCTCCTTGTACAGCTTCATCATCTCTTCGGACTGGCGCTGCTTGTCGTTCTTGTAGCGCTCCTGGATCTTCTTCATCTCGGGCTGCAGCGTCTGCATGGCCCGGGTCGCCTTGATCTGCTTCACGAAGAGCGGGATCAGGCAGATACGGATCAGGATCACGAGGGACACGATGGACAGGCCCCAGGCCCACCCGGTGTTAGGGCCGAAGATGGCGCCGTACACCGTGTGGAACTGGACGATGACCCATGAAACGGGTGTCGTGATGAAGCTGAAGAAGCTGGCAATCGTGTCCACTAATCATGCTCCTTGGGCATGGGACGAGGTCTCTGCGGCCGGGCCCGAAGGAGACTCGGGAACGAGCTTCGCTTCGGTGGCCGGTTCGGCGGCGGAGGGCCCGCCCCTGCGTGCGCGCCACGCGTTGCGCAGCATTTCGTGCCACCGCGGGCGCTTACGCGGCGGAACATGGTCCACACCGCCGAGCGACCACGGATTGCACCGGAGGATGCGCCAGGCCGTGAGTGCCGTTCCCTTGATCGCACCGTGCCGGTCGATGGCCGTGTAGCCGTAGTGGGAGCACGACGGGTAGTACTTGCACACCGGCCCCAGCAGCGGACTGATCGTCCACTGGTACAGCTTGATCAGAGCCAGCAGCGGGTACTTCATCGCGCGCCCCCTCCCAGCAGCCGCTCCAGGGCGGCGTCCAGGTCTCGGGCCAGCTGTGCGTGGTCTGCGTCGCCCGCTCCGGGCAGCGCTCGTACGACTACCAGGCTACCGGGGGGAAACAGGGTGACTCGGTCACGCATCAGATGGCGCAGTCTGCGCTTCACTGTGTTGCGTACGACCGCGCCACCCACGGCCTTGCTCACGACGAAACCCGCACGCGTCGGGGGAGCGCTCTCCCCAGGCGCGTGCGGGTCCGTGGCACCGCTACGAAGGTGGACGACGAGAGTCGGGCGTCCGGCCCGACGACCCCGTCGTACCGCGGTCGCGAAGTCCTCGCGCCGCCTCAGCCGGTTCTCGGTGGGCAGCACGACGTCATGACCTGATCGGGATCAGGCGGACAGGCGGGCGCGACCCTTGCTACGGCGGGACGCGAGAATCGCGCGGCCGGCACGGGTGCGCATACGCAGCCGGAAGCCGTGGGTCTTCGCGCGACGACGGTTGTTCGGCTGGAAGGTGCGCTTGCTCACTCGGGGGCTCCAGAAAATCGGTAGTGGCGGGGTGCCGTCCTGGCTGTCACCGTGCGCCCACGAGTAGCTCGCTCACGCCCGAGTGCACCGCTTCCCGATCACCTGAAGTGACCTGTGCCCATCGGAGGCAGGCGGCAGCAGCCATCGACAACTCGACCTGGTTACGGTACGCGGGGCTGCGCCATTCGGTCAAACCAGGGGTCGCCGGGAGACACTGTCCACAGGCTGGGGACAACAACTTGAACCCTACCCGCCGCGCTGACTACCGTGGCTGGACTCCGATTCGTTCCCTTGTCCCCACCCGAGCGGGACCGCCCCGACCATCACCCGGATCCCATCCCGACCCGTCCCCGGACCACACGTTCGTGGGACTTGTGAGAGAGCGTGCCCTGTGGCTGACGTACCTGCCGATCTTGCCGCAGTGTGGCCACGAGTACTGGAGCAGCTCCTCGGCGAGGGCCGCGGAGCGGGTGTGGAGGGCAAGGACGAGCACTGGATCCGCCGCTGCCAGCCGCTCGCGCTGGTCGCGGACACCGCCCTGCTCGCCGTACCGAACGAATTCGCGAAGGGCGTACTGGAGGGCCGGCTCGCGCCGGTCGTCAGCGAGACCCTCAGCCGTGAGTGCGGCCGTCCCATCCGGATCGCGATCACCGTGGACGACTCGGCGGGCGAACCGCCGGCCCCCGCGGCGCCCCCTGCCGCGCAGGGCCCGAAGCCGCGCTACGAGGAGCCGGAGCTGCCCTCCGGACCGTACGAGGGCTACGGCCGCCACCGCGGCACCGAGCAGCCCCCGGGTACCGAACCGCGCGCCGAGCACCCGCCGGCCCGCCCGGACCAGCTCCCGACCGTCCGCCCCGCCTACCCGTCCGAGTACCACCGCCCCGAGCCCGGCGCCTGGCCGCGCCCCGGGCAGGACGACTACGGCTGGCAGCAGCCCCGGCTCGGCTTCCCCGAGCGGGACCCGTACGCCTCGCCGTCGTCCCAGGACGGCTACGGCTCCGGCGCCGACACGTACGGCTCGCCGGCCCAGGACTACCGCCCCCAGGGCATGGACCGGCCGCCGTACGAGCAGCAGCGCGGCGAGTACGACAACCCGCGCGCGGAGTACGAACCGTCCCGCCCCGACTACGACACCGGGCGCGGGGAGTACGACCCGTCCCGGACCGAGTACGACCAGCGGGACCCGGTCCGCCGGGAGCTGACCGAGCCGCCGGCGCACCGCGGCGGCACCGGCCGCCCGGACGTGTCCCCCACGGGCGCCCCCGGTCCGCTGGCCGCGCAGCCGGCACCGGCGAACGGCCCCGGTGAACCGACCGCGCGCCTGAACCCGAAGTACCTCTTCGACACGTTCGTCATCGGCGCCTCCAACCGTTTCGCGCACGCGGCGGCGGTCGCGGTCGCCGAGGCGCCCGCGAAGGCGTACAACCCCCTGTTCATCTACGGGGAGTCGGGTCTCGGCAAGACGCACCTGCTGCACGCGATCGGGCACTACGCACGCAGCCTCTACCCGGGCACGCGGGTGCGGTACGTCAGCTCGGAGGAGTTCACCAACGAGTTCATCAACTCCATCCGCGACGGCAAGGGCGACAGCTTCCGCAAGCGCTACCGCGAGATGGACATCCTGCTCGTCGACGACATCCAGTTCCTGGCGGACAAGGAGTCGACGCAGGAGGAGTTCTTCCACACCTTCAACACGCTCCACAACGCCAACAAGCAGATCGTGCTCTCCAGCGACCGGCCTCCCAAGCAGCTGGTCACGCTGGAGGACCGGCTGCGGAACCGTTTCGAGTGGGGCCTGATCACCGACGTCCAGCCGCCGGAGCTGGAGACGCGTATCGCGATCCTGCGGAAGAAGGCGGTCCAGGAGCAGCTCAACGCCCCGCCGGAGGTACTGGAGTTCATCGCCTCCCGGATCTCGCGGAACATCCGTGAGCTGGAGGGCGCGCTGATCCGGGTGACGGCGTTCGCCTCGCTCAACCGGCAGCCGGTGGACCTGGGCCTGACCGAGATCGTCCTGAAGGACCTGATCCCCGGCGGTGAGGACTCGACGCCGGAGATCACGGCGCCGGCCATCATGGCGGCGACCGCGGACTACTTCGGGCTCACGGTCGAGGATCTGTGCGGCAGCTCGCGCGGGCGCCAGCTGGTCACGGCCCGGCAGATCGCGATGTACCTGTGCCGGGAGCTGACGGATCTGTCGCTGCCCAAGATCGGCGCGCAGTTCGGCGGCCGGGACCACACGACCGTCATGCACGCCGACCGCAAGATCCGCGCGCTGATGGCCGAGCGGCGCTCGATCTACAACCAGGTCACCGAGCTGACCAACCGCATCAAGAACGGCTGACACCGGCCGTACGGCGGCGCCGAGGGCGCCCTGGGGACACGCACGCGTCCCCGGGGCGCCCTTTCGTCGTGACGGGGCGCGGCGGGCGGCGGTGGCGGGCGGCGGCCACCGGGCGCTGGTCGCCGGGGTGGCGAGGCGGTGAGGCGGCGATCGGCGGGGCGGCGAGGCGGCGATCGGCGGGGCGCCGCCGTGCCACACCCCGCCATCGCCACACCCCACCACCGCCGCACCCCGCCATCGCCGCACCCCGCCATCGCCGCACGCGCGCCGCCCCGGCCCCCAGCACCCCGGCCGCCGCAGCCATCCCGCCGCCCCCGCGGGGCTGTGGAGCGTCCCCCCGCCGCCGCCCGGTGTTCGATTAATTGCCGGGTTACGGCCACTCTCCACAGATTCGGTGACTTTCTTCCGTCCACATCCTGGGGACTGCGGAGTTGTCCCGAACTGTGTCCACAGGGAGGCTGGCCCCAGAGCTTCCGCCCAGCTCAGGGGCCTGTGGATTCGTGGACAAAGGATCTCCACAGACTGTGGACAACGCGGGACCCCGCCGCCCGGGCGCGGGCTTTTCCACCGGCCGCCCACAGGTCCAGGGCGGTTGTCCCCAGGGAATCCCGGCTTCTCCACAGCGCTGTCCACTGTTCGGCAACGCGGCGCGCCCCGTCACCGCGTCGAGTGAAAGGCGTCACAGGAAGCTGCCGGGTTGGGGTGTGGGTAACGTGGGTATTCCTGGGGACACAGCTGGGGAGAACTGCCCCCGGCCTGTGGGCGGTGTGTGCAGAACTTTTTGTTCTCCACAGACACCCCTGGTTATCCACCGCCTCCACCCACAGGCCCGGTGGATAAAAAACCTGCGCTGAGCTGGGCAAACGTGGTTATCCACGGTATCCACAGGCCCTACTACTACTCCCAACTAGAGAGAGCTCGGCAATCGCTTTGAAGCGGGGGCTGTGCACAACTCGCCGTCTCGCGCCCGGCCGGCCCTCGGACCGACTTGACCCCGAGGGGCACCTACTGTCAGTGGGGTGCGTCAGACTGGTCCCCGGTGTCCTGCCCTTCGCAGTGGGCGGTGACACCGAGTCGGAGGACTCAGTAGCAACAGCAGGAGGCGGCTTACGGTGAAGATCCGGGTGGAACGCGACGTACTCGCGGAGGCAGTGGCGTGGGCGGCACGCAGCCTCCCGGCCCGTCCGCCGGCGCCTGTCCTCGCCGGCCTGCTGCTGAAGGCCGAGGACGGCCAGCTGAGCCTGTCGGGCTTCGACTACGAGGTCTCCGCGCGCGTCAACGTCGACGCGGAGGTCGAGGAGGAGGGCACCGTCCTCGTCTCCGGCCGTCTGCTCGCCGACATCTCCCGCGCGCTGCCCAACCGGCCGGTGGAGATTTCCACAGACGGTGTACGGGCGACCGTGGTCTGTGGATCCTCCCGCTTCACCCTGCACACCCTGCCGGTGGAGGAGTACCCGGCGCTGCCGCAGATGCCGAACGCGACGGGCACCGTCCCCGGCGAGGTCTTCGCCGCCGCCGTCTCCCAGGTGGCGATCGCGGCCGGCCGTGACGACACGCTCCCGGTGCTCACCGGTGTGCGCATCGAGATCGAGGGCGACACGGTCACCCTGGCCTCCACCGACCGCTACCGCTTCGCGGTCCGCGAGTTCCTGTGGAAGCCGGAGAACCCGGACGCCTCCGCCGTCGCCCTGGTCCCCGCCAAGACGCTGCTGGACACCGCGAAGTCGCTGGGCGCGGGCGACAGCGTCACGCTGGCGCTGTCCGGCTCCGGCGCCGGTGAGGGCCTCATCGGTTTCGAGGGCGCGGGCCGTCGTACGACCACGCGGCTGCTCGAGGGCGACCTGCCGAAGTACCGGACGCTGTTCCCGACCGAGTTCAACACCGTCGCCGTGATCGAGACGGCGCCGTTCGTGGAGGCCGTCAAGCGTGTGGCGCTGGTGGCCGAGCGGAACACCCCGGTGCGGCTGAGCTTCGAGCAGGGCGTGCTGATCCTGGAGGCCGGGTCGAGCGACGACGCACAGGCTGTGGAAAGGGTCGACGCGCAGCTGGAGGGCGACGACATCTCGATCGCCTTCAACCCGACGTTCCTGCTGGACGGCCTGAGCGCGATCGACTCGCCGGTGGCCCAGCTGGCGTTCACCACGTCCACCAAGCCGGCGCTGCTGAGCGGCAAGCCGGCGGTCGACGCCGAGGCGGACGACGCGTACAAGTACCTGATCATGCCGGTGCGCCTCAGCGGCTGATCGTCGTCCACAGCTGTGCACGGTTGCCGGGGCCCCTGTGGGAATCCGGCACCGTGGCCAGGCGTGGTGGTGCCCGGGTTTCCGCAGATGAGCGCGTATGCCCACAGCTGTGCGGAAGTGGTCGGGTTTAGGCTCGCCACGGCACGCAGGTGCCTCACACGCCACACAGCGACCTAAGGAACACAACTGATGGAGCTCGGTCTCGTCGGCCTCGGCAAGATGGGCGGCAACATGCGCGAGCGGATCCGCCGCGCGGGCCACACCGTCATCGGATACGACCGCAACGCGGACCTCGCGGACGTCCACAGCCTGGAAGAGCTTGTGGGCAAGCTCAGCGGCCCGCGCGTGGTCTGGGTGATGGTCCCGGCCGGCGAGGCCACCCAGTCGACCATCGACCGGCTCGCCGAGCTGCTGGAGCCCGGTGACGTGGTCGTGGACGGCGGCAACTCCCGCTGGACCGACGACGAGCGGCATGCCGAGGAGCTGGCCGCCAAGGGCATAGGCTTCGTGGACTGCGGTGTCTCCGGCGGCGTCTGGGGCCTGGAGAACGGCTACGCGCTGATGTACGGCGGCGACGCCGAGCACGTCGCCCGGGTGCAGCCGGTCTTCGACGCGCTGAAGCCGGAGGGCGACTTCGGCGCGGTGCACGCGGGCAGGGTCGGCGCGGGCCACTTCGCGAAGATGGTCCACAACGGCATCGAGTACGCCATGATGCAGGCCTATGCCGAGGGCTGGGAGCTGCTGGAGAAGGTCGACTCCGTCACGGACGTCCGCGAGGTGTTCCGGTCCTGGCAGGAGGGCACGGTCATCCGGTCCTGGCTGCTGGACCTCGCGGTGAACGCCCTCGACGAGGACGAGCACCTGGAGGGCCTGCGCGGTTACGCACAGGACTCCGGCGAGGGACGCTGGACCGTGGAGGCCGCCATCGACAACGCGGTGCCGCTGCCGGCGATCACCGCGTCGCTGTTCGCGCGGTTCGCCTCCCGCCAGGAGGACTCGCCGCAGATGAAGATGATCGCCGCGCTGCGCAACCAGTTCGGCGGCCACGCCGTAGAGAAGAAGTAGGCCGCGCGGCAGCGGGCCGGAGACAAGCAGGGAGGTCGGCGGACGACCATGCACGTCACGCATCTTTCGCTGGCCGACTTCCGCTCGTACGCCCGGGCCGAGGTCCCGCTCGACCCGGGCGTCACCGCCTTCGTCGGCCCCAACGGGCAGGGCAAGACCAACCTCGTGGAGGCGGTCGGCTATCTGGCGACCCTCGGCAGTCACCGGGTCGCCACCGACGCGCCCCTGGTGCGCATGGGCGCCGAGCGGGCGGTCGTCCGGGCGCAGGTCCGGCAGGGCGAGCGGCAGCAGCTGATCGAGCTGGAGCTGAACCCGGGCCGGGCCAACCGGGCCCGCATCAACCGGTCCTCGCAGGTCAAGCCGCGGGACGTGCTGGGGATCGTACGGACCGTGCTGTTCGCGCCCGAGGACCTCGCGCTCGTCAAGGGGGACCCGGGCGAGCGGCGGCGGTTCCTGGACGAGCTGGTCACCGCGCGGTCCCCGCGGATGGCGGGCGTGCGCTCCGACTACGAGCGGGTGCTCAAGCAGCGCAACACGCTGCTGAAGACGGCCGCCCTGGCGCGCCGGCACGGCGGACGCTCCATGGACCTGTCCACCCTCGACGTCTGGGACCAGCATCTCGCGCGCGCGGGGGCCGAGTTGCTCGCCCAGCGGATCGACCTCATCGGCGCGCTGCAGCCGCTGGCCGACAAGGCGTACGAGCAGCTGGCGCCCGGCGGCGGACCGGTCGCGCTGGAGTACAAGCCGTCGGCTCCCGGCGAGGCGCACACGCGCGAGGAGCTGTACGACCGGCTGATGGCGGCGCTGGCCGAGGCCCGCAAGCAGGAGATCGAGCGCGGGGTCACCCTCGTCGGCCCGCACCGGGACGATCTGGTCCTCAGGCTCGGCCAGCTGCCCGCCAAGGGGTACGCCTCGCACGGCGAGTCCTGGTCCTACGCGCTCGCCCTGCGGCTGGCCTCCTACGACCTGCTGCGCGCCGAGGGCAACGAGCCGGTGCTGGTCCTGGACGACGTCTTCGCCGAGCTGGACGCCCGCCGCCGGGAACGGCTGGCGGAGCTGGTCGCGCCCGGCGAGCAGGTGCTGGTCACGGCCGCCGTGGACGACGACGTGCCGGGGGTGCTGGCCGGTGCCCGGTACGCGGTGGCCGACGGGACGGTAGAGCGCGTATGAGCGGCGAGGACCCCACGCCCAAGGCCCCGGCCCCGAAGACGCCGAAGAAGGCCGAGTCCTCCGGTGTCGACCTCGCGCGCGTGGCGTTGCGCGCGGCGAAGGAGCAGGCACGCGCGCGTGGGGACGCGGCGCGGCAGAGGAAGCAGGTGCGGCGGGGTGCCGGCCTGCGTTCCGGCGCGCGCGCCGACGGCCGCGATCCGATGGCGCTGGGCTCGGCGATCAACCGGCTGATCACCGAGCGCGGCTGGGAGACGCCGGCCGCGGTGGGCGGTGTGATGGGCCGCTGGCCGCAGATCGTCGGCGAGGACCTGGCCAAGCACTGCGTGCCGCAGCGGTACGACGAGGACGAGCGGGTGCTGACCGTGCAGTGCGACTCGACGGCCTGGGCGACCCAGCTGCGGGTGCTCGCGCCGACGCTGGTGGCGCGGATCAACGAGGACCTCGGGCACGGCAGCGTACGGATGATCAAGGTGCTCAACCCGGGTGGTCAGACCCGTCGCTACGGCCCGCTGCGGGCCCCGGGGAGCACCGGACCCGGCGACACCTACGGGTGATCTACCTCACGTCGGGCGGTCGTCCAGGCGGGCCGCGGTACCCGTGCGCACCGGCGTGGATCACCGCCGTACCGTGCCCGGAAAGGCCGCAAATCCCCATCTGACCCCCCGGTAGCCAAGGGTTGACGGCTCGAAGCGCTGAGTGCCGCTGTGAGCCCCTTGGGGCCCCCATCCGTATATCGGGACCCGGCGGAGACCGGTTGAGGGCGGCACATGGGGACTCAGGTACCGGCAAACCCCCATCGATGTCAGTGCTACCGGTAGACTGGAAGACAATCCCGCCCCAACGTGGGGACCGCCCGGGAAAAGCTGAGCAACGCTGATCAAGGCTTACCAACGCAACATGCCGCAGCCGCTCCGGCAATCCGCCGCCGAGCCCGGCTCGTGCTGTGCCAGAAAGGGCGCTTCGTGGCCGATTCCGGCAACCCCAACGAGAACATCCCGTCCACCGACGCCGGCGTGAGCACCGAGGCCACCGCCTCGGCCTCGTACGACGCCAGCGCCATCACCGTGCTCGAAGGGCTGGACGCGGTCCGCAAGCGGCCCGGCATGTACATCGGCTCCACGGGCGAGCGCGGCCTGCACCACCTGGTGTACGAGGTCGTCGACAACTCGGTCGACGAGGCGCTGGCCGGTTACGCGGACACCATCGACGTGACGATCCTCCCCGACGGCGGGGTCCGGGTGGTCGACAACGGCCGCGGTATCCCCGTGGGCATCGTGGCGTCCGAGGGCAAGCCGGCCCTGGAGGTCGTGCTGACCGTGCTGCACGCGGGCGGCAAGTTCGGCGGCGGCGGTTACGCGGTCTCCGGTGGTCTGCACGGCGTGGGCGTGTCCGTCGTGAACGCGCTGTCCATGAAGGTCGCCGTCGAGGTGCGCACGGACGGCCACCGCTGGACGCAGGACTACAAGATGGGCGTCCCGACGGCCCCGCTGGCCAAGCACGAGGCCACGGAGGAGACGGGCACGTCCGTCACCTTCTGGGCCGACCCGGAGATCTTCGAGACCACCGAGTACTCCTTCGAGACGCTCTCCCGGCGTTTCCAGGAGATGGCGTTCCTCAACAAGGGCCTGACGATCCGGCTCACCGACGAGCGCGAGTCGGCGAAGGCGACCAGCGGCGCCGACGAGGCGGGTGCGGACGAGAAGGCCGAGGTCAAGACCGTCACGTACCACTACGAGGGCGGCATCGTCGACTTCGTGAAGTACCTCAACTCCCGCAAGGGGGAGGCGGTGCACCCGACGGTCGTCTCGCTGGAGGCCGAGGACAGGGACAAGAGCCTGTCCCTCGAGGTCGCCATGCAGTGGAACAGCGGCTACACCGAGGGCGTGTACTCCTTCGCGAACATCATCCACACGCACGAGGGCGGTACGCACGAAGAGGGCTTCCGGGCCGCGCTGACCTCGCTCATCAACAAGTACGCGCGCGACAAGAAGCTGCTGCGCGAGAAGGACGACAACCTCACCGGTGACGACATCCGTGAGGGTCTGACGGCGATCATCTCGGTCAAGCTGAGCGAGCCGCAGTTCGAGGGCCAGACGAAGACCAAGCTGGGCAACACGGAGGCCAAGACCTTCGTGCAGCGGGCGGTCTACGAGCACCTCAACGACTGGCTGGACCGCAACCCGGTCGAGGCCGCGGACATCATCCGCAAGGGCATCCAGGCGGCCACCGCGCGCGTGGCGGCCCGCAAGGCCCGCGACCTGACCCGCCGCAAGGGCCTGCTGGAGTCGGCGTCCCTGCCGGGCAAGCTGTCCGACTGCCAGTCGAACGACCCGACCAAGTGCGAGATCTTCATCGTCGAGGGTGACTCCGCCGGCGGCTCGGCCAAGTCCGGCCGGAACCCGCAGTACCAGGCGATCCTCCCGATCCGCGGCAAGATCCTCAACGTCGAGAAGGCCAGGATCGACAAGATCCTGCAGAACCAGGAGATCCAGGCGCTGATCTCGGCCTTCGGCACGGGTGTGCACGAGGACTTCGACATCGAGAAGCTCCGCTATCACAAGATCATCCTGATGGCGGACGCCGACGTCGACGGCCAGCACATCAGCACCCTGCTGCTGACCTTCCTGTTCCGCTTCATGCGGCCGCTGGTCGAGGCCGGGCACGTGTACCTGTCCCGCCCCCCGCTGTACAAGATCAAGTGGGGGCGTGACGACATCGAGTACGCGTACTCGGACCGCGAGCGCGACGCGCTGCTCGAGATGGGCCGGCAGCGCGGCAAGCGCGTGCGCGAGGACTCGATCCAGCGCTTCAAGGGCCTCGGCGAGATGAACGCCGAGGAACTGCGCGTGACCACGATGGACCAGGAGCACCGGGTCCTCGGCCAGGTCACCCTGGACGACGCCGCCCAGGCCGACGACCTGTTCTCGGTGCTGATGGGCGAGGACGTCGAGGCCCGGCGCCAGTTCATCCAGCGCAACGCCAAGGACGTCCGCTTCCTCGACATCTGAGTCGGTCTCAGCTGACCGCACCAGGAAGGATCTTCACCAGCCATGGCCGACGAGAACACCCCCGTGACGCCCGAGGAGGGCGGCGAGCTCGCGATGCGTGTCGAGCCCGTCGGGCTCGAGACGGAGATGCAGCGCTCGTACCTGGACTACGCGATGTCCGTCATCGTGTCCCGTGCGCTGCCCGACGTCCGGGACGGTCTCAAGCCCGTCCACCGCCGCGTGCTGTACGCGATGTACGACGGCGGCTACCGCCCCGAGCGCGGCTTCTACAAGTGCGCCCGTGTCGTCGGCGACGTCATGGGCAACTACCACCCGCACGGCGACTCCTCCATCTACGACGCCCTGGTGCGTCTCGCCCAGCCGTGGTCGATGCGGATGCCGCTGGTCGACTCCAACGGCAACTTCGGCTCCCCGGGCAACGACCCGGCCGCGGCGATGCGGTACACCGAGTGCAAGATGGCGCCGCTGTCGATGGAGATGGTCCGCGACATCGACGAGGAGACCGTCGACTTCACGGACAACTACGACGGCCGCTCCCAGGAGCCGACCGTCCTGCCGGCCCGCTTCCCGAACCTGCTGATCAACGGCTCGGCCGGCATCGCGGTCGGCATGGCGACCAACATCCCGCCGCACAACCTGCGCGAGGTCGCGGCCGGCGCCCAGTGGTACCTGGAGAACCCCGAGGTCTCCCACGAGGAACTGCTGGACGCGCTCATGGAGCGCATCAAGGGCCCGGACTTCCCGACCGGCGCGCTCGTCGTCGGCCGCAAGGGCATCGAGGAGGCGTACCGCACCGGGCGCGGCTCGATCACCATGCGCGCGGTGGTCGAGGTCGAGGAGATCCAGGGCCGCCAGTGCCTGGTGGTGACCGAGCTGCCGTACCAGGTGAACCCGGACAACCTGGCGCAGAAGATCGCCGACCTGGTCAAGGACGGGAAGATCGGCGGCATCGCCGACGTCCGCGACGAGACCTCCTCGCGCACCGGTCAGCGCCTGGTCATCGTCCTCAAGCGGGACGCGGTCGCCAAGGTCGTGCTGAACAACCTGTACAAGCACACCGACCTGCAGACGAACTTCGGCGCCAACATGCTGGCGCTGGTCGACGGCGTGCCGCGCACGCTGTCCCTGGACGCGTTCATCCGGCACTGGGTGACGCACCAGATCGAGGTCATCGTCCGCCGCACGCGGTTCCGGCTGCGCAAGGCGGAGGAGCGCGCCCACATCCTGCGCGGTCTGCTGAAGGCCCTGGACGCCATCGACGAGGTCATCGCGCTGATCCGGCGCAGCGAGACCGTCGACGTGGCGCGCACGGGCCTGATGGGCCTGCTGGAGATCGACGAGATCCAGGCCAACGCCATCCTCGAGATGCAGCTGCGCCGGCTGGCCGCCCTGGAGCGCCAGAAGATCGTCCAGGAGCACGACGAACTCCAGGCGAAGATCAACGAGTACAACCAGATCCTCGCCTCCCCGGTCCGTCAGCGCGGGATCGTCAGCGAGGAGCTGGCGGCGATCGTCGAGAAGTACGGCGACGACCGCAAGACCAAGCTGATTCCGTACGAGGGTGACATGTCCATCGAGGACCTGATCGCCGAGGAGGACATCGTCGTCACCGTCTCGCGCGGCGGTTACGTCAAGCGGACCAAGACGGACGACTACCGGGCGCAGAAGCGCGGCGGCAAGGGCGTGCGGGGCACGAAGCTGAAGGAAGACGACATCGTCGACCACTTCTTCGTCTCCACCACGCACCACTGGCTGCTGTTCTTCACGAACAAGGGCCGGGTCTACCGGGCGAAGGCGTACGAGCTGCCCGAGGCCGGCCGGGACGCGCGCGGCCAGCACGTGGCGAACCTGCTCGCCTTCCAGCCGGACGAGGCGATCGCCGAGATCCTGGCCATCCGGGACTACGAGGCGGCGCCGTACCTGGTGCTGGCCACCAAGTCGGGCCTGGTCAAGAAGACGCCACTGAAGGATTACGATTCGCCCCGCTCGGGCGGTGTCATCGCGATCAACCTGCGCGAGCGCGAGGACGGTTCGGACGACGAGCTGATCGGCGCCGAGCTGGTCTCGGCCGACGACGACCTGCTGCTGGTCAGCAAGAAGGCGCAGTCGATCCGGTTCACCGCCTCGGACGAGTCCCTCCGCCCGATGGGGCGCGCCACCTCCGGTGTCAAGGGGATGAGTTTCCGGGAGGGCGACGAGCTTCTCTCGATGAATGTGGTCCGACCCGGTACGTTCGTGTTCACTGCCACCGACGGTGGGTACGCGAAGCGGACCGCCGTCGACGAGTACCGCGTCCAGGGCCGCGGCGGCCTCGGTATCAAGGCCGCCAAGATCGTGGAGGACCGCGGTTCACTCGTCGGCGCGCTGATTGTCGAGGAGCACGACGAGATCCTCGCGATCACCCTCTCCGGCGGTGTGATTCGTACGCGAGTCAGCGAGGTCAGGGAGACGGGCCGTGACACCATGGGCGTCCAACTGATCAACCTGGGCAAGCGCGATGCCGTCGTCGGTATCGCACGTAACGCCGAGGCCGGACGCGAGGCGGAGGAAGTCGACGGCGACGTGGCCGTGGACGAGACCGCCGAGGGTGCCGCGACCGCCGGCACGGACGAGGGTGAGGCGCCCTCGGCCGAGTAGCACGAGGAGTGAGTCATCGTGAGCGGAGCCACGGGCGCCGGATCGGCCGGTACCTCGAGGGGTACGGAAACGGACGGCGGCGGCCGTGGCTCCGCCGCGCGTGCGGAGAGTGCGAGCGCGGGGAGCGCGAGCGATCCGCACACGACGAACCTGAAGCCGGTGAAGGCTTCCGTGGCGGAGTCCTCCGGCACGAGCGGCACGAGCGGCACCAGGAAATCCCGGCAGAAGTCCCAGGGGGGAACTGTGACGGACACCCGAGGTCCGGCCGCGGCCGGTGAGGCGCGGCCGGCGTCGCCGCTTCCCGGTGAGCGGCACTCGGAGCAGCCCGACGGGCCCTACCACCCGCCGCAGGCCTACCCGGCGCAGGCCCCGGCGGGCGCGGTGCGCAAGCCGCGTACGGGTGTGCGGACGGCGCCGCGGACCCGCAAGGCGCGGCTGCGGGTGGCCAAGGCCGACCCCTGGTCGGTGATGAAGGTCAGCTTCCTGCTCTCCATCGCGTTCGGCATCTGCACGATCGTCGCCTCGGCGGTGCTGTGGATGGTCATGGACGCGATGGGCGTGTTCTCGACGGTCGGTGGCACGATCTCGGAGGCGACCGGTTCGAACGAGGCGAACGGCTTCGACCTCCAGGCGTTCCTGTCCCTCCCCCACGTGCTGACCTTCACGATGATCATCGCCGTCATCGACGTCGTCCTGGCCACGGCCCTCGCGACGCTCGGCGCGTTCATCTACAACCTCTCCGCGGGCTTCGTCGGCGGCATCGAGCTGACCCTCGCGGAGGACGAGTGACCGCCTGACCCGCGTTCCGCGGTCCCCCGGCAACCGATTTTGGGACTGGCGCGGTCGTGCGCTAATCTTCAGGAGTCAGCGCGCGGGACACACACCGCAGAGCGCGGCGGGGCTATAGCTCAGTTGGTTAGAGCGCATCCCTGATAAGGATGAGGCCACAGGTTCAAATCCTGTTAGCCCCACCAGCACGAAGACCCCCGGTCCACCAGGACCGGGGGTTTTTCTCTGTTGGTCAGGTGGTGCAGAAGCGGAGGCCCTTGAGGGCCTCGTTGATCTGCCTGCCCTGGGCCTCGGTGGTGGTCACGTCCTGGTAGGTGAAGCGGTGCGCGGCGGCCTGGTCGGGGCGGGTGGCGCCGCCGTTGAGGGACGAGCACTGGTTGCGGGCCGCGTCGACGGCCTTGTCCTCGTACTTCACGATGTCGGGGTTGGCCGCGGCGAGGGCACGCAGCAGCTCGGCGCGCTTGGCCGGGTTCGGCTCGGGCGGGATGCCGGTGGAGGTGCCCGCGGGCTTCTCCGCGGGAGTTCCGGCGGTGGTCGCCTTGCTGGCGTGGGCCTTGGGGCTCGGGGCGCTCCTGGTGCTGGAGTCGCTGCTGGTGGAGCAGGCGGTGAGCGCTACGGCGGCGGCCGCGACGAGTGCGGCGGCGGTGATGCGGATGTTCATGGTCCCCCCGTGGACGGCTGGTGCCGGAGTGCCGTCATGGCTGCTCCGCGGGCACGCGGAAGACCCGGCCGCTGGCGACGGGGGATGCACCAGCGACCGGGCTATGGCCAAGGGTAACAAGGTTGTTGGTTTCGTGGGGCCAAGTCCGGAGTGAATCAGGGAGGTTGGCCGATCATCGACCGCACGGGGGGTCGTAGGAGAGGCGGGAGAGGTACTCGTGCCACCGGTCCGGGGTCAGGACGCCCCGGGTGACCGAGCAGATGTGCCGGATCGCCGCGTCGGCCTCCAGGCTCCACAGGCGGATGGTGTCGCTGCCGCTGGAGACGCCGAGGACGTGGCTGCTCGGGCTGAAGGAGAGGAAGGCGCCCGTCTTGGCGTTGGGGCTCATCGACTGGCCGATCGCGGTCGCCGCGTCCGGCTCGGTGACGTTCCACAGCCGGACGGTGTTGTCGTTGCCGCCGCTGGCCAGGGTGTGGCCGTCGGCGCTGAACGTCACGGACGTGACCGCCTCGGTGTGGCCGGTGAGCGGGGCGCCCAGCGCGCTCACGGAGGCGGGGTCGGTGACGTCCCACAGCCGGACCAGGTCGTCGTCGCCGCCGCTGACCAGGGTGTGGCCGTCGGGGCTGTAGGCGAGGGCGTTGACCGGGCCGGCGTGTGCCGGGAACGGCCTGCCGAGCGGGACGGCGCGGGCCGGGTCGGTGACGTCCCACATGCGGATGGTGCGGTCCGCGCTGCCGCTGGCCAGGGTGCGGCCGTCCGGGCTGAAGACGACGGCGTCGACGAAGCCGCGGTGGCCGGTGAGCGGCTTGCCGAGCGGGACGGCACGGGTGGGGTCGGCGACGTTCCACAGCTGGATGGTGCGGTCGTCGTAGGCCGTGGCGAGCACCTTCCCGTCCGGGCTGTACGACAGGGTGCGGGGGCCCGCGAACCGGGTCCGCAGGGCGACGGTCCTGGCGCGGACCGGGTGCGACGGGTCGGTGACGTTCCACAGGTACAGCGTGCTCATGCCGTTGAGTACGGCGAGGGTGCGGCCGTCGGGGGAGAACATCATCGAACGGTTGCCGCCGTCGGGCCGCATGAACGGCTTGCCCAGCAGCACGGGCCGGCCGGGCGCGGCCACGTTCCACAGCCGGACCCGGCCGTCCCGGGCCGCGGTGGCCAGAACCCGACCGTCCGGGCGGAACGCCCCGCCGCGGCCGATCATGTCCGAGGTCGGCACCGACCACAGGCGCACCTTGCCGTCGCCGCTGCCGGTGGCGAGGGTACGGCCGTCCGGGCTGAAGCCCAGCGCGTACATCTCGCCGCTGCTGCCCGCGAGCGGTTCGCCGATCTGGGACGGCGCGGCCGGGTCGCCGACGTTCCACAGGCTGGCCGTGCTGTCGGCGCTCGCGGCGGCCAGCCGGCCGCCGTCGGGGCTGAACGCCACGGACCAGATCGGCCCGGTGTGGCCGGTCAGCGGGGCGCCGATCGCCGCCGCGCGGGCGGGGTCGGTCACGTTCCACAGCCGGATGGTGTCGTCCGCGCTGCCGCTGGCCAGGGTGCGCCCGTCGGGGCTGAAGGCCACCGAGTGCACCAGGTCGGTGTGCCCGCGCAGGGTGCGCACCACCGTCGGCCGGCGGGGCGCGGTGGCGGTGCCGCCGTCGTGGTCCGCGTCCCGGCCGCGCCCGGCCGTCGTACCGCCCACGTTCCACAGGCGGACCGTGTCGTCGTCGCCGGCGCTGGCCAGGGTGCGGCCGTCCGGGCTGAAGGCCACGGAGCGCACCGCCGCAGAGTGCCCGCGCAGCGTGGCCAGCGGGGCCGGCCGGCGCGGATCGGTGACGTCCCACAGCCGTACGGTGTGGTCCTCGCCGGCGCTGGCCAGGGTGCGGCCGTCCGGGCTGAAGGCGACCAGGTAGATGGTGCCGCGGTGCCCGGTGAGCGGTGTGCCGAGCGGGGCCGGGTGCCCGGGGTCGGTGACGTTCCACAGCCGTATGGTGCCGTCGTCGCCGGCGCTGGCCAGGGTGCGGCCGTCCGGGCTGAAGACGGCGCTGCTCACCCAGCTGGTGTGGCCGGTGAGCGGCTTGCCGAGCGGGGCCGGGCGGTGGGAGTTGCTGACGTTCCACAGCCGGACCGTGCGGTCGTAGCCGGCCGTGGCCAGGGTGCGGCCGTCCGGGCTGAACGAGGTCAGGTACACGGCACCGGTGTGACCGGACAGGGGGGTGGCCAGCGGCGCGTTCACGATGGAGATCAGGCGGCTGTAGGTGCCCTCGTCGCCGGGGCGCAGCTGGTGCGCGACCAGGTCGAGCTGGGCGGCCAGCGACGGATCCGTGTGCTGCACCCGGTCGGCCTCGGCGAGCACCTGCGCGAACACGGCGTCGTCGCGCTGCTTGAAGGCGAGCACCGCGGAACCGGCGGCGAGCACGGCCAGCACGACCAGCGCCGCCACCGCGGCCCGGCTCAGCCACACCGAGCGGGTGCGCAGCCGTACCGAGGCGGCCAGGAACTCCACCGCGCTGCGGGTCAGGTAGGTGTCCCCGGCCGAGCGGGCCCAGTTGCGGGCCTGCTCCAGCCGGGACCCCCGGTACAGCAGGGAGCTGTCGCGGCCCGAGTCCTCCCAGGCCCGGCCGTCCTCCTCCAGCCGCTGGCGCAGCAGGTGGTCGCCGCGGCCCTCGTCGATCCAGTGCCGCAGCCGGGGCCAGGCGTGCAGCAGCGCCTCGTGGGTGATCTCCACGGTGTCCGCGTCCAGGGTCACCAGCCGGGCCCGCACCAGGGCCTCCAGGGACTCCTCCGTCTTGCCGGGGTCCGCGGCCTCCTGCGCCAGCTGCCGCCGGGTGCCGCGCCGGCGCGTGGCCTGGGTGTCCTCGCCCAGCCGGACCAGCCGCAGCAGGAGCAGCCGGGCGGCGGTGCGGGCCGCCGGGTCCAGGCCGGACCAGGCACGCTCGGCGGTCGCCGCGACCGCGCCCTGGATGCCGCCCGCCGCGCGGTAGCCGGCCAGGGTCAGCCTGCCCGCCTTGCGGCGCTGCCAGGTGGCCAGCAGCGCGTGCGACAGCAGCGGGAGCACGCCCGCGTCGTGCGCGCCGCGCGGGCTGTCGGCGCTCACCTCGCGCACGATCAGCTCGGCGAGCCCCGGCTCCAGCTCCAGCCCGACCGCCTTGGCCGGGCCGGTCACCGCCTCGCGCAGTTCGGTGCTGGTCAGCGGGCCGAGCACCATGTGGCGGTGCTGTAGCGCGTCGGCGAGTTCCGGGTAGCGCAGGCACTGCTCGTAGAAGTCGGCGCGGATGCCGAGGACGACCTGGACGGGGGCGGGTCCGGCGGAACCGGCGGGCGGGGTGCAGGCGCTGTGCAGGAACTGGATGAAGGTGCGCCGGTCCGCCTCGTCGGCGCAGAGGGTGAACGCCTCCTCGAACTGGTCCACGATGACGACCGGCCGGGCGTCCGGGTCCCGGTCGTGGCCCGCCCAGGCCGCGATCGCCTCGCGCACGGCCCTCGCGAGGTGCGGGGCGCCGCTGCCGGGCAGCGCCGGGTTCTCCGCGGCCTTCCGCTCGGCCCGGCGCGCGACGGCGGCGACCTCGGCCAGCTCCGGGATGCGGCCGGTCAGCTCCCCGAGCGGGTCGGCGCCGGGGACGAACTGGAGGACTTTCCGGGAGCGGGCGGTGCCGGGTGCTGTCGGGGGGTGCGGGGTGCCGGCCCGGGCCGCCGGGTCCGCCGCACTCGGTGTGCCCGCCGCATGCGTCGCGTCCGCCGCACTCGATGTGCCTGCCGCATTCGTCGCGCCCGCCGTGTTCGTCGCGCCGACCGCGTTCGTCTCGTTCGCCGCACCGGCCGCACCGGCCGCACCGGTCGCATCGGTCGCACCGGCCGTACCGGCCGCACCCGTCGCGCTGGCCGTGGCGGCCGTCGGAGCGTCCAGGGAGCCGTTGCGGACCGCGGGGACCAGGCCGGCGTTCAGCAGGGACGACTTGCCCGCTCCCGAGGCGCCGACCAGCATCACCAGGCCGCCCGTCCGCTCGGCCGCGCGGAGCTGGGCGACGAGGGCGTTCGTACTGCGTTCCCGGCCGAAGAACCAGCGGGCGTCCTCGTGCCGGTACGGGGCCAGCCCCCGGTACGGGCACACGCCGCCGGCGACCGGCGGGGCCTGGGCCGGTGGCCGACGGTTCTCCTGGGCGGGCGGCGCGGGCCGCTCGCCGCTCGGACCGGTCAGCGCCAGCTCCCACAGCCGCTGCCAGTGGGCGGGGTCGTACAGGCCGGTGGAGACCGGGGTGGGCCGCAGGCGCCGCGCCTCCGGGATCAGGATCTGCAGCACCGCGGCGAGGGCGGCGAACTGGGCCGGTACGTTCCGGGCCCGGCGCCAGTCGCTGATCCGCTGCGCCGACACCCGTACGGGCCGGCCGCGCTCGTCGACGCGCTGCAGTCGTACGACCGCCTCGGCGACGCTCTTGAGGGGAGGGTTTCCGGCCTCCTTGTACAGCAGCGCGAGGCGCTCGGCGAAGGCTGTGCGTGCCCCTGAGTCGGAACTCAAGGTCCCACCCCTTACTTTCCCCCACGTGTGGACGTCCGGACCGGAAAACTCACCTTATACGGCTGACCTGCGGCGAAGGGCGGGGCCGGAGACCGGAACCTCCCCCTGCGGGGCCGTAGATGGCAGGATCCGGACCCGGTAGTGGACCCGTCACCCCTCGTCCGGACAGGCCACCGGCCCGGTGCTCGGGGAGACGGCCCACGACGCCGAACGTTCTCGGCCGAATTCGCTCACCGCGTGCCGTGCCCGGCGGGTGAGCCGGGTGCCCCGGACGCCGTCCGCCCCCGCACTTCGACCCGTGCCGCAGCGCCGACAGGGCACGGGCCGACGGCCCGGCACCGTCCGGCACCGGTCCCCACGAGGGGAGGGACCGGTGCCGGGCGTGCGGGACCGGTGGCGCACCCCTGGTGATCTGACGGTGTGTCAGTTACGGTCGCTCCGCCGGTCCTTTCCGAAGGGGTGAGGTGTCCCATGGAGAAGCAGCGTCCCCGGTGCCCGCGGCCGCCCGGTGCACCCCGCTGGGTGGCGATGTTCCACGAGCCCGACCGGGGCACCTGGACGGTGGGCGCCGAGTCCCCGTACCGGGAGCCGGTGCTGTACGCCGTCGGGGACATGACCCGGACCCTGCGGGCGCGCGGAGCCGAGGCGACCGTCGCCCTGTGGGGGCCCGGGGACGGCGACTGGCGCCTCTGCGACACCCCGTCCGCCACGGCCCCCGCCCCTGCGCCGGAGCGGCCCGCGCCGGGCGCCGCGGAGCCGGTCCGGCTGGCCGAGCGCATGACGGACCGCCGGCACCAGGTGCTCATGGCCGGGCTGAGTAAGGCGGGCCTGTACGACCTGGGCCCGCAGGACGGCGAGGCGGTCCGCACCCTCACCGACCGCCTGGACGAGCCGACGATCCGCCGCGTGGCCCACTGGCTCGCCACGGCGGGCGGACGGGGGTAGGCACGGCGGGCCGGTTCGGCGAGGGTGCCGGTGGGCAGGGTCGGTCCGGAGGGTGTTGCCGACGCCTGGAGGGCGTATGAAGGTCTCCGTCGACCGGTCCCTGTGCTACGGCTCCGGCGAGTGCGCGTACCGGGTGCCCGGCGTGTTCGCGTTCGAGGACGGGTACGGCGTCGTACGGGCCGGCGTGGTGGAGGCGGCCGACGAGCCGGGGGTGCGGGAGGCGGCGGAGAGGTGTCCCTCGCAGGCGATCCTCCTCACCGAGGAGGAGCCGTTCAGCGGGTAGGGGCCGGCGGGTAGGTCCAGCCGAAAGCGGCCAGTGCGCGGGCCCGGGCCTCGGCGACCGCCGTGCGGGCCGCGCGTTCGGCGGGGTCGACGTGCGCCGCGTGCCCCGTGACCTGCCCTTCCCACTTGCGGTACAGCAGACCGGGCTCGGCCGAGAACCAGCCGCGGCTCACCGCGTCCAGTGCCAGCAGCAGACCGGTGTCCTCCGAGGCGGGCAGCGCCATCCAGCCGCCCAGCGCGGTGAGCAGCTCCCGTCGTACGCACAGGCTCGCCGGGTGGACCGGGGCCCGGAAGTCGTTCCGCTTCCACCGGTCGAGGACGCTGCCGCGCTCGATCGGGCCGTCGTCGGGATCGCCGGGGAAGCCGGCCGTGGAGCCGTCGGGCAGCAGGTCCAGGACGCGGGACGTGGTCCAGCCGACGGCCGGGTGCGCCTCCAGCACAGCCACGTCCCGGGCGAGCGCACCCGGGGTGAGCCGGTCGTCGGCGTCCAGCACCTTCACGTACACGCCCTCGGCGCGCGCCAGCGCGATCGTGCGGGCGACCCCGGGCCCGCCCGGCCGGCCCCGGCGGAAGGACAGCCGGGGGTCGTCCGGCAGGTGCGGGTGGACCTCCTCGGTGGTGCCGTCCTGCTGCACGACCCAGTCCCACTCCCAGCCGGCGGGCAGCCGCTGCGCGCACAGGGACGCGTACGCCTCCGGCAGGAACCGGGCGGAGGGGCCGTGGACAGCGGTGACTACGGTGACGCGCCGGTTCACGGCAGCGCTCACCACCTTCCGTGCGGGTGTGGGTCGTTGCCGTACGAGGATGACGCATCCCGGAACAGCGCGAGACCCCCGGCCGAGCCCGGCCGGGGGTCTGTGACGTGTCGACTGTGGTGCGTACGCAAGTCGCCGTGCGGTCGAGACGTTGCGGTACTGCGGCGGGGGAGGATCAGCAGTCGAGGGAGCCCGAGAGGTGGTCCTCGGTCGTGGTCTCCGCCTGGCTGTCGGGGAGTGGACGGTGCCGGCAGCCGGGGGTCTTCCCGTGGGCCTCGGCCCGGATCCGCTGCTTCATCGTGGGGGGCAGGGCCTTGGCATAGGACCAGGCCCAGTGGCGTGCCGCCGGGATCGTCGGGGTCGTGCGCTGCGCGGTGTCGGTGCGGGGGCTCTCGGTCCGGGGTCCGGCCGCGGTGGCGGTCGCGGAGGCGGCGGTGACGAGTCCGAGCGCCGTGCACAGCGCGAGGAAGGCGGTGACGATGGCGGTCCACAGCTTCATGACCTTGTTCGCGGTCATGGCCCCTCACTTTCGGGTTGGGCGATTTGCGTACTTTCCTCATGATGTGTATGAGCGCCGCGAAGTGGTGGACCTCCGCCCGTGGCGCGTCGATGTTCAGATGAACACCACCCGAACGGCCGCAAGAGAGCGGAAATCGCCGCAGAACGCGCTGAGGGTGAGCGAAGAGGGAGCAAAGTAACCGTCCGTGGAGGCGCCGTCACCCTCCGGCCGGAACGGCCCGCGACCTGGCCTATTGCGCGTGAAGAGGCGGGAGTTGGGCCCCGACGCAGGTCACCGATCGATATCGGTCGGTGTGTATAGTCGGGCGCCAGAGGTCCCCTACGTCAAGGAAAGACGAGGTCGCGCGGTGAAGAAGCTGCTCCTGGTCGCACTGGCCGCCATCGGCGGGCTCCTCGTGTACCGCCAGATCCAGGCGGATCGCGCCGAGCAGGATCTGTGGACGGAGGCGACTGACTCCGTGCCCACGGGTTCGTGAGTCCCGGTACCCGATCTGAACCGACCCCGGCCGCCCACGCGGTCGGGGTTTTGCGTTCCCCCCGGGTTGCGGGCACCCGGCGGGTGGGTTAGCGGGCGCGCCGGGGCCTCAGGGGCGCCGGACGGGTTTCGGACGGGCGCGTGCGTTGCCCGGATGGCGCAGCGGCGGCCGGGGCAGGATGTTCCCCGCGGTCCGCGGGGGACCGTCCGACGACAGAAGCCGGTACCGGGGGTGGTGGCGCGTGCGGCGAGGCGGTACGGCGGTGGGGGCGCGAGGCGGTAGGGCGGCCGGGGTGGGGTGGCAGGCCCTGGTCGCCCGGCGCGCCCTGGTCCTGTTGCTGGCACTGTGCGCCGCACTCGCCCCGCCGGCCGGCGTCCGGGCCACCGCTGCCGAGCCCCCGGGGGTGGTGCCGTACGCCTTCGCGCCCGGCGCTCGGAGCGTCACCGGCGCGCCGCGGCCCACCGCGGACGCCCCCCTGCTGGACCCCGGCCGCACCTACCGCGGCTCCGTGCCGCGCGCCGGCAGGCTCTACTACCGCCTCCGCCTCACCGCCGCCGACACGGCGTACGTCCCCGTCACCGCCGTACCGCCCGCGGACACCACCGTCTCCGCCACCGACGGCATCCGCGTCTCGCTCCAGGACGCCGGGGGCACACCCTGCTCCTACGCCTCCGCCCGCTTCGGCGCCGGGCTCAGCCCCCGCCCGGTCACCGCCCTCGCGCAGCGCGAGGCCGGCAAGGCGCTGTGCCAGGGCGGAGGGACGTACTACGTGCTGGTCGAACGGCTCGACGCCGAGGGCTCCGACGCGGCGGCCCCGGCCGCCCGGTGGGACCTGGAGCTCGCGCCCGCCACGGAACCCGGCCTCACCCGGGCCGGCCCCACCACCGCGCCGGGGACCTGGGACTCCGCCACCCCGGAGCCCGTCACCGGCATCCCCCGCGAGCGCCCCGGCGGCACCGGGTTCAGCACCGCCCGCCCCCTCGGCCAGGGCGTCTGGCGCAGCACCCTCGCACCCGGTGAGACCCGCTTCTACAAGGTGGCGCTGGACTGGGGCCGGCGCCTGCACGCCTCCGCCGACCTGGCCGGCGCCCCCGGCCACGGCTATGTCGGCGGCGCGCTGAACCTCTCCCTCTACAACCCCGTGCGCGGCTACGTCGACGACACCTCCCTCGGCTACACCGGCGCCCCGAAGTCCGCCGTCCTCGCCCCGCTGCCGCCGGTGGAGTACGCCAACCGCTACGCCGTGCCCGCCGGGGTGACCTCCGTCCGCTTCGCCGGGGACTACTACCTCGTCGTCCACCTCAGCACGCAGCTGGCCGGCACGTTCGGGCAGGGGCCGTTCCCGGTGACCCTGCGGGTACGGGTGGCAGGGCAGGCGCACGCCGGGCCCGGATACGCGGGCCGGCCCGTGCCCGACGACGTCTTCACGATCACCGAGCGGGACCGGGAGGCCGCGGTGACCGGGGCGACCGGGAGTGCCGGGGACGGCTCCGGCCACCGGGCGATGCGGCTGGTCGCCGTCGGCGGGATCGGCTCGGGGACCGCGCTGCTGCTGCTCCTCGGCGGCTGGAGGGTGGCGGCCCGGCGGGCTCACATCCGGGTCAGCGCCCAGAAACCCACCGCGTAGCAGGCGAGCGCCAGCAGGAGCACCGGGATCGCGACCCTGGCCGGGGGCCCGGGACGGCGGGCCGCGCGCCGCGCCCTCCGGCCCCGGACGGGTGGGGCCTCGGGCGGGGGCGGGGGCGGAACCCGCGGGTCGCGGGTGGTGTACGCCGCCGTGGTGGTGTCGACCCGGGGGTCCGGGACACCGCCCGGCACCGGGTGCGGGTGTGGGTGCGGGTGCGGGTGGGGGTACGGGGTGGGGTACGGATCGGTGGCCGGGGGCTGCTGGGGCGGCGGTAGGCGGAAGCTGCCGGTGTCGGAGAGGGAGCCGGTGCGGGCGGCCGTACGGGAACCCGTGCCCGTACCGGAGCCCGTACCCGTACCGGTGCCGGAGCCCGCACCGGAACCCGTCAACCCGCCCACTGTCGGCGGCCTTTCGGGAACCCTCTCGGTGGTCGTCTCCGCCGTCTCGCCCGGGATCAGGTCCAACGCCACACCGGACGCCTGCTGGAGGGGGCCGTCCGGACCGAAACCCGGCGGCAGCGGCCCGAGTTGGTCGAAGATCTCGATGAGCTCGTCGTCCGGTCCGGGCTCCGGCAGGAGTTCCACCGCGGCGGCGAGCGCCTTGCGCGCCCCCGTGGCCGTGCGGAAACGGTTCGCGGGGTCCGGCTGGAGCAGCGAGGCCACGACCTGCCAGAGCGGTTCCGGGATGCCCTTGGGCGCGCCGGGCGTGCCGTGTTCCAGGAAGTACCGCACCAGCGCCTTCACGTCGGGCTTGGCGCCTTCGAGGAGGTACAGGGCGACCAGGCCCACGGCGAACAGATCGGCGGAGAAGTCGGGTTCGGCGCCCAGCAGTTGCTCGGGCGCGAGATAGCCGGGCGTGCCCACCACGAGGTTGGTCTCCGTCAGCCGGGGTTCCCCGAGCCGCATGGCGATGCCGAAGTCGGACAGCCGGAGCCGCGGCCGGCCCGTACCGGTGGCCTCCAGGAGCACGTTGGCGGGCTTGACGTCCCGGTGGACGACGCCCTCCGCGTGCACGGCGGCGAGCCCGGACAGCAACTGGTCGAGCAGGGTGCACACGAACGCCGGTGGGAGGGGGCCGTAGTCGCCGACCAGGTGGACCAGCGAGCCGCCGGCGACCAGGTCCATGGTGAACAGCACCTTGTCGTCGTCGGCGGCCCAGCTGGCCGGGGCGAGCACGTGCGGATGGTCGATGCGCAGCGCCTGCTCCCGCACGAAACGGAGCAGGGCGTGGGCGTCCCGCTGCTGGAGGACCTTCGCGGCCACGTACCGCCGGCGGCGATGGTCCCAGGCCCGCCATACGGCGCCCACGCCGCCGCGACCGATCGGATCGGCCAGCTCGTACCGGCCGGCGAACACCTCACCCATGCAGCCGCCGCTCCTCCCCTGACCCGACGAACCCCCGTGCCCCGGCCCCGTGCCCCGTGCCCGGCCGGCGCACCGGACCCCCTCCGGTGCGCCGGCCGGCCGGTCAGTTCTGGTGCGACTGGTAGTGCGCGACGGCGTCCGAGGTGCGGCCCGCGCCGTAGACGCGGAGGAACTCGGCGAGTTCGGGGTGGCTCGGGGCGAGGGTGTCCGCGGCGTCGATGATGTCGCCCGCGGCGGCCACCGAGCGGAGCAGCGACTGGATCTCGCGGACCACCCGCCTGACCGTGGGCACACCCGAACTGTTCGTGGTGTGGGTGGTGTTGCTGCTGAGCACGGAGCCCCCCTGCGACTTCTTGATCTCGTCCATGCGCTCGGCCGCCTCGGCGGCGCTGACACTGCCGTCCGCGACCTGGGACGCCAGTTCCTGCAACAGCTGCACCCGCTGGACCACCGCCGGATTGCCGATCTTCGCGCGCTGGCCGCTCATCAGCTGCGAGAGCATCGGAGCGGACAGGCCCAGGACCGCCGCGAGCCGCGCCTGGTTCAGCCCGAGATCGTCTATCAGCTTACGGAAGAGCGCCCCCAACGGCTCCCCGTACCAGTTCCGCTGCAGCTCCCGCGCTCTCGCGGTGGCTTCCTGCTGTGCGGCGTCCATTGCGTCTCCCCATCGCTTCCCCTGAAAACCGCGGTTCGCTGTAGCGAACCACGCCGAGCATCTTACGGAGAGTGGTCATCCGCGGGGACCCCTAATCTTTTTGCGGGATACGGGGGGTGACCCGGTACTCTGGTCTGCGGCACCCGTCGGAACGCGATTCCTCCGGTCGGGCGCTCCCTTTCCGGGGCCTTAGCTCAGTTGGTAGAGCGCCGTCTTTGCATGGCGGATGTCAGGGGTTCGACTCCCCTAGGCTCCACAGCAGGTCAGACACCCTCCGAGGATTCACCTCGGAGGGTGTTCCTGTGTCCTGAGTCCGCACGGGAGACCCGGCCCGCGGGCGGCGATCCCCACCGAGCGCATCGGCGGGGATCGCTCGTACAAACGTGGACCGCCCCACCCCGGGCTGGGGGTGGGGCGGTCCGCTCCGGCTTGACCGGAGCGAGGATGGCGGCCGGCGGACACAGGTACACCGGCCGCCATCAGTATGCGATGGGGGCGGCACGCCCAGGTGGCACGTGCCCCAGCTTGCCTCCATGTAGTCACTCACGGCAATGTCTCGGTGACCTAGCGCACATATGTGCAGCTGGACCTCGTGCCGCTGGAGTACATCCGTGCCCGGCACGATCGGCGTGCGCCGGGCGCGGGGTCTATTCCTCCCACTCGGTTCCGGAGGCGTCCCCGAGGAACTGACGGCCGTTGTAGTAGTCCACGTGCTGCCGGTCGGTGTGGGGGCGCCGCGTGCACCAAGCGCGGCCCGCGGGGTGCTCCAGATCGCAGTAGCCAGCCTTCCGTATCACCGAGCCAGCGGCCTCCGCCCGGCGCACTGCGAGCGGCTTCGGCTGCTCGCTCATCGGCCTTCCTTGCGAGCCGCGCGGACGGCGCGAACCAGGCAGAGCCCGTCCGCGCAGAGGTTGCCGTCGTCCACGCACTGCTCGCACGACTGGCTGTGGGCCACGAGGGAGGTCATCGCCTGCTCCAGGGCGCACCGGCGGCATGCCCGCGGGAACCAACTCGTCCGGTCCCCGACCCGGCGCAGGCGTCGCTCACCGAGGTCGACAGACGTTGCCTGAGTGAGCGTCACCCCGTCGTAGGCGCAGTCCATACCCCGCACTTGGTCCTGCGACAGGGTGTGGAACTCGGGGAGCGGCAGGACCGCGAGAGGCTGCGTCGGGGTCATCATCCGGCGCGCTCCCTCGCCCATGCGCGGCCGGAACGCGTCCTCGATGGCCGCGGCGAGCGTGGCCGGATCGGTGCACCATCCGTCGTCGCTCGGGCAGATCCGCCAGTACGGGCCGGGGCCCTCAGTGCGGCGGGCCGGCGGGACAGGAACGGACACTCCGGACTTGAGGGCAACCGTGTTGCCCACATCCCACGTATCTGCGGTGCCGACCGGGGTGAAGAAGTACAGGGCGCTGTATGCAGGGTCCTCCACAACGGCGCCGGCGCGGGCGCCGAGGATCTCCATCGCCGAGAGGCCGAGCTGTCGGGGGACGCGGACGGCATCCCACTCGGGGGCGTCCACGGGTGGAGCGGTGGGCATGGTGATTCCTCCGCAGCAGGTGTGATCGGACACACACCAGGCTGGCCCTGTAATTGCATGAATCCGAGGACTTGAACGGGTCTCTTGTGCGTCGCAAAGAGGACTTTTCTTGGTTCACTCGGGTGACGACTGGCCAACGAGAGGGCGTCCGGCGACACTTGCCCCAGCACTCGGCTACGGAGGTGCAGCAGTGGCACGCCCCGCACGCAACACCCGACTCAAGGCCGCCCGGGTAGCGGCCGGCTACCACTCACAGCAGGCCCTCGCGGATGCCCTCAGGGTCGGTGTCCGGCAGGTCCGACGGTGGGAGTCTGACCATCCGCCAGTTCCACAGCCGGAGGTGGCTCAGGCTCTCACACGGCTCCTCGGCCAGGACCTCGAAGCGCTCGGCTTCACCCCTACTGGTGGGGCCGCAGGGCATCCGCGCCGCACAGTGCCGGCCGGGACAGCAGCCGCCGTAGGCCTCGCTGCCGTCCCTACGCAGACCGTCGCAGTACAACCCGCGACAGCGGCCGAGGACTTCGAAGCCGTCACCCGCTCGCACCGCCGCCTGTACTGGTCCGTCGCCCCGGCCACACTGCACCCGGCCGCAATCGCGCACGCCACACTCGGCTGCGCCCTCCTCCCCGAAGCCGCTGGCCAGACCCGCCAGCGCATCGCCGCAGCGCTCGCCGAGACATGGCTCTTGTCAGGTCGGATCGAGTTCTTCGACCTGCGCGAGCCCGACCGGGCCGCGCACACTCTGCTGCGGGCGCTCCAGGCAGCCGGCGAAGCGGACGATCCTCTGCTCGGCGCCGCGATCCTGGCGCACACCGCGTTCATCCCCGGCTGGGACGGCCGCCGGGAGGAGGCGGTGGAGCGGATGGTGGCCGCCCGGACCTACGCCCGGCGCGCACCGGCCTCGGCGGAGTTGCTCGCGTGGCTGGACGCGGTGGAGGCGGAATGCGAGACCCGCTGCGGCAACCCCCGCACCGCGCTGCACCTGATCGGGCACGCCGAGGACGTACTGGCCCGGGGCAGCGATCACCCCTCGCCGGAGTGGCTGGACTGGTTCTCCCCGATCCGCCTGGCCGCGTTCAAGGGAAATACTCAGCTGCGCGCCGGTCACCTACCGCAGGCCCGGGCCACGCTCCTTGAAGCCCTCGACGCGCTCGGCCCGCAGGATGAGAAGCAGACCACCGTCCTCCTTGGTGACCTGGCCGCGGTCGAGGCCGCGGCCGGCGATCCCGAGGCCGCCTGCGGCTACGCAGTCCGCGCGCTCGATCAGCTGGAGCGCACGTGGTACGCGATGGGCATGGACCGAGTGCGGGAGGTGCGGCGCTCGTTGGCGTCGCACCAACACGAGCAGTGCGTCCGTGACCTGGACGACCGCCTGTACGGCTGGTCTACGACGGTCAGCGCTCTGGCTCGTTGAACCGTGCGATGAGCGGCGACAGTTCGAGCAGGCTCTCCACTCTGAAGGTGGGGAGCTTCTTCGCTTCCTCGGTGTTCCACTGGATCGTCGCCCACGGCCCGCGGTGCACGAGCGCGGTGTGCATCCCCGCAGCGGCAGCCGGACGGATGTCGTTGTCGATGCGGTCGCCGACGTACAGCATCTCGCCGGGCTCGGCCGGGACGACCTCGGCGACGCGGTCGAAGAAAGCACGGTCCGGCTTGGACGCGCCCCAGTCGTCGCTCGTGCCGATCAGGTCGACGTCCGGGGTGAACAGCTCGCGCAGGATCCGGCCCGCGCGCACCGTCTGGTTCCCGGCGATCCCCAACCACAGGCCGTCTGCGCGGAGCGCGGCGAGGGAGTCGCGGACGTCCGGGTAGAGGTCGTCCTCGCCGAAGGTCTCCGGCTTCCCCGCGGCCGCGCGGGCCTCGCGTTCGGCGTACAGGTCGAATCCGGGCCGGAACTCCTGGAAGGTCTCCCTGTAGTCGCGGCCCTGGGCGATGACGGCGCCGAACATCGCGGCGAAGGTGTGGCGCGGGACCTGGAGCCAATCGGCCCAGGTCCCGTACTCGGTCGTCTCGTCTACAAGGCACTCGCCCACGTCGAAGATCACTGCGCGAATCATGAGCTGAGCGTATCCAGGCATGACGAAAGCGGCCCCGCCTCCCGAAGGAGAACGGAGTCGCTCGGCGAGACTCGGCGACGCTCGGGTTTCGGTGCATGTGCTTTTGCATGGCGGATGTCAGGGGTTCGACTCCCCTGGGTTCCACACTGATAGACCCCCTCTGACCTGCGGAAACGTTGGTGAGAGGGGGTCTTTTGCGTGAAGTGGGGGCGGGCGTCAGCCGTCCTCCCCCGGCAGGCGCCGGTTCTGCAGGGCGAGGACCGCGTCCGCGATCGCGTCGTCGCTCATCCGCTCCAGAAAGGCACGGGTCGCGCGGCCCAGGGCGGCCCTGGCGTCGGCGCGCTGCTGCGCGGACAGTCCGGTGTGGAGCGCCGGGACCGGCTGGTGACCGACGCCGCGGGCACGCAGCACCTGGGCGAGGAGGGGCAGGACGGCGGCCTGGAGTGAGACGGCGGGACAGACCAGGGACACACTGAGCGAGTCGCTCCGGGAGACACCGGAGTGCAGCCACAGCAGGGGGATGTACAGCAGGTCGCCGGGGCCGACGGTGAAACGGACGCTGTCGTGATCCGGCATTTCGTGGGCCCCCACACCGGGGTGGTTCATCATGCGCCGCATGACGGTCCGGCGGTCGAGGTGCCGGGAGGAGGCGAGGGTCCACTCCTTCGTGCCGTTCTGCTGGAGCACGAAGTTGTCGCTGTGGTCGAAGTGGGCGCCGATGCCGCTGCGCGCGTACGTGCGGATCGCGTCGAACCAGGCCTGCGGCGCGCCGAAGACCTCCGCGAGCCGGTCCGCGTGGTCGCGCAGGCCGGTGTCGAAGCGGGAGACCTGTTCGATGAAGGTCACCTCACCGGGCCGCTCCTTGACCTCCGTGCCGTCGGCGCGCGCTCCGGCCAGGGCGGCGTCGAAGTCGTCGTCGGTCCAGACGCGGTCCAGCAGTTCCTTCGCGCCGCCGGGGACGTACAGCGGCCGTTTGCGCCAGTAGGCGGAGAAGAACAGACCGAAGTCGAAGGACGGCTGTTCGAACGGGACGTCTGACGTCATACGGTTCCCCTTCGCTACGGAGTGGTGGGCCGCACTGCCCTCACCTGCTGCGGGCCATGCACCAGTGCCTGGATGTCGTCGGCGAGGAAGGTGTACGGGTACGGGGTCGGCTGCGCGCTCGCCTCGTCGATCCGGGTGAGGTCCTCCGGCCGCAGGGAGATCTCCAGCGCGGCCAGGTTCTCCAGCAGCTGGCCGCCGGAGGAGACGCCGACGGCCACGCTGGTGATCTCCGGCTTGCTCAGGATCCAGGCCAGGGCCAGCTGTCCGGGCGTGTGCCCCGTCCGTGCGGCGAGGTCGGTCAGGCACGCGATGACACGGGGCACGGCCGGGCGGAACGGGTCGACGTCGCCGGTGGTGAAGGTCTCCGTCACCCGCCCGTCGCCGGTGATCCGCCGTTCCTCCAGGTCGACGCGGTACCGGCCGGTCAGCAGGCCGTTGGCGAGCGGTCCCCACGCGACCAGGCCGACGCCGGTGGCCGCGGTGAACGGGAAGAACTCGTGCTCGATCGTCCGCTCCAGCGCGTTGTAGTTGAGCTGGACCGCCGCCGGGACGGGCCAGCCCCGCCACCGCGCGACGGCCTCGGCCTGACCGGCGTACCAGCCCGGTACGTTGCTCAGCCCGACGTAGCGGATCTTCCCGGCCGAGACCAGGTCCGCCGCCGCGGCCAGGCTCTCCTCGACCGGGGTGACACCGTCCCACAGGTGCAGGTAGAGCAGGTCGATGTGGTCGGTGCCGAGGCGGCGCAGCGACCGTTCGACGGACGCGACGACGTTGCGCCGGCTGCACCCGCCGGAGTTCACGTCCCGCGGGTCCGTGCGGTACCCGCACTTGGTGGCGATCACCACGCGGTCCCGCGCGGACCGGTCGCGCAGCGCCCGGCCGAGCCAGGTCTCGCTCTCGCCCCGGTTGTAGACGTTCGCGGTGTCGAAGAAGTTGATCCCGTGGTCGAGGGCGACGCCCAGCAGCGCGTCTGCCTCGGCGGACGGCATGGTCCAGCGCGGCCCCCACTGCGAGCCGAAGGTGGCCACGCCGAGCGCGATGTTCGACACCTTCAGTCCGGTGCGGCCCAGCAGACGGTACGTCACCTTCGGCATACGGCGCTCCTCGCTCCCCCGGCTCAGATCAGTGAACCGGCGGAGCCGCCGTCGAGCCGGCACAGCATGCCGTTGGCCGCCCGCCCGAGGCCCACGAGGTACTGGACGCTGCGGTAGCAGGCGTCGAAGTCGATCAGCTCCTCGATGACCAGGTTCGGGTTCGACTTGCGCAGGAACACCCGGGTGATCTCGGCCTCGTCGACGCCGCGGCGGGCGGCGACACGGCGCAGCTGGGCCACCTTGTCCGGGTCGGCCAGTGGACCGAGCAGCAGCGTGGCGACGCCGGCGTTGCGGGAGCGGCAGGCGTCGGCGAGGGAACTGGTCAGCACCCGCAGCGCCGCCTTGCTCGCCGCGTACGCGCCGGAGTCGCGGTCGGCGTGGAACACCGACTCCGAGTTGATGACGACGACCGAGGTGAACCGGGTGTCGGGGGTGGCGGCCAGCAGGTCCAGGGTCAGCCGGTAGGGGGTGAGGGCGTTGACCCGGAAGACGTCCTCCAGCTCCGCCAGGGACAACTCGTGGGCGGGGCGCGGCGGATAGCCGACGGCGTTGTGGACGATCAGGTCGGGTGCCTCACCGAGCAGGTCCGTGATCCGCTCCGGTGTCTCGGGGCGGGACAGATCGGCCTGGACGTAGTCGACCCCGGGCGTGCCGGGGGTCTCGGTCGCGGGGCGGCGCCCGAGACCGGTCACCTTCCAGCCGTCGGCGGCGAGTCGGGCGGCCAGGTGGGCACCGAGGCCGTGGCTGCTTCCGGTGACGAGGGCGTGCTGGGCCATGTCTATTCCTTGACGCTCACCAGGAGACCGCTCTGGGTCCCGATGAATGCGGAGAACAGTCGGGCGCTGCGCCCGACCGCGCGGTTGTAACGGTGGATGGCCTTCGCCTGGAGGTCCTCGTCGGACCCCTCGGTGCGCTCGGCGGTGAAGTCGCCCTGGGCGAAGGCGTCGTCGGCGATCAGCACGCCGCCGGGTTCCAGCAGCGGGTAGCACAGCCGGAGGTAGTCGGGGTACGACTTCTTGTCGGCGTCGATGAAGACCAGGCCGACGCTCTCGGGCGGGACGGTCTCCAGGTGGGCGCGGGCGTCGCCGACGACGATGTCCACCCGTTCCTCGACCCCCGCCGTGCGCAGATTGCGGCGGGCGGCCTCGGCCGCCCGCGGGTCGATCTCCAGGGTGGTCACCCGTCCGCCCTCGGGCAGGCCGCGGGCCAGGTGGATGGTGGAGTAGCCGAACAGCGTCCCGATCTCCAGCACATGCCGGGGCCGGCGCAGCAGGGTGAGCAGTTGCAGGACGCGGCCCGCGTTGTCGTCGACCTGGATGGTCGGCAGCCGGTCGTCGAGCAGGGAGCGCCGCAGGATGCCGTCGAGCACCTCCTCGCGGGGGCCGAGGACGGCGCGGATGTAGCCGTGCGGGATCGTCGTCACGCGTCTGCCCCCTGGTGCCAAGCGCCGTGGGTCCCGGCCGGTGCCGAGGGAGCGGTGCCGTCGTGGAGGCGGGCGGTGTCGTAGAAGGCGAACAGGGCCTCGCTGTCCGGCCGGGTGGTGGGTGCGTCGAAGTCGAAGCACGGCAGGAACAGTCCGGGTGCCTGGTCGGGCGTCACGTCCGCGAGGGGGGTGCGGTGGAAGGGGGCGAACTTCTCGGCGCTGTCCGCGCTGCCGAACAGGTAGGCGAAGTTGGCGCCGGGGTTGGCGGTGAACATGGGCCAGGTGAAGTAGCCGGGGAAGTCGCCCAGGGCGCAGTGGCGGCCGATACCGAACCGCTCGTCCAGGCGCCGGAAGGACTCCTCCAGGCCGCCGTCGGCGCGCCGGTGGACGTCGAAGTCCAGAAGAGCCAGCACGGCGCGCTCCAGGTAGGTGCGCCGGTACTCGATCATCTTGATGCGCCGGCACAGGGCCAGCCCTTCCTCCGCGGCCGGGGTGAGCGAGAGGTACCGGGCCAGGTCGGGGTGGTACGCCCATTTCTCGCACCACATGCTGAGGTGCTCCAGCCGTTCCAGGGGCAGGTACTCCAGGCCGGAGCGGTTGGAGATCCGCTTGCGGATCAGCAGGTGGTTCAGGGCGTGCCCGAACTCGTGGAACAGGCTGTGCATGTTCTGGAAGGTGATCCATCCCGCGCCGTCGGCTCCCGGCCGGAACCGACAGGAGACGTAGGCGACCGGCCGCTGCACCACGCCGCTGAAGTCGGTGCGGTTGCGGATGCCCTTGGTGTGGTTGGCCCCGATCGTCTTGTTCCCGGTGTCCCACAGGTCGAAGTTGATGTGGCCGACCTCGCCGTGTTCGGAGCGCACGACGACGGTGACGACCTGCGCGGCGCTGGTCGTCTGCCGGGTCAGGGTGAGGCCGAAGACGTGCCGGGCGACGGTGAAGATGTAGTCCAGGCAGTCGTCCAGGTCGAACATCGGCGGCTTGGCGCCGCCGGTGGCCGTACGGACGCTGTGCGGGAAGTGCGCGAACGGCTCGTCGCCGGCGTCTGGGCACCACTGCCGTATCTCGTCCGCCAGTTCGAGGTGGGCGGTCAGCGCGCGTGCCAGGTGGCGTTCCAGGAAGGCGGCCACGTCGGCCTCCTGGACGGCGCACTTGGTGAACGTCCGCGCGAGCACGCTGGCGTGACCCTGCGCGGCGCTCTGCCGCCGCCGCGTCTCGATCATCCCGTCGACCAGGCCGAGCAGCCGCGGCAGATGCGCGTCGCGCGCGCCCTGCCAGGCCCGGGCGAGCTTGCCGCGGGTGGCGGGGCTGCCGACCTGGCTGGACAGCTTGTAGAACACGGCCGACGGGGTGCCCGAGCCGGCGGGCGCACCCAGGCGCTCCAGCAGCCGGGACTGGTCGCGCTGGACGTCGTCGAGGACGCCCTTGGCCTCGGTGAGCAGGGCGTCGAGTTCGTTCTCGGCGGCGACGTCCGCGGGCTCCCGCTTGGCGCTCAGCTGGGCGACGTAGGCCAGCCGGGACTCCTCCGCCTCCGGGTCCGGGCAGCGCAGCCGCAGCAGCTTCTGCAGGATCCGCCGGTCCAGCTCGGGGTCCTTGTGGAAGGCATCGCGCCAGGGCAGCAGGCGCTCGAAGTCGACGAACTCGTCGTTGGCCTCCAGGTAGAGGAAGATGTAGGCGACGTTGTTGTAGATCGAGGTGATCTCGACCAGCGTCTCCTGGGTCAGCCGTGGCTCGTCCACGATCTCCCGGAGCCTGCTCATCATCGCCTCCAGGGCCTCCTCCATGGCGGTGAGGCTCTCCCGGTCCGGCGCCAGAACGGGGTCTACGGACATGAGGTCACTCCTCGTCGCACGGCTGGAACAGGAACTGGTAGAGGTCGCCCCCGTACGACGCGGCGTACATGCTGCCCGAGGACACTGCCACCGGGGTGATGTCCAGGGCCGGTTCGTGGTCGGGCAGGCCGAGCACCTGGCTGCTCTCCCACAGGAACCGGCCGTCCTCGCGCCCGAGGCACACGATGTTGCCGCGTTCGGCCGTCGCCACGAAGTTCCCGTCGGGCAGCACGGTGAACGAGGTGTACGAGCGGGGCGCGCCCTGCGGTGAGGTCCACCGCACCTCGCCCGAGGAGGTCAGGCCGGTGACCGTGCCGAGCTGGGTGCCGACGGCCAGTACCTCCCCGGAGACGGCCGGACTGCCGGTGATCTTCGCCCCGAGCCGGACCTCCGCCTCGGGACGGCCGGACTTGGCGTCGAGGAGGACGCAGCGCCCGTCGACGGGGCAGACGGCCAGCCGGCCGGTGTCGGGCAGCAGCGCGGGTGAGGCCTTGACGGGGTGGCCGATCTCCTGCCGCCACACCTCGGTGCCGTCCGCGGCCAGGGCGACGACGTGTTCGCCGCAGCACAGCGCGGCGGTGTCGTCCGCCACGGGGACCGGGCTGGCGTACGGGTCGCGGTAGGCGGCCACCCCGCCGTGGGCCGCCGACCAGGGGCGGGGCAGCGGGCGGTCGTACACGATCTCGCCGGTGCCGAGGGCCAGGCCCAGGCACCGGCTGTGGAAGGCCGCCACCACGAGCAGGTCGGCGCCCGGCAGCACGGTGGGTGTGGCGAAGACCGGGAACTCGGCCTTACGCGACCACACCAGGGTGCCGCGCAGGTCGAAGCAGGCGATCAGCCCGCTGGTCGTCGCCACGATGACATGGCGGCGCGCCTGGTCGACGACGAGGGAGGCGTACACCGAGCGGTCCAGGCGGCGTTCCCAGTAGATCCGGCCGAGGCCGGTGTCGAAGAACCGAAGCCGGCCGTCGTCACTGGCGACCACGACGCCGACGCCGGCGACGACGGCGGGGGTGGAGCTGACCGGGACGGGGACGGTCCGCCCGAGGTGGGCGCTGTCGTGGGTGAGGCGGCGGTACCCGCAGACGGCGGGTTCGCGGTCCCAGTGGAAGGCGCCGCCGCCGCGGCCGGGCAGCACCGACTTGACCGGGTCGTGGCGGAAGGAAGGCAGGCCGACCGAGCCGGCCCGGAGATCACTGGGCAAGGCTCATCTCGCTTTCCGCCCGGTCCGCGCCGGGCCGGCCGGTGCGGCGCAGCGCGCGCCAGAAGACGAACGCGAGGACCGCGGTGGGGATGCCCTTGCAGGCGACGGCGAGGAAGGTGGAGTCCAGGGCGAACACCGCGTACCAGGCGAGCGGGATGGTCAGCAGGTACGTCACCGCGGTCGAGGAGACGAACAGCAGGCCGCCGCGTTGGTGGACCGTGAGCATCTCGCCGAAGACCTGCTCGAAGAAGTAGGCGGGGACGTACAGGAGATAGGCGAGCAGCAGGCTGCGCGCGAGGTCCCGGTCGAGGCCGGGACTGGCGAAGGCGTCGACCAGCCAGGGCGCGAGCAGCGCGGTGACGGCGGTCGCCACCGCGGTGGGGACGGCGGCGTACAGGCGCATCTTGCGCACCGTGCGGCCGAGGTCGTCCGGGCCGCGGCCCAGGGCGTAGCCGTAGAAGACGAAGGACCCGGCGAAGCAGGCCTGCGGAACCCGGCAGAAGAGGGTGTAGATCTTGGTGGCCACGGTGGCGGCGGCCAACTGGACCACGCCGAGCGTGCCGATGAACAGCAACGGGATGGTCGTGCCCATGTAGTCGTTGAAGTGGCGCAGACCGATGCCGGGTGCGGTGCGGGCCATCGAGCGGAACTCGGTGAGGACCTCGTGGCGTCGGGGTCGTACGAAGCGGTCCGGGCGGGTGCGCAGCCGGCGGACCAGGACGATGCCGCCGGTGGTGAGCATGACCGCCTGGGCGACCAGGGTCGACGCGGCGACGGCCTGGGCCGGGGAGGCGAACAGCCGGGCCGCGCCGGTGTCCAGGAAGACCCAGTTGCAGGAGGCGTTCACCGCGAGGCCGAAGACCAGGTTGACCGCCGACAGGTTCTTCAGGCCGCAGATCTTCAGCGACTCGCTGATGACGATGTAGCCGAGGACCAGGGCGATGCCGTAGGTGCGGACCTGTACGTAGTCGCCGACCAGCGGGACCAGCTCGGCCTTCTGCCCGGTGGCCCGCAGCAGTGGTTCGATGCCCAGACCGAGGGCGAGGCCCAGCAGCTGACAGGGGATCAGCATCAGCAGCAGGGCGCTGCCGAGCACCGGCAGGCGGTGGCTGGACCGCTGCTCGCCCTCGGCCATGGCGAGCCGGCTGCTGAAGACGTCGACGACACCGATGAAGACGGCGTAGATCGCCGAGATCAGCACATCCGCCTGGCCGACGGCCGCCGCCTGGTCCAGGCCCTTCGGCGCGACCATGATGAGGTCGAGGGCCCCGAACCCCACCGAGACCACGCCCAGGCCGAAGACCAGCGCGGTGTAGCCGGTGTAGTTCCGTACGGTGAACCGGGTGTGCTCCATGGCGGCTACTGGTCCCCCGCCTGTGGCCCGGCGCCCCGGGAGCCGTCGTGGCCGAGTCGTTCCAGCGCGGCCCGGAACAGGGACCGGGAGGTGTCGTCGCCCAGGCCGTCGGCCAGGTCGAGACCGGCTCGCAGCACCTGCTCGTCGTCGGGGGCGAGGCGGGCCAGGTCCCGGTGCAGGGCGAGGGCACGGTCGGCGGCGCCGGCCTTGCGGTGGCAGCGTGCCGCACGCAGCATGTGGTGGCCGACGTACGGCGGACCGGCCGCGACCGCCTGCTCGTACAGGTCGGCTGCCTGCTCGGGCCGGCCGAAGGCGGCGTAGGCCTCGGCGACTTCGCCGTAGCTGGGGGCCCAGGCCGGGTCGAGGTCGATCAGGGCTCTCCCCGCCTCCTCGGCCCGGTCGAGGTCGCGCGTGAGATACATGTGCTCCTTGAGCGAGGACTCGTGGTACGTCTTCAGGAAGTGCGTCTCGTAGGCGCGGGGGCGACGGGCCATGGTGTCCTCCGCCGCCTCCCGGGCGTACTCCATGTAGCGGCGTGTGGTCTCCTTCTCGCCGACGGAGGCCGGGACCATGGCGAGGGCGCGGTACCAGGAGGAGATCGCGCCGGGATCGAGCCGGTCGCGTGCCTCGGCCAGCCGGGTGCCGGTGGCGCGGAACCACTCGTACTCCGCCTCGGGCAGCTCCTTGCGCTTGAGGTACCAGACGACGGCCTGGGAGCAGGCGTCCAGGACGCGGTCCTCGGGCACCTCGCCGGTCTCGGCGGCCTCGCGCATGCGGTCGAACTGGCGGGGCGAGTCGGCGCCGTCGTCGCGCCGGTTGGTGACGACGAAGGCGAGCATGGCGGCCTCGAACCGCTCGCGCGGTGTGGCGGCCCTGGCGTAGGCGTCGGCGAGCAGGCGCTCGGCGCGGTCGAAGCGGGAGACGCTGATCAGCGCGGCCGCCGTGTTGACCAGGGCGGTCACCGGGAGGTCGGCCGTGTCACCGACGAGCGCGGCCAGCCGTGCGACCGGCTGCGTCGGCCGGTGGCTCAGGTCGGCCAGGGAGTCGTAGGACAGGCCGGCGAGGAGGGCGACCTCGTGCAGGACGTTCGGTTCGAAGACCTGCGCGAGCAGGTAGCCGAAGCGGTCGAGCCGCAGGTCGGCGTACTGCTCCACGCAGGCCTGGGAGAACAGGTCCGCCGGCCGGCCGGGGCCGGTGGTGTACTCCAGGCCGATCAGGGTCTCCTGGAAGGTGTTGGCCTGGACCTCGACCGTCTCGAACGCGATCCGGTCCGGGGTTGCTCCGCTCATCGTCACGCCCTCTCTGCCGCCTGGCGGCATGCCCAGTTGAGGAGATGCAGGAACACCAGTACGGCGCGGCCGGCGTCCGAGAGCGTGGTGGCGTCGCGTGCGTCGGCGGGGGCGGCGAACTCCACCAGGTCGAAGCCGACGAGCCGGCTGTCCCGGAGCACCCAGTCGATGAGGCGCAGCAGGTCACGGGTGCCCAGGCCGACCTCCGCCGGATAGCCCGTGGAGGACATCACCGAACGGTCCAGGACGTCGATGTCCACCGTGAGGTAGACGTCGGTGCCGGTGCCGAGAACGGCGCGGAAGGCTTCGGGGTCGTCGAGTTCCGGGGCCAGCAGCGGCAGTTGCCGCCCGACGCCGTGCAGGTAGCCGTCCAGGCCGTCGGCGCTGCCGGCCTCTACCGTCGCGTACGGGGCCACCCCGACCTGGAGGAGACGCTCGGGCCCGACCAGATCGGACACGTGGGACATCACGTTGGTGTTGAAGAGGGGGTCGCGTGGCACGTCCCGGGTCGGTGCGCCGTCCCAGATCTGCACGTCCAGGTGGTGGTCGAACTGGACGACCGTGAAGGGGCGCCGGCGCCGCTTCCACAGCGCCCGGACGACCGGCAGGGTGACCGTGTGGTCGCCCCCGATCACCGCGGGGACGGTACCGGCGGGCAGCGCGGCGATGACCCGGGCCAGTGCCTCCTGTGCGTCGGCGAGCGCCATGTCGTCGAAGAGCACGTCACCGATGTCGACCGCGCGTTCCAAGGGGACGCGGCCGTTGCGCAGCTGGACGATTCCGGGTTGTTCCGCGCCCCAGGTGAGCGCCTTGGAGAGCGTCCGGAGGAAGAAGGGTCCGTTTTCCGCCCCTTGGTGGGCGCTGCCGAGGGAATACCCGGAACCGACGACCGCTGCGGCGGTGTCCGGCGGTACCGCGTCGGGCGCGACCGTCGTCAGTCCGGCGAACGCGGTCTTCGTCCGCAGTCTTGGCACGTCAGCACATACCCTTCGGGGATTCGCGGCAGTTCGCGGACGGAGGGAGCGGCCCGGGCCGCTCCCTCCTGGGTGCCTTGGTCAGTGCTCGCCGAGGATCGCGTCCAGCTCGGCGTCGACCTCCAGCTCCTCACCGAGGCTGCTGATCACGGCCTCGGTCTCCATGGCCTCCGCCTCGAAGAAGACCTCCGCGTTGGCGGCGCGGAAGAAGGCGGGCTTCTTTTCCAGGGTGTACTTCGACATCGCTGCACTCCTTACTGTCGGGCGAACAGTGGAAAGGGCCTGCCGACCGGTGATCGGTGGCCCGATGTGCTGCATGTACCTGCCGCGGATGCGACGAAGGGAGCCTCGGCGATGGCCTGTTCAGCAGTCAAGGACCACAGACCGGTCATGCTGTTTGCCGCCGCTTCAAGCGTCTGTTTTCCGCCTTGTTGGGCAGGCGCGTTCATCCTGGAAAGAAGTCTTCCCATCGACGTGGACTGCCTTCCGAGCACATGGGCGGCGGCCGGCGCCTCGGCACAAGTGGCCGGATCCGATCGCTCGACGGTGTCGGGTTACTTCGGGTACGGACCGCCGGTGCCGATCCGGCTCGGGCCGTCGAGGACCTGGATCCGCGGGTCGCCCTTGCCGGAGGCGGCGACCGGTGGTGCGCCGGTCGTGACCGGTGAGGAGGGGGAAGCGCTCGCCGCCATGCGCGGGTGACGTGCGCACGCATGTCCGCGTCACTCCGCCGCCGTGAAGTAGGCCGTCGCGTCGAGGGAGTTGAGCGCGGTCCAGCGCCGTGCCGGCGCTTCGGCGGGTGCCGGGCCGCCGTCCGCCGGAGTGCGGAAGAACCCCTGCACGTCGAGGGCGATGCGGGGATCGTCGTCGATGCGCCGCGCCATGTCGTAGTAGACGGCCAGCTCGTGGACGCACCGCGGGGTGGCGGCCGGGCAGGAGCAGGCGACGCCGGCGAGGACCGGTGCGGGCGAGCGGCCCGTGTCGGCGAGCGCGCGGTACAGGTCGTCGGTGAGCAGCGGCCGGAGGCCGCTCAGCCGGCGGGAGATCTCGGCCGCCGCCGCCGCGGACATCGGCGCGACCTCGATCGTGACCACCGCGGTGCCGCGTCCCTGGTGCACGACCGCGCGCACCGTCCGGCCGTCCCACGTGATCCGCACCTTCCCGTCGCGCGCCATGCGCCGCGCGCCCGGCAGCCGGGGATCGGGACGGGTCTGGCGCAGCGACTCGGCGAACCGCACCCAGTCCTTGCCCCACCTGGTGTAACCGTGGTCGGCCATGGCTAGGCGGCTCGCTTGCGGCGCAGGACCTCGAGGAGACGGCCGTCGTCCAGGCGGGTCAGCTCGGCGACACCGGACGTGTCGGTGATGTCCGCCAGCGCGGACTTGCGGTCGTGCATGGCCGCGATGTGCTCCTCGACGGTGCTTGCGGAGGTCAGGGTGGTGACCGTGACCGTGCGGGTCTGGCCGATCCGGTGGACCCGGTCGGACGCCTGGGCCTCCACGGCCGGGTTCCACCACCGGTCGAAGTGGATGACGTCGGCCGCGCGCGTGAGCGTGAGCCCGGTGCCGCCGGCCTTCAGGCTGAGGACGAGCACCCGCGGACCGTCGGCGGACTGGAACCGGCGGACGAGGTCGGTCCGTCGGTCCTGGTTCAGGCCGCCGTGGAAGAACGGCGCACTCACCCCGAACCGGTCGGCGAAGTGCCGCACCAGCAGCTCACCGGTCCGCCGGTACTGGGTGAAGACGAGGGTGGGAGAGCCGTTCGCCAGATTGCCGGCCACGATGTCGGTGCACAGGTCGAGCTTGCCCGACCTGCCCGACAGCTCCCCGAGGTCGTCCGTGAGCAGGCCCGGATGGTTGCAGACCTGCTTGAGCGAGGTCAGTACCGCGAGCACCCTGGCCCGCCGCCGCGCACCACTGCCGAAGCCGTCGTCCATGGCCTGTTCCAGCAGCCGGTCGTACAGCCGCTCCTGCTCGTCGGTGAGGTCGCAGCGGAGATCGGCGTGGATCTTGGCCGGCAGCGAGCCCGCGACCTGGGACTTCTTGCGCATCAGCACGACCGGCTCGATGGCCCCGCGCAGCCGGGCGGCAGCGGCACGGGAGCCGCCCGCGATCGGCCGCACGAAACGACGCCGGAACTGCGTCCGGTTGCCGAACAGGTGCGGTGCGACCAGGTCGAGCAGCGCCCACAGCTCGTCGAGGTGGTTCTCGACGGGTGTCCCGGTCAGGGCGATCCGGGCGTCGGCCGCGAGGGCGCGCGCGGCCTTCGACACCTGCGTACGGGGGTTCTTCAGGGCCTGCGCCTCGTCGAAGACCGCGGTGCTCCACCGGGCCCCCGCAACGGCCGGACCGTTCGTGCGCAGCGTGGGGTAGCCGGTGAGGACCACCGTGCCGGCGTCCACCGCGGGCAGCGGGCCGCCGCGCCAGACGGCGGTCCGCAGGCCGGGGGCGAACCGCGCGGTCTCGTGCGCCCAGTTCCCGACCAACGACGTGGGGCAGACCACCAGCTGGGGCCCCTGCTCGGCGCGTCCGGCGAGGCAGCCGATGGTCTGCAGGGTCTTGCCGAGTCCCATCTCGTCGGCCAGTACCGCGCCGCCGTGCGTGTCGAGGGTCTCCCGCAGCCAGCTCACCCCGCGCACCTGGTACGGGCGCAGCCCGGCGGTGAGTGCCGTGCGCATCTGGGCCCCCGCCGAGGTGGTGCGGCGGAAGACACCGCCCGCGTGTTCCGCCGTCGTGACGGCGACACCGGTGGCGTCGGGTACCGCGTGCGCGGCGATCGGCAGGGCCGCCTCACCGCCCGCGAGCCACGACCGCCAGACGGCCACCGAGGGGCCGGGCGAGTCGAGCGGCACGGTCACGAGCCGGTCCGGCTCGACCAGCACGCAGTCGACGTCGGACACCGTGAGCCCGCCGAGGTCCGGCGTCGGGACGACCAGGCGGACACGCTCCACGTCACCGACCGGCGGTGCCGCCCCCACGCCGCGGCCGGCCCAGGTCCACAGGGCGAACATGTGCCGGTCGGGCAGGTATGTGGCCTGACTGTCCGAATTCCCATGAGTCATGAATACCTTCGGGTGCGGCCCGGAAAAGCTGACGAGCGGACCGTAGGCAATCGCCCGGCGCGTGTCAATTCCCGTGAATTCCGAGCCGGTTGTTTGACTTCATGCGCATTTCGTGTCCCACGCCGTGGTGTGCCCTGACCTGCCGCGTGTCCCTGCTGCGGTGCGTCGACGGCTACGCCGGTCCGGCAGGTGTGAATTTCTTCGCTCGCGTGCTTTTCCGTGCGGGAATTCGCCATGCGCAAAAAAATGCCCTCCGGTCTGCGGAAACGCAGTGCCGGAGGGCATCGGTCGATAAGGTGTCAGAGCGTCGGGATCACGTCTCGTCGTCGGTATCGGCCGCGTCTTCTTCCGCCTGCTTGGCCTCGACCTCGGGGTCCAGGCCCGCCGGGCCGGTGCCGTCGACCGAGGTGAGGCGGCCCCCGTCGGGGACCTCCGTCGCCGCGGGCGGTTCGACCAGCCAGTCGGGGTTGGCCTGCTTGTCCCACCACTTCCAGGCCGCGAAGGCGCCGCCCGCCACGAGGGCGGCCACCGCCGTCAGCTTCAGGGCGCGCCCGGCGCGGGACCGGCGGGCGTTGCGCCGGGCCAGCTTCCGGATCTCCTTCGCCGACACCTGGCCGCGCAGCGCGGCCAGCGCGGCGGCGCCGCGCGCGGCGGCCTCGTCGCGGACCGGAGCGGTCGCGGCGACGGCCTGCTCCAGTTTGGGACGTGAGTAGTCGGCGGCCTGCCGAGCGGCTTTGCGGGTACGGACGGCGGCCTCGTGTGCGGCCACGTCCACCTTCGGCGGGACATGGGCGCGGGCCTGCTCCAGGCGCGGGGCGAGCCGGGCGTCGTACTGCACGCGGGCCTGTTCGGCGGCCTGCGACACCACGGGCGCCAGCCGTACGCGTGCCTCCTGCGCGTAGAACGCGGCACGCTCCTTGGCCGTGTCGGCGTAGGGCGCCACCACTTCCGCGGCGTGCAGCACGCTGTCCTTCGCCGAGCCGGTCGCGGCGCGCACGCTGTCGATGCGGGTCACGGGTTCCTCCTCCTCGGTGGCGTACGGTATTTCGACTTTCCGCCCTTTTACGGATCATGCCTGCCGAGGGCGGGTGCGGCATGCGCGGGCGGGCATATGGGTGTCGAGCGCCTGCCGCGGCCTGACGCGGGGCGGCGGGGCCCGCCGTCGACATTGCCACGAATCGCCGCGGCGCGCCGCCCGCCTCGCGGAAGTCGTGGTCGCCCGGCGACGCGCGGCACGGGAGCGTGGAAGGATCGGAGGTGGCGGACGACAACGGAAGGCGGACCGTGGCCGAGCAGCTGTATGCCACCCTGAAGACCACCCTCGGCGACATCGAGGTGCGGCTCTTCCCGCTGCACGCCCCCGTCACGGTCAGGAACTTCGTGGAGCTGGCGCGCGGGGAGCGCGAGTGGGTCCACCCGGGCACCGGTGAGAAGAGCAGGAACCGGCTCTACGACGGCACGGTGTTCCACTCCGTCATCAGCGGGTTCATGATCCAGGGCGGTGATCCGCTGGGGAACGGCCTGGGCGGCCCCGGCTACGGGTTCGAGGACGAGTGCCACCCCGACCTGGCCTTCGACACCCCGTATCTGATGGCCATGGCCAACGCCGGTCCGGGCACCAACGGCTCGCAGTTCTTCATCACCGTCACGCCGAGCACCTGGCTCAACGGCAAGCGGACCATCTTCGGCGAGGTCACCGGGCCGGCCGGCCGGAAGGTGGTCGACGCCATCGCGAACGTGCCGACCGGGCGCAACGACCGGCCGGTCGTGGACGTCGTGATCGAGACGGTGGCCGTGGAGACCCGCAAGGACGACTGAGCCGCAGCGCGGGAACCGGGAGCGTCGTTCGTCCGTAGGGATGAACAGGGCAGGATGGTGCCGCAGGTACCGTACGACCAGGTGCGGACACGACGACCGAGGGGAACCGATGGACCAGGCCGCAGGGAGCGCGCAGGACGCCCGGAGCGTGCCCGTGTGCTACCGGCACCCGGACCGCGAGACCGGTGTGCGCTGCACCCGCTGTGAGCGCCCCATCTGCCCCGAGTGCATGGTCAGTGCCTCGGTCGGCTTCCAGTGCCCGGACTGTGTCCGCAGCGGCTCGGGCACCGGGCACGCACCGCAGGCCGCCCGGCCGCGCACGATCGCCGGCGGCACGGTCGCGGCCGATCCCCGGCTGTTCACCAAGATCCTGATCGGCATCAACATCGCGGTCTTCATCGCGGTCAAGGCCGATCCGACCCTCCTGAACGACCTGGTGCTCTACGGCGCCTGGCCCCCGAAGCCGTACCCGCCCACCTCGGGTGTGGCGGGCGGTGAGTGGTACCGCCTGGTGACGTCGGTGTTCGCGCACCAGGAGTACTGGCACATCGGCGTCAACATGCTGAGCCTGTGGTGGCTCGGCGGCCCCCTCGAAGCGGCCCTCGGCCGGGTCCGCTACCTGGCGGTCTACTTCGTCTCCGGCCTGGCCGGCAGCGCGCTGGTCTACCTGCTCACGCCCCCCACGACCGCCACGCTCGGCGCGTCGGGCGCGATCTACGGCCTCTTCGGCGCCACCGCCGTGCTGATGCGCCGGCTCAACTACGACCTGCGGCCGATCTTCGCGCTCCTGGTCATCAACCTGATCTTCACGTTCAGCCCGGGCATGCACCTCTCCTGGGAGGGGCACGTCGGCGGGCTCGTCGCCGGTGTCGTCACCGGGTACGCGATGGTCCACGCGCCTCGCGAGAAGCGCGCCCTGGTGCAGTACGGCACGTGTGCCGTCGTCCTGGCCCTGATCGTGGCGCTCGTGCTGGTCAGGACCGCGCAGCTCACCTGAGCGGGCCGAACGCGGAGAGGAACACGGAAGGGAACACCCTGCTACCGAATGGTTGTCCACAGGGTGTGGCGGATCTTGTGCATACGGTGCGGGCACAGCTGTGCCCCCTGCCGCTCGGATGTGTTTCCGCAGGTCAGGCAGGGGGCGAACGGATGTCTGACGGGCGCTTGGCCAGTCACACCGGCGTCAACACCCGAGGGGTTATCCACAGATCGTCTTTCTTTTCCCCATGTGGAAAAAGGCTGTGGATAACTCAGCGAACAGCCCTGGGCAGAGCCGGCGCTACTTCCACTGCGTGGAGACGCCGAAGCCGGCCGCGATGAAGCCGAAGCCCACGACGATGTTCCAGTTGTCCAGGCTGTCGATGGGCAGCGAGCCGTCCGTCACGTAGAACACCACGATCCAGGCCAGGCCGATCAGGAACATGGCCAGCATCACGGGCGCGACCCAGGCGCTGTTGGTGAGCTTGATGGCCTGCGCCTGCTTCGCGGGCGGCGGCGTGTAGTCGGCCTTCTTGCGGATACGTGACTTCGGCACGAGGGTCTCTCCTGTCGATGCGCTGCGTGGCCGCGCAGGTAACTGGGTCGGGCTCGGGGCAGCGTACAAGGGGCCAACATGACGACTCTGTGTGCTCCCCCGGGCGTCCGTTAGCGTAGTGCTTCCGTGGCGCTGAAGGAGATAAGGGTACGTTGAGCAATTCTGCCGACTCCCCCGGGACGGGATCAACGGGTTCGGGCCCCGTCCGCGGGCCGCGTCCGCGGCCCGTGCGGATCCTCACGGCGGCCGTCTTCGCCCTCGCCGGTCTGATCTTCTTCACCAGCTTCGACACGGCCAAGGGCACGGACATCCGCCAGGACGGCTCGCTGCTGAAGCTGTCCGACCTGATCCAGCAGCGCAGCCGCAAGAACAAGGAGCTGGACGAGTCCAACGCGACCCTGCGGGACAGCGTGGAGTCGCTCGCCGAGAGCGACGACGGCAGCACCAGGGCCCAGGACGAGAAGCTCGGCGGGCTGGAGAAGAGCGCGGGCACCCGGCCGCTGACCGGCCGGGCCGTCACCGTCACCCTGAACGACGCCCCGCCGGGCGCCACCGCCAAGCTCCCCGGCTATCCCGAGCCGCAGCCCGACTACCTGGTCATCCACCAGCAGGACCTCCAGGCCGTGGTGAACGCGCTCTGGCAGGGCGGCGCCAAGGGCATCAAGGTCATGGACCAGCGGCTGATCTCCACCAGCGCGGTCCGCTGCGTCGGCAACACCCTGATCCTCCAGGGCCGCGTCTACTCGCCGCCGTACAAGATCACGGCGGTCGGGGACCCGGACCGGCTGAAGCAGGCGCTCGCCGCGAGCAAGGCGATCCAGACCTACATGGTCTACGTCAACGTCTACGGCCTCGGCTGGAAAGTCGCCGACGACGGGACGGTGACTCTTCCGGGTTACTCCGGCACAGTGGATCTGCACTACGCGAAGCCAGTGGGGTAGACGTCCGTCCGGGAGCCGCCGGTGCGCGTGATCGTCAGAACCGTCAGCGAGCTGTGCGTCACCGTCGGCACCCTGATCGTGCTCTTCGTCGTCTACGTGCTGTACTGGACGGGCGTACGGGCCGACGGCGCGATGAGCGACCAGATCGGCCGGCTGCACGACCAGTGGTCGCGGGGGAGCGTCCGTCCGGCCGGCACGCCGGGGGAGCAGAGAGTGCGGGCGACCGGGCCGGCGCCGTACCACCCCGGTGAACCCTTCGCGATCATGTACATCCCGCGGCTCGGTTCCACGTGGAACAAGCCGGTGCTGGAGGGCACCGGAACCGGCACCCTGAAGAAGGGCCTCGGCCACTACACGGGCACCGCGCACCTCGGCGGACGGGGGAACTTCGCCGTCGCCGGGCACCGGCGGACCTACGGCGACCCGCTGAAGGACTTCCCCGAGCTGCGGCCCGGCGACGCGGTCGTCCTCACCGACGGAACGACCTGGTTCACGTATCGGATCGACAAAGGGCCCTACAAAACCGTGCCGACCGACGTCGGGGTGATCGACGCTGTCCCCCGGAAATCCGGGTACCCGCGTCCGGGCCGGTATCTGACGCTGACCACGTGCGATCCGGAATGGGGGCACAGCCACCGGCTGATCGTCTGGGCGCACCTGGATTCCACCCAGCCTGTGGAGGCAGGCGAACCGAGGGCTCTGCGCCGTTAGTCTGGTGAGGTACGGCGTGGGTCTGGTGCCGTAAGGGACACGGAAGGGACGGCAGGGGACGGCATGTACGGCTGGATCTGGCGGCATCTGCCGGGCAACGTGTGGGTGAAGGCGCTCCTGGCGCTCCTCCTGGTCCTGGCCGTGGTCTACGTCCTGTTCCAGTACGTCTTCCCGTGGGCCGAACCGCTGCTGCCCTTCAACGATGTGACGGTGGACAACCAGTGAGTGCGCGGATTCTCGTCGTCGACAACTACGACAGCTTCGTCTTCAACCTCGTCCAGTACCTGTACCAGCTGGGCGCCGAGTGCGAGGTCCTGCGCAACGACGAGGTGTCGACCTCGCACGCCCAGGACGGCTTCGACGGCGTGCTGCTCTCGCCCGGCCCCGGGACGCCGGAGCAGGCGGGCGTGTGCGTGGACATGGTCCGGCACTGCGCGGCCACCGGGGTGCCGGTGTTCGGGGTGTGCCTCGGCATGCAGTCGATGCAGGTGGCGTACGGCGGTGTGGTCGACCGGGCGCCCGAGCTGCTGCACGGCAAGACCTCACCGGTCGAGCACGAGGGCCGGGGCGTCTTCGCCGGCCTGCCGTCGCCCTTCACGGCGACCCGCTACCACTCCCTGGCCGCCGAGCCCGCCACCGTCCCGGCCGAGCTGGAGGTGACCGCCCGCACCCACGACGGGATCATCATGGGCCTGCGCCACCGTGAACTCCCGGTGGAGGGCGTGCAGTTCCATCCCGAGTCGGTGCTGACCGAACACGGGCACCGGATGCTGGCCAACTGGCTGGCGGAGTGCGGCGACGAGGGTGCCGTGGCGAGGTCGGCGGGGCTCGCCCCGGTGGTGGGCAGGGCCACGGCGTGACCGCCCTGCGCCCCGAGCGCGAGGACTTGTACGGCGGCGGGAGCCGGTACGAGTCCTCCGTCGGTGCGCGGCCGCACGCGCGGCGCCGGCCGGACCCGCCGACGGCGCCGATGCCCCGGCTGACCGAGGACGACCTGGCGGGCCCGCTGCCCCCCGAGGCGCCCGTCGGCCGGCCCGCCGTCGACGAGGAGACGATGGCGCTGCGCGTCCCGCCACCCCCGGGCTCCGGCCCGCGCGGCGGCCCCACGGGCGCCTCCACGGCCTTCGCGGGCCCCGCCGCCTCCCCGGCCGCCCCGGGCGGCCGTGCGGCCCGGAGAAAGGCCGCCAAGCGGCGTGGCGGGCGGCACGGCGGGCCCCGCGAGACGACGGCTCCCCCGGCCCAGCGCGATCCGCAGCGGCCCCTGACCCGGGTGGAGGCCCGCCGCCAGGCCCGGCTGCGCAAGGCGAGCCCGGCCACCGTCGCCAGCCGGGTGATCGGCGAGGTGTTCATCACCACCGGCGTGCTGATGCTGCTGTTCGTCACCTACCAGCTGTGGTGGACCAACGTCCGCGCGCACGCGCAGGCCGGCAGCGAGGCGCACCAGCTCCAGGACGACTGGGCCAGCGGCAAGCGGAACCCGGGCGTGTTCGAGCCAGGGCAGGGCTTCGCGATCCTGCACATCCCGAAGCTGGACGTGGTGGCGCCGATCGCGGAGGGCGTCAGCAACAAGAAGGTGCTCGACAAGGGCATGGTGGGGCACTACGGCGAGGCCCCGCTGAAGACGGCGATGCCCGGCGCGAAGACCGGCAACGTCGGTCTCGCGGCGCACCGCAACACGCACGGCGAGCCGTTCCGGTACATCAACCGGCTCACGCCCGGTGACGCGGTCGTGGTCGAGACGCAGGACACGTACTTCGTGTACAAGGTGACCTCGACGCTGCCGGTCACCCCGCCGTCCAACACCAGCGTGCTCGACCCCGTGCCGCCCGGTTCCGGTTTCACCCGGCCCGGCCGCTACATCACCCTCACCACCTGCACGCCGGAGTTCACCAGCAAGTACCGGCTGATCGTCTGGGGCAAGATGGTCCAGGAACGCCCGCGCAGCAAGGGCAAGCCGGACGCGCTCATCGAGTAGGGCTTCACCGAGTAGGGGCAGAGGAACAGTGGCAGCGACCGCCGACGAGACCGACGAGACCACGGACGCGTCCGAACCGGTTCCGGATACGGCCCCGGGCCGCCGGCGCCCCGGCCGGATCGCGCTGGCGGTCAGCGTCTTCGGGGAAATCCTCATCACGGCCGGGGTGCTGCTCGGCCTGTTCGTCGTCTACTCGCTGTGGTGGACCAACGTGATAGCGGACCGCAAGGCGGACCGGCAGGCCGACAAGGTGCGCGACCACTGGGCGCAGCGGCAGCCGTCCGGCCCCGGCGCGCTCGACACCAAGGACGGCATCGGGTTCCTGCACGTGCCGGCGATGCGCAACGGCGAGGTGCTGGTCGAGAAGGGCACCGGCACGGACGTCCTCGACGACGGCGTGGCCGGCTACTACACCGACCCGGTCAAGGCCACGCTGCCCACCACCGGCAAGGACGGCAACTTCGCCGTCGCCGCCCACCGGGACGGGCACGGGGCGAAGTTCCACAACATCGACAGGATCAGGAAGGGCGACCCGGTCGTCTTCGAGACCCGGGACGACTGGTACGTCTACAAGGTCTACGCGATCCTCCCCGAGACCTCGAAGTACAACGTCAAGGTCCTCTCGGCGGTCCCCAGGGAGTCCGGCAGGAAGAAACCGGGCCACTACATCACCCTGACGACCTGCACCCCCGTCTACACCTCCCGCTACCGGTACGTGGTGTGGGGGGAGCTGGTCCGGGTGGAGAAGGTGGACGCGGCCCGGACGCCGCCGAAGGAACTGCGCTGAGCATGCGCGTGGGCCCCTGCCGGGAGATCCCGGCAGGGGCCCACGCGTGCGCGGGACGGGTCAGCCGCCGGCTCCGCCGAAGATGTTCGCGCCGCCGTTGTCGCCGCCGCCCTGGCCGTTGCCGAAGTCCACGGTGGTCAGCACGATCTGCGTACTGGCCGGGTCCGCCTGCGTGCCCTGCTGCGGATTCTGCTGGAGGACACGTGCCTTGTCGTCGTTCGGCCCGTTGACCTGGATGTTCGTGTAACCCTGCTGTTGCAGGATCTGCTGGGCCTGCTGGAGGGTCTGGCCCGTGACGTTCGGCACCTGCTTCTGCTGCTGCGCCTTGCCGACGTTGACCGTGACGGCCGTGCCCTTGGAGACCTGCTGACCGGCCGCCGGGTTGGTGTTCTGGACCTTGCCGTCCTGGGCCGGATCGGTGACCGGCGTGTCGTTGCAGGTCGGCGTCAGGCCCTTGGCCTGGAGTTCGGCCTTCGCGTCGTCACAGGACTTGCCGGTGACGTCGGGGACGGTGATCTTCTCCTCGGGCCTGGCGACCGTGAGGGTGATCGAGGAGCCCTTCTCCTTGCTGGTGCCGGCGTCCGGGGCCTGGGCGATGACGACACCGGGCGTGCGGTCCGACACCTGGGTCTTCTTGTCGACCTGGAAGCCCTTCGCCTTGAGCTGGGACTCCGCGTCGGCGAACTGGGCGCCGAGCACGTCCGGCACCTGCACCTTCGGCGCGCCCGTGGAGACCACCAGGGTGACGACGCTGTTCTTGTCGACCTTGTTGCCCTGCTCCGGGCTCTGGGAGCACACGTTGCCCGTGGCCTGGTCGTCGCAGGCCTTCTTGGTGACGGACACCTTCAGGTCGACGTTCTGGGCCATCTTGCGGGCCGTCTTCTCCGGCTGGCCCACGAGTGTCGGCACGGTCACCCGGCCGTCGGCCGCGTTCTTGCCGGGGAAGGCCCACTTGCCGATCAGGATCGCGCCGACCAGGACCAGCAGGCCCGCCACCACCAGCAGGATCGTGGAGGTGTTGGACTTCTTCTGCTGGCGGCGGCGGTCCGGGCGGTCGTCGTAGCCGTAGCCGCCGTCGTCCGGGTTCATCGGCGGGAGCATGGTGGTCGCTCCCGCGCCCGCGTCCGAGCGCAGGGCGGTCGTCGCATGGTCGTCGGGGTAGCCGCCGTAGCCGACCGCGCCCATCGCGGCCGTGGCCGCGACCGGCTGGCCGTCCAGGCACGCCTCGATGTCGGCGCGCATCTCGTCGGCCGACTGGTAGCGGTAGTCCGGGTCCTTGACCAGCGCCTTCAGGACGATCGCGTCCATCTCCGGCGTGATCTCGGGGTCGAAGACCGACGGGGGCTGCGGCTCCTCCCGGACGTGCTGGTAGGCCACGGCCACCGGGGAGTCGCCCACGAAGGGGGGCCGTACCGTCAGCAGCTCGTAGAGCAGGCACCCCGTCGAGTACAGGTCCGAACGGGCGTCGACCTGCTCGCCCTTGGCCTGCTCCGGCGAGAGGTACTGGGCGGTGCCGATGACCGCCGCCGTCTGGGTCATGGTCATGCCGGCGTCGCCCATGGCACGGGCGATGCCGAAGTCCATCACCTTGACCTGGCCGTTGCGGGTCAGCATGACGTTGGCCGGCTTGATGTCGCGGTGGACGATGCCGCTGCGGTGCGCGTACTCCAGGCCCTGGAGGATGCCGATGGTCATCTCCATCGCGCGCTCGGGCAGCAGCTTGCGGCCGGAGTGCAGCAGCTCGCGGAGCGTGGACCCGTCGACGTACTCCATCACGATGTACGGGATGGAGACCCCGTCGATGTAGTCCTCGCCCGTGTCGTAGACCGCCACGATCGCGGGATGGTTGAGCGAGGCGGCCGACTGGGCCTCCCGGCGGAACCGGGCCTGGAAGGACGGGTCGCGTGCGAGGTCCGCGCGCAGCGTCTTCACCGCCACGGTGCGGCCGAGGCGGGTGTCATGCGCGAGGTAGACCTCCGCCATGCCACCGCGGCCGAGCACCTGGCCCAGCTCGTACCGGCCGCCGAGGCGACGCGGCTCTTCCATAGCTACCTACCAGCCCTCTCCGTCGGTCTCGGCCGCGCACCCGTGTGCACGGCCGGAGGCTGCCGTCCGGGCCTACCGTACCCGGCTCGCTCTGTGTGACCTGGCCAAGCCCGTAACCCGATACAGGACCGGTATCGCAACGTGCGGCGATGTGAAGGAGATGTGAGCGGCCTCACTCCCGGCGTTCGGCGACGGTCACTTCTTGGAGTCGAGGACCGCCTCCATGACGTTCTTCGCGATCGGCGCGGCCAGGCCGCCGCCGGAGATGTCGTCGCGGTTGGCGCCCTCGTCCTCGATCACCACGGCCACGGCGACCGGCGAGCTGCCGTCGGGCAGCTTGGCGTAGGAGATGAACCACGCGTACGGGTTCGCGCTGTTCTCGACACCGTGCTGGGCGGTACCGGTCTTGCCGCCGACCTTGACGCCGTCGATCTTCGCCCGCGTACCGGTGCCCTTCTCGACCACCGTCTGCATCATGTCCTGGAGTATCTGGGCGTTCTTCGGCGACAGCGGCCGGCTCAGCTCCTCCGGCTGGGTCGTGGCGACCGGGTCCAGGCTGGAGGACTGCAACGAGTCGACCATGTACGGCTTCATCAGCTTGCCGTCGTTGGCGACCGCCGAGGCGACCATCGCCATCTGCAGCGGGGTGGCGGCGGTGTTGTACTGGCCGATGGAGGACAGCGCGGTCTGCGACTGGTTCATGCCGTCGGAGAACACCGAGGCGCTGGAACGGACCGGGGTGAACTGCTCGGAGTCGAAGCCGAACTTCTTCGCCTCCGCGAGCATCCTGTCGTTGCCGAGGTCGGCGCCGATCTTGCCGAAGACGGTGTTGCAGGAGTACTGGAGCGCGGTCCGCATGGTCGCGTTCTCGCAGGGGATGTTGCCCTCGTTCTTCAGCTGGGTCGTGGTGCCCGGCATGGTCCACGGCAGCGGCGAGTCGGTCTTCTCGTCGGCCGAGGTGTACTTGCCGTTCTCCAGCGCCGCGGCGGCCGTGACCACCTTGAAGGTGGAGCCCGGCGGGTAGGTCTCGCGCAGCGCCCGGTTCAGCATCGGATCGGCGGGGTTGTACTTCTTCTGGAGCTTCTTCCAGGCCGCCGCGTCGTCGTTGGTGTTGCCCGCGAAGGACGAGGGGTCGTACGACGGGTAGGACGCCAGCGCCAGGATCTTGCCGGTGGAGGGGTCCAGCGCGACGACCGCGCCCTTGCCGCCCTGCTTCTTCAGGCCGTCGTACGCGGCCTTCTGCGCGGACGCGTTGAGCGTGGTGACGACGTTGCCGCCCTGCTGCTCCTTGCCGGTGATCATGTCCAGGGTCTTGCGGAAGAACAGCCGGTCGTCGTTGCCGGTGAGGATGCCGTCCTCGAGGGACTCCAGCTGGGTGGCGCCGAAGGCCTGCGAGGCGTAGCCGGTGACCGGCGCCCACATGGGGCCGTTCTTGTAGGTGCGCTTGTACTTCAGGTCGTTCAGACCGGTCTTGCTGGTCAGGGCGGACCCGGTGATCGGGGTGCCGCCGGACACGATGATGTCGCCGCGCGGGGTGGCGTAGCGGGCGATGGTGACGCGGCGGTTCTGGGGGTCGTCCTTGAGGCTGTCGGCCTTGACGTACTGGAGCCAGTTGTCCCGGAGGAGCAGCGTCAGGACGAGCAGGCCGCAGAAGATCGCGATCCGGCGCAGGGGCTTGTTCATGACGGGCGGACCACCTGGGTCATCTCGGCGTCAGGGTTTCCGGCGGGGGCGGGTGCCGGGCGGCGGGCGGTGTCGCTGATGCGGATCAGGATGCCGATCAGCGCCCAGTTCGCCAGCACGGACGAACCGCCGTACGCGACGAACGGCATGGTCATACCGGTCAGCGGGATAAGGCCCATCACACCGCCGGCCACCACGAACACCTGGAGCGCGAAGGCGCCGGACAGGCCGACGGCCAGCAGCTTGCCGAACGGGTCGCGGGCGGCCAGCGAGGTGCGCACACCGCGCTCCACGATCAGCCCGTAGACCAGCAGCATCGCCATGATGCCCGCCAGTCCCAGCTCCTCGCCGAAGGTGGCCAGGATGAAGTCGGAGTTGGCGGCGAACCGGATCAGGTCCGAGTGGCCCTGGCCCCAGCCGCTGCCGAGGGTGCCACCGGAGCCGAAGGCCCACAGGGCCTGCTGCAGCTGCTCGGAGTGCACGCCCGGAGCACCCTGCCGGCTGAGCGTGTACTCGCGCATCGGGTCGAGCCAGGCCTGGACGCGCTGCTGCACGTGCGACTCGAACGAGGCCACGCCGACCGCGCCCGCCGAGGACATCAGCAGACCGAACACGATCCAGCTGGTGCGCTCGGTCGCGACGTACAGCATGACCACGAACATGCCGAAGAACAGCAGCGACGTACCGAGGTCGGTCTCGAAGACGAGGATGAGCAGGCTGATCGCCCAGACGGTGAGGATCGGGCCGAGGTCGCGGCCACGGGGCAGGTAGAGCCCCATGAAGCGGCGGCTGGCCAGCGCCAGCGCATCGCGCTTGACCATGAGGTAGCCGGAGAAGAAGATCGCGATGACGATCTTCGCGAACTCACCCGGCTGGATGGTGAAGCCGCCGATGTTGATCCAGATCTTCGCGCCGTTGACCGCCGGGAAGAACACGGGCACGACCAGCAGCACCAGCGCCACGACCATGGAGATGTAGGTGTAGCGCTGCAACGTCCGGTGGTCCTTGAGGAACACCAGGACGGCGACCAGCAGTCCGATGCCCAGCGCCGTGTAGATCAGCTGGTTGGTGGCCTTGCCGCCGCCCACACCGATCGACTGGAGCAGCTTGGACTGGTCCAGCCGCCAGATGCACACCAGCCCGAGCCCGTTGAGCAGGGTGGCCAGCGGCAGCAGCAGCGGGTCGGCGTACGGCGCGAACTTGCGGACGCCGAGGTGGGCGACGCCGGCCAGCAGCGCGAGGCCCAGGCCGTACTCCAGCAGTCCGGCGGGCACCTGGTTGCGGATGGCCAGACCCACGTTGGCGTAGGCGAACAGGGGGATGGCCACCGCGAAGACCAGCAGGGCCAGCTCGGTGTTGCGACGGCTCGGCGCGCCGATGGCGCCGATCGTGGACGTGTGGTGCGTCGGCGGGTTCGTAGTACTGCTCATCGTGTGACAGGGCCTCTCACGGCTTGCCTACTGCTTACCGCACAGCGAGACGACCTTCTGCTCGTCCTCCGAGAGAGTGGGGCCGGGGCTGGGGTTCGCGGACGGGGTCGTGGACGGAGACTTCGAAGGGGACGCCGGGGAGGCCGGTGACGTCTTCGAGGCCGACGGGTTCGGGGTCGGGGAGGCCTTGATGAAGGCGGTCTGCGTGGTGGTGCCCTGCCCGGCGTTCTTCCGCGCGTTCTCCTCCGCGGTCTTCTGGGCCTTCTTCCGGGCGTTCTGCGCGGTCTCGGCGGCCTTGCGCTCGGCCTGCTTGCGGCAGGCGGAGGCCTGCACGGCCAGCTCCGTGACCTTGGTCCGGGCGGCCTGCAGCCCGCCCTCCGCGATCGTGGCCTTCACCTGCTTCTGCTGGTACGGCGGCAGGTACTTGAGTTCGATCTCGGGATGGTCCTTCTCCACCTTCGACAGCGACACCCAGGCCAGGTCCTGGCTGATCCCGCGGTACAGCGCGACGTGCTCGGCGTTGGCGCCGACGTAGTACTGGGTCTGCGTCCAGCGGTAGCCGCCGTACAGGCCGCCGCCGACGATGGCGAGGGCGAGGACGCCGTACAGCGAGGTCTTCAGCCATCTGCGCCGCCCGCGCGGCTTGGCCAGGTCGTCCTCGGCGTAGTCGCCGAAGCCGCCGTCCGGGACGTAACCGGTGGTGTCGCCGGAGCCGGGCGGGCCGAACTCGCCGCCGCCGTGTCCCTGGCCGCGGCGGCCCAGGTGGGAGGCGCGGCCGGCCGGGGTCTGCATGATGCCGTTGTCGTGCAGGTGGTGCTGGTTCTCGGCGACGGCGCCGACCACGACGGGCTGGTCGGACAGCTGGCCGGCGAGGGTGTCCCCGGTGTCCAGGTCGAGCACGTCGGCGACGATGACGGTGATGTTGTCGGGGCCGCCGCCGCGCAGCGCGAGCTGGATCAGCTCCTGCACGGTCTCCTGCGGGCCCTGGTAGCTGGCGAGGGTCTCCTCCATCGTCTGGTGGGAGACCACGCCGGACAGGCCGTCGGAGCAGATCAGGTAGCGGTCGCCGGCCCGGACCTCGCGGATCGACAGGTCGGGCTCGACGTGGTCGCCGCTGCCGAGGGCGCGCATCAGCAGGGAGCGCTGCGGGTGGGTGGTGGCCTCTTCCTCGGTGATCCGGCCCTCGTCCACCAGCCGCTGCACCCAGGTGTGGTCCTGGGTGATCTGGGTGAGCACGCCGTCCCGGAGCAGGTACGCGCGCGAGTCGCCGACGTGCACCAGGCCGAGCCGCTGGCCGGTCCACAGCAGCGCGGTGAGGGTGGTGCCCATGCCTTCGAGCTGCGGGTCCTCCTCGACCATGGCGCGCAGCTGGTCGTTGGCGCGCTGCACGGCCTGGCCGAGGGAGGTGAGGATGTCGGAGCCGGGCACGTCGTCGTCGAGCGTGACCAGGGTGGAGATCACCTCGGAGGAGGCGACCTCGCCCGCGGCCTGGCCGCCCATGCCGTCGGCGATGGCGAGCAGGCGCGGACCGGCGTAACCGGAGTCCTCGTTGCCCTCGCGGATCATGCCCTTGTGCGATCCGGCGGCAAAGCGCAGTGACAGACTCATGCGCACCTCGCCCGTCGGCTCCGGGTACAGCCGGTCGTGTCGAGCCACACTGCCCACCCTCCGGTTGGGAGCGCGCCGGAGACCGGGTGGCGGCCTGCCGCTGCGTGCTCGCTCCGCTCGCGCTTATTCATGACGTAGCACTACTTCCGCAGCTCGATTGCGGTCTTGCCGATGCGGATCGGCGCGCCCAGCGGGATCGGCGTGGGGGTCGTCAACCGGGACCGGTCCAGGTAGGTGCCGTTCGTGGAGCCGAGGTCCTCGATGATCCACTGGCCGTCGCGGTCCGGGTAGATCCTGGCATGGCGGCTGGAGGCGTAGTCGTCGTCCAGCACGATGGTGGAGTCGTGCGCCCGGCCCAGGGTGATCGTCTGGCCCTGCAGCGCGACGGTGGTGCCGGTCAGTGTGCCTTCGGTCACGACCAGCTTGCTGGGGGCGTTGCGGCCCCGGCGGCCGCCGGACTGCTGGGCGCGCTGCGGCGGCGGCGCGGCCTGCTGCCGGGTCTGCTGGCGGCCGGCCTGCTGCGGCCGGGCCGCCTCCCTACGCGATCCCCGCTGGGTGACGCGCGTACCGAACAGGTCGCTCCGGATGACCTGCACGGCCACGATCACGAACAGCCACAGTACGGCCAGGAAACCCAGCCGCATGACCGTGAGGGTCAGCTCTGACATTGCCCCCGCTTCACCCTTCGGCTTGCCTATAGATAACGGTGGTGCTGCCCACGACGATCCGCGAGCCGTCGCGGAGCGTAGCGCGGGTGGTGTGCTGCCCGTCCACCACGATGCCGTTGGTGGAGCCGAGATCCTGGATCGTCGAGGGCGTTCCGGTCCGGATCTCGCAGTGCCGGCGGGACACGCCGGGGTCGTCGATCCGCACGTCGGCGTCGGTGCTGCGGCCCAGCACCAGCGTCGGGCGGGAGATCTGGTGGCGGTTGCCGTTGATCTCGATCCAGTAGCGGGTGCGCGCGCCGCCCATCGGGGCCGCGGCGGGCCGCTGGGTGGCGGGCTGCGGATAGCCGTACCCGCCGGGGCGGGTGCCGGGCGGCGGCGCGGCCGGCATCGGGGGCGCGCCCGCGGGGGCGGCCGGCGGGTAGCCGTAACCGCCCGGGGCGCTCTGCGGGGGGCGTCCGGCGGGCGCCTGCGGCGCCGCCTGCTGACCGCTGGAGGAGGCGAGGGTGCGCGAGCGCACCCGGTACAGGCCGGTGTCCAGGTCCTCGGCCTTCTCCAGGTTGACCTTGATCGGACCCATGAAGGTGTAACGCTGCTGCTTGGCGTAGTCGCGCACCATGCCGGCCAGCTCGTCGCCGAGCTGCCCGGAGTAGGGGCTGAGGCGCTCGTAGTCCGGCGCGCTCAGCTCCACGATGAAGTCGTTGGGTACGACGGTCCGGTCACGGTTCCAGATGGTGGCGTTGTTGTCGCACTCCCGCTGGAGCGCTCCGGCGATCTCCACGGGCTGGACCTCGGACTTGAAGACCTTGGCGAAGGTGCCGTTCACCAGACCTTCGAGACGCTGCTCGAACTTCTTCAGGACTCCCATGGGGCACCTCCTCCGTCCCTGCCGTCGTCTTGCCTGCTCTGTGCCGCTGCCTTGCCGGGTACTGCCGGTACTGCTTACTGATCGTATCCACGCGCCCGCCAATCAGCCGGTTCCCCCAGCGGCTGCCCTTGGAACTCCTCGCGCGCGTCCTGCTGCCATGGATCGTAGAGGCGGCCCGCAACCAGTGTCCCGCACCCGGCTGCCGACCCGGTCCGTCTCCCGGGGGGACGACCGGGACCGGTACGAGGTTGATACGAGAAGCGCGTCTGCCTGAAACGCACGCCCGTGCGGCCCCCGGCCGGCGCGCGTCCCTGGTGGCGGGCAGGGGGGCGGCCGGGAAGCGATGTGAATCCACCCCGTACGGCGTGCTAATGTTCTGCGTGTCGGAAGGGGCCGCCCCGAAAGGGAAGGAACCGGAAGACACACCCAATGCGCGGGTGGCGGAATAGGCAGACGCGCTGGATTCAGGTTCCAGTGCCCGCAAGGGCGTGGGGGTTCAACTCCCCCCTCGCGCACAGAGAAACCGTGAAACGGGTCTCTGCCGGTGACGGAAGTCACGGCGGGGGCCCGTTTCTCGTTGTGCCCGCAGACCGGTGCCCGGGCCCCCGCCCGTGAGCTATGTCACGGACGGGGCCGGAGGTTGGAGACCTGGGCTCGCCCGGGGGTCGGTGACTCTTGTCACCAGCGCTCAGGGGTGTCCGCCGGACATCGCGGAGACCGCGGTGTAGGCCGTCTCGGCCCGGCGGGTCTGCGGTGTGTCGTCCGGCGCGTGCGCGAGGAACCCCCCGGTGGGACCGGTGAAGGTGATCCGCCCGTGCTGCAGGACGGTCACGTGGTCGGCCTCCTCGGCGAGGTCCGCGACGTCGTGGGTGGACATCAGCACGCGTACGTCGTCCGTGGCCAGGCCGACGATCAGGTCCCGGAAGACCCGCCGCTGGGTCGGGTCCATGCCGGCGGTCGGCTCGTCGAGGAGCAGTGTCCCGGCCCCGTGGACCAGTGCCGAGGCGACGCCGACACGACGGAGCTGGCCCCCGGACAGGTGCCGGGACTTCACGTCGGCCCGGTCGCCCATGTGAACGCGGCGCAGTGCCGTCAACGCGGCGTCCCAGGCGTCCGACTTGGTCATGCCCTTCAGCCAGCCCGTGTAGGCGACCTGCTCCCGTGCGGTCAGTCCGGTCATGGGGACGATCGTCTGCGGCATCCAGGCGACCCGCTCGCGGAAGGCGGGGTCGTGCGAGGGCAGGTCTCCCATGCGGACACCGCCGGAGCGGGGCCGGTGCAGGCCGCTGCCGAGTTTGAGCAGGGTGGACTTGCCGGCGCCGTTGGGGCCGAGGAGGACGGTGAAGCCGTCGGGGACGGTGTAGGTCAGCTCCTGGAGGACGGGGGGTTTCCTGCCCCGGTATCCGAAGGTGCAGGACTCGAAACGGATCGACACGGCAGCTCTTTCACAGGCGGGGGGTGCGGACGTGGAGGGTGAGCCCGGCGGCGAAGACGAGAAGGCAGACCGCGAAGGCGGGCGGGAAACCGGCGGGATGCAGGGTGAGGGCCCACGGCCAGGGGCGGTCGGAGTCCCGGTAACCGACGAGGGCCATGCCCAGCACCCAGGCCACCGGGAGCGCCGTGGCGGCCTGCTCGTGGCACCGGCGTGCCACCAGCATGAGTCCGGTGAGGAACATGGTGTTCCGGCCCGACATGGCCGCCTCGGCCGAACCGGCGGCCAGCGCGACCGCCGCGGCGGCGAGCGCGGCCGCCGCGGTCAGGGAGACGACCAGGGCGCCGTCCAGAACGCGGACGGGACGCCGGGCCGTCACCTCCACGTCGGGGACCGCCTGGCCGAGGCTGTGGGCGAGGCCCGAGACGATGACCAGGGGCGCCAGCTGCATCACGAACACCTGGTTGCCGGACGTGCCGATCAGGCCCGGCACGCTGACGTACTGGTCGTGCGCCACCATGACGAGGAGCGTGAACGCGGCCAGTGCCGGGAGCAGTACCGCCTGGACCCGGCGCACGGTGAACCAGAGGGTCATCCGGCGGCCGCCTCGATCAGGCCGCACGCCTTGGTCTGCTCCCTGGTGAACCAGGCGGCCTGCCCGCGCGGCGGGAGCGCCCACGCGTCACCGGCACGCTGTTCGACCTTGGCCAGCACCTCACCGGCGTTCTGGAAGCTCTTGGCGTACTCGTCGCGCAGCCAGGCGTGGTACGGCCGGTCGGCGCCGGCGACCATCGCGGCCCACAGCATCGCCGCGTCGTGGTTCACCACCCAGTCGGAGCGGCCTGGTTGGAAGGAGTCGGGCACGGTGCAGGGGAAGCGGACCGACGTGATCAGCACGCCGTAACGGATACCGGCCGGCCCGATGCCGCGGGCCGCCATCGCCTGGGACAACGGCAGCCGCCACACCCTCGCGTCCGACGCCACCGGATGGCGTCCGGTGAGCATGCTGTCGGTGACCGTGTCCGGCACGGCCACCCGGACGCCGGCCCCGCGCAGTGCGGTGAGGACGCCGATCACCTCGTGGCGGACCCGCGGAAGCCGTTCCACGGCACCGCCCGTGCGCGCCATGCACACCCGGGGAGCGGATCCCTCGCAGCGGACGGCCGCGTGACCCGCGCTGACCGGCCCGTCGCCATAGCCCCATCCGGCGGCCGCGTGCGCGCACAGCGCCATGACCACGGGTACGGCGGCCGCTGTCGCGGCCCGCGCGGTCCACCGCACCACGGGTGTGCCGGACAGCCACCAGGCGGCCGCGGCCACGGCCACACTCGACGTGAACAGCAGCGGGACGAGGAGCGTGATCGCCTTGTACTGCTCGCCGAAGTCCAGTGTCGTGTCCGGGGAACCGGACACGTGGCGCAGCCACACGGGCTCGACCTGGCCGGTCTTCACGATCAGGAAGAAGACGGCGACAGCCGACAGCGGCGCGGAGATCAACCGCGGTGTGACGTGGCCGAGCGCGCAGCCGATCACCGCCCAGGCGACCACCAGTCCCATGCCGAGCAGGAGCGGGGCCAGGGAAGGGGCGGTGGGAAGGACCCGCGTCTCCACCAGCCGCATCACGACGGGCAGTCCGAGGACGAGCCAGCCGGCGCCGATGACCGGTGCGAGGGCGTTCGCTCCGACCCGGAACCGGGAGCGGCCCGGGGCCAGGCCCCACACGCCGTCCCGCCTGAGCCGGCCGCCTTCCCACGCCGCGAGGCCGCAGGTGATGGCGTAGGCGAACGGATAGAAGTAGAAGAGCGCGTGCTCGACCAGCTGGGGTGCCCACAGCGGACCGGAGACGACCTCCGCGTAGGAGTCGTCGAGGTGCAGGACGTAGAAGAAGTAGAAGGCGACGATGCCGACCCACAGGGGTGCGGTCCACACCGCCGCGGTGGTGCGCAGACGGGCTCGAAGGTTCAACAGACGACACCGTTTCCGGAACTGGGACGGCCGGGGGGCACCCAGTGGGTGCCCCCCGGCCTCGACTGCCTGAGGGACGGCTCGGGTACTAGTCGGCCTTCGTGGTGTCGACCTGGACCCGCTTGACGTTGATCTGGTCGTGCGCCTGCGTGTCACCGTTCAGCGCGGGGATCGTGAAGTAGCGCTTGCTGCCGTCGTAGTGGGCGTCCCACTCGCCGCGCGACGTCTTGTTCGAGCCGGTGAAGCAGTTGGTGAACCGCTTGCTGCCGAGGCTCTTGTCGAGCTCCCAGGGGATGTCCTGCCACAGCTTGACGTCCACCGAGGCACCGCGGGACGAGACCAGCGAGCAGCCCGTGAACATGATCTCGGTGTAGTCGTTGTCGTCCCAGTGGCGGGACTCCTTCGACCCCGGGGCCCAACCCTCCAGCTTGCTGGAGAAGTTGGCCACGGCGTCGTCCGCCGGGTTGAACAGGTCGACCAGGCCCGCCTCGTTCTGGGTGACCGCGTACGAGTCGTCGGGGACGGTGTCGGCGCTGGCGGTCGTGATGGTGCCGGCGAGCGCGGCTGCGGCCGCAGTGGCGACAAGTCCGGTACGCAGTATGTGCTTGTGCTTGAGCACGGGGGCCTCCTCGGCCGATGGTTCTTGGCTGCACCTCTGGCGTGCGCCAGGGGTTCCAGCGCGAACGAGGGCACGAAGGCAGGCGGACGTGTGTTTTCGGCCAGGCGCGATCGCACCCCGGCATGACGAAACACTTCCCCCGGCAGCGACGGTGTCCCCCGTGTCGCTGGATGTAAGAGCGCGACGACGGACGTTGGTCGGTGTCCGCAGCGCGGTGATCACCTTATGCGCAGCCGAACCGGCAGTGGCCGGTTTTGGTGATCGACAATGGCGCGAAAAGAACTGGTATCCGAATGGTGAAGATCTGTAGAGACATTCGCAAGAGATCGGTGAACGCCGATCTTTCTCGCCTCGGTTGCGGTACGACTCGCGGGCGCCCAGGGTCGTGCCGTCCGTCCGGCCCATCGATGACGTGGCTGAAAATCGCCCCTCCGGTGCGGTCTCACGTGCGGTGACGGCCCTGCCTGACGCCTTTCAGCCACCCGATGTACCGTTCCCCCGCCGGGGGTTGGTGCAGGCGCCTGCTCCACGGGGGCGTGGGCTGTTGATTCGGGGGAGGCGGTCGCGATGACCGGAACCGGTGTGGACGAGGCGGACGGAGTGGGCGCGGTGGACGGGGGTGTCCGCCGGCTGCCCCGGGTGCGCGGCTTCGCGCCCTGGCCGGCGCAGGGCTCGCCGAAGGCGGAGGGCAAGGCGCTGCGGGCGGCCGTACCGCGCTCCGCCCACGGCGCGCTCGACCCGGACGCCGGCCGGCCCGACGCGGTGAGCGCGGTGGCCGAGTCCAACACCGGCCGCATACCCGAGCTGACCCCGCTGCGCGTGGGCCGGATGGCGGCCACCCCGTTCGCCTTCCTGCGCGGCGCGGCCGGACTCATGGCGTACGACCTCGCCCGCACCCCCACGACCCGGATAGGCACCCAGCTCTGCGGTGACGCGCACGCGGCCAACTTCGGTCTGTACGGCGACGCGCGCGGCGGCCTCGTCATCGACCTCAACGACTTCGACGAGACCGTGCACGGGCCCTGGGAGTGGGACCTCAAGCGGCTCGCCGCCTCGCTGGTGCTCGCCGGCCGGGAGGCGGGCGCCGACGAGGACACGTGCCGCGCCGCCGCCCGGGACGCGGCCGGCGCCTACCGCCGCACCATGCGGCTGCTCGCCAGGCTGCCGGTGCTCGACGCCTGGAACGCCATCGCGGACGAGGAACTCGTCTCCCACACCGACGCCCACGACCTGCTCGGCACGCTCCAGCGGGTCTCGGAGAAGGCCCGGGCCAACACCAGCGGCCGGTTCGCCGCGAAGTCGACCGAGGTGGCGCCGGACGGCGGACGCCGGTTCGTGCCCGCCCCGCCGGTGCTGCGCCGCGTCCCGGACGCCGAGGCCGCCGCGGTCGCCGCGTCCCTGGAGGCCTACCTCGACACGCTCGGCGAGGACCGCCACCCCCTGCTCGCCCGGTACGCCGTGCACGACGTCGCCTTCCGCGTGGTCGGCACCGGCAGCGTCGGCACCCGCTCCTACGTCGTCCTGCTCCTCGACCACCGCGACGAGCCCCTGGTCCTCCAAGTGAAGGAGGCCCGCCCGTCCGCGCTCGTCCCGCACCTGGCCACGGCCGGTTTCGAGACGGCCGCGGTGGCGCACGAGGGGCGCCGGGTGGTCCTCGGGCAGAAGCGGATGCAGGTCGTCAGCGACACCCTGCTGGGCTGGACCACCGTCGAGGGGCGCCCCTACCAGGTGCGCCAGTTCCGCAACCGCAAGGGCAGCGTCGACCCGGCCGCCCTCGCCGCCGACCAGTTCGACGACTACGGCCGCATGACCGGCGCCCTGCTGGCCCGCGCCCACTCCCACAGCGCCGACCCGCGGCTGATCGCCGGGTACTGCGGCAAGAACGAGGAACTGGACGAGGCGATCGCCGCCTTCGCCGTCGCCTACGCCGACCGCACGGAGGCGGACCACGCCGACCTGCTCGCGGGCATCCGGGCGGGCCGCATCGAGGCCGAGCTGGGGGTGTGAGGGGCCCCGGGGGCGCGGTGCGGGGATCCCGGGGCGCGGTGCGGGCATCCCCGGGGGTGGGGTGCGCGGATCCTCGGGCGTGGGGTGCGGGGATCCCCGAGGGGTGGGGTGCGCGGATCCCCCGGCGGTGTTGTGAGGGCTTTCCCGGGGAGTGGTGAGGGGATTTCCCGGGGTGTGGTGAGGAGTGGGCCGGGGTGTGGTGAGGGGTGGGCCGGGGCGTTGTGAGGGATCGGCCGGGGGCGGACGACCGCGCCGGGCCGAGCCGGGGGCAGCGGCTACGCTGGGCGGGTGACGACCCCGGAAGCCGACCATTCCCAGGCCCCCCGCCCCGAGGAGCGGCTGGAAAAGGCCGTGCGGGCCGCCGAGCAGGCGTTGATCGAGTACGAGATCGCCGTGGAGACCTTCCGCGTCGAGGTCGAGAACTTCGCCCGTCTGCACGAACAGCGCCTCGGCCCGCTCTACGCCCGCATCGAGGAGCTGGACGCCGAGATCGCCGAGGCGAAGGCCGCCCGTACCGGCGACCCCGAGGACGCCCGCCGGGCCCAGGAGGCCCGCGCCCGGGTGCTGCCGATGCCCGGCGTGGAAGACCTGCTGCACGGCTGGATGGACGGCGACGGCCTGTTCCCGGAGGCCGTCGCCATGCTCACCGACCAGCCGGTGCGGCCCCCGCAGCGGGTACGGCCCAGCGAGGAGGCCCGCAAGCTCTACCGCGAGCTGGCCCGCAAGGCCCACCCCGACCTGGCCCAGGAGGAGGCGGAGCGCAAGCGGCGGGAGGAGTTCCTCAGCCGGGTCAACGCCGCCTACGCCCGCGGCGACGAGGCCCTGCTCAGGGAGCTGGCCGCGGAGTGGGCGGCCGGGCCGGTACCGCCCGAGCGCCGCCCGAGCCCCGCCGAGGAGCTGTACGCCCGCCTCGAATGGCTCGCCCAGCGCAAGGAGCTGCTCACCCTCGTCGCCCGGGAACTGGAGGAGGGCGCCATCGCCGGCATGCTCCGGCTCGCCCCGGACGACCCCGACGGGCTGCTCGACGAGATCGCCGGCCGGCTGCGCGCCGACATCGCCCGGCGGGAGGCGGAACTGGCCTCCCTCCTGAGTCGGGACTGACCCGCCCCGGGCTTCGGGTAGCGTCGGAGCCATGACTTTCGGAGCTGGTGTGCCCACGGTCCAGATCACGGACCTCAAGGACGGCGACTTCCTGCTGGACGTCCGCGAGGACGACGAGTGGCAGGCGGGCCACGCCGAGGGAGCCCTGCACATTCCCCTCAGCGAGTTCGTGGCCCGCTACGGCGAGCTGACCGAGGCCGCTCCGCAGGACGGCCGCGTGCACGTCGTCTGCCGCTCGGGCGGCCGCTCCGCGCAGGTCACGATGTACCTGGTCCAGCAGGGCATCGACGCGGTCAACGTCGACGGCGGCATGCAGCACTGGCAGACCACCGGCCGCCCGGTCGTCACCACCGAGGGCAAGCCGGGCTTCGTCCTGTAGGGCTGTAGGGCTGTAGGGCTGTAGGGCCTGCGGGCCTTGTAGGCCGACCCCGGCGGTCCTCGTAGGCCGTGGGCGGGGGCCGGTGTCGGGCGCCGGGTGTCGGGTGCGGGATGTCAGGCGAGGGCATGCGTGGCCAGCAGGTCGCCGAGCCGTTCCTCGTACGCCGCCGCCGGGCCGAGCGACAGCTCCAGGTGCTTGGCCCAGGCGTGGAAGCGGTGCAGCGGATAGTCGGTGTCGGCGCCGAACCCGCCGTGCAGATGCTGGGCCGTCTGCACCACCCGCCGCACCCCCTCCGCCGCCCAGATCTTCGCCACCGCCAGGTCGCCCGCGACGGGCAGCGCCCCCTGTGCCCCGGAGGCGATCCGCCACGCGGCCTGCCACAGGGTGACCTCCATGGCGCGCAGGTCGATGTACCGGTCCGCGGCCTGCACGGCCACCGCCTGGAACGTCGCGATCGGATACCCGAACTGCTCCCGCTTGCCCGTGTACTCGGCGGTCATCCGCAGCACCTGCTCGCCCAGCCCGAGCGCCAGCGCGCAGGTGCCCGTCACCAGCAGCGCGTGCAGCCACTCCCAGGCGCCGTCGGCCTCGATCACCTCGCCGGTCCCCACCCGCACCGACCGCAGCCGCAGCTCGGCCAGCCGCTCACCGCTGGTGGAGACCTGCTCGGCGAGCACCAGCCCCTCGGCCTCCCGCGGCACCAGCGCCAGCACGGTCCGGTCGCACGCCGCGCCCTCCACGTGCGCCGGTACGACGACCAGGTCCGCGTCGTACGCCCACGGCACCGCCGTCTGCACCCCGTCCAGCAGCCACGCCGGCCCTTCCCGCCGTGCGGTGACGGCCCGCTCGGCCGGGTCGTGGCCGCTGCGGCCCTGTGCGGCGACGGTCAGCACCAGCTCGCCCCGGCCGGCCCGGGCCAGCAGCCGGTCGGCCTGCCCGGGGTCGCCGTAGGCCTGCACGGCCGCGGCGGCGGCGCTGTGCTCCAGCAGGGGCACCCGGGCGAGCACCCGGCCGGCCTCGCGCAGCACCAGGCACAGCGCGATCGCGTCCAGGGCCGCCCCGCCGTGCTCCTCGGCCAGCAGCAGACTCAGCAGGTCAGCGTCGGCCAGCCGGGACCACAGGGCCCGGTCGAAGCCCTCGGCCACGGCGCCGGTGGTGAGCGCCGGACTGGGCACCGCGTCCGGCGCGACCCCGGCGAACACCCCCCGCGCCGCCTCGGCCGCCGCCCGCTGCTCCTCGGTGAAGGTGAAGTCCACGGCCTGTCCTCCTGGCGGGTCCGGTCATCCGGCACCACGTCCGGCCGTCCGGACGCGGCTGCGTGGGTCTGACGGGCCGTCAAGATAGAACAGGTTCTAGGAGAAGGGAACGGGCACGAACGGGCGAGAGGGAGGGAACGGGCACGGAGAAGGGACGGGTGAGAGGGAGGGAGCGGGCGCGGAGAAGGGAGCGGGTGAGAGGGAGGGAGCGGGCACGGAGAAGGGACGGGTGAGAGGGAGGGAACGGCCGCGGAGAAGGGGGCGGGTGAGGGGGAGGGGGCGGGGGCGGGCGCGCGACCGGTGCGACGGGGGCGCGTCAGCGGTCGAAGTCCAGCTCCACCCCTTCCGTCAGCGGATGCGACTGGCAGGCCAGCACATATCCGGCTTCCGTCTCCTCCGTCTCCAGCGCGAAGTTGCGGTCCATGCGCACCTCGCCCGCGACCAGGAAGGCCCGACAGGTCCCGCACACCCCGCCCTTGCAGGCGTACGGCGCGTCGGGCCTGTTGCGCAGCACCGTCTCCAGCAGCGACTCGCCCTCCCGCACCGGCCAGGTGCCGCCACGGCCGTCGAGGCGCGCGGTGACGGTGCTGTGCGCGGGCGCCGGAACCATGGCCGCCGGAACCGATCCCGCGTCCACGTGGAAGATCTCCTCGTGGATCCGGCCCCGCGCCACACCCAGCTCGCGCAGCGCCTTCTCCGCGCCCTGCACCAGCCCGTACGGCCCGCACAGGAACCAGCCCGCCACCCGCTCCACCGGCAGCAGCGCGGGCAGCAGCCCCATGAGCCGCTCCCGGTCCAGCCGGCCGGACGGCAGCCCCGTCTGCTGCTCCTCCCGGGAGAGCACGGTCACCAGCTGAAGCCGCTCCGGATAACGGTCCTTCAGGTCGGCGACCTCCTCCAAGAACATCGTCGAGGCCGCCGTACGGTCACTGCGTATCAGACAGAACCGGGCCCCGGGTTCGCGTGCCAGCAGCGTGGCGACGATGGACAGCACCGGGGTGATGCCGCTGCCGCCGACGATCGCCGCGTACAGACCCGGCGCCGGTTCCAGCGTGAAGCGGCCCGCCGGGGTCATCACCTCCAGCTCGTCCCCGACGGCGATCTCCTTCAGCGCGTACGTCGAGAAGGCGCCGCCGTCGACCAGCCGCACTCCCACCCGCAGGCTGCTCGGGCCCTCGCCGACCGGATCGGGGGCGGGGGAGCAGATCGAGTAGGTGCGCCGGATCTCCGTGCCGTCGGTCCGGCGGCGCAGCGCGAGGTGCTGGCCGGGTGCGTGCCGGTACTCCTCGCGCAGCTCGGGCGGGACGGTGAGGGTGAGAGCGACGGAGTCGTCGGTGAGCCGGTCGACCGCGGCCACCGGCAGCGGGTGGAAGCGGGCCATCACAACTCCTTGAAGTGGTCGAACGGTTCACGGCAGGCCAGGCAGCGGCGCAGCGCCTTGCACGCGGTGGAGGAGAACCGGCTCAGCAGCTCGGTGTCGGCCGACCCGCAGTGCGGGCAGCGGACCGGTTCGGTGGCGGTGGCGGTGCCCGCGTCCCGGGTGCGGGCCGGGCCCAGGGCCAGCGGCACCGGGCCGCCGTCCTGGCGCACGCGCGGGGGAGCGATGCCGAACTCCCGGAGTTTCTCGCGCCCTTCGGGGGTGATGTCGTCCGTCGACCAGGCGGGGGAGAGCACCGTGCGGACGGTGACCTCGCGCATGCCGTGGGCGCGCAGCACCCGCTCGATGTCGACGCTCATCGTCTCCAGGGCCGGGCAGCCGGTGTAGGTCGGGGTCAGGTCGACCTCCACCGCGTCGGCGCCCCGGAGGTGCACCGCGCGGAGCACGCCCAGCTCCCGCAGGGTGAGCACGGGCAGTTCAGGGTCGGGGACCGCGCCGGCCAGCTCCAGCAGCTCCGCCTCCAGGGCGGTGGCGGTCACCATGACGCCCCCGGGTGGCTGCGGTGCAGGTGCTGCATCTCGGCGAGCATCCGGCCGAACGGCTCGGTGTGCAGGCCCTGCCGGCCGGCGCCCGCCGACCAGCCGCCGGCGCGCGGGCCCTCGGGGAGGGCGAGGCCGGCCCGGCCGAGCACGTCGGTCACGGACTCCAGCCAGCGCTCCTCCAGGCGGGCCCAGTCGGCGTCGAGGCCCTCCACCGGCTGGAACATCTCCCCGGTGAACCGCCACAGCGCGTCGCAGGCCCGGCGCATCCGCTCGTGGCTGGTCTCCGTGCCGTCGCCGAGCCGCAGCGTCCACTGCTCGGCGTGGTCGCGGTGGTAGGCGACCTCCTTCACCGCCTTCGCGGCCAGCGGCGCGAAGGGTCCCGCGCCGACGGCGAGTTCGGCGTAGAGCAGCTGCTGGTAGGTGGAGAAGTACAGCTGGCGGGCGATGGTGTGCGCGAAGTCGCCGTTCGGCTGCTCCACCAGCTGGAGGTTGCGGAAGGCGCGCTCCTCGCGCAGATAGGCCAGTTCGTCCTCGTCGCCGGCCAGGGACAGCAGCACCCGGGCCTGGCCGAGCAGGTCCAGGGCGATGTTGGCGAGGGCGACCTCCTCCTCCAGGACGGGGGCGTGCCCGGCCCACTCCCCCAGGCGGTGGGAGAGCACCAGGGCGTCGTCGCCGAGGGTGAGCGCGGCGGTCACCGGGACGGTGGCGGGGCCGGTGGCGGTCACAGGTGCTTCACCCCTTCCGGGATCTCGTAGAAGGTCGGGTGCCGGTAGGGCTTGTCGGCGGCCGGCTCGAAGAACGGGTCCTTCTCGTCCGGCGAGGACGCGGTGATCGCGGCGGCCGGGACGACCCAGATCGAGACACCCTCGCCGCGCCGGGTGTACAGGTCGCGGGCGTTGCGCAGGGCCAGCTCGGCGTCGGGCGCGTGCAGGCTGCCGGCGTGGGTGTGGGAGAGGCCGCGCCTGGAGCGCACGAAGACCTCCCACAGGGGCCAGTCGGTGGTGCTCATGCTCGCGTCGCTCCCGTCCCACCGGTGTCGCCGGCGTGCTTGGCCGCGTAGGCCGCGGCTGCTTCTCGTACCCATGCGCCCTCCTCGTGGGCGCTTCTGCGCTGGGTGATCCGCTGCTCGTTGCAGGGGCCGTTGCCCTTGAGGACCTCCCAGAACTCGGTCCAGTCGATCGGGCCGAAGTCGTGGTGCCCCCGCTCCTCGTTCCACCGCAGCTCCGGGTCGGGCAGGGTGAGACCCAGGGACTCGGCCTGCGGGACGCAGATGTCCACGAAGCGCTGGCGCAGCTCGTCGTTGGAGTGGCGCTTGATCTTCCACTCCATCGACTGCGCGGAGTGCTGCGACTCGTCGTCGGGCGGGCCGAACATCATCAGCGACGGCCACCACCAGCGGTCCACCGCGTCCTGCGCCATGGCGTGCTGCTCCGGGGTGCCCTTGCTGAGGGCCAGCAGCAGCTCGTACCCCTGGCGCTGGTGGAAGGACTCCTCCTTGCAGATCCGCACCATCGCCCGGGCGTACGGGCCGTAGGAGCAGCGGCACAGCGGGACCTGGTTGGTGATCGCGGCGCCGTCCACCAGCCAGCCGATCGCGCCGACGTCGGCCCAGGTCAGGGTGGGGTAGTTGAAGATCGAGGAGTACTTCTGGCGGCCGGCGTGCAGCTTGTCGAGCAATTCGTCGCGGCTGGTGCCGAGGGTCTCGGCCGCGCTGTAGAGATAGAGGCCGTGGCCGGCCTCGTCCTGGACCTTCGCCATCAGGATCGCCTTGCGGCGCAGCGAGGGCGCGCGGGTGATCCAGTTGGCCTCCGGCTGCATGCCGATGATCTCGGAGTGCGCGTGCTGGGCGATCTGCCGGACCAGGGTCGCGCGGTAGGCGTCGGGCATCCAGTCGCGCGGTTCGATGCGTTCGTCGGCGGCCACGGCCGCGTCGAAGGCGTGCTGGTAGGCCGCCGTGTCGACGGTGTCCGGTGCCGTGCGTTGCGCGGCTGCTGTGGCCATGCGGTCCCCCTGACATCGGGCTGTGCGGTGAACTCTGTCCGAGCGAAGTGTCCCGACCGATCGTTCGGTCCGTGCGAATCCATGGTGTGCCGGGCCGCGGTGGGGTGTCAACCGCTGTGGAAAACTCCTCGCCCCACCTGTGGACAACGTGTCGGAGGGGTGGCGGGGGCGCTGGTGGGCGAGGCGCGTGGCGTCGGGAGGGCGTACCGCGGTGGCCCGCGGTGGGATTCGGGTCGTACCCGGGGCTGCGCCCGGTGCCCGGGGCTGAGTACCGTTCCGTCCGGGCGCCGGGACGCGGCGCTCGTGCCGCGTGTGGCGCCCGTGACGGCGCCGCGCCACCGGACCGGCCGCTCGGCCGTACCGCCGGGCCGGGCAGCACGACCGGGCACGGCACCGGGCACGGCACCGAGCAGGACACCGGGTACGACACCGGGCAGCACACCGAGCTGACCGCATGAGCCGAAACGGGGGACGGGACGGAATGGACGCGTACGACGAGGATCCGCGGGGCCCACAGGGCCCGGACGGGTCGGCCGGGACGCGTCTCCCGGAAGAGCCCACGGCACCGCCCCCCGCACCCGCGTCCGCGCCCGCCCGCACCGGTGTCGCCGCGCTCTCCCGTCGCTACCAGGTCGTCGCCGCGCTGGCGCTCGCGGTGGTCGCCGTGGCCGCCTGTACACACCTGCTGATGGTGTTTCTCAGCCTCGCCCCCGCGAACACGGTGACGAAGCAGCACGGCAAGGCGATAGAGGAATGGGTGTACCCGGAGTTCGAGCAGAACTGGAAGCTGTTCGCACCGAACCCGCTGCAGCAGAACATCGCCGTACAGGTCCGCGCGGAGGTGCGGATGCGGGACGGCGCCCTGCGCACCACGGGGTGGACGGACCTGTCCGCGCAGGACGGCGCCGCCATCGACGGCAACCCGGTGCCCAGCCACACCCAGCAGAACGAGCTGCGCCGGGCCTGGGACTTCTTCGCCGCCACGCACGGCACCGACAACCGCCCCGGCGGCCTGCGCGGCTCGCTGTCCGAGCAGTACCTGCGGCGGATCGTGGTGATGCGCCTGTACCGGGACGACCCGACGAGCCGGGAGGGCGTGATCCAGCGCGTGAAGGTCCGTTCCAGCACCAGCAATGTGCAGCCGCCGCCGTGGAGCCGCGAGCGGGTGTCCGACCAGCCCGCCTACCGCGTGCTGCCCTGGTGGTCCCTGACGTCCGACGAGGCCGCGGGAGGCGTGCGGTGAACTCTCTCTCCCCGATGCTGTCGCGTGGTGTCGTCCGCGTCACGGAGGCGGCCCTCGGGCCGTACCAGAGCGCCGTGATCCGGATCGGCTTCGCCGGGACCTGGCTGCTGTTCCTGCTGCGCGAGTTCCCGCACCGCCAGGAGCTGTACGGACCCTCCGGGCCGTGGGGCTGGAACCTCGCCCGGCAGCTGACCGCCGACAACCACGCCTTCACGGCGCTGCTGTGGTCCGACGGGCAGCTGTGGTTCGAGTGCTGCTACACGCTGGCCGTCCTCGCGAGCGCGGCCCTGCTGCTCGGCTGGCGCACCCGGACCGCGTCCGTGCTGTTCATGGTGGGCGTGCTGTCGCTGCAGAACCGCAGCGTGTTCGTCGGCGACGGCGGCGACAACGTGCTGCACCTGATGGCCTTCTACCTGGTGTTCACGCGCTGCGGCCAGGTGTGGTCCCTGGACGCGCGGCGCGCCGCCCAGGGCGAGGCGGCCCGCGCGCGCGGGGAGCGGGTGCCCGCCGACCTGGTGGGCCCGGTGCTGTGGGCGGGGCTGGGCGGCGCGCTCGGCACGGTGACGCTGACCGGCCGGTTCGAGGGCGAGTGGCTGGTCCCGGCGCTGCTGTGGGCGGCCTGGGCCGGGCTCGGCCTGTGGTGGGCCGTCGGCCGCCGGGCGGCCTGGGAGCAGCCGCGGATCCTGCTGGACGTCGTCGCCAACGTGCTGCACAACGGCGCCCTGGCCGTGATCATGGCGGAGGCCTGCCTGATCTACGCCACGGCCGGCTGGTACAAGATCCAGGGCACGCGCTGGCAGGACGGCACCGCCGTCTACTACCCGCTCCACCTGGACTACTTCTCGCCCTGGCCTGCCCTGGCCGACCTGATGTCGTCCAGCGGCACGATCATGATGATCGTGACCTACGGGACGGTCATGGTGCAGATCGCCTTCCCGTTCACGCTGCTCAACCGGCGGGCCAAGAACATCCTGCTGGTGCTGATGATGACCGAGCACGCGGTGATCGCGGTCGTCCTCGGGCTGCCGTTCTTCTCGCTGGCGATGATCACCGCGGACGCGGTCTTCCTGCCGACGTCCTTCCTGCGGCGGGTGGGCGACCTGGCCGACCGCGCGCGGGGGCGGCTCGTCCGGCGGGCCGGCCGGACGGTCCCGGGCCCGCGCTCCCCCGAGGAGAGCACGGCGGACCACGTAGGGTTCACGGCATGAGCGACCCGCTGAGCCGCTGGCGCGCACACGCGGACACCGCCGTGCTGCTCGACGGCTTCCACGCCCTGAAGCACGCGCTGCGCTTCGGGGCCGAAGTACCGGTCGCGGTCACGACCGACCGGAGAACCGCGCTCGCCCTCGCCGAGGACCTGGCCGGGGACGTCCGCGACGCCCTGGAGGCCCTCCTGACGGAGGTGCCCGGGCCGGCGTACGCCGCGCTCGTCCCGCGCCCCCACCCGACCGGGGTGGCCGCCCTCGCGCTACGGCCGTCCCGCGAGGCCAACCTGCGCGCCCTCGCCCGAACCCCCCGCACCGCGCCCGTCGTGGTCCTGGACCACCCCCGCAACCTCGGCAACGCGGGCGCCGTGATCCGGCTGGCCGCCGGATTCGGGGCGACCGGCGTGGTCACCACGGGCACCCTCGACCCCTGGCACCCCACGGTGCTCAGGGGTGGCGCGGGCCTGCACTTCGCCACCGCCGTCGAGCGGCTCGGCGTCGACGAGCTGCCCGCCGGCCCGCTGTTCGCCCTCGACCCGGAGGGCGAGGACATCCGCGGCACCCAGCTGCCCGACGACGCCGTGCTGGCCTTCGGCTCGGAACGCACCGGTCTGTCACCGGAACTGCGCGCCCGAGCCGACCACCTGCTGCGCCTGCCGATGCGGCCCCAGGTCTCCAGCTACAACCTCGCCACCAGCGTGGGGATGACGCTGTACCACTGGAGCGCGACCGGCACCGCCACCACCCAGGCCCTTCCGGAGGACAGGACCTAGATTTCCCGGCGCACCTCGACCACCCGGAAGCGGTTCGCCACGAAGGCGCTGTCGCACAGGGCCGCGTTCGCCGCCGGGTTGCCGCCCGAGCCGTGGAAGTCGGAGAAGGCGGCGGTCTGGTTCACGTACACCCCGCCGGTGAGGTTGAGCGACAGCTGGGCGGCCTCCTCCAGGCACACCTCCTGGATCGCGTCCTCGGTCCCGGCGTCCGTGGTGTACGCCCCGACCGTCATCGCGCCCTTCTCCCGGACCGTGCGGCGCAGCAGCTCCACCGCGTCCGTCACCGAGTCGACCGCGACGGCGAAGGAGACGGGGCCGAAGCACTCGCTCATGTAGGCCGCCTCGTCGTCCGGCTTCGCGCCGTCCAGCTTGACCAGGACGGGCGTGCGGACCACCGCGCCCGGGAAGTCCGGCTGGGTGATCTCGCGGGAGGCGAGGGCGACTTCGCCGAGTCCGGCCGCCGCCTCCAGGCGCGCCTTGACGTCCGGGTTGACGATCGCGCCCAGCAGGGCGTTCGCGCGCGCGTCGTCGCCGAGCAGGCCGTCGACCGCGCGGGCCAGGTCGGCGGTGACCTCGTCGAAGGTCTTGGGGCCCTGGTCGGTGGCGATGCCGTCGCGGGGGATCAGCAAATTCTGCGGGGTGGTGCACATCTGGCCGCTGTACAGGGACAGCGAGAACGCCAGGTTGGACAGCATGCCCTGGTAGTCGTCCGTGGAGTGCACGATCACCGTGTTGACGCCGGCCTTCTCCGTGTAGACCTGCGCCTGGCGGGCGTTGGCCTCCAGCCAGTCACCGAAGGACGTCGACCCCGTGTAGTCGATGATCCGGATCTCGGGGCGGGTGGCGAGGGTCTTGGCGATGCCCTCCCCGGGGCGCTCGGCGGCCAGCGCGACCAGGTTCGGGTCGAAGCCCGCCCCGGCCAGCACCTCCCGGGCGGCCTGGACGGTGAGCGCGAGCGGCAGCACCGCGCGCGGGTGCGGCTTGACCAGGACCGCGTTGCCGGTGGCCAGGGAGGCGAACAGGCCCGGGTAGCCGTTCCAGGTCGGGAAGGTGTTGCAGCCGATGACCAGGCCGATGCCGCGCGGGACGGGCGTGAAGGCCTTGGTGAGCGCCAGCGGGTCGCGCTTGCCCTGCGGCTTGGTCCACTCGGCCGTCCCGGGGGTGCGGACCTGCTCGGCGTACGCGTACGCCACCGCCTCCAGGCCGCGGTCCTGGGCGTGCGGGCCGCCGGCCTGGAACGCCATCATGAACGCCTGACCGCTGGTGTGCATGACGGCGTGCGCGAACTCGTGCGTCCGGTCGCTGATCCGCTTGAGGATCTCCAGGCAGACCACCGCGCGGACCTCCGGTCCGGCGTCCCGCCACGCGCGCTGCCCGGCCCGCATGGCCGGCAGCAGCACGTCGACGTCCGCGTGCGGGTAGGTGACGCCCAGCTCGATGCCGTACGGCGAGACCTCGCCGCCCACCCAGTCGTCCGTGCCGGGCTGGCCCAGGTCCAGGCGGGTGCCCAGCAGGGCGTCGAAGGCGGCCTTGCCCGCCGCGGCGTCCAGGCTGCCGTTCTCGCCGTACGCCTTGGGGTGCTCGGGGTGCGGGGACCAGTACGCGCGCGTGCGGATCGCTTCCAGGGCCTGGTCGAGCGTGGGCCGGTGCTTCTCGATCAGCTCGTGGGCGGTCAGTTCGGCGGCCATGCGGGACCAACTCCTCGTCTGGAGAACTCTTCGTCGAGTTCGGGACCTGGCGGAAAGAGCAGCGGGATGGGACGGTCAGAGCTAGAGTAACCGAACGATCGGTCGGTTCAAGGGGGTCCGCCGCATCTGTGGAAAACCCCGTGCGGGAGGATCGCGCACATGACAGCACTCGACCCCAGCAGCCCCGTGGCCGTGGTCGGCACCGGCACCATGGGCCAGGGAATCGCCCAGGTCGCGCTGGCCGCCGGCCACCCCGTGCGGCTGTACGACGCCGTCCCCGGGCGGGCCCGGGACGCGGCCGAAGCGATCGGCGCCCGGCTCGACCGGCTGGTGGAGAAGGACCGGCTCACCGGCGCCGAACGGGACGCGGCCCGTGCCCGCCTGCGGCCCGCGGAGGAACTCGCGGAGCTGGCGGACTGCGCCCTGGTCGTGGAGGCCGTCCTGGAGCGGCTGGACGTCAAGCAGGCGCTCTTCGGCGAGCTGGAGGAGATCGTCGCCGACGACTGTCTGCTGGCCACCAACACCTCCTCGCTGTCGGTGACGGCGATCGGCGGGGCGCTGCGCCACCCGGGCCGCTTCGTCGGCCTGCACTTCTTCAACCCGGCGCCGCTGCTGCCGCTGGTCGAGGTGGTCTCCGGGTTCGCCACCGACGCCGCGTCGGCCACGCGCGCGTACGAGACCGCCCGCGCCTGGGGCAAGACCCCGGTGGCCTGCGCCGACACCCCCGGCTTCATCGTCAACCGTGTCGCCCGGCCCTTCTACGCCGAGGCGTTCGCCGTCCACGAGGCCCAGGCGGCCGACCCCGCGACGATCGACGCGGTCCTGCGCGAGTCGGGCGGCTTCAGGATGGGCGCCTTCGAGCTGACCGACCTGATCGGCCAGGACGTCAACGAGTCCGTCACCCACTCGGTGTGGCGGTCCTTCTTCCAGGACGTGCGCTTCACCCCCTCCCTGGCGCAGCGCCGGCTGGTGGAGTCCGGCCGGCTCGGCCGCAAGACGGGCCGGGGCTGGTACGAGTACCGGGACGGTGCCGAGCGCCCCGCACCGCACACCGCCGACAAGGAGCAGCCGCCCGCCCACGTCATCGCCGAGGGCGATCTGGGCCCGGCCGCCGACCTGGTCGCGATGATCCGCGAGGCGGGTATCACGGTGCGCGAGGAGGCCGCGGACGACGGCGCCCGGCTGGTGCTGCCCGGCGGCGGCCGGCTCGCCCTCGCCGACGGCCGGAGCTCCGTGGAGTTCGACGACCTCGTCCACTTCGACCTCGCGGCGGACTACCGCAAGGCCACCCGCATCGCCCTGTCCGCCTCCCGGGACACCCCCGCCCGGACCCTCGCCGAGGCCGTCGGCCTCTTCCAGGCGCTCGGCAAGGAGGTCAGCGTCATCGGCGACGTCCCCGGCATGATCGTCGCCCGCACGGTCGCCCGGATCATCGACCTCGCGTACGACGCCGTCGCCAAGGGCGTGGCCACCGAGGAGGACGTCGACACCGCCATGCGCCTCGGCGTCAACTACCCCCTCGGCCCCTTCGAATGGAACCGCAGGCTCGGCCGGACGTGGGCCCACGACCTGCTGGAGGAGATGAACCTGCGCGACCTGTCCGGGCGGTGCGCGCCCTCCTTCGCGCTGTACCGCCACGGGCACGCCGCCGGCCGGCAGGAGGGCACCTCATGACCACGGCCCGACGTGACACCTACACCCCCGAGACGCTGCTCTCCGTCGCCGTGCGGGTCTTCAACGAGCGCGGCTACGACGGCACCTCCATGGAGCACCTGTCCAAGGCGGCCGGCATCTCCAAGTCGTCGATCTACCACCACGTCAGCGGCAAGGAGGAGCTGCTGCGGCGGGCCGTGAGCCGCGCCCTGGACGGCCTCTTCGGCATCCTGGACGAGGAGCACGCGCGCGCGGGGCGGGCCGCCGACCGGCTGGAGCACGTCGTGCGCCGCATGGTCGAGGTGCTCATAGCCGAGCTGCCCTACGTGACGCTGCTGCTGCGGGTGCGGGGCAACACCGAGACCGAGCGGTGGGCGCTGGAGCGGCGCCGCGACTTCGACCACCGGGTCGCCGAGCTGCTGAAGGCGGCCGCGGCCGACGGGGAGGTACGCGGTGACGTGGAGGTCCGGCTGGCCACCCGGCTGGTCTTCGGCATGATCAACTCCATCGTGGAGTGGTACCGGCCGGACGTGCGGGGCGCGAGCGACCGGGAGGTGGCCGAGGCCGTGGTCCGACTGGTCTTCTCGGGGCTGCGGCACGGCTGACCCCGGCCGTCCGGCCCTCAGGTCTGCGGCTCCAGGTCCTCCTCCTCGAACACCAGCAGCGTACGGGTGCTGAGCACCTCGGGAATCGCCTGGAGCCGGGTCAGCACCAGCTCGCGCAGCGCCCTGTTGTCGGGCGTGTGCACCAGCAGCAGCACATCGAAGTCGCCGCCCACCAAGGCGATGTGGTCGGCGCCGGGCAGCTGTCTGAGCTGCTCGCGGACCGTGCGCCAGGTGTTCTGGACGATCTTCAGCGTGATGTACGCCGACGTGCCGTGACCGGCCCGTTCGTGGTCCACGCGCGCGCTGAAGCCCCGGATCACCCCGTCCTCGACGAGCCGGTTGATGCGCGCGTAGGCGTTGGCGCGCGAGACGTGGACGCGTTCGGCGACCGACCGTATCGAGGCGCGGCCGTCCGCCTGGAGGATCCGCAGGATGTCCTGATCGATGGCGTCCAGCGGGCGCGGCGGCGGCAGCGCGGCGCCGTCCTGCGGACCGTCGGCCATTTGTTCAGGTCCCATGTCCCTCCGCTTCCCCGCCGTGGACGCTCTGCGTTCATTCCAGGCTGTGGAGAACCGTTTGTCCACAGCCTCGAGGTGCCTGTAGCCAAAATGTGCCGGCGACCGAACAATCGGTTGGTGAGGCGAGTCACAGCCGACGCGCCTCCCGTAGCCGCTCCCACGAGGAGGTGCCGTCATGACGGTTCTGGAGCAGCGGGGCGCGTACCGGCCATCGCCGCCGCCCGCCTGGCAGCCCCGTATGGACCCCGCGCCGCTGCTGCCCGACGCCGAGCCGTACCGCGTCCTCGGCACCGAGTCGGCCGGCAAGGCCGAGCCCGACCTGCTGCGCCGGCTGTACGCACAGCTGGTGCGCGGCCGCCGGTACAACACGCAGGCCACCGCCCTGACCAAGCAGGGCCGGCTCGCCGTCTACCCGTCCAGCACCGGCCAGGAGGCCTGCGAGGTCGCCGCCGCCCTGGCCCTGGAAGAGCGTGACTGGCTCTTCCCCAGCTACCGCGACACGCTCGCCGTCGTCGCCCGGGGCGTGGACCCCGCCGAGGCGCTCACCCTGCTGCGCGGCGACTGGCACAGCGGCTACGACCCCTACGCCCACCGGGTGGCCCCGCTCAGCACCCCGCTCGCCACCCAGCTGCCGCACGCCGTCGGCCTCGCCCACGCCGCCCGCCTCAAGGGCGACGACGTGGTCGCGCTCGCCATGGTCGGCGACGGCGGCACCAGCGAGGGCGACTTCCACGAGGCGCTGAACTTCGCCGCCGTCTGGCAGGCACCGGTGGTCTTCCTGGTGCAGAACAACGGCTTCGCCATCTCCGTCCCGCTCGCCAAGCAGACCGCGGCGCCCTCCCTGGCCCACAAGGCCGTCGGGTACGGCATGCCGGGCCGGCTGGTCGACGGCAACGACGCCGTCGCGGTGCACGAGGTCCTGAGCGACGCCGTACGGCACGCGCGCGCGGGCGGCGGTCCGACCCTGGTGGAGGCGGTGACGTACCGCATCGAGGCCCACACCAACGCCGACGACGCCACCCGCTACCGCGAGGACGCCGAGGTCGCGGCCTGGCGCGCCCACGACCCGGTCCAGCTGCTGGAACGCGAACTGACCACCCGCGGACTGCTCGACGAGGCCGGGATCGAGGCCGCCCGGCAGGACGCCGAGACGATGGCCGCCGAACTGCGGGACCGCATGAACCAGGACCCCGAACCCGACCCCATGGACCTCTTCGACCACGTCTACGCCGAGACCACGGCGCAGTTGCGCGAACAGCGGGCCCTGCTGCGGGCCGAGCTGGACGCCGAGCAGGAGCAGCACGGCGAGCGGGAAGGCGGCGCCCGATGACCACCGTCGCCGTCAAGCCCGCCACCATGGCGCAGGCCCTCACGCGCGCGATGCGCGACGCGATGGCCGCCGACCCCACCGTGCACGTCATGGGCGAGGACGTCGGCACCCTCGGCGGTGTCTTCCGGGTCACCGACGGCCTCGCCAAGGAGTTCGGCGAGGACCGCTGCACCGACACCCCGCTCGCCGAGGCCGGCATCCTCGGCACCGCCGTCGGCATGGCCATGTACGGACTGCGGCCGGTGGTGGAGATGCAGTTCGACGCCTTCGCCTACCCGGCGTTCGAGCAGCTGATCAGCCATGTCTCCCGGATGCGCAACCGCACGCGTGGCCGGATGCCCCTGCCGATCACCGTCCGGGTCCCCTACGGCGGCGGCATCGGCGGCGTCGAGCACCACAGCGACTCCTCCGAGGCGTTCTACATGGCGACGCCCGGGCTGCACGTCGTCACCCCGGCCACCGTCGCCGACGCCTACGGACTGCTGCGCCGGGCCATCGCCTCGGACGATCCGGTCGTCTTCCTGGAGCCCAAGCGGCTGTACTGGTCGAAGGACACCTGGAACCCCGAGCAGCCCACGGACGTCGAGCCCATCGGGCGCGCGGTGGTGCGCCGGCCCGGCCGCACCGCCACGCTCATCACCTACGGCCCCTCGCTCCCGGTCTGCCTGGAGGCCGCCGAGGCCGCCCGGGCCGAGGGCTGGGACCTTGAGGTCCTCGACCTGCGCTCCCTGGTGCCGTTCGACGACGAGACGGTCTGCGCGGCCGTCCGGCGCACCGGCCGCGCCGTCGTCGTCCACGAGTCCACCGGTTTCGGCGGGCCGGGCGGCGAGATCGCGGCCCGTGTCACCGAACGCTGCTTCCACCACCTGGAGGCGCCGGTGCTGCGCGTGGCCGGCTTCGACATCCCCTATCCGCCGCCCATGCTGGAGCGGCACCACCTGCCCGGCGTCGACCGCATCCTGGACGCCGTGGCCCGGTTGCAGTGGGAGGCCGAGGGCTGATGGCTCAGGTGCTGGAGTTCAAGCTGCCCGACCTCGGCGAGGGCCTCACCGAGGCGGAGATCGTCCGCTGGCTGGTCAAGGTCGGTGACGTGGTCGCCGTGGACCAGCCGGTGGTCGAGGTGGAGACGGCCAAGGCGATGGTCGAGGTGCCCTGCCCCTACGGCGGCGTGGTCACCGCCCGCTTCGGCGAGGAGGGCACCGAACTGCCCGTCGGCGCACCGCTGCTGACGGTCGCCGTCGGAGGACCGGCGGCGGAGTCCGAGGGTTCCGGCAACGTCCTGGTGGGCTACGGCACGCAGGCCCCGGCGGCCCGCAGGCGCCGGGTCCGGGCAGGCACGGCCGGCGTCAACGGGCGGGTGCAGCGGCCGGGGACCACGCCGGCGGCACCCCCCGCGCACGTGACCCCACCGGCGACGGCACAGACGCCCGAGCCCACCACTGCGCCCGCGCCCGTCTCCGCGCTCGTCGAGGGTCCGGTCCCCGTGATCTCGCCCCTGGTGCGCAAGCTCGCCCGGGACAACGGGGTCGACCTGCGACAGCTGGTCGGTTCCGGGCCGGAGGGACTCATCCTGCGCGTCGACGTCGAGAACGCGCTGCGGGCCGGGGCCGCGCCGACGCGCCCGGCCGGCGAGCCGGTCGTACAGACGGCTCCCGAGGCGGCACCCCGGGCCGAGGCGGGCGTGCGGATCCCGCTCAAGGGCGTGCGCGGCGCGGTCGCCGACAAGCTCTCCCGCAGCCGCCGGGAGATCCCGGACGCGACCTGCTGGGTCGACGCCGACGCGACCGAACTCCTGCGCGCGCGCACGGCGATGAACGCGGCCGGCGGCCCGAAGATCTCCCTGCTCGCGCTGCTCGCCCGCATCTGCACGGCCGCCCTGGCCCGGTTCCCCGAGCTGAACTCCTCCGTCGACACCGAGGCCCGCGAGATCGTCCGGCACGGCCAGGTCCACCTCGGGTTCGCCGCCCAGACCGAACGCGGCCTGGTCGTGCCCGTCGTCCGGGACGCCCAGGCGCGCGACGCCGAGTCCCTGACCGCCGAGTTCGCCCGGCTCACCGAAGCGGCCCGCGCGGGCACCCTCACACCCGGGGAACTCACCGGCGGCACCTTCACGTTGAACAACTACGGCGTCTTCGGCGTTGACGGCTCCACCCCGATCATCAACCACCCCGAGGCGGCCATGCTCGGCGTCGGCCGGATCGTCCCCAAGCCGTGGGTGCACGAGGGCGAGCTGGCCGTCCGCCAGGTCGTCCAGCTCTCGTTCACCTTCGACCACCGGGTGTGCGACGGCGGCACGGCGGGTGGCTTCCTGCGGTACGTGGCGGACTGCGTGGAACAGCCGGCGGTGCTGCTGCGCACCCTGTAGCGGCCCCGGGGGCGGGACCGGGCAGGACATACTCGGGGGATGACCGACAACGCCCCCGCCGTGCCCGCCGGGCCGTACGACGCCGTCGTGCTGGCCGGCGGTGCCGCCCGCCGGCTCGGCGGGGCCGACAAGCCCGCCGTCCGGGTCGGGGGCCGCGCGCTGCTCGACCGGGTGCTCGCGGCCTGCGCGGACGCCCGGACGACCGTCGTCGTGGCCGCGCCCCGGCCCACCGCCCGCCCGGTGCGCTGGGTGCGCGAGGAGCCGCCCGGCGGCGGACCGGTCGCCGCGCTGGACGCCGGCCTGCGCCTCACCACCGCCGCGCACACCGTCGTGCTCTCCGCCGACCTGCCCTTCCTCGAACCAGCCACTGTGCGCGGCCTGCTGACCGCCCTTCAGGACACCGGTGCCGACGGCGCGGTGCTCACCGATGCCGACGGCCGCGACCAGCCGCTCGTGGCCGCCTACCGCACCGCCGCCCTGCGCCGCGAGCTGACCTCACTCGCCGCCGCGCACGGCGGTCTCACCGGGTTGCCGCTGCGCCGGCTGACCGGAGCACTGAGCCTCACCCGCGTCCCGGACCCGCTCGCGTCCTTCGACTGCGACACCTGGGACGACATCGCCGACGCCAGGGCACGGATCAGGGAGCATGGACACGTGTTGGATGAATGGATCTCCGCAGTCAAGGACGAGCTGGGCATCGACCTGGACGTCGACACCGGCGTCCTGCTCGACCTGGCCCGGGACGCCGCGCACGGCGTGGCCCGCCCCGCGGCGCCGCTGACCACCTTTCTCGTCGGCTATGCCGCGGCGCAGGGCAAGGGCGGCCCCGAGGCCGTCGCCGAAGCCGCCCGCAGGGCCGCCGCGCTGGCGCTGCGCTGGGCGGAGGAGGGCGACGGGGGTCCGGACGGCGGCAGCGGGGACCCGAGCACCCCGGACGCCGGATGACCGCCCCCGGCACCCGGGCCGAGGCGCCCGCCGAGGACACCGACGACCTCGACGTCGAGGAGGCGCTGGCGCTGGTGAGGGATGCCCACAGGGAGCCCCGGGACGACGGCGCCGACGACGGCACGGGCCGGACACCCGACCCGGCCCCGCAGCCGCCCGGCGAGCGGCCCGCCGAACCCCACCGGGCCACCCCCTGGCCCCGGGCCCGGGAGATCGCCGCCCGGGCCGGGCGTTCCCGCGCCCGCCGCACCCCCGTCCGTGTGCCGCTCGGCGACGCCCTCGGGCTGGCCCTGGCGACCCCGCTGGACGCGCTCACCGACCTGCCCTCCTTCGACACCTCCGCGATGGACGGCTGGGCGGTCGCCGGACCCGGCCCCTGGCAGGTGCGGGAGGAGGGCGTGCTCGCCGGGCACGCGCAGCCGGAGCCGCTCACCGACGGCGAGGCGGTCCGGATCGCCACCGGCGCCCGCATCCCCGCCGACACCACCGCCGTCCTGCGCACCGAGCACGGCCGGATCGACGCCCAGGGCCGCCTGCACACCACCCGCGAGATGCTCCACGGCCAGGACATCCGCCCGCGCGGCCAGGAGTGCCGCACCGGCGACCAGTTGCTGCCCGTCGGCACCCTGGTCACCCCCGCCGTCCTCGGCCTGGCCGCGGCGGCCGGCTACGACACGGTCACCGTCGTGCCCCGGCCCCGCGTCGAGGTCCTCGTGCTCGGCGACGAGCTGCTGACCGAGGGACTCCCGCATGACGGGCTGATCAGGGACGCCCTCGGCCCCATGCTGCCGCCCTGGCTGCGCGCGCTGGGCGCCGAGGTCGTCGCCGTCCGCCGGATCGGTGACGACGCCCGGGCGCTCCAGAGGGCCGTCACCCGCTGCGAGGCCGACCTGATCGTCACCACGGGCGGTACCGCGTCCGGACCGGTCGACCACGTCCACCCGGTCCTGGAACGCGTCGGCGCCGAACTCCTCGTCGACGGCGTCAAGGTGCGCCCCGGCCACCCCATGCTGCTGGCCCGCACCAAGGAGCACCAGCACCTCGTCGGCCTGCCCGGCAATCCCCTCGCGGCCGTCTCCGGGCTGCTCACCCTCGCCGAACCGTTGCTGCGGACCCTCGCCGCCCACCCCGCCCCCGAGCCGTACGCCCTGCCACTGCGGGAGGCGACGCAGGGGCACCCGTACGACACCCGGCTCGTCCCCGTGGTGCTGCGCGGCGACCATGCCATGCCGCTGCACTACAGCGGCCCGGCCATGCTCCGGGGCATCGCGGCCGCCGATGCGCTGGCCGTCGTACCACCGGGCGGGGCGCGGCAGGGCGAGGAGACGGAACTGCTGGACCTGCCGTGGGCGGCCGCCGGGATCGGGGTGTGTTTCACGTGAAACTTCCGGGCCATGACGCCATCGCCCGCCGCGCGGACGAACGTCTGGTGACCCATCGGGTGCAACTGCCGAGGAAAGTGGTGGAGCGCCCGATCCGCCAGGTCGTCAAGCGGCTGATCATGGCCCTGGTGGTGCTGGTCGCCACCGCGTTCGTCGTCTACGCCGACCGCGACGGCTACCACGACAACTCCGACGGCCCCGTCGGCCTGCTCGACGCGTTCTACTACGCGACCGTCACCCTCTCCACCACCGGATACGGCGACATCACCCCGGTCAGCGACGGCGCCCGGCTCGCCAACATCTTCGTCATCACGCCCCTGCGCGTGCTGTTCCTGATCATCCTGGTCGGCACCACGCTGGAGGTCCTCACCGAACGCACCCGTGAGGAATGGCGCCTGAACCGCTGGAGGTCCACCTTGCGTGACCACACCGTCGTCGTCGGCTTCGGCACGAAGGGGCGGTCGGCCATCCAGACCGTCTGCGCGACCGGTCTGAAGAAGGAACAGGTGGTCGTGGTCGACCCCAGCGCCAAGGTGATCGACGCGGCGAACGCCGAGGGCTACGTCGGCGTCATAGGCGACGCCACCCGCAGTGACGTGCTGAAACGGGCCGAGGTGCACAAGGCCCGGCAGATCATCGTCGCCCCGCAGCGCGACGACACCTCCGTGCTCGTCACCCTGACCGCCCGCCAGCTCAACCGCACTGCCAAGATCGTGGCCGCGGTGCGCGAGGAGGAGAACGCGCCGCTGCTCAAGCAGTCCGGCGCCGACGCCGTCATCACCAGTTCCGGCGCGGCAGGCCGTCTGCTCGGCCTGTCCGTGCTCAGTCCCGCCGCCGGCATGGTCATGGAGGACCTCATCCAGCAGGGCAGCGGACTGGACATACTCGAACGGCCCGTCGTCCGCGGCGAGGTGGGCCGGAAGCCGCGCGAGACGGACGACCTGGTGGTGAGCGTCATCCGCGGCCACCGGGTGCTCGGCTACGACGATCCGGCCGTCGGCACCCTCCAGCTGACGGACCGGCTCATCACGATCGTCCGCGTCACCCCCGGCGCCCAGGTCACCCCCGACACCCGCCCCCTGCCCGGCGGGTGAGCGATCCTCCGGGAGTAGCGTCACCGGTATGCATGCGATCACGATTCCCGAACCTGGTGATCCCGAGGCGCTGGTGTGGGACGAGGTCCCCGATCCGGTGCCCGGCGAGGGCGAGGTGCTGGTCGAGGTGGTGGCCAGCGCCGTCAACCGCGCCGACATCCTGCAGCGTCAGGGCTTCTACGACCCGCCGCCCGGCGCCTCCCCCTACCCCGGCCTGGAGTGCTCCGGCAGGGTCGCCGCACTCGGTCCCGGCGTCTCCGGCTGGAGCGTCGGCGACCCGGTGTGCGCGCTGCTCGCGGGCGGCGGCTACGCCGAGAAGGTCGCCGTACCGGCCGGACAGCTGCTGCCCGTGCCCGAGGGCGTCGATCTGACCCGGGCGGCGGCGCTGCCCGAGGTCGTCTGCACCGTCTGGTCCAACGTGTTCATGGTCGCCCACCTGCGCCCGGGCGAGACACTGCTGGTGCACGGCGGCTCCAGCGGCATCGGCACCATGGCGATCCAGCTGGCCAAGGCCGTCGGCGCCAGGGTCGCGGTGACCGCGGGCAGCAAGGAGAAGCTGGAGCGCTGCGCCGAGCTGGGCGCGGACGTGCTCATCAACTACCGCGAGCAGGACTTCGTCGACGAGATCCGGCAGGCCACCGGCGGCGCGGGAGCCGACGTCATCCTCGACAACATGGGCGCCAAGTACCTGGACCGCAACGTGCAGGCCCTCGCCGTCAACGGGCGCCTGGCGATCATCGGCATGCAGGGCGGGGTGAAGGCCGAGCTGAACATCGGCACGCTGCTCGGCAAGCGGGCCGCGATCAGCGCGACCTCGCTGCGGGCCCGTCCGCTGGAGGAGAAGGCGGCCATCGTCGCCGCCGTACGCGAGCATGTGTGGCCCCTGCTCGCCGCCGGGCACGTCCGTCCGGTCGTGGACCGCGAGGTGCCGATGCCGGACGCGGCCGAAGCGCACCGGCTGGTGGAGGAGAGCGGTCACATCGGCAAGGTGCTGCTGGTCGCGCCGTAGCGGCGGGGCCGGTCAGCTCCGGCGCAGTCTCAGGCCCAGCAGTGCCAGGCCCAGGCCCAGTCCGATGAGGACCAGGCCGCTGCCCAGTGGCAGGAGCCGCAGGACCGGCTCCGTGGGGGCCTCACCCTGCGGGGCCGCCTGCTGGACGGGCTGCACCGGGTGCCCGGCCGGGGCGGAGCCGGCCTCCTGCGGTGACGAGGAGGCGCCCGGTATCTGCGCGGTCTCCGCCTCCTCGGGCTCCGCCGGCTCCTCCTGCTCTTCCGGCTGCGCGACGGGGGTGGCGGGCGGGGGATCGTCGTCGCCCTCCACCTCGATCGCGGGCCCGTCCGGTCGGCCCGGCCGCATCCGCCCCTCACCGGCCCGGCTGCCCGCCCGGGACGGCTCGACGGTGGCGATCCGGCGGTAGGCGCCGGCCGACGCCGAGGCGGAGTCGGACGGCAGCGGGACGGCGGCGGGCGCGTCCCGGTGCGGGTGCGCGGAGGGGGCCGGAGCGGCCTGGGCCCGGCCGGGGCCGTCGCGGCCCGGTGGCCCCTGCTCCGGGTGCCCGCGGCCCGCGGCGGTGTACCGCGTGACCGCGCGGCCGGGGCCCGCTGCCGCGGGGTGCCCCGGCGGGCCGCCGTACGCGACGGCGATGCCGTACGCCGGCAGTGCCGCCGCCGTGAGGAGGACCAGCAGCCGGAGACTGCGGAGTGTGAGTCGCAGGCGTGGAGTCACGTCCGTGACCTCCCGGAGCCCAGGGTGTCGTGACCGTTGGAAAACCGACGGAAACAAGCCTCACATTCCAGGACGAAGAGGGCATTTCGGATTGCTCCGTCGGGTCTAAACGGTGGATCAGCCCCACGTGGGGGCAGGACGGTGATGAGGTGGTGGCGTGCGAGAGAATGGCGGCATGGAGATGCCGAGGAACGAACGGTCGCCGGAGAACCCCCAGATCCTCGTCGTGGGCCAGGACGGGATGGCGCTCGGCGGCGGCAGGGACGATGACTCCCGTGAGACCCCGGTGACGGAGCAGGTGGAACAGCCGGCCAAGGTCATGCGGATCGGCAGCATGATCAAGCAGCTGCTGGAGGAGGTGCGCGTCGCCCCCCTCGACGAGGCCAGCCGGGTGCGGCTGAAGGAGATCCACGCCAGCTCGGTGAAGGAGCTGGAGGATGGTCTGGCCCCGGAGCTGGTCGAGGAACTGGAGCGGCTCTCGCTGCCGTTCACCGACGACGCCACCCCGACCGACGCGGAACTGCGGATCGCGCAGGCCCAGTTGGTGGGCTGGCTGGAGGGCCTCTTCCACGGGATCCAGACCACGCTGTTCGCCCAGCAGATGGCCGCACGGGCCCAGTTGGAGCAGATGCGCCGCGCGCTCCCGCCGGGGGTGACCGGCCAGGAGGGCGGCGACGACCACCACGCGGGCGGTCGCTCGGGCGGGCCGTACCTGTAGGCCACCGGCCGTACCCGTAAGACACAAGGCCGACGACACACGGCTCACTGCACACGTAGGGCCCGGCGGACGACCGCCGGGCCCGACTCATCCGTGGATCCCGTCCGGACCGCCGGGCCCGGCCCACGCCCCCGCGCGGGTCACTGCGGCGGATTGCCCGTGGACACGCTCAGCTCGATGCTGTCCAGGTTGTCGGGGTCGACGTCGGTGCCCTCGGTGGGGAACTGGTCCAGGACGGTCCCGTCGCCCCAGGTGTTGTCGTCCTGGGGCTTGGTCTTCCACTTCCAGCCCGCGGCCTGCAGGCACTCCTTCACGGACTGGATGTCCTTGAAGCGGAAGTCGGGCAGCTGGATCTTCTTGGGGTCCTTCCACGACTCCTGCGGATCGGTGCACTTGCTCTTGTCGATCCGCCGGGTGCGGTCCGGTCCGCGGTAGCCCGCGCGGTGGGATGCGGACGCCGAGGCGCTCGCTCCGCCGGAGCCGGCCCCGGTGTCGTCGCCGGCGTTCTTCACCGTCAGCGCGACGACCAGCCCCGCCACCACGATGGCCGCCACGGCCACCGAACCGACGACCACCGGCCGCTTCCTCAGGCCGCCGCCGGACGGACCGGCCGGCCGGCCCGCGGCCTGCGGCGCGATCGTGTACGGCGGCGGGGTCGGCGCGCCGGCCTGCGGGCCGTAGCCCACCGAAGGCGGCTGGTAGCCCTGCTGCGGGTAGCCGTAGGACGCGGCCGCGGGCGTCGGGTGGCCGTACGGGTTCGGGGCCGGAGTCGGGGCGGGGCCCGGCTGGTACGGCGTCTGGACCTGCCCGTGCGGTGCCGGGGCCGTCCGGTCGACCGGCGGGAACACCGCGGAGCCGACGCCCGAGCCGCTCTGCGTCGGACCGGCGCCCGGCGCGATGCTCGGCGGGGCCGCCTGGAAGGAGGCCGCGACCCGCAGGCACTCGGCGCGCATGGACTCGGCGGTCGGGAAGCGCTCGTTCGGGTTCTTCTTCAGGGCGCGGGCGACCAGCGCGTCCACCGCGGGCGGCAGCGCGCGGTTGACCGAGGAGGGCGCCACCGGCTCCTCCTGCACGTGCGCGTACGCGATCGCCAGCGGCGAGTCCGCGTCGAACGGGAGCCGTCCGGTCACCAGCTGGAACAGCATGATGCCGACCGAGTACAGGTCGGCGCGGGCGTCCACCCCGCGGCCGAGGGCCTGCTCGGGCGAGAGGTACTGCGGGGTGCCGACGACCATGCCGGTCTGGGTCATGGAGGTGACGCCGGACTGCATGGCGCGCGCGATGCCGAAGTCCATCACCTTGACCACGCCGCGCTTGGTCACCATCACGTTGCCCGGTTTGATGTCGCGGTGGACCAGCCCCATCTCGTGGCTGATCTCCAGGGCCGCGAGCACGTCGGCGGTGACCTTCAGCGCCTTGTCGGCGGGCATCGCGCCGAACCGCCGGATGTCCTCCGCCAGGACCGAGCCCAGCGGCCGGCCCTCGACGTACTCCATGACGATGTACGGCGTCGCCATGCCGTTCAGCGTGTCCTCGCCCGTGTCGAAGACGGAGACGACATTGGTGTGCGTGAGCTTGGCCACGGCCTGCGCCTCACGGCGGAAACGCTCGCGGAAGGCCTGCTCGCGGCCCAGCTCGGTGTGGAGCGTCTTGATGGCGACCTGGCGGTCCAGCACCGCGTCGTACGCCAGGTGGACCGAGGCCATGCCGCCCTCGCCCAGCAGGTCGCGCAGCTGGTACCGGCCCCCGGCCAGGGACTGCCCCGCGTACCGGCCCTGTGTGCCGTCCTGGCTCATCTCTCCGCGTCCCCCACCGGCCGCCCCCCGCCGTCAGCCGGCGGACGGGCCTTGATCGCATGTGTCATTCCCGGCCAAGTCTGCCCCAGGGCACTGACAGGTCAAGCTCGCTGCCCGTTCCGTGACCGTACGCGCAAGAAGCGTCGCGCAAGCGTTACAGGGGTCGTACGACGGGCGCACAGAATTTGCACGACAGCGCGTGCTAGAGGTTTCATGGCCGGTCAGTCTCGGGTCGGTTCCGGTTCCCGTTCCGAACCGGTGGCTCCCGCGGAGGCTGTAGCGTGGCCGACGGAGACCGTGACAACACCGCGCGCACCGCGGGCAGAAACGACGGCGAGGACTGATGGCACAGACGCAGCGCTCTCAGGGCCCGTCCGACCCCGAGGCGACTGGCGGCGGCATGTCTGACGCGCCGGAGATGTGGGGCAACGGAGGGCTCGTCGGCGACGGCCGGTACCGGCTCACGCACCGGCTGGGCCGGGGCGGCATGGCCGAGGTGTTCGCGGCCGAGGACGTCCGTCTGGGCCGCACGGTCGCGGTCAAGCTGCTGCGCGCGGACCTGGCCGAGGACCCCGTCTCCAAGGCCCGTTTCACCCGCGAGGCGCAGTCGGTCGCCGGCCTCAACCACCACGCGATCGTCGCCGTGTACGACTCCGGCGAGGACGTCGTGGGCGGCCAGTCCGTGCCGTACATCGTCATGGAGCTGGTCGAGGGACGCACCATCCGCGACCTGTTGCTGAACGCCGAGGCGCCGGGACCCGAGCAGGCCCTGATCATCGTCTCCGGTGTGCTGGAGGCGCTCGCCTACTCGCACCAGCATGGCATCGTGCACCGTGACATCAAACCGGCGAATGTCATCATCACCCACAGCGGCGCCGTCAAGGTGATGGACTTCGGCATCGCCCGCGCCCTGCACGGCGCGTCCACGACGATGACGCAGACCGGCATGGTCATGGGCACCCCGCAGTACCTCTCCCCGGAGCAGGCGCTCGGCAAGGCCGTCGACCACCGCTCCGACCTGTACGCGACCGGCTGCCTGCTGTACGAACTGCTCTCCCTGCGGCCCCCGTTCACCGGCGAGACCCCGCTGTCGGTGGTCTACCAGCACGTCCAGGACATCCCGACCCCGCCGTCGGAGGTCTCCGAGGGCTGCCCGCCGGAGCTGGACGGCCTGGTCATGCGCTCCCTCGCCAAGGACCCCGACGACCGCTTCCAGACCGCCGAGGAGATGCGCGGCCTGGTCCAGTACGGCCTGCAGATGCTGTACGACCAGGGCGGCCACACCGGCACCTGGAACACCGGCCCGGTGGCGGCGCACGACGGCCGGCAGACCCCGGCGGCCGGTTTCGCCGGGACGACCGTCATGCCGCACCCCGGCGACGGCGGCGGCACCGCGCAGATCCCGCAGCCCATCCTGCCCACGGGCTACGGCGGCGGCGACGAGGGCGGCTTCGAGGGGCACGGCAACAAGGGCAGCGGACGCGGCAAGCTGTGGATCCTCGCCGTCCTCGCGGTCATCGCGATCGCGGCGGGCGTCGCGCTGGCGGTGAACCGCGCGAACAACGACGGCGGCAACGGCACCGACACCAAGCCGAAGACGACGCACTCCAAGAGCACGAAGAAGGAGACGCCCTCCTCGACGCCGTCCGACGAGGACACCGGCCAGCCCTCGAAGTCCTCCACGGAGACCGGTTCGGGCTCGGGCACGGGCTCCGGCTCCGGCTGGCCGCAGGAGTCCACGCCGTCGTCCACCCCGTCGCAGTCGGCCAGTTCGACGCCGAGCAACGAGCCGTCGGACCCGCAGACCACGCCGTCGAAGCCCACGGACCCGACGAACGGCGGCACGGACGCGGGCACCACCGCCGGCGGCACGGACGCCGGTACCACCGCCGGCGGCACGGACGCGGGCACCGGTGACGCCGGGGCCACCGAGGGCACCACGACCGACGGCAGCACCGGCGACACCACCGGTTGAAGCGAGCCTCCGGTGACCGGACCGGCGTCACCCTGAGATGACGCCGGCCGCTCACCCCACGAACGCGTCGCACACCGCGTCGTACTCGCGCGTCCACCATCCGGCGAGCGCCGACGCGGCGGGGAACTGGCAGTCCGCGCGCGTGTCGCCGCGCTCGTAGTGCCAGCGCAGCATCCAGAAGTCGTTCAGCCGCTCCCACCACACCCGGTGCACGGCCGCCGCAAGCCCCGAGGGCGTGTCGCCGGCCGCGCGCCGGTACGCGCGCGCGTAGGCACGTACTTTCGGCAGGTCCAGCGTTCCGCCGGGCCGCACGAAGAAGATGACGGCGGCGCGTACCGCCTCCTCCGCGCGCGGCTGCACGCCGAGTCGGTCCCAGTCCACGATGGCCGCGGGGGCGTCGTCGTCCTTGTAGAGCAGGTTGAACGGGTGGAAGTCGCCGTGCACCCAGCCCACCGAACCGCCGCGCGGCGGGCGCCGGTCCGCGTGCTGCTCCAGGAGCGCGCGGCGCTCCAGCAGCCGGTGCCGGGCGAGTTCGTCGAAGGCGTCGGCGGGCCGGTGCCGGCGCACGTGGGCGAGCAGGTCGTCGATGAGGGCGAAGGTGTCGGCCGGGTCGGCGCTCTCCACGGGGTGCGGGCCGGTGGCCGGCCGGGTGCGCCCCTTGGGCGGCATCACCCGCTCCAGGCAGGCGTGTACGGCGCCCAGGAGCGCCCCCAGGCGTGCGCTCTCCCCGCGGGTGAGCTGGCCGCCGTGGCGGTGCCTGCCGTCGATCCAGGGGTGCAGGGCGTAGGCGCGGCCGCCGATGACGGCGACCGTGCGGCCCTCGCGGTCCGCGAGCGGCGGGGCGACCGGGACGCCGAGGTCGGCGAGGCGCTGGGTGGCCCGGTGCCGGCGTTCGATGGCGACGGGGTCGGCGGTGTCCGGGTCGAAGTGGTGCTTGAGGAAGTAGCGGCCGCGGGTGGTGCACAGCCGGTAGCCGCGGTTGAGGAGTCCCTGGTCGACCGGCTCACAGGTGAGGGCGGTTCCCGCGGCGTAGAGGCGGAGCAGGGCGCCCAGAGGGGGTGCGTGGGAACCGGGGGGTGGTACACATGAGCGCGGCACGCGCCAGATGTTAGGGCACGCGCCGCCCCCGTGAGCTGGGCCTTGTCACAGGCAGTCGCCGACGGTCGCATTCGGTCACGAGAGTGCTTTCCGGCTCGCGCGCGGGTGACGTCCGGCCGTCATGGGCGCGCCGATCGGAATCCCGTGATCGGAAAAACCCCGACTTTTCCTGCTTCGTCTACGAGGCCCGTCTCACATGAAACCCTTCCCGTGACCTGGGTGCGCGGGATAACGTGCGGGTGCTCCGGAGTGGCGCAAGGCTGTGACCAGGCGCTTTCACACCACCTCGATTTACTTGGAAATCCAAGCAAAATCGCAGGTCAAACGGGGTTTCACAGAAATGTGAGGCACTGGGTAACGTGATGGTTGCAGGGCGCTCGCCGGGGCACCTGTCACGCCTGTTCCCGGCCGAGTGGCACCCACCCCGTGCCCGGTGGTCGAAACAGGTGAGCCGCACTGGCCTACCGGCAACCCCGGGGGCCGGAACGACGGAGGAGCACACGTGACCGTGGAGAGCAGTGCCGCGCGCAAGCCGCGACGCAGCGCCGCAGGCAAGGCCGGCACCACCGGCAGCGAGACCGGCACCGCCGGCACGTCCGGAGCCACCGGCACCAAGCGCACCACCCGTACCACCCGCAGCACCGCGAAGAAGAGCACCGACCCGGAACTCGTGCAGCTCCTGACGCCCGAGGGCAAGCGGGTCAAGAACGCCGAGTACGACCCCTACGTCGCCGGCATCACCCCCGAAGAGCTCCGCGGCCTGTACCGCGACATGGTGCTCACCCGCCGCTTCGACGCCGAGGCCACCGCCCTGCAGCGCCAGGGCGAGCTGGGCCTGTGGGCCTCCCTGCTGGGCCAGGAGGCCGCCCAGATCGGCTCCGGCCGGGCCACCCGCGAGGACGACTACGTCTTCCCGACCTACCGCGAGCACGGCGTCGCCTGGTGCCGCGGGGTCGACCCGACCAACCTGCTCGGCATGTTCCGGGGCGTCAACAACGGCGGCTGGGACCCGAACAGCAACAACTTCCACCTGTACACGATCGTCATCGGCTCCCAGACGCTGCACGCCACCGGCTACGCGATGGGCGTGGCCAAGGACGGCGCGGACTCGGCGGTCATCGCCTACTTCGGCGACGGCGCCTCCAGCCAGGGCGACGTCGCCGAATCGTTCACCTTCGCCGCGGTCTACAACGCCCCGGTGGTGTTCTTCTGCCAGAACAACCAGTGGGCGATCTCCGAGCCGACCGAGCGCCAGACCCGCGTGCCGCTCTACCAGCGCGCGCAGGGCTACGGCTTCCCGGGCGTCCGGGTCGACGGCAACGACGTGCTGGCCTGCCTGGCGGTCACCAAGCGGGCACTGGAGCGCGCCCGCAGCGGCGAGGGCCCCACCCTGGTGGAGGCGTTCACCTACCGCATGGGCGCCCACACCACCTCCGACGACCCCACCCGCTACCGGGGCGACGAGGAGCGGCTGGCCTGGGAGGCGAAGGACCCGATCCTGCGCCTCCGCCGGTATCTGGAGACCTCACACCACGCGGACGAGGGATTCTTCGCGGAACTCGAGAGCGAGTCCGAGTCGTTGGGCAAACGAGTGCGCGAAGCGGTCCGCGCCATGCCCGACCCGGACCACTTCGCCATCTTCGAGAACGCGTACGCGGACGGGCACGCGCTCGTCGACGAGGAGCGCGCCCAGTTCGCCGCCTACCAGGCGTCGTTCGCCGATGAAGGGGGTCACTGAGATGGCCGAGAAGATGGCGATGGCCAAGGCCATCAACGAGTCGCTGCGCCGCGCCCTGGACACCGACCCCAAGGTGCTGGTCATGGGCGAGGACGTCGGCAAGCTCGGCGGCGTGTTCCGGGTGACCGACGGTCTGCAGAAGGACTTCGGCGAGAGCCGGGTCATCGACACCCCGCTCGCCGAGTCCGGCATCGTCGGCACCGCGATCGGCCTGGCCCTGCGCGGCTACCGCCCGGTGGTGGAGATCCAGTTCGACGGCTTCGTCTTCCCGGCCTACGACCAGATCGTCACCCAGCTCGCCAAGATGCACGCCCGCTCGCTGGGCAAGGTCAAGCTGCCGGTCGTCGTCCGCATCCCCTACGGCGGCGGCATCGGCGCGGTCGAGCACCACTCGGAGTCGCCGGAAGCGCTGTTCGCCCACGTGGCGGGCCTGAAGGTGGTCTCGCCGTCGAACTCCTCCGACGCCTACTGGATGATGCAGCAGGCCATCCAGAGCGACGACCCGGTGATCTACTTCGAGCCGAAGCGGCGCTACTGGGACAAGGCCGAGGTCGACCCCGAGGCGATCCCCGCCCCGCTGCACAAGGCGCGCGTGGTCCGCGAGGGCACGGACCTCACCCTGGCGGCCTACGGCCCGATGGTGAAGCTGTGCCGGGAGGCCGCGGACGCGGCGGCCGAGGAGGGCAAGTCCCTGGAGGTCCTGGACCTGCGCTCGGTCAGCCCCCTCGACTTCGACTCCGTCCAGGCCTCGGTGGAGAAGACCCGCCGCCTGGTCGTGGTGCACGAGGCCCCGGTGTTCTTCGGCTCCGGCGCGGAGATCGCCGCCCGGATCACCGAGCGTTGCTTCTACCACCTGGAGGCCCCGGTCCTGCGGGTCGGCGGCTACCACGCGCCGTACCCGCCGGCGCGCCTGGAGGAGGAGTACCTGCCGGACCTGGACCGTGTGCTCGACGCCGTCGACCGCTCGCTGGCGTACTGAGGAGAGGTCGTGACGACGATGACGGAAGCGTCCGTACGCGAGTTCAAGATGCCCGACGTGGGCGAGGGACTCACCGAGGCCGAGATCCTCAAGTGGTACGTGCAGCCGGGCGACACGGTGACGGACGGCCAGGTGGTGTGCGAGGTCGAGACGGCGAAGGCGGCCGTCGAACTGCCCATCCCCTACGACGGCGTGGTCCGCGAGCTGCGTTTCCCCGAGGGCACCACGGTGGACGTGGGCACGCCCATCATCGCGGTGGCGGTGGGCGGCGGTGACGCGCCGGAGGCCCCGGCGGCCCAGCCCGAGGCGGCACCCGCCCCGGCGAAGGAGGAGCCGAAGCCGGAGGGCCGCCAGCCGGTCCTGGTGGGCTACGGCGTGGCGACCTCCTCCACCAGGCGCCGCCCCCGCAAGAGCCCCGAGGCCGGCGTCCCCGCGCCGGCGCAGGCCATCCAGGCGGAGCTGAACGGCCACGGCGGCGCGGTCGCCGGCAAGCCGCGTCCGCTGGCCAAGCCGCCGGTGCGCAAGCTGGCGAAGGACCTGGGCGTCGACCTGGCCGCGATCATCCCGTCCGGCCCGGACGGCGTCATCACCCGGGAGGACGTCCACGCGGCGGCCACGCCCCGGACGGCCGAGCAGACGGCCCCGGCCGCGACGGAGGCCCCGGCGGCCCCCGCCACCGCGACGGTCCCGGCGCCCGTGGCGTCGTACGACACCGCGCGCGAGACCCGGATCCCCGTCAAGGGTGTCCGCAAGGCCACCGCGCAGGCGATGGTCGGCTCGGCGTTCACGGCGCCGCACGTCACCGAGTTCGTGACGGTGGACGTCACCCGCACGCTGAAGCTGGTCGAGGAGCTGAAGCAGGACAAGGAGATGCAGGGCCTGCGGGTCAACCCGCTGCTGCTGATCGCCAAGGCCCTGCTGGTAGCCATCAAGCGCAACCCGGACATCAACGCGTCCTGGGACGAGGCCAACCAGGAGATCGTGCGCAAGCACTACGTCAACCTGGGCATCGCGGCCGCCACCCCGCGCGGCCTGATCGTCCCCAACGTCAAGGACGCGCACGACAAGACGCTTCCGCAGCTGGCGGAGGCGCTGGGCGAGCTGGTGTCCACGGCCCGCGAGGGCAGGACGTCCCCCGCGGCGATGCAGGGCGGCACGGTGACCATCACCAACGTCGGCGTCTTCGGCGTCGACACGGGCACGCCGATCCTCAACCCGGGCGAGTCGGCGATCCTGGCGGTCGGCGCGATCAAACTCCAGCCGTGGGTGCACAAGGGCAAGGTGAAGCCGCGTCAGGTGACGACCCTCGCGCTCTCCTTCGACCACCGCCTGGTGGACGGGGAGCTGGGCTCCAAGGTGCTGGCCGACGTGGCGGCGATCCTGGAGCAGCCGAAGCGGCTGATCACCTGGTCGTGAGGTTGGCGGCGGCGAGCGTGCCCACCGGCTAGGCTCGGCGTCAGGAGGGGACGGCCGCAACTTTGGCTTGCGACCGCCCCCTCTCTTTCTCAGCCCTGATCGAGCACGTACACCCGCGATCCGTCCCTGATGTGGTGTCAGGGGTTACTCCGGGGTCGGTCGGGGAGGTCACGGATGGTGACGGGGTGACGACGGCGGCACGCTGGTGACATGACGAAATCCGCTGCCGTCCCTCCCGCTTCCGTCACCGCCCGTCAGGGTGCCGCCCGCCGTGTCGCCGCCGTGGTGGGCGCCACCGTCCTCGTCGGTGCGGCCGCGGTGGCCGCGCCGGGCGTCGCCTACTCCGCGCCCCGCTCCGCCGGCGCGTCGGCGGCCGGCTTCCGTGACTGCCCTCCGCTGCCCGACGGTGTCGACGCGGCTCGCTGGCGATGCGAAGTGCACACCGCCTCGCCGCGCTTGACGCTGGGCAAGATGAAGGTGACGCTCGCCCCGATCACCATGACCCACGCCGAGGGGCCCCTGCCGGACGGCAGCAAGGGGCAGGTGTGGGGGGCGATGCACAGCGCGCCCACACCCGTGCCGGGAGGGTTGACCGGAACCCCGGCAGGCGAACACGTGCCGGCCCTGGCGATGGCGATACACGCGGAGTACGGCGGCCGGTCCGACTTCTACACCGGACAGTTCAGCCTGCGCTTCCGCCTCCTGGGGCCGCTGCTGTCGCACGACTGCGTGATCGGGGCCGGCGCACCCGTCGACTTCCAGCTGAAGCGCTCGGGCCCCTCCAAGTGGGTGTCCCAGGACCCGCCGGTGATCGAGTTCTCGGCATACGACGACACGTTCAGCGCCCCGGCCGCCGCCCACTGCGGACCGCTCGACCGGGCTCTCGACCGACGGCTCGGTCTCCCGGCGGCCGAAGGGAACCTGATGGCGTACGACGCCTCGTACACCTTCAAGACCTACGACGAGCTGTCGTGAGGCGGTCTCGTCCAGGCCCGCCGGTTCGCGGGTGTCAGCCGGGCTGCCGGGCGCGGAGCGCGTTCAGCAGGGCGGCGCCCCGCTCGGCGTCGTCCACGCTCACCGCGAAGTCGGTACGCCGGCCCCGGGGGCGTACGACCAGGCAGTCACCGGCGCGGAGCATCACCGTCGTACCGAGGCCGCTGAGACGGTAGCCCCAGCCGCCGACCTGGGACGGCAGCCGCGGCTCGGCCCGGGCGGACTCGATGGCGGCCAGGGGCCAGCGGCGCACGGGTCGGCCGAGCGGACCGAACGCCACCTCCAGGCCGGCCTCCGACACCGTCGCCCGGACCGAGGAGAAGGCCGCGCCGGCGAGCGATGTGGCCGTGCACGCCGCGCACACCGGCCACAGCACGGCGGGGTCCGCCAGATCGGCGGCCAGGGCGACCAGCGCGAGGGCGGCGATCAGGCCGGCCGCCGCCGCCAGCAGTCCCAGCCAGGGGTTGGCGGCGCGGGAGAACCACACCAGGTGCTCGCCCGCGGGCAGGTCCAGCGCGGGGGTGGCGGTGGCCGGTGCGGCGGTGTTCCGGGTGGTCAGCCACCAGGCCACCACGAGGGCGACCGCCGTCGCGGCCAGCACCGCCACCACACCGAGGGCCGGCTGACGGGCCGTGTGCCAGTCCGTGTGGTCGAGGTTCGCCCGGATGACGCAGACCTGGGCGCCGACGAGAGCCGCGCCGGCGGGCGCCAGCGTGATGGCCCGCCAGGGGCGCACGGCGGGCCGGGAGCGGCGCCGACGCACGGTCACCGCGAGGGCGGTCACCAGCCAGACGCCCGCGGGGAACAGGGAGGCCGCCCACAGCGGCATCGAGCCGTCGGGGACGTCACCGCCGCTCCAGTGGGTGGCCAGCCGGTCGGGGAGCCGGTCGTGCGCGACCCAGGGCAGGCCGGCGAGCACGGCCGTGACGGCCACGGTCGAGCCGGCGAGCGCCCAGCGCGCGGCCCGGCCCCGGTGGGTGCCCCCCTGGGCGGGTGGTTTCCCGTGGCCCCCGCCTCGGCCGTCGCCGGGGCCGTCCGGCTCCCTGCCGTGCCCCTCGTTCCCGGCGTGCCCGTGCGTCATGAGGTCCCCCGGATCATGTCGATGAGGTCGGTACGGCTGTAGCCCAGCCGGGATGCCTCGGCTACCAGCTCGCGCACCCGGATCTGGAGGCCGGAGCGCCGGGCCGCGCCCTCGGCGACGGTGATGCCCCGGCCCCGGCGGAACTCCAGCAGGCCCTCGTCGCGCAGTTCGCGCAGGCCGCGCAGGACGGTGTTGACGTTGATGTCCAGGGCCGCGGAGAGATCGCGGGCCGAGGGCAGCCGGTCGCCCGCGCGGCACTCGCCGTCGGCGACGGCGCGCCGGATCGCCGACGCCACCTGCGTGTGCAGGGGGCGGGTGTCGGTCTGGTCCAGACGCAGCAACATGGTGCTAATGACAGTAGCACCATATGGGGGATGACTCCGGGGGGAGCGGAAAGGGCCCGCCGCTTTCCGCGACGGGCCCTTCCGGAGGTGAGGAGATGTCAGCCGAGCTTGGCGAAGCCGTAGCCGAGGAGCTTCTTCGCGTCCGTCTCGCGCTGCGTGATGGAGGTGGACGCGAGGACGGTGCCGATGACGGTCCTGCCGTTCCGGGTGGCGGCGAACACCAGGCAGTACTTGGCCTCCGGCCCGGAGCCGGTCTTCACGCCGATGGTGCCGCTGTAGCTGCTGAGGAGCCCGTTGGTGTTCTTCCACGCGGCCATCGTGCGGGTGCCGCCCGACTTGGTGACCGTCTTCGCGGTGTACGACTTCGTCTTGACGATCGTGCGGAACGTGGAGTTCTTCATCGCGCTGCTGGCGATCTTCGTCAGGTCGCGCGGCGTCGAGTAGTTGCCGCCGTTGCCGATGCCGTCGAACGAGTCGAAGTGGGTGTTCTTCAGGCCCAGGTTCTTGGCGGCGGTGTTCATCTTGCCGATGAAGGACTTCACCCGCGCGGAAGTGGTGGAGCCGGAGCCGTACTTGTCGGCGAGGGCGTACGCGGCGTCGCAGCCGGACGGCAGCATCAGCCCGTACAGCAGCTGACGGACGGTCACCCTGTCGCCGACGATCAGGTGCGCCTGGGAGGCGTTGTTCTTGACGACGTAGTCGCTGTAGATCTTCTGGATCGTGACCTTGGCGTCGAGGTTGAGGTTCGACTGCGCGAGGACCACCTTGGCGGTCATGATCTTGGTGGTGGAGCCGGTGGAGCGCTTGGTGTCCGCCGCCTTGGTGTACAGCGTCGAGCCGTTCGCGTTGTTCATCACGTAGCCGCCCTTGGCCACGATGGAGGGCGCGGTGACGGCCTGCGCGGGCGCAGCGGTGAGGGCGCCGGTGGCGAGCAGCGCGCCGGAGGTGACGGCGACGGCGGCGGCTCGGCGGAGGCGGATGCCCTGGATGCCGGTAATCAAAGTGATATACCTCGAATGTCGTGAATGCCCCTGGGGTGCGGCCTAGTTGAGCTGGCAACGGAAGGGTGCCGCATGGGTGTGACACGTAAGTAGCACAGAAGGTTGTGCGGCCGCTTCGGCGGGGTCCTCGTCACGTCCGCATGATGGACGACAGTGTCCCTTGCGTACGTGTTGTATCTATGCTGTGGGCATGAACACGGCCGTCGAGCAGCCCGCCCCGCAGTCCCTCAAGCCGCCCCCCGCCGCCGACCGCGTGTACGCCCACGTCAAGCAGGGTGTCCTCGACCGTCGCTACGAGGGCGGGGCGCTGCTCACCGAGGGCGAGCTGGCCGAGGCCGTCGGGGTCTCGCGCACCCCCGTCCGGGAGGCGCTGCTGCGGCTGGAGGCCGAGGGCCTGATCCGGCTGTACCCGAAGAAGGGCGCCCTGGTCCTGCCGGTCTCCGCGCAGGAGATCGCGGATGTGGTGGAGACCCGGCTGCTGGTCGAGGAGCACGCGGCCCGCAAGGCCGTACCCGCGCCGCCGGGCCTGCTGGAGCGGCTGACCGAGCTGCTGGAGCAGCAGAAGGCGCAGGCCGCCGCCGGTGATCTGGCCGCCGCCGCGATCACCGACCGCTGCTTCCACGCCGAGATCGTGCGCAGCGGGGGCAACGAGATCCTGTCCCGGCTCTACGACCAGCTCCGCGACCGCCAGCTGCGGATGGGCGTGGCCGTCATGCACTCCCACCCCGACCGGATCGCCAAGACGCTCGCCGAGCACGGGAAGATCCTGGACGCGCTGCGCGCCGGGGACGCGGAGGCGGCCGTGGACATCGTCCACCGGCATGTGGGCTGGTTCTCGCACCTCGCGCGGGGTGAGGTCCGATGAGCGCTCCGGCGCGCAACGCCACCACTCTTCCGGGGGACCCGCCGGGCGGTCGCCCGGCGGTCGTCGTGTGGTCCATAGGTGTGGCGGTCTACTTCGTCGCCGTCATCTTCCGGACGTCCCTGGGCGTGGCCGGCCTCGACGCGGCCGCCCGCTTCCACGTCAACGCCTCGGCCCTGTCCACGTTCTCCATCCTCCAGCTGCTGGTCTACGCGGGCATGCAGATACCCGTCGGCCTGCTGGTGGACCGCCTCGGCACCAAGAAGGTGCTGAGCATCGGGGCGGTCCTGTTCACCGCCGGGCAGCTGGGCTTCGCCTTCTCCCCCTCGTACGGCACGGCGCTCGCCTCCCGCGCGCTGCTGGGCTGCGGCGACGCGATGACGTTCATCAGCGTGCTGCGGCTCGGCTCCCGCTGGTTCCCGGCCCGGCGCGGGCCGCTGGTCGCGCAGTTCGCGGGCCTGGTCGGGATGGCGGGCAACCTGGTCTCCACCCTGGTCCTGGCCCGGCTGCTGCACGGTATCGGCTGGACGGCGGCGTTCGCGGGCAGCGCGCTGGCGGGCGTGGTCGTCCTGGTCCTGACCCTGCTGTTCCTGAAGGACCACCCCGAGGGCCAGGAGCCGGAGCCGTCCCCGCACCGGGGCGCGGCCTACGTCCGCCGGCAGATCGCCGCGGCCTGGCGCGAGCCGGGCACCCGGCTGGGCCTGTGGGTGCACTTCACCACCCAGTTCCCGGCGATGGTGTTCCTGCTGCTGTGGGGCCTGCCGTACCTCGTCGAGGCGCAGGGCCTCAGCCGCGCCACGGCCGGCGAGCTGCTCACCCTCGTCGTGCTCTCCAACATGGTGACAGGGCTGGTCTACGGCCAGATCGTCGCCCGGCACCACGGGGCGCGGCTGCCGCTGGCGCTGGGCACGGTCGGCGCCACCGCGCTGCTGTGGGCGGCGACGCTGGCCTATCCCGGCGACCACGCGCCGATGTGGCTGCTGCTGGTGCTGTGCACGGTGCTCGGCGCGTGCGGTCCGGCGTCGATGCTCGGCTTCGAATTCGCCCGGCCGGCCAACCCGCCCGAGCGTCAGGGCACGGCGTCCGGCATCACCAACATGGGTGGCTTCGTCGCCTCCATGACGACCCTGTTCGCGATCGGCGTGCTGCTGGACGCGACCGGGGACGACTACACCGTGGCGTTCAGCGTCGTGTTCGTGCTCCAGGCGCTCGGGATCAGCCAGATCCTGCGGCTGCGGGGGCGGGCGGCCCGGCGGGAGCGGGAGCGGCTGGTGGCCAGCCGGGTGGAGACGGTGCACGTCCCCGCCTGAGGGTCCGGTGCCGCGGCCGCGGGCGCCCGTCCTACGGGGTCACCGCGAAGTGGCGCAGGATCGCCGCCGCCAGGTCCTGGTCGCCCTCCGTCTTCACCCGGTCCGCCACCGCCTCGGCGCCGACCCGGCCGCAGGCCAGGCGGACGTAGGTCTCCCAGTCGAGGGTGAGCGTGGCGGCGGGACCGAGCGCGGGGACGGTCTCCACGGTGCCGCGGCCCTGGATGTCGACGCGGACCGTGCGCAGGAACTCCACCGGCCCGTGCACGTCGAACACGATCGCCGAGCTGCGCGGGGCGTTCGCGTCGTGCGCGACGACCCTGGGCAGCACCTCCAGCAGCACGTCCCGGGCGACGTACGCGCCCGGCGAGTCCAGGTTGCCGGGGCGGCCGAGGGCGGCGCGCAGGTCCTGCTCGTGCACCCACACGTCGAACGCCCGGTTGCGGTAGGCCTGTTCCAGGGTGATCTCGGTGCCGAGCGGTCCGCGCACCAGGGTGGCGGGGTCCCGCGACTCGTTGCGCAGCTGGCGGTTGCGGCGGATGACCGTGTACTCCAGCTCGGCCGTCATCTCCGGTGACGTGTGGTGACGGCGGACGTCGACCTGCATCTCCATGTAGCGCTGGTGCTCGGTGGTGACGTGGAACAGGTCGCGCGGCAGGGCGTGGATGGGGCGCGGGTCGCCGAGCATCTCGCAGTCCATGCCGATGACATGGGACACGATGTCCCGCACGGACCAGCCGGGGCAGGGTGTCCGCCGGTTCCACTCACCCTCGACGAGCGGCTGCACCATCTCGGATATCGCTTCGATGGAGTGCGTCCAGGCGTCGGCGTAGGGCTGGAGGGTGGGATGCAGACTCACGGAACGGGACCCCTCGGCGGTCGGTACACGGGCGGGTTGTGGCGGCGTTGCCAGTGGGCGGCGGCTGCACTTCGGCGGGTGTCTCGGGAGGCTAAGTTACGCTGCTGAGAGGCACCCCGGCAGTGCTTTCGTGTGACGATCGTAGGCCTGTGTGGACGACTCCAATGCCAGGACGGTGGTAGTGTGCGCGCCTCGCTGATCCAGATCGCCGTGGACGAGGACGAACCGGTCGACTCCCGGCGCCGCCGCGCGGCCGCGCTGGTGCGGGAGCAGCGCGGGGCCGACCTCGTGGTCCTGCCCGAGCTGTGGACCACCGGGGCCTTCGCCTACGAGGAGTTCGGCCGGGAGGCCGAGCCGCTCGAAGGGCCGACGTACGAGGCGATGGCCAAGGCGGCGAGCGACGCGGGCGTGTGGCTGCACGCGGGCTCCCTTCCCGAACGGGCACCGGCCGGCAGCGGCTCCGCCGCGGACGAGACCACCCTCTACAACACGTCTCTCATCTTCTCCCCCTCCGGTGAACTGGCCGCGGCCTACCGCAAGATCCACCGCTTCGGCTTCGACCAGGGCGAGGCGGTGCTGATGGGCGCGGGCCGGGACCTGGTGACGGTCCCGCTGCCCGGGACCACGCTCGGCCTGGCCACCTGCTACGACCTCCGGTTCCCCGAACTCTTCCGCGGACTCGTCGACGCCGGCGCCGAGATGCTGGTGATCCCGGCGGGCTGGCCCGAGCGGCGACGCGCGCACTGGACGCTGCTGGCCCAGGCGCGGGCGGTGGAGAACCAGGCGTTCGTGCTCGCGTGTGGAACGGCCGGGACCCACGCCGGAGTTCCCCAGGCGGGTCACTCGATCGTGGTGGATCCGTGGGGCGAGGTGCTCGCCGAGGCCGGCTCCGCGGAGGAGGTCCTCACCGTGGACCTCGACCCGGCGAAGGCCGCCGCGACCCGGGAACAGTTCCCGGCGCTCAAGGACCGGGTGCTCGGCCTGGACACGCCCCACCGCAGGCGCTGATCCGGAGCCGGCTCCGGATCAGTCCTCCTCGCCCTCCTTCTCGGACAGGTGGATCACACACACCGCCACCGCGATGAGCAGCGCCGGGTCGGCGTCGTCCCGTACGACGTCCACGCCGTAGGTGTCGCGGATGCTCAGCCAGCGGCGGGAGATCACCGCGAGGAGTTCGCCCTCGTACTCCACGGCGAACTCGCGGTCCAGGATCTTTCCGCTGACGTCCAGTTCGGTGCCGTCCACCAGTGAGACGCGGTAGTGGTTGCGCAGCAGGCTCAGCCGCTTGCGCCGGATGCGGGCCAGGGGCTCGCCGTCCCGTTCGATCACCATGGTGTCGCGCAGGGCGAGCATCTTCTGGTGGATGTCGATCAGGACCCGCCCCTGGGCGTCCTTCAGCTCGAAGGTGTCGCGCAGCCGCATCGCCTTGCCGTCGACGAGGTACACCTTCCGGCCGTGTTCGTCCTCGATCCACCAGTCGTCACCGATGCCGAGGATCCGGTCGCGCACGAGGAATCTCATACGGGTCATGCTTCCCCGACATCGGCCGATTCTCCCGGAAACACCGTGTTCCGTCCCGAAGGCGGTGAGCGAAGCCCCGGTAGCGGAGAAAACCCGCGGCTGGGCGGCAACCTTTCCGGCCCCGCGGACCACTGGGTGGTGTCGGGCCGGGTGGTCCGGCCAGACGCGACGGACGAAAGAGAGAACAGGCGTGTCCCTTGAACGAGAACCCGGACATGTCCCCGGGCCGCCGACGCCATCGGAGGCGTCCCGCGCCGGCCGCCCGAAGCACCGTGGCCGCCGGCTGCTCGCGCGCCGGGGTTTCTGGGCGGCCCTCGTCATGGTGGTCGTGGCCGGCTCCGCCGTGGTGGTCAGCCAGGCCTCGGCGGACACCCTGGACCTGAAGAAGTGGTACGTGCTGGTCAACCGCAACAGCGGCAAGGCCCTCGACGACCGCGCCTTCGCCACGAACGACGGCGCGGCGGTGGTGCAGTGGGCGCGCACCGGCGCGGCCAACCAGCAGTGGCGGTTCATCGAGGCGGGCGACGGCTACTACCGGCTCCAGAACCGGACCTCCGGCAAGGTGCTGGACGACCGCGACTGGTCGAAGAGCGCCGGCTCCGACCTCGTGCAGTGGAGCGACCACAACGGCGCGAACCAGCAGTTCGAACTGGCCGAGTCGTCCGGTGGCCACGTTCGTCTGATCAACCACCACAGCGGCATGGCCGTCGGCGTCCAGAGGGCCGCCAGGACCGACGGGGCCGCCGTGGTCCAGGACCGTGACCGGGGCGGCGCCGAGCAGCAGTGGCAACTCGTCCCGGCCGGGTCCGTCGGCACGCCCCAGTCGTCCCCCGCGCCCGGTGGCGGCGGCTCGGCGACGCGGTTCATGGGCAGCAGTACGGTGCTCGTCGGCGGGTCGATGTCCGACGCGTCGGCGACCGCCGCGCCGTTCGACGTGCGCTACGCCTATGTGCACAGCCGGCCCGCCCCTTCGGCGTCGTACTACTCGGCATCGCTCTGCCAGGCCGCCTGGTCGAGCTGGTGGGGCTGCTGGGGCGGCGACACGACGGCGCCCGGCAGTTACGTGACCTGGTCGGACGACCACGTGGCCAAGGCGACCTACCAGGGCAGGTCGCGCCCGCAGAGGTTCTTCTGGACCTGGTACTCCCTGCGCGACCTCGGGGACCTGGCGGGATCGGGCGACGGTCCGGGCGAGGTCAAGGCCATCAACAGGACCGACCTGCTGACCCGGTACATGAACGACTACCGGTTCTTCCTGCAGAAGATCGGTACGTCGCACGACATGATCGACCTGGAGCCCGACTTCTGGGGCTACGTCCGGTCGCTCGGCGATCCGCACAAGGTCCCCGCGCAGGTCTCGGGCGCGAACCCGACCGACTGCGCGGCGCAGGAGAACAGCGCCGCCGGACTCACCCGCTGCCTGGTCTCGATGGCGCACACCTACGCGCCGAACGCCACTGTGGGCATGCACCTCTCCTGCTGGGACTGGCAGAGCAACACGCAGGGGTGCGTCAAGGACTACGCGAGCCTCGGGGCGCGGAACGCCGACTTCCTGGTCGCCGACGTGTCGGACCGCGACGCGGGCTGGTACGCGCAGCCGGCCCACGGCGGCCACGACGACTTCTGGACCGACCAGAAGGCCGCCGCCTCGCTCAAGTTCTACCGGACGATGGCCGAGTCCGTGGGCAAGCCGGTGGTCCTGTGGCAGATCCCGGTGGGCAACATGGCGCAGAACAACACCCGCAACCACTACAAGGACGACAAGGTGGACTGGTTCTTCGCGCACATGGACCAGGTGGCGCAGGCGCACGTCGCCGGCCTGCTCTTCGGCGCGGGGCAGGAGGAGCAGACGTCGGTCGAGTCCGACGGCGGCAACCTGATCAGGAAGACGATCGCCTACCACGACGCGGGCGGTACGGCGCTCAAGTAGGCGGGGCGGGACAGAGCGCCGTGGTCCCACCGGTACGGCCGGCAGCTCGCCTGCCGGCCGGTCCCGGGGCAGACCGGCAAGGTGATGGTCACCGCGGCCCTCACCGGCATCACCACCTCGTCCACCAGGACCGATCGCAGTTGTCCACAGGCACTCGAACGGTTGTCGGCCACGGGTGGCACCCTTGGATCCATGACCGACACCGCACCCCGACGCGCCCGAGTACGCGCCCCCGAGCTGATCGGCAAGGGCGGCTGGCTGAACACGGGAGACCAGCAGTACACCCTTGCCGACCTGCGCGGACGCATCGTCGTCCTGGATTTCTGGACCTTCTGCTGCATCAACTGCCTGCACGTCCTGGACGAGCTGCGCGAGCTGGAGGCCGAGCACCGGGACACGCTCGTGGTGATCGGGGTGCACTCGCCGAAGTTCGTGCACGAGGCCGAGCACCAGGCCGTCGTGGACGCCGTGGAGCGCTACGGCGTGGAGCACCCGGTCCTGGACGACCCGGAGCTGGCCACCTGGAAGCAGTACGCGGTCCGCGCCTGGCCGACGCTCGTGGTGATCGACCCCGAGGGGTACGTCGTCGCCCAGCACGCCGGCGAGGGGCATGTGCACGCCATCAAGCGCCTGGTGACCGAGCTGGAGGCCGAGCACGAGGCCAAGGGCACCCTGCGCCGGGGCGACGGGCCGTACGTCCCGCCGGAGCCCGAGCCGACGACCCTGCGCTTCCCCGGCAAGGCCCTGCTCCTGCCGTCCGGCCACTTCCTGGTCAGCGACACCACCCGGCACCAGCTGGTGGAACTGGCCGAGGACGCCGAGACCGTCGTACGGCGCATCGGCTCCGGCACGCGCGGGTTCGCCGACGGCGGCCGGGAGGAGGCGTCCTTCAACGAGCCGCAGGGCCTCGCGCTCCTCGACGACGGCTCGGTGGTGGTCGCCGACACCGTGAACCACGCCCTGCGCCGGCTGGACCCGGCCACCGGCGAGGTGACCACCCTGGCCGGCACCGGCACCCAGTGGTGGCAGGGCTCGGCGACCTCGGGGCCGGCCCGTGAGGTGGACCTCTCCTCGCCGTGGGACGTGGCGGTCTTCGGCGGCCGGGTGTGGATCGCCATGGCCGGCGTCCACCAGCTGTGGACGTACGACCCGGCCACCCGGACCGTCGCCGTGGCCGCGGGCACCACCAACGAGGGCCTGGTGGACGGGCCCGGCGCCGAGGCCTGGTTCGCCCAGCCCTCCGGCCTCGCGGCGACCGGGGAGCGGCTGTGGCTGGCCGACTCCGAGACCAGCGCCCTGCGCTGGGTGGACCTCGACGGGCACGTCCACACCGCCGTCGGCACCGGCCTGTTCGACTTCGGCCACCGGGACGGGGCCGCGGACCAGGCACTCCTGCAGCACCCGTTGGGCGTCACCGCCCTGCCCGACGGCTCGGTCGCCGTTGCGGACACCTACAACCACGCCCTGCGGCGCTACGACCCGGCGACCGGCGAGGTCACCACCCTCGCCACGGACCTGCGCGAGCCCAGCGACGCCGTGCTCGCCGGGGAGGACATCGTGGTCGTGGAGTCGGCCCGGCACCGGCTGACCCGGCTGCGGCTGCCGGAGGAGGCGGTACGGGTGGAGTCGGTAGCCCACCGCACCCGGCGCGCGGCGACCGAGGTCGCTCCGGGCAGGCTGCGGCTGGACGTGATCTTCCAGGCGCCCGCGGGACAGAAGCTGGACCAGCGCTACGGCCCCTCGACCCGGCTGCTGGTGTCCTCGACGCCGCCCGAGCTGCTGCTCAAGGGCGACGGAGCGGACACGGACCTCTCCCGCGAGCTGGAGCTGAACCCGGCCGTCACCGAGGGCGTCCTGCACGTCTCCGCGATGGCGGCCTCCTGCGACGACGACCCGGCCAACGAGTACCCGGCCTGCCATGTCCACCAGCAGGACTGGGGCGTCCCGCTCCGCCTGACCGAGGGCGGGGCGGACCGCCTGCCGCTCGTCCTGGCGGGCCTGGACGAGCAGGAGGCGGCCCCTCAGACGCCGTAGCCGTCGGAGTAGCCGTCGACGCGGTGGTGGCGCGGTTCCTCCTCCACCACCGGCGTCGGCGGTACGACCACGCGGCGGCGGCGCGCGATGCCGCTGAAGGTCGCCACCCCGATCAGGCCGACGGCCATCAGGATCAGGCCGACGACCGTGATGTTGACGCCCTGCATGTGCCAGTCGGTCGCGAACGTGAGAATGGCCCCTACGGCGATGAGGATGATGCATCCGCCGAGCCCCATGAGACCTCGCCTCCCCTTCCGGTTCCGGAGTCTCCGGTGTCGTGCGGGTACCCGGCGAGGCCCCGACTAGCCCTCCAGGAAGGCCGTCAGGGCGTTCGCGAGCAGGAACGGGTCGTCGGCGCCGCACAGTTCGCGCACGCTGTGCATGGAGAGGATCGCCACGCCGATGTCGACCGTGCGGATGCCGTGCCGTGCCGCGGTGATCGGGCCGATGGTCGTGCCGCACGGCATGGAGTTGTTGGAGACGAAGCTCTGGAAGGGGACGTCCGCCTTCTCGCAGGCCGCGGCGAACACCGCGCGGCCCGAACCGTCCGTGGCGTAGCGGTTGTTGACGTTGACCTTGAGGATCGGGCCGCCGTTGACCCGCGGGTGGTGCGTCGGGTCGTGCCGCTCGGCGTAGTTGGGATGCACCGCGTGACCGGTGTCGGAGGACAGGCAGACCGAGCCGGCGAGGGCGCGCGCCCGGTCCTCGAACGAGCCGCCGCGCGCGAACACCGAGCGCTCCAGCACCGATCCGAGCAGCGGGCCGTCCGCGCCGGTGTCCGACTGGGAGCCGTTCTCCTCGTGGTCGAAGGCGGCCAGCACCGGGATGTGGCCGAGCGGGGTGCCGGAGGACGCGACGGCGGTGAGGGCGGCGACACCGGCGTGCACGGACAGCAGGTTGTCCATGCGCGGGCCGGCGACCAGTTCCCGGTCCCGGCCGAGGTAGGCCGGCGGCTCCACCGGATGCGTCATCAGGTCCCAGCCGGCCACCGAGCCCGCCGCCAGCCCGGCCTCCTGCTCCAGGAAGGCGATGAGGTCGCCGTCGAGCACGTCGTCGCCGAGGCCCCACACCGGCTGCAGGTGCCGCTGCTTGTCCAGCTTGAGCCCCTCGCCGACCGAGCGGTCCAGGTGGATGGCGAGCTGCGGCACCCGCAGCAGCGCCCGGTCCACGTTGACCAGGACCGAGGAGCCGTCGCGCAGCGACAGCCGCCCGGCCAGGCCCAGGTCCCGGTCCAGCCAGGAGTTGAGCAGCGGCCCGCCGTAGATCTCCACGGCGACCTGGCGCCAGCCCTGCGTCCCGCTGTCCGGGCGCGGCTTGACCCGCAGGCTCGGGGAGTCGGTGTGGGCGCCGATGATGTGGAAGGGGGTGTGCGGCTCGGCGCCCTCGGGCACGTACCAGGCCACGATCGCGCCGCCGCGCTGCACGTACCGGCCGCCGTGGCCGGATGCCGCGGCGTCCCAGGCGTCCGTCTCCGCGACCTGCCGGAAGCCTGCCTTCTCCAGCCGCTCGGCGGTGTTCGCCACGGCGTGGTACGGCGACGGGCTCGCCGCCAGGAAGGACATCAGGTCGTCGGTGTGGCCGCGGTCGAAGCGGGCTGGTGCGCTCATGGATTCACCTTAACGACGTGCGCGGGCCCGCTCCCGGAAAGAGAGCGGGCCCGTGCGAGGAATCGGCGGGGACGTCCAGAACGTCCGGGCGGGCTAGAACGCGGCCTCGTCCAGCTCCATGAGGTCCAGCTCGACGCTGCCGGCGACCTTGCGGGCGAGGGTGACGCCGGGCAGGACGTTCGCCGCGAAGAACTTCGCCGCGGCGATCTTGCCGGTGTAGAAGGCCTTGTCCTTCGCGGAGGCCGTCTCCAGCTTCTCGGCGGCGATCGCGGCGCCCTTGAGGAGCAGGTAGCCGACGACGACGTCACCGGAGGCCATGAGCAGGCGGGTGGTGTTCAGGCCCACCTTGTAGATGTTCTTGGTGTCCTGCTCGGTGGCGGCGAGGTCGGTCAGCATCAGGCCGACGATCGCCTCCAGCTCCACGGCCGCCTTGGCCAGGTGCTCGCGGGCGCCGGCCAGCTCCTCGCCGCCGGTGCCGAGCGCCAGGAACTTCTTGATGTCCTCGGCGAGGGAGTTCAGCGCGGCGCCCTGGTTGCGGACGATCTTCCGGAAGAAGAAGTCCTGGCCCTGGATGGCCGTGGTGCCCTCGTAGAGGGTGTCGATCTTGGAGTCCCGGATGTACTGCTCGATCGGGTACTCCTGCAGGAAGCCGGAGCCGCCGAAGGTCTGCAGCGACTGGGCGAGCTGCTCGTAGCCCTTCTCGGAGCCGTAGCCCTTGACGATGGGCAGCAGCAGGTCGTTCAGCGCCTCCTCGGCGGAGGCGTCCTCGCCGTTCGCCTCCTTGAGCTGGATGGCGTCCTGGATGGAGGCGGTGTAGAGGACGAGGGCGCGCATGCCCTCCGCGTACGCCTTCTGCGTGATCAGCGAGCGGCGCACGTCGGGGTGGTGGGTGATGGTGACCTTGGGCGCGGTCTTGTCCATGAAGTTGGCCAGGTCCGGGCCCTGCACGCGCTCCTTGGCGTACTCCAGCGCGTTCAGGTAGCCGGTGGACAGCGTGGAGATCGCCTTCGTGCCGACCATCATGCGGGCGAACTCGATGATGCGGAACATCTGGCGGATGCCGTCGTGCTTGTCGCCGATCAGCCAGCCCTTGGCGGGGTGCTTGTCGCCGAAGGTCATCTCGCACGTGTTGGAGGCCTTCAGGCCCATCTTGTGCTCGACGTTGGTGGCGTAGACGCCGTTGCGCTCGCCCAGCTCGCCGGTCTCGAAGTCGAAGAGGTACTTCGGGACGAGGAAGAGGGACAGGCCCTTGGTGCCGGGGCCGGCGCCCTCGGGACGCGCGAGCACGTAGTGGAGGATGTTCTCCGACATGTCGTGCTCACCGGAGGTGATGAACCGCTTCACGCCCTCGATGTGCCAGGAGCCGTCCTCCTGCTGCACGGCCTTGGTGCGGCCGGCGCCCACGTCCGAGCCGGCGTCCGGCTCGGTGAGGACCATGGTGGAGCCCCACTGCTTCTCGGTGGCGACCTTGGCTATGTGCTTCTGGACCTCGTTGCCCTCCTCGAAGAGGATGCCGGCGAACGCCGGGCCCGAGGAGTACATCCACACGGCCGGGTTGGCGCCCAGGATCAGCTCGGCGTAGGCCCAGATCAGGGAGCGGGGCGAGGTGGTGCCGCCGATCTCCTCGGGCAGGCCGAGCCGCCAGTACTCGGAGTCCATGAAGGCCTGGTAGCTCTTCTTGAAGGACTCGGGGACGGGCGCGGTGTTGGTCTCCGGGTCGAAGACGGGAGGGTTGCGGTCGGCGTCCGCGAAGGACGCGGCCAGCTCGTTCTCGGAGAGGCGGGTCAGCTCCTCCAGGACGCTCTTGGCGGTCTCGACGTCCATCTCCTCGAACGGGCCGGTGCCGTACACCTTGTCGCGCCCCAGTACTTCGAAGAGGTTGAACTCGATGTCGCGGAGATTGGACTTGTAGTGCCCCATGGCGACGGCTCCGTTGAGGGATCGGCGAGGCACTTGGCTCCTCGCAGCTAGTTCACGTACCAACAAGTAGGTACGATGATGCTACCCGTCGGTAATAAGAAGCAACCCCGATCCCGGGATCTGTGACCCACCCCTCGCCCGGTTCTCAGTAGTCTTACGCCCATGTACGGCTACGACCAGAACGTGGGTGCCCAGCAGCAGTACGCCCCGCCCCAGCAGCCGATGGCCGGCGGATACGGGCAGCAGCCGCCGCTGTACCCCGAGCCGTCCCCGCCCTCGCTCGCGGACGCGGTGCGTGCCTTCACCACCGGTCAGATGGCCGCCGAGGACTTCCAGCAGATCTTCGCCACGTCGAAGGTGTACTGCCCGCGCGGTGACACCCCCGGCTTCCTCGCCCTGCACAACACCCAGCAGCCGGTGATCCCGATGTTCACCTCGCTGAAGGAGCTGCGCCGGTACGCGGGCAAGGAGTCCAAGTACTTCGTCATCACCGGCGCCGAGGTGATCGACCTGCTGCCGACCGGCTACGGCTTCGTCCTGGACATGGAGGGGGAGCACCGGATGGTGTTCGACGCGAAGGCGGTGGAGCAGATGGTCGACTTCGCGATGCGCCGCATGTACGGCGGCTGAGCCGCGCCCCGGCGGCCGGCCCGGGCCGCCCCGTGTACACCGAGCCCGGAGGGAATTCCCTCCGGGCTTTCGCTGTTCCGGATGACAAGAAGTTCAACGCTCAACTAAAGTGAGCGCTCCAAGGAGGTACCGACCATGCCTGCAGTGACCGTCGAGAACCCGTTGACGCTGCCCCGTGTGAGCGCTCCCGCCGACGCGGTGGCACGTCCCGTGCTCGCCGTCACGACCGCTCCGAGCGGTTTCGAGGGCGAGGGCTTCCCGGTGCGCCGGGCGTTCGCGGGGATCCACTACCGCCATCTCGACCCGTTCATCATGATGGACCAGATGGGCGAGGTGGAGTATCGGCCCGGGGAGCCGAAGGGCACCCCGTGGCACCCGCACCGCGGCTTCGAGACCGTCACCTACATCATCGACGGGATCTTCGACCACCAGGACTCCCAGGGCGGTGGCGGCACCATCACCAACGGCGACACCCAGTGGATGACCGCGGGCTCCGGCCTGCTGCACATCGAGGCCCCGCCGGAACACCTGGTCGTCTCGGGCGGCCTCTTCCACGGCCTGCAACTGTGGGTGAACCTCCCCGCCAGGGACAAGATGATGGCCCCGCGCTACCAGGACATCCGCGGCGGCTCCGTCCAGCTGCTCACCTCCCCCGACGGCGGCACGCTGCTGCGGGTCATCGCCGGCGAACTGGACGGGCACGCCGGTCCCGGCATCACGCACACGCCGATCACGATGGTGCACGCGACGCTGGCGCCGGGCGCGGAGGTCACCCTGCCCTGGCGGGAGGACTTCAACGGCCTGGCGTACGTCCTCGCGGGCCGCGGTTCCGTCGGCGCCGAGCACCGCCCGATCCACCTGGGGCAGACGGCGGTCTTCGGCGCGGGCTCCTCGCTGACCGTCCGCGCGGACGGGAAGCAGGACTCCCACACCCCGGACCTGGAGGTCGTCCTCCTCGGCGGCCGGCCGATCCGCGAGCCCATGGCCCACTACGGCCCGTTCGTCATGAACACCCGGGAGGAACTCCAGCAGGCGTTCGAGGACTTCCAGAAGGGCCGCCTCGGCACCATCCCCGCGGTGCACGGTATGACCGAGAACGGAATCTGACGACGTAAGGAACCCGACGGCGGAACCCGACGGCGGGAACCGGCGCCCTCCTGGGCGCCGGTTCCCGTGAGCGCCGCGGTCCGGCAGCCGCGCACGTCACCCGGCCGGACTCGCGCGACGGGACCGCCGTGGTGCGCCGTGATCTGCTGGAGGCGTGCGACTCCTGCCCGTACCCGTCCTCCGGTTCGCCGCCTGGTGCGCCGTGGTGCTGCTCGGGGCCGCGGTGGCCTGGCTCGGCGTGCTGCTGTGCGGGGAGTTGCGTACGGCCGTCACACCGGTGCTGCTCGCCCTGCTGGGCACCGCGCTGCTCGGGCCCCTGTACCGGCGGCTGGTGCGCGCCGGCGTGCAGGCGTCGGTGGCGGCCGGGCTGACCTGTGTCGCCGTCGTGGCCGTCGTCGGCGGGGCCGTGTACATCGTCGTCGCCGCGCTCATCGACACCGGCGACCAGATCGTCTCCTCGCTGCGGACCGCCGCCAGGTCGGTCACCCGGCACTTCGGGGCCGCCGGGACCGGTCTGGACGACATCGCCGCCAACTCCCGTGAGCTGCTGCGCAGGTTCGGCGGGACGGCCGCGTCCAACGTCGTCAGCGGGGTCAGCGTGGTCGCCGAGTCCCTCGCCATGGCCGTGCTCGCGCTGCTGCTCGTCTTCTTCTTCCTGCGCGACTCCCACCGGGCCGTGACCGCCCTGCGCTCGGTCGCGCCCGGCGACCGCGCGGACACCCTTGAGGCCATCGCCCGCCGGGCGTTCGCCGCGGTGGAGGGGTTCATGCGCGGGACGACCCTCATCGCCCTCATCGACGCCCTGTGCATCACCGTGGGCCTGCTGGTGCTCCGGGTCCCCGGCGCGGTGGGGCTCGGCGCGCTCGTCTTCGTCGGCGCCTACATCCCCTATCTCGGCGCGTTCGTCTCCGGCGCGGTGGCCGTGCTGGTCGCCCTCGCCGACCGGGGCTTCGTGATCGCGCTGTGGGCGCTCGGGGTGGTGCTCGCGGTGCAGGTGCTGGAGGGGCACGTGCTGCAACCGGTGATCCAGAGCCGGACCGTGCAGATGCACCCGGCGGCGGTGATGCTGACGATCACCGCGGGCGCATCCGTCGCGGGCATCCTCGGCATGCTCCTCGCGGTCCCGCTGACCGCGGCGGCCTCCGCGGTCGTCCAGGAGCTGAGGGAGCGTCACACCAGCCCCTCCGACGCGCCGGCCTCCGGGCACCCCGGCTCGTAGAGCTCGAACCAGATGCTCTTGCCCTCGCCGCGCGGGTCCACCCCCCACGCGTCCGCGAGGAGTTCGATCAGCATCAGACCGCGGCCGGAGGAGGCCAGTTCGCCGGGGCGGCGCTTGTGCGGCAGGTCGTCGCCGGCGTCGAAGACCTCCACCCGCAGCCGCCGCCCGGTGCCCGCGCCGGTGACCTCGGCGAGCAGCAGCGCGTCGGTGTCCGTGTGCACCAGCACGTTGGTGACCATCTCGGAGACCAGCAGCACCGCCGAGTCCAGCTGGTCGGGCGAAGTCCAGTCGTGCAGCAGCTCGCGCAGCTGCTGGCGGGCCTCGGCGATCCGCTCCGGCTCGTCCTGGGCCACCGACAGCAGCGTGCGCCGCACCTGCGGCCGTACCGCCAGGGTGTCGCCGCAGCCGCAGCCCTCTCCCGGCCGGCACAGCAGCAGCAGCGCGATGTCGTCCTCGCGGCGGTCGGCCAGCGGGCCGGTGGTGTGGTGCGAGGACGGCCCGTGCACCCCCTGCACCAGGGCGTCGGCCAGCGACTCCAGGTCGCCCGCGTGGTCCTCCAGGATCGCGCGCAGCCTGCGCCAGCCGCTCTCCAGGTCGTGCCCGCCGGTCTCGATCAGGCCGTCGGTGCACAGCATCAGCGTCTCGCCGGGTTCGAGGGTGAACCGGGTCGTCGGGTAGTCGGCGTCCGGGTCGACGCCGAGCGGCGGTCCGCCGGCCGTCGGCCGCATCATCACCGTGCCGTCCGCCATCCGGATCACCGGGTGCGGGTGCCCGGCGCGGGCGATCTCCAGCCGGCCGGTCGGCGGGTCGGCCTCCGCGTACAGGCAGGTCGCGAAGCGGGGGTCGGCCCCCGGGTCGTCGCCGGTGGCCTGGGTGACGCCGTGCAGGAAGCGGGAGGCGCGGGAGAGCACGGCGTCCGGGCGGTGCCCCTCGGCGGCGTAGGCGCGCAGCGCGATCCGCAGCTGGCCCATGAGGCCGGCCGCGTGCACGTCGTGGCCCTGGACGTCCCCGATGACCAGCGCGACCCGTCCGGAGGGCAGCGGGATCATGTCGTACCAGTCGCCGCCGACCTGGAGGCCGCCGCCGGTCGGGATGTACCGGGCGGCCACCCGCAGCCCCGGGATCTCGGGGCCCAGCGACGGCAGCATGCTGCGCTGGAGGCCCTCGGTCAGCTCCCGCTCGGTCTCGGCGGCGCCGGCCCGGGACAGCGCCTGGGCGAGCATCCGGGCGACCGTGGTGAGGACCGCGCGCTCGTCGGGGGTGAAGGCCACGGGGTGGGTGAAGGCGGCCAGCCAGGCGCCCATCGTGCGCCCGGCGACCGTCAGCGGCAGGAACGCCCACGAGCGGCGCCCGAAGTGCTGGGCGAGCGGCCAGGTCACCGGGTAGCGGTCCTTGTACTCCTCCGGCGAGGACAGGTACACCGCCCGGCCCGAGCGGGCCACCTCGGCGGCCGGATAGGCGGTGGCCAGCGGCATGTCCGAGAAGGAGTCCATGTCACCGGGGTGGTGCCCGTGCTGGCCGATGACCGTCAGCCGGTCGCCCTCGACCCCGAACACCACCAGCCCGTCCGGGGAGAACCCCGGCATCGACAGCCCGCCGGCCACCCGCAGCACCTCGGCCGTCGACCGGGCCTCCGCCAGCGCCCGGCCGGCGTCCAGCAGGAACGCCTCCCGCGAGCGACGCCAGTCCCCGGTGACCGCGCTGCGGGCGGCGGCCGTGCCCGGGGTCGGCTCGGTCACCTCCTGGAGGGTGCCGATCAGTTCGTACGCGTGCCGCTCGGGGTCGTAGGACGGCTTGGACCGGCTGCGGACCACGCGCAGGATGTCGCCGTCGCCGTCCATGATCCGGATGCGCACCTCGGCGAGGGTGCCCTCGGCGACCGCCAGCCGCACCACGCCGGTGATCTCGTTCCAGTCCACCGGGTGGAAGCGGGCCCGGGTCTGGGCCTCGGTGAGGGTGGCCGGCTCGGCGGGCAGCCCGAGCAGCCGCGCCGCCTCCGCGTCCACGGTGACCAGGCCGGTGGCCGTGTCCCAGTGCCAGAGCCCGGTCGCGAGGGCGGCGAGGACGTCCTCGACGGACGGCAGGGGCTCACCTGTGCGCATTGCCCCACTTTAGGAATATGTGACCGAAGGCTGCCACCGTAGGCGGGCGGTCGGGAATGGTGGGGAGCCGGGCTGGGGGTGCCCGGTACCCTTGATGGGTCCGGGCCCCGTGCCCGTTCCGGCCGGTCCGCAGAGCCGGCAGGAGAACACCCCACCACGAAGGACGATGAACGACGATGCATCGGTACAGGTCCCACACCTGCGGCCAGCTCCGCGCCTCTGACGTCGGCACCGACGTCCGGCTGAGTGGCTGGCTGCACAATCGGCGCGACCTGGGCGGCATCCTCTTCATCGATCTGCGCGACCACTACGGCATCACGCAGCTGGTCGCCCGCCCCGGCACCCCCGCGTACGAGACCCTGGACAAGATCTCCAAGGAGTCCACGGTCCGCGTCGACGGCCGCGTTGTTTCACGTGGAACCGAGAACGTGAACCCCGACCTGCCCACCGGTGAGATCGAGGTCGAGGTCGCCGAGGTCGAGCTGCTCGGCGCGGCCCAGCCCCTGCCCTTCACCATCAACACCGAGGACGGGGTCAACGAGGAGCGGCGCCTGGAGTACCGCTTCCTGGACCTGCGCCGCGAGCGCATGCACCGCAACATCATGCTGCGTACGGCGGTCATCGCCGCCATGCGCCAGAAGATGGCGGCGATGGGCTTCAACGAGATGGCCACGCCGATCCTGTCCGCCACCTCCCCCGAGGGCGCGCGTGACTACGTGGTCCCCTCCCGGGTCCACCCGGGCCGGTTCTACGCGCTGCCGCAGGCCCCGCAGCAGTTCAAGCAGCTGCTGATGATCTCCGGCTTCGACCGCTACTTCCAGATCGCGCCCTGCTTCCGCGACGAGGACGCCCGCGCGGACCGCTCGCCGGGCGAGTTCTACCAGCTCGACGTCGAGATGAGCTTCGTGGAGCAGGAGGACGTCTTCCAGCCGATCGAGAAGCTCATGACCGAGCTCTTCGAGGAGTTCGGCGGCGGCCGCCACGTCACCTCCCCCTTCCCGCGCATCCCGTTCCGCGAGGCGATGCTGAAGTACGGCTCGGACAAGCCGGACCTGCGCGCCAAGCTGGAGCTGGTGGACGTCACCGACGTCTTCGAGGGCTCGGAGTTCAAGGCCTTCGCGGGCAAGCACGTGCGCGCGCTGCCGGTGCCGGACGTCTCCGGCCAGCCCCGCAAGTTCTTCGACCAGCTCGGTGAGTACGCCGTCGAGCAGGGCGCCAAGGGCCTGGCCTGGGTGCGTGTGGCCGAGGACGGCTCGCTGACCGGCCCGATCGCGAAGTTCCTCACCGAGGCGAACGTCGCGGAGCTGACCAAGCGCCTCTCCCTGGCCGCCGGCCACGCCGTCTTCTTCGGCGCGGGCGAGTACGACGAGGTCTCCAAGATCATGGGCGCGGTCCGCGTCGAGGCCGCCAAGCGCGCCGGCCACTTCGAGGACGGCGTCTTCCGCTTCTGCTGGATCGTCGACTTCCCGATGTACGAGAAGGACGAGGAGACCGGCGCGATCGATTTCTCGCACAACCCCTTCTCAATGCCGCAGGGCGGCCTGGAAGCCCTGCAGACCCAGGACCCGCTGGACATCCTGGGCTGGCAGTACGACATCGTCTGCAACGGTGTCGAGCTGTCCTCCGGCGCGATCCGGAACCACGAGCCGGAGATCATGCTCAAGGCCTTCGAGATCGCCGGGTACGACCGGGAGACCGTCGAGGAGAAGTTCGCGGGCATGCTCCGCGCGTTCCGCTTCGGCGCCCCGCCGCACGGCGGCATCGCCCCGGGCGTGGACCGCATCGTCATGCTCCTCGCGGACGAGCCCAACATCCGCGAGACGATCGCGTTCCCGCTCAACGGCAACGCCCAGGACCTGATGATGGGCGCCCCGACCGAGCTGGACGAGTCCCGCCTGCGCGAGCTGCACCTGAGCGTCAGGAAGCCGCAGCCGAAGTAGCGCGACCGCGGTGCGCGCCGATCTGTCCTGACTCGCTCTTGACGATCGGCGCGCACAGCCGTCTCCGGGCCCGGTGACAGGTTGCGTCCCTACGGTCCCGGCCCATGAACGAGACCCCTGAACCCGGTCGCGGAGACCGCGAGCCGTCCCGTCGTACCGTGATCATGGCGGGCGGTGCCGCCGCCGTCGCCGTGGGCCTGGGCGGCGCCCTGGCCGTCGACGCGTCCGCCGAGGACGGCACCTCCGCGGACCTCTGCTACACGCTGACCTCCGAGGCCGTGGAAGGCCCCTACTACATCGACGCCGACAAGATCCGGCGGAACGTCACCGAGGACCAGGCCGGCATCCCGCTGACGCTCACCCTGAAGGTGATCGACGCGGAGACGTGCGCACCGCTGCGGGACGCGGCCGTCGACATCTGGCACTGCAACGCGGTGGGCGTCTACTCCGGATACGAGTCGTCGGGCAGCGGCGGTGGCGGCGGGCCGGCCCCGACAGGCGCCCCCACCGGAACCCCGAGCGGTACGCCCACGGGCGCGCCCCCCACCCGCGGTCCCGGTGGCGGCGGCCACCAGGAGCCCACCGACGACAGCCGCTACCTGCGGGGCACCTGGCGCACCGACCGGCGCGGGTACGTCACCTTCCGGACCGTCTTCCCCGGCTGGTACCAGGGCCGCTGCGTGCACATCCACGTCAAGGTGCACGTCGACGGAACGTGGACGGACGCGGGCTACGAGGGCGGCCACACCTGCCACACCGGGCAGCTGTTCTTCGCCGAGAAGGCGGTGCTGCTCACCCAGGACGTCGAGCCGTACTCCGGCAACACCACGCCCCGCACCCCGCTCGACGAGGACACCCTCTACCCCGGCAACGGGCACGCGGGCGGCCTGCTGTACCTGTCGTACGACCGCAGACACATCGCGCGCGGGGTCCGCGCCCACCTCACCCTGGGCGTGGCCCCGGACCAGACGCACGACGGGAGCTGACCCGGCTCAGTCGCCCTGCCCGTCCTGCCCGTCCTGCCCGTCCTGCTCGTCGGTCTCGGTGTCCGGGGAGGCGCCCTCCTCCAGCAGCCGCTCGGCGATGTCGTCGGACCAGTGCTGGGCCCAGGCGCGCAGGGCGGCCACCCCGGCCTCGTCCAGGCCGTAGCGCAGGAAGTCCCGGTCGGCGTAGAAGTCCGTGCCGGTCAGACGGGACTGGAGGGTGGGCAGGTCGAACGGGTCGTGGGCGTGCCGGCGGCCCAGTTCCTCCAGGTCGGGCAGGGTGAACCGGGCCGCGCAGGCCTGTGCGTCGATCAGGTCGACGGCCGCGCCCCGGTCGTACAGCGCGCGGATCTTCGTACCGACGGCGTCCGCCAGGGAGAGCGTCGGGCCGTAGCCGGTGAGTTCCGGCGGCTGCCAGAACGCCTCCTTGTGCAGCGCGAGCCGGCATTCCTCGCCGGTCGGCGGGTCCGTGACCGCCAGCTGGGCGGTGAGCGCGGTGCCGGCGCCGGTCCGCACCCGCCGCCCCCGCGCCTCCAGGGCCGCGCGGACGGCACCGGCGATGTGCTCGACCGCCTCGGCGCTCTCGGTGGCGAGGTCCAGGTCGGCGTGCGGGCGGCACAGCAGTCCGTGCGCCTGGAGGGCGTAGCCGCCGGCCAGGACCAGACCGTACGGGCCGCTCGCCGCGACGACGTCCGCGAGGAGCCGGCGATGGGGTTCAGGGAAGTCCACGGAAGCATTTTCTCCGGCTTCCCGGCGCGGGAACGCGGCGCCCGACCGCGCCGTACCCGGAAATTCTCACCGGCGGCGGCAACTTCCCTGCGTCCGACGGCCACTGAGGGGTCGTAAGGCAAGTTCGACAGACCCCTAAGGACTCCTCCGTGGCAGCTCCCTCCCACCGCCGGTCCCTCCGCAAGCGGCGCACCCTCGCCGTGTCCGCCGCCGTCGTGGCGGCGGGGGTCGGCGCCGGGGTGTTCGTGATGAACGCGAACGCCGACGCCGTGGACCTGTACCACCAGACCCTCGCCGCCAAGGACGGCTGGGCCGCCTCCGGCACGGGCACCACCGGCGGCGCGAAGGCCGACTCCGCGCACACCTTCACCGTGTCCACCCGCGCCCAGCTCGTGAAGGCACTGGGCTCGGTCTCCGACACCACACCCCGCATCGTCAGGATCAAGGGCACGATCGACGCCAACACCGACGACAGCGGCAGGAAGCTGACCTGCGCGGACTACGCCGCCGGCACCGGCTACTCGCTCGCCGCCTACCTCAAGGCCTACGACCCCGCCACCTACGGCCGCTCCAAGCTGCCCTCCGGCACCCAGGAGAAGGCCCGCGCCGCCGCCCAGGCCAGGCAGGCGAAGAACATCGTCTTCAAGGTGCCGGCCAACACCACGATCGTGGGCGTGCCGGGCAGCGACGCCGGGATCACCGGCGGCATGCTCCAGATCCAGAACGTGGACAACGTCATCGTCCGCAACCTGTCCTTCTCCGCCACCGAGGACTGCTTCCCGCAGTGGGACCCGACCGACGGCGACGACGGCAACTGGAACTCGGACTACGACTCGGTCACCCTGCGCGGCGCGAGCCACGTCTGGGCGGACCACAACACGTTCACCGACGCGCCCCACTTCGACAGGGCGAACCCGAAGTACTTCGGCCGCGAGTACCAGATCCACGACGGCGCCCTGGACATCACCAAGGGCTCCGACCTGGTGACCGTCGAGCGGAACCGGTTCACCGACCACGACAAGACGATGCTGATCGGCTCCAGCGACACCGACAGCACCGGCAAGCTGCGGGTGTCGATCCACCACAACGTGTGGAAGGGCATCGTCCAGCGCGCCCCGCTGACCCGCATCGGCCAGGTCCACATCTACAACAACCTGTACGACACGACGACCGTCGACGGCTACGCGCCCCTGTACAGCATCAACTCCCGCGCCAAGGCCCAGGTCGTCGCGCAGGCCAACTACTGGACGGTGCCCTCCGGCGGCAAGGTCGCCAAGCTGCTCAGCGGCGACGGCACCGGCTCCGTCGCGGGCAGCGGCAACCTGGTCAACGGCACGGCCACCGACCTGGTCGCCGCGTACAACGCCGCGAACTCGAAGAAGATCAAGACCACGGTCGACTGGACCCCGACCCTCACCGCGGGCCTGGAGACCTCGGCGAAGAACCTCCCGACGGAACTGGCGGACACGACGGGGGCGGGCGTGCTGAAGTAACCCCGCCCGTACCCGAAGAGGGCACCGAGCGGGGTGCGCTCGGTGCCCTCAGGGCGCGGTGCGGCCCACCGGATGCGCGGGCGGCCGGTCAGGCCGGGTCGCCGCCGAAGCGGGTCCTGTAGGTTTCCAGGTCCTCGTCCGTGAGCTTGGCGAAGAGGACCGGCGGGACCGTGAAGGGGGTGCCGGGAGGTACCGAGGTCAGGGACTTCGCCTCGTCCTGGCTCACCCAGGTGGCGGTGTCGTCCGTGAGGGTGAACGCCTCGCGCATCGTCTTCGCCGTCGTCGGGATGAACGGCTCGGAGACCACCGCGTACAGGTGGATCAGGTTCATCGCCGTGCGCAGGGTGAGGGCCGCGCCCTCCTTGTCGGTCTTGATCTCCAGCCAGGGGGCCTTCTCCTCCAGGTAGGAGTTGCCGGCCGACCACAGGGCGCGCAGGGCCGCGGCCGCCTTGCGGAACTGGAGGGCCTCCATCTGCGCCTCGTACTCGGAGAGGAGCTCCGCGATCTGTTCGCCGAGCTTCGTCTCCGCCTCACCGGGCTCGCCGCCCGCCGGGACCTCGTCGCCGAACCGCTTGCGGGAGAAGGACAGCACGCGGTTGACGAAGTTGCCGAGGGTGTCGGCCAGGTCCTTGTTCACCGTGGCGGTGAAGTGCTCCCAGGTGAAGGACGAGTCGTCCGACTCGGGGGCGTTGGCGATCAGGAAGTAGCGCCAGTAGTCGGCGGGCAGGATGTCCAGCGCCTGGTCGGTGAAGACGCCCCGCTTCTGGGAGGTGGAGAACTTGCCGCCGTAGTACGTCAGCCAGTTGAACGCCTTGACGTAGTCGACCTTCTTCCACGGCTCGCGCACGCCCAGCTCGGTGGCCGGGAACATCACCGTGTGGAAGGGGACGTTGTCCTTCGCCATGAACTCGGTGTAGCGGACCGTGTCGTCCGCCTCGTACCACCAGGACTTCCAGTCCCGGTTCTCCGGGTCCTGGTCGGCCCACTCCTTCGTCGCGCCGATGTACTCGATCGGGGCGTCGAACCAGACGTAGAAGACCTTGCCCTCGGCCGCCAGCTCCGGCCAGGTGTCCGCCGGGACCGGGACGCCCCAGTCCAGGTCGCGGGTGATCGCCCGGTCGTGCAGTCCCTCGTTCAGCCACTTGCGGGCGATGGAGGAGGCGAGCTGCGGCCAGTCCGCCTCGTGCCGGGCGACCCACCCCTCGACCTCGTGCTGCAGCTTGGACTGGAGCAGGAAGAGGTGCTTGGTCTCGCGGACCTCCAGGTCCGTGGAGCCGGAGATCGCCGAGCGCGGGTCGATCAGGTCGGTCGGGTCAAGGACGCGGGTGCAGTTCTCGCACTGGTCGCCGCGGGCCTTGTCGTAGCCGCAGTGCGGGCAGGTGCCCTCGACGTAGCGGTCCGGCAGGAAGCGGCCGTCGGCGGGACTGTACACCTGGCGGATCGCCCGCTCCTCGATGAACCCGTTCTCGTGCAGCTTGCGGGCGAAGTGCTGGGTGATCTCGCGGTTCTCCGGGCTGGAGCTGCGGCCGAAGTAGTCGAACGCGAGCGCGAAGCCGTCGTAGACCGCCTTCTGGGCGTCGTGCGCCTGCGCGCAGAACTCGGCCACCGGCAGGCCCTGCTCCTTGGCGGCCAGCTCGGCGGGGGTGCCGTGCTCGTCCGTCGCGCAGATGTACAGGACCTCGTGGCCGCGCTGGCGGAGGTACCGGGAGTACACGTCCGCCGGGAGCATGGACCCCACCATGTTGCCCAGGTGCTTGATCCCGTTGATGTAGGGAAGGGCGCTGGTGATGAGGTGTCGAGCCATCGGGGGCTGCTCCCAGGTCGCTACGGGTACGAACCTTGAAATCGTAGCCGACGTGTGTATGCCGCCCGCTTCCCGTTTTGCGGGCTGAGAAGCGGGCGGGGTCACACCGGGTGGGCGCCGGGGTCAGGGGCGCCAGTTCGCCAGTACGCCGTCGTACAGCTCGGTGTCGGTCAGCTCGCGGGGGGTGGGGCCCGCGTGGAAGAAGGACGTGTTCGTGGTCTTCAGCTTGCGGAGGTAGTCGAAGGCCTTGTTGTCGTGCTCACCGAAGGCGACGAAGGAGAAGAACACGGTGGGGTCGGACTCGGCGGCCTCGGTGAGGGCCTGGGTGGCAGGGGTCTTCGCGTCCGGGGCGCCGTCGGTCTGGAAGACGACGAGGGCGGGGGTGGTGGGGGTGGGGGTGTGCTTGCGGTGGTGGGTGAGTACGGCGTCCACGGCGGCGTGGTAGCTGGTACGGCCCATGCGGCCGAGGTCGGCGTGCACGTCGTCGATCCTGGTTTCGTGGCCGGGGGTGAGGGTGAGGTCGGTCGTCCCGTCGACCTCCGTCGAGAAGAACACGACGTGGACCGTGGCCTCGGGGTCGAGGTGGGCGGCGAGGGCGAGGGCCTGGTCGGCGAGGGCCTGGGCGGAGCCGTCCTTGTAGTACGGGCGCATGCTCGCGGAGCGGTCCAGCACGAGGTAGAGCTTCGCTCGGGTGCCGGTGAGGTTCGTCTTCTTCAGCGCGGCCGCGGCGGCCTTGTAGGCGGTGGTGAGGGAGGGCGCGGCGGACTTGATCTTGGCGGGGGTGATGGCGGGCTTGGCCTTGCCGGGGGCTTCGCGGGGTGCCTGCGGCGGTTCCGGGTGCGTGGCCGCCTCGGCTTCGCCTTCGGCGTCCGCGGTCCCACCCGCACGGGTTTCCTGCGGCGGCTCGGGGTGCGTTTCCGCCTCGGCTTCGCGGGTTGCCTGCGGCGGTTCCGGGTGCGTGGCCGCCTCGGCTTCGCCTTCGGCGTCCGTGTTCCCACCCGCATCCCCCGTGCGGGTTGCGTCGTCCGGTGCGGGTGGCGCCTGTGGGGTGTCCTCGTCGTCGGCGGCCTGCGGGGCCGTCGTCGGCTCGGCCTCCTCCGTGGTGATCCGCTCCGGTTCCGCTTCCGCTTCCGGCTTCGCCGGCGGCGGGGTCTCCTCGTCCGTCACCTCGAGCTCGGCCTCGGCCGGAGTGGGCTGGTGGGGGACCTTGATCTTGTCGAAGGCCGCTGCCACCAGGTCGTGTTCCTCGGAGGTCTCCGGAGGGGACTGGCGGGGGTCCGGGATGGTCGTCGTACCCTCCGGGGCCGGGGCCTCCGCGTCCCGGGCCGGGGTTGCGGGCTCCGCGTCCTGGGCCGGGGTCGTGGCCTCCGGGCCCGTGACCGGGGGCGTGGTCTCCAGAGCCGTGACCGGGGGTGCGGTCTCCGGATCCGGGGTCGGGGTCGCTGCCTCGCGGGGGTCTGGGACGGTGGGCTTGCCTGCGGTGGGGTCGGTCTTGCGGGAGCGGGTGAATGCGTTCCGCAGGAGAGTGAGAATGCCCATGTGCGCAACCCTTCGCGTGAGGTTGTAGCCCGTCAATCCCTGGCCAGGACGGACACGTAAGGTTAGCGGCCGTGCGTGGATGTGAGGGCGCGCGCCGCGGCCAGCTCCTGGCGGAGGGGTTCGAGGACGCTGCCCGCGGGCCCGGTGAGGTCGGTGCGGACCGCGCTGAGGGTGTCCGCGTTGCGTAGGTCCTCGGACAGTTCCCGCAGTTGCAGGGTCACCTGGGCGATCTCGCCGGAGGACGGCGCAGCCGCCCCGTGCCGGACGCGGACGCGGGCCGCGGTCGTGGCGTCCACGATCCGTTCGACGGCGACGACCAGCGGCCACCAGGCCGCCGCGCGCCGGCCGGTCGGCGGGGGTTCTGTCAGGGCCCGTTGGAACTCCGTACGGATGACGGACAGGTCGCGGTAGAGGCGCCGGCGCATCCGGGCCCGGGCGGCGGCCGCGGTGTCGGGGTGGAACGCGGCGTCGACGTAGTCCGCGGTGTCGGCCACCGCGTCGGCCAGGCGGTCGCCCACCCGGGTGTGCCAGCTCTCCGGCCAGAAGAGGTAGCCGGCGGTCAGGGCGATCGCGCAGCCGAGGAGGGAGTCGTTCAGCCGGGGCAGCAGCAGGGCGGTGCCCTGGTGGTTGAGGACGTGGGAGAGGAGCAGGATCACCGGGGTGATGGCGGCGGTCTGGTAGCCGTAGCCCCGCGGGGTGAGGGCAGGGATGAGCGGGGCCAGCAGGAAGAGGACCAAGACGTCCCACCAGCCGAGCGGGACCTCGGCGAGGACCACCGCGGCGACCACCAGTCCGGCCACCGTGCCGAGCGCGCGCAGCAGGGCACGGGAGAAGACCGAGCCGAAGTCGGGCTTGAGGACGAAGGTGATGGTCAGGGCGACCCAGTAGGAGCGCGGGACGGGGATCAGGGAGACCAGGGCCTGGGCGATGCCGATGCAGAGGGCGAGGCGGGCGCCGTAGCGCCAGGAGTTGGTGGACAGGACGACGTTCCGGGCGGCGCGGGCGGTGCGGATGCCGAGGGCGGCCGGGCGGCCCAGGCGGTCGTCGGTGGCCCGGGGATCCACGTCGGGCGCGGTGACCACCTCGGCGGTGTGCCGCAGGGCGTGGTCCACGGCCCGCGCCGTCTCGGTGGTGGGCACGGGCAGGTGCAGGGGCGGTACGGGGGTGCCGTCCCCGGCGACGGACCGCGCCAGGTGGTGGAGCGCCGCCGGGATCTGCGGGGGCAGCGGGCGGGCCGCCAGGTGGGCCGCGGGGGCCGCCTCGATCACCGGGGTGATGGCGTTCAACTGCGCCAGAAGCCGGGTGAGTTCCGGGCTGCGGCCGTGGTGGCGGGCGCGCCGGGCGAGGATCAGGTCGTACGCCTCGTTCAGGGACTGGGTGACGGCACGGCGGGCCTCCTCGTACGCCTCCGTGCGGTCCGTGCCGGCGGTGGCGAGGAGGGCGGCGACCGCGCGGTAGGTGGCGGCGACCGCCGACCGTTCGGGTACGCCCGCGCGCAGCGGCCAGGACAGCAGGGCCAGGAGGAGGACCAGCAGGCCGCCGCCGGTCATCAGGGCGGGGGGCAGCCACCAGGGGGAGGGCAGCGGGAGGCCCGCGCCGATCACGCAGTTCAGCAGGAGCAGCAGGCCGGAGACCGAGGCCACCGCGCCGATCGTCGAGATCATGCCGGAGACCAGCGCGACCCCGGTGACGGCGGCGACCGCGTACCAGCCGTGGCCGTACGCCAGCGTGCCCAGGGTGACGCCGACCGCGCCGAAGAGCTGGGGTACGGCGATGTTGAGGATGCGCATGCGGTAGGCGTCCGCGGTGTCGCCGATGACGCCGGACAGGGCGCCCATGGAGGCGAGGGCGCCGTAGGCGGGACGGCCGGCCGCGAGTCCGACGGCCAGGGGGAGGGCCATGGCGAGGGCGGCGCGGGCCACGGCGGGCCGGTTGACCGGCGCCTGCTGGGGCGTGAGGTTCCGGACCAGCCAGTCGGGTGGGGTGAGGCCGGTGGGGAACTCTCGGGACATGCGCCCATTATGGATTGTTCGGCCGATTTCGGTTCCCACGCCCGGCGAGGGGGCTTACGGTCGGTCGTCCAGACGGGTCAGGAACGCGGCCAGGGCGCGGTTGAACTCCTGGGGGCGTTCCAGGTTGGGCAGGTGGGCGGCGCGCTCGATGATGTGCAGGGTGGAGTCGGGGAGGGCCGCGTGCATGGCCTCGGCGTCGGAGACGGGGGTGTAGGTGTCGTCGGCGCCGACCAGGACGAGGGCGGGCACGGTCACCCGGGTCAACAGCTCGCGGTAGTCGGGGCGTTCGGCCCGGCCGCGCAGGGCGGCCGCGGCGCCCTCGGGGGAGGTGGCCGTCATCATGCGGTGCACGTGGGCCTTGACCTCGGGGTCGGCGTAGGGCGCGACCATCTTCTCCAGCACCTCGTCGGCGTAGCCGCGCATGCCCTCGGCGAGCAGTCTCCCGGCCATGGCGGCGCGGGCCGTCCGGCCCTCGGGGGTCTCGGCGGCGGGGAAGGTGTCGGCGAGGACCAGGCCGCGGACGCGGTCGCCGAAGTGGTCGTGGCACTCCATGGCGATCTGGCCGCCCATGGACAGGCCGGCCAGCACGAAGGTGTCCACGCCGAGGTGGTCCAGGAGGTCCGCGATGTCACGGGCGTGGCGGGAGAGCGGGACCGTGCCGGGGGTGACGGGGGAGGCGCCGTAGCCGCGCAGGTCGGGGGCGATCACCCGGCGGCCGGCGGCGAACTCCGTCAGCTGCGGCTGCCACATCGTGCGGTCGAAGGGGTGTCCGTGGACGAGGACGAGGGGAACCCGGGAGGAGGGTCCGGGGCCTTTGTCCTCGAATGCGAGGAAGGGGGGCATGGCAACGACCCTAGGGTGCCGGAGAGCTCGGTGCAATAAGATCTTTGTCCTCGGTGCAATCCAATGCGCCGGAGAACAAGGGGACTTGTGGACGACTACCGGCGCATCGCCGAGCGGATCGCGGCCGACATCACCGGTGGGCGGCTCCTGCCCGGCCAACGGCTGCCACCCCAGCGGGCGTTCGCGCGCCGGCACGGCATCGCGCCCTCGACCGCCGGCCGGGTGTACGCCGAACTCGTGCGCCGGGGACTGGTGGTGGGCGAGGTCGGACGCGGCACGTTCGTGCGGGCCACCGCGCCGGACGGGCAGCCGGGGATCGCCCTGACCGAGGCGGCCGGCGCCCCGCTGGTCAACCTGGAGCTGAACTATCCCGTGGTGCCCGGCCAGCCGGAACTGCTGGCCCCGGCGCTGGCCCCGCTGCTGCGGCCGGACGCGCTCGGCCAGGCGCTGCGGCCGGCCGCCGCCGCGGGCACCCCGGCGGCCCGGGCGGCGGTCTCCGCCCTGCTCGCCCGCGGCGGTCTGGAGGCCGCCCCCGGGCGGGTGCTGTTCACCGGCAGCGCCCGGCAGGCGATCGCCGCCACCCTCGCCTCGCTGGTCCGGCCCGGCGGCCGGGTCGGGGTGGAGCCGCTGACGTATCCGCTGGTCAAGGAGATCACGGCGCGGCTCGGCCTGGTTCTGGTGCCGCTCGCCACGGACGCGGAGGGGGTCGTGCCGCAGGCGGTGGCCGACGCTCACCGGAGGGCTCCGCTGTCCGCGCTGTACCTCCAGCCGGCCCTGCAGAACCCGACCTCGCTGACGACGAGCGCCGGGCGGCTGCGGCAGCTCGCCGACTGTGTCCACAGGCTGGGGACACCGGTGGTCGAGGACCGGATCTGGGCCTTCCTGGACTCCGGAGGGCCACCCCCGCTCGCCGCGCTCGCGCCCGGCCTGGTCCACCTCGTCGACAGCCTCTCCAAGCGGGTCGCGCCCGGACTCACCGTCGGCTTCACCGTCGTACCGGAGGACCGTGTCGAGGCGGTGGCCCGGGCCGTGCGGTCCGGCGGGTGGAGTGCGGGCGCGTTCGCTCTGGAGGCGGCCGTGCGGTGGCTCGGCGACGGCACGGTGGACCGGCTGGTGGCCGCCAAACGGCGGGACGCGCGGCGGCGCCAGCGGCTGGTCGCCGGGAAGCTCGCCGGGTTCGCCGTACGGTCCGACCCGGCCGCCTACTTCGCCTGGTGGGAGCTGCCCCCGCCGTGGCGCGCGGACACCTTCACGGCCGCCGCCCGGGCACAGGGCATCGCGGTCACCCCGGGCACGGCCTTCTGCGTGGACCCCAGCCGCACCCCGGACGCGGTCAGACTCGGCCTCGGCTCGGTCCCGGAACCACTGCTGGGGCGAGCACTGGAGACCCTCGCGGGGGTGGCGCGGGGCGGGGGTGCGTGAGGGGGGCCGGGAGAGGGGGGCGGGCGCCGTCACGGGGGTACGGCGGCACAGTCCTGGTGGGGTCAGGCCTGGGCCCCCGGGGGTGCTCCGGTGGGGGTGGCGTGGGGTGCGGGTGCCGTCACGGGGGTAGGGCGCCGCGGGCCTGGGTGGGGTCAGGCCTCGGCCCGGGTCGGGTTCGGTGCTGTCGTCCGGGTGGGTGCCGGGGACTTCTCCCGGCGGCGGGGTAGCCGGAGGTGCCTGGTGAGCCAGGTCGTGAGGGCCACCGTCAGGCCGAGGGCCAGCAGGAGCCAGGCGGCCGAGCGCAGGGTGGCGGTCAGGGCGTCGTAGACGGCGGCCGCGGCCGGGTGGGAGACGCCGGCCGGCAGGTCGTCCAGGGTGAGGCCGCGGCCGACGTCGAGGGCGAGGACGAGCAGGGCGCCGCCGAGGGCCGTGCCCAGCGCGGTGGCGGCGACCGCCCGACGCCGGCGCACGGCGAGCGCGATCCCGCCGGCGGCGAAGGTGACGGCCGCGACCGGCAGCCAGAGACCGGCGACTTCGAGCACGTGGAACCCCTTCCGGAGCGCGGTCAGCCGGTCCGCCGGGAGCACGGCGACCGAGGTGTGCTCCACCGGGATCCGCGCGGCGAGCGGCACGTGGTCGTGCGTGAGCTGGCGTTTTACCTGGGCGGTGACCGGGGCCAGGTCCACGGTGACGGCACCCTCGTTCTCCGTGCGCAGGGCGCGCAGGACGGCGTCGTGGGTGACCCGGTTGCCGGTGTCCCAGGCCAGCCGGAAGGCCTCGGTGTGGGTGAAGGAACGCACCGCGTCGTGCACGAACGGGCGCACCGAGGCGGGGGCCGGGTGGGCGTTCAGCTGCTCGTCCACGGCGCGCAGGATGCCGTCGCCGACCGTGTCCACGACGGCCTCCCGCACGGCCGGGTCGGCGGCGAGCGGCGCCATCGTGGTGACGTAGCGGCCCGTGTCGGCGAGCCCGTACGCCGCCCAGGCCGCCAGCGCGCCGAACGGCACGAGGAGGCAGGACAGGGCGATCAGTACGGCCGACAGGACGCTCCTGAGGCGTGGGGACACGCTTCCAGGCAAGGGCCGCCCGGGCCGGTGCGCGAGCGGGGGGACTGCGTTCGGGGGCTCTCCGCTGGAGGGACCACCCGAACGGGTGTTTCCTGGTGCTGGGGAGGCGGAAGTGACCGCCGTGCACCACGGGGGAGGAACAGGGGAGCGCGTGGGCCCCGGCCGAGCGGCCGGGGCCCACGCGCATGCACCCGCACTCGCCCGGCCCGCGTCAGCGGACCCGGTGGCCGGAGGCGTCCTCGCGGGTGTAGTAGCGGTAGAAGAACACGGCGAAGGTCACCGCCGACACCAGCAGGGACATCAGGATCGACCGCGGCACATCGCTCTGCCCGCTCTCGCCGGCGCCCTGCGTGGCGAAGAAGCTGCCGCTCTGGCTGTAGAGGAAGCCGAACGCGCAGCCGGTGAACGCCGTCCACAGCAGGGCGTGCAGTTCCCGCGGCATCCGCGGGGCCAGGGTCAGCAGGGCCGCGCACACCGCCGCGAACACCAGCGCGCTGACGAAGCCGAGCAGCAGGTTCCAGCCGGTGACCGGGCCGCCGCCCCGGTTGTTGGCCGCGACCCAGTAGCCGTAGACCAGGCCCAGGACGACCGGGACGGCCACCCGGGCGAGCGCGTGGGTCCGCGGGTCGAAGACGTCGGGCGGGCGCGCGACCACCTCGGACGACCGGCGCTCCATCTCGGGCGTGCGGCCGGGCCGGGGCATTCCGCCGGGCGCGGGTGCCGCTTGAGCCATGAGAGCACTCCTTCCTCCTCGCCCCCGGGATCCGCCACCGGATCCGCCCCCGCGTGCGGGGCACGTCTCCAGGGCACACCCGGGGGACCCGGCCTGGCAACTCGGCCAGGAGGGTGACGAGTGCCCGGATGCGCGCGGTTCTCCCCCGTGTTTGGCTGAGGAACGGGGACGGACATGGAGGGCTGCCCGCCGTGACGGAGATGGAGTACGGGCGGCGCCGGGCGCTGCTGCGGGTCCGCGGGCGGAGCATCGCGTGGCTGCCGCCCCTGCTGCTGCTCGTCGCCGTCATCCTGCTGGACTTCAACACCGGTGAGCACTTCCGGATCATCACCTGGATCGTCCTCGTGCCGGGCATCTCCGCCGCGATCTGCGGGGTGTGGACGACGGCGGGCTACAGCGTGCTCTCGCTGGTCACGTACGTCCTGGTGGACAGCGCCTGGCCCGACGAGTACCAGGCCGGGTTCGGCGACTTCCTGCTCGTCGCCCTCGGCGGCGTCCTCGCCACGCTCGCCGCCGCCGTGCGGATGCGGCAGGAACGCCAGATGCTGCACATGCAGGACATCGCCGAGACCACCCGCCGTACCGTGCTGCGCCCGCTGCCCCCCGGGTGGGCCGGCCTGGAGCACGCGGGGGTGTACCTGGCCGCCGACGTCGACGCCCGCGTCGGCGGCGACTTCTACGACATCCAGCCCGGCCCGCACGGCACCCGGCTGCTCGTCGGTGACGTGCAGGGCAAGGGGCTGGGCGCGGTGGAGGCCGCGGCCGCGCTGCTCGGCACCTTCCGCGAGGCCGGGTACCACGAGAAGGACCTCGCGACCGTCGCCGAACGCCTGGAGACCCGCATGCTGCGGCACCGCTCGCACACCGCCGCGCTGGGGCGGGCCGACGGCGACCGGTTCGCCACGGCCGTCCTCCTCTCCTTCCCCGACGACGCCTCCGGCCTGATCGACGTGATGAACTTCGGCCACGAGCCCCCGCTCGCCGTCGGCCCGCAGGGGGTCCGCGAGTTGCCCTGCGGCGACGGGCTGCCGCTCGGCCTCACCGACCTCGCGGGGAGCGTGCCGCCCGTCCACCGGGTGGCGGTGGCCGACGACGAGACGCTGCTCCTCGTCACCGACGGCGTGACCGAGGCCCGTGACCGCCACGGCGCGTTCTTCCCCCTCTCCGACGAAGTCGCCCGCGCCGTCCGCGACGACCCCGCCCACACGGAGCCGCGCCGCCTGGTCCGCCGGGTCCGCGACGGCGTCCTCCGGCACAGCGGGGGCCGTCTGGGGGACGACACGACGATCTTCGCGGTGCGCAGGGCGGGGGACGCGGGAGGTGCGGCGGGTGCGGGGAGCTCCTCCGCGATCGAGGGTCAGGCGGGAGCGCGGAGTTGACGGGGGCCCGGCCGAACCGGCGGTCTTACCGGCACGTTTGCCGTACCGGGGCGCCGGTTTGCGGCAGCAGCGGTTACGGTGCTGGCTGGAAGAGCGGATCGACAGGGGCCTCCCGGACCGGAGGTGCACGGGGTCCGCAGGGTGACATGGGGGAGGCACGATGCCCGGAACCGTGCTGCTGCTCGCGGCCTCGCCGCTGGGCCGGGGGCGCCTGGTGGACGCGGCCGGAGTGCTGCCGGTGCTGGCCGCCGTCGCCCCCTCCGTGCTGTCCGGCACCGACACCGCGAACGTCGTCGAACTCGCCGACCCGCTGGAACCGCAGGCCGTCCTGACCCGGCTGCGGGCCGCCGCGGCCTCCCCCGGGCCGCTCACCGTGTACGTCACCGGCCAGCTGCACCTGGACCGGCGCGGGCACCAGCCGCATCTGGCGCTGGCCCGCACCACACCGGCCACCCTGCGCTACACCGCACTGCCCTGGCACTGGATCCGCGAGGAGCTGCGGCTGCGCTCCGCGACGGACACCGCGCTCGTGGTCGACCTGCACGCCGACGCCGAGGCCTGGCGGCACCTCACCGAGCGCGGCCTCGACTCCGGGTGGAACACCGCGGTCTACGGCCGTGTCGCCCCGGCCACCGGGCGGCGGGGCCTGGCGGAGCCGACGTACATGAAGACGGTGGCCACGCTGCTGCGCAGCGGCCACCGGCCCCCGCTGGGCCTCCTGCACGAGCAGGCGCTGGCCCGCATGACGGAGGAGGCGAGGGGCAACCTGCTGCTGGCGTCCACCCCGGGCCCCCACACCGGCCCGGCCGCCCCCGCGCCCCGTATCCCCGCGGCCGCCCCCCGTATCCCCGCGGCCGCCCCCGTCCCCCGCACCCCCGCGACCGTCCCGGCAGCCGCGCCCGCGGCCGCCCTCGGCGATCCGCACGCCGGTATCAGCGCCGCCGTGCGGGAGGGGCGGCACCGGGACGCCGAGGGGATCGCGGCCTGGTTCGAGGCGGAGGCCGTCCGGGCGTACGGGACCGCGTCGGAGCAGGCGTTGCACTGGAGCGAGGTGCGGGCCGACCTGGCGATGTTCGCGGGAGACGCGGCAGGCAGTTGCCGGGCCTGGCTCGGTGTGGCCCAGGCGCGGCTGGCCGCGGGGCAGGCGGAGGACGCGCCGGCCGTGGAGGCGGCCGTGGACCGGGCGCACCACCAGTGGACCCGGATCAGGGACACGGCGCGGGCCCGTGAACTCGGGCCCGCGCTCGCGGAGTTGCGGCTGAGGGTGCCGGGGCGCCGGCGCGGCGCGCTGGAGAACGTCCAGCGGCAGCTGAGCCGGCTCCAGGGCGCCCGCTAGAGCGCTTGAGGTCATCGCGTCGAAGTACCGCACCCATTCGCCCTGGCGAGACCTTCCCGACGAGCTGGGCTCGCTCCAGACCGCTCAGCAAACGGCTGATCCGATGGGCCGCCGACGGCACCCGGGAGATGATCCTCGTCGGTCCACTCGGCCGCGGACGGACCGGGCCGCCGTGTGCGGCTTCAGTTGGCGGGCCGGGGCCGATGACGGGCCACCGCGGCATGCATGAGGCGGCGGGCGCGTAGCGCGGCGTCACGGTCGCCAAGGAGCTGGATCTCCTGGTTCGCGGTCATGGCGAGGCCGGAGAGGGTGGACACCAGGTCGCCGGGTTCGAGATCCGGGGCGAGGTCGCCGGTGGCGCTGGCGGCGGCGATCTGATCGGCCAGGAACCGCCGCCAGCGGGTCACCGCCTCCTGAACCCTGCTGCGCAACTCGCCCGGCTGCCCGTCGAGTTCGCAGGATGCCGCTGTGACGAAGCAGCCGTTGGGGAAGGGGCTGTCGGCCAAGTAGGCGCACCAGGCGTCGATCACGGCGTTCAGGCACGGCAGGCCCGGCTCCGCGACCCGGCCGGGGGTCACCACTGCCGCCGTGAACATCTGAACGGCCCGGTCCAGTGTGGCGAGTTGCAGCTCGACGCGGGAGCCGAAGGGGCCGACGACGCCGGCCTTGCTCATCTCGAGCGCCGAGGCGAGCGAGCCGATGGTCAGTCCGGTCAGTCCCGCGCCGGACGCCTGGTGTACCGCGGCGCCGACGATGCGCTCGCGGGTGCGCCGGGCTTCCTCCGCCGATTTCCTCATGCCGACCATGTTACCGATCGATCGTCTGCTAAATTAGCGAACGGCCGTACGGTAAATATGACGGGGAGGACGTTCGCATGCGCATCCGCTGGCTGGGCTGGGCCGGAGTGGAGCTCGAAGCACGGGGCGAGAGCCTGGTCATCGACCTACTGGGCCGCCCCGAAGGAGTCCTGGAAGGGACACCGCTTACCGGAGTACCGCTGCCGAAGGTCGTGCCGCCCCGCGGGCAAGGCAATGCGCTGGCCGGCCTGTGCACCCACCTCCACCGCGACCACGCGGACGCCGGCGCCCTGTCCCGGGCACTGGCTCCCGGGGGCGTGGTCCTGCACCCGGCGTCCTACGGCGGTGATGACCACGAGAACCTGTGGACGCTCCAGGCCGAGGCCGAACTCGCCGCCCACGACCTGCCCCGACGCTCGATGAACGGGTGGGAGACGACCACCATCGGGCCCTTCACCATCGCAGCGGTACCCGCCGTCGACGCCCTCGGCGATCCCCAGGTCTCCTGGGCCGTGGAAGCCGACGGAACCCGGGTGATCCACCTGGGCGACACCATGTACCACGGCTACTGGTGGCGCGCCGCCCACCGTTACGGCCCCTTCGACGCGGTCCTCACGCCCATCAACGGACCGACCGTCTGCTTCCCGCACTGCCGGCCGCCCAGCCCCTACCCGGCAGCACTCGACGCCCGGCACGCCGCCGTCGCATCCCGCCTCCTCCAGGCCAGGACCGTCATCCCGATCCACTACGACGGCTTCCACTCCGATTTCTACGCCACGCGGCCCGACGAGCTCGCCCGCTTCCTCGACGCCGCCGAGGACGAGCCGTACGAGGTCCGCACCCCCGGGCTGGGTGAAGAACTGCTCCTCTGAAGCACAAGCCCTCCACTCGCTCGACCAGCCGGTCCCGCCGCTGCGCGGCCGGCCCACCACCAAGAGAGGCCCCGAACGTGTACGCCGCTCAGTACGAGATCACCCTGCCCGCCGACTACGACATGCAGATCGTCCGCAAGCGGGTCGCCACCGGCGGCCACGTCCTCGACGACCGCGCGGGACTGGGCCTCAAGGCATACCTGATGCGCGAGCGCGGCACCCATGGCTCGCCCGTCAACCAGTACGCCCCGTGCTACCTCTGGAACGACACCGGTGCCATGGCCCACTTCCTGGTCGGCGCCGGCGGGTTCCAGAACATCATCCGGGACTTCGGCCGCCCCGCCGCCCTGCACTGGACCGGTGTCGCCTGCTACTCCGGCCCCGCCCGCACCGCGCCTGTGCGGGCCGCGACCCGCCGCCTGACCGCGCTTCCCCCCGACCCCGACTCCGACCGGACCGGACTCGGGACGGCCAGGCTCATCGAGCAGGAAGTCGAGGGGCTCCGGCAGCTCTCCCGGCTCCCTGGCGTCCACACCGCCGCACTGGCCCTGGACCCCCGGCACTGGCAACTGTTCAGGCTCGTCCTGTGGGAGGACACCCCCGCCGCGGATCACGACGCCACCGAACGCTACGAAGTACTGCACCTGTCCGCCCCCGGCCTGGCCACTCTGCCGGAAGGGAGGGCGTGGTAACCCCAGGGGCGGCTGTCGGCAGACACGGCGGCGCACGCGTCGGAGCGTGCGCCGCGTGCCGAAGAGGCGGAACCCAGCGCCTACTTGGTGAAGGTGAAGTACCTCCAGGCCCCGTGCGTCGTGGAGTTGACGGTGTCACCGGAGGCGCTGTTGATGTACGACGAGCGGACCCGGAACCGCCAGCCGACGTCCTTGCTGTGGTCGCCGGTGATGGTGACCCGCGAGAAACCGTCGGAGCCGAGCCTGAAGTAGGCGGGGTCGCCCGGGTACCAGCGGCCCTGGTAGTACACCTCGAACTCGAACTTCTGCGCGCGGTCCGGGTACCACGTCATCTTGGTCGTGATCAGCGGGTTCTTGTTCTTGTGGAAGAAGTAGTACGTGTGGCCCCACGCCGACTTCGCCTTGTAGTGCTTGGAGACCGACGTGGACACGCTGACCTGCGCGCCGACCGTGCTGGCCGCGGACGCCGGCAGGTAGCGCGAGTCGCCCGTGAACTTCGCGGTGACCTTGGTGTCCCGCTTCAGGTCCAGGGTGACCGACAGGTTGCCGTGGGAGTCGACCTTTCCGGTCTTCACCCGCTTGTTCGGCTTGTCGGAGCCGAACGGGTCGGCCCAGATCTCCACCGTACGGCTGGAGTACGTCGTGCCGAGGTGCGCGGTGAACCTGACGTCCTTGCCGTAGGCGTACACCTTGCCGTTGTTGTTGATCGTCACCGTCGTCTTGGCGCGGGAGACCTCGACGGTGTCCGAGCCGGAGGCGGCCGCGTGGTCGGCGTCGCCGGCGTAGGCCACCGTGTACTTCACCTTGCCGCCGGACGGCGGGGTGTCGGTGAAGGAGAACGTGCCGTCCGCCCTGGTGACCGCCGCGGCCAGCGGCTTGCCCTTCGGCGACTCCAGGTCGGTGCGGGTCACGGTCAGCCGGGTGCCGGCGGGTACGGCCGTCGTGGAGGCGACCTTGCCCTTCACGGTGAGCTTCTTCGCCCGGGTCGCGGTGGCCGGCGCGTCCACGGTGACGGTGCTCGTCGCCTTGGTGGGCGCGTTCAGCACGCGCAGGGAGAACACGCCCTGGCTGTTGCTGGTCACCGCGAACAGCCGGGAGCCGTCGGCGGCCCAGGCGAGACCTGCGCGGGCCAGCAGGTCGGAGCCCGAGGTGGTGCCGGTGTTCGGGAAGTCGTAGGTGCGGACCGGCTCACCGGAGCCCGGCTTGAAGATGTAGACGTCCGGGTGGTACGAGCCGTCGATGCCGGCCGCGAGGGTGCCGTCGGGGGCGATCGCCACCGAGTTGGGGTAGGCGTCCGTGACGTACTTGCCGTCCTCGTTGAGGTCGGACGTCCGGAACACCTGCTGGTAGTACGGCGCGCCGCTGGCCACCACGACGTCCTTGCCGTCGGGCGTGACCTGGAAGTCGCCGAGGTTGTCGCCGGCCTCACGGGTGCTCGCGACCTTGGTGGCGGTGCCCGAGGAGACGTCGTACGAGGCCAGTTCGACCGGGCTCTGCCCGACCGCGCCCCCGACGAGCGTGTTGGAGCCGGGCGCGGCGTCCAGCAGCGGTGCGGAGTACCAGTCGGCGTCCTGGCCGAGGGTGACCTTGTGGTCCTCGGCGGTCAGGTCGACGGAGCCGATGTTGCCGGCGGCGGGGCCGCCGTAGCCGAACCACAGCTTGCCGCCCGCCAAGGCCACGCTGAGCGGCTTGTCGCCGACCTCGTACCGGGTGGACTCGGTGTCGGTGGCCGTGTCGATCACGGCGATGGAGTCGAGGTCCTGCACGGCCGCGTAGAGCGTGCCGGAGTCGGCGGACAGTTCCAGGCCCTGGACGCCGGACATGCGGGTGGTGAGCTGTTTGACGACGTCGCCGTTGAAGTCGGTGACGACGATCTTGCCGTTCAGCGGGTCGCTGACGAAGACCTGCCGGTGGACGGAGTCCACGACGATGTCACCGCTCTGCCGCACCGGCAGGGGCCGGGCGGAGTCGGCGAACGCCGGGGCGGCGGCGAGAGCCGCGGAGCTGAAGAGGACCGCCAGGGTGGTGGCGGCCGTGAGAGAGCGCTTGCGCACGCTGATTCGAACCCCCGGAACGAATGAAAGGCATGGGGAGCCGCAAGGGCACGGCGAACGTGAGCCCCCTGTGCATGAGCCGTGTGTGCCTCGTGCGGCGAGTGTGCAAAGGGTAGGTCATGCCCCTGACAGTGGCGCCACCGGGTTTCCCGAATCCCGGGACAGCTGCGGGATCTTGTCGTTACGCTCTGCAACAGAACGATCGCAGGGGGTGCCTCTCTTCATGGTCAACATCCGTCCGCTCGACCCCAGCGCCTCTCCGTTGGACTACTTCGGCTCGGAGTTGCGCAGAAAACGGGAGGAGGCGGGGCTCACGCAGAAGGAACTCGGCGCGGTCGTCTTCTGCACGGGTTCGCTGATCGGCCAGATCGAGACCACGCTGAAGGTGCCGACGCGGGAGTTCGCCGAACGGGTGGACGCGGCGCTGATGACGGACGGCTTCTTCTCGCGGATGGTCGGACTGGTCCTGCGGAGCCAGTTGCCCACGTGGTTCCAGCCGTATGCGGAGATGGAGGCGAAGGCGGCGTACATCTCGACGTTTCAGGCGCAGGTCGTTTACGGGTTGCTGCAGACCGAGAGGTACGCGCGTGCGGTGCTCGGCGCGCCGGGCCGGGGTCATCTCGATGAGCTGGTTGCCGCTCGACTGGAGCGGCAGCGTCTTCTGCAGAGGGAGCGGCCGCCGTTGGTGTGGGTCGTGCTGGACGAGGCCCTGCTGTACCGCCCGATGGGTGGGCCGGAGGTGATGCGAGAGCAACTCGCGCACCTGTTGAGCTTCCGAGACCAGCGCATGGTCAACGTCCAGATCTTGCCGAACGCGGCGGGCGAACACCCCGCCGTGCACGGCGCCTTCAATCTCCTGCGCTTCGACGACCACCCTGACATCGTCTACACGGAGGACTTCATCCAGGGACACATGACTGCCAATCCGGAGAGCGTCAGCGAGGGCTGGCTCCATTACGATCAGCTACAGGCTGCCGCGCTCTCGGTGCGGGACTCGGCAGAGTTGATCGCCCACGTGATGGAGGAGAGCTATGGAGACCAGCCGACAGCTCGACAGCGCGACGTGGCGTAAGTCCAGCTACAGCGGGAGCAACGGCGGCGACTGCGTCGAATGCGCCGCACTCGGCCCCGCCGCGTGGCGCAAGTCCTCGTACAGCGGGAGTAGCGGCGGTGAGTGTGTCGAGTGTGCCGTTGTCCACCCCGCCGCATGGCACAAGTCAAGCCACAGCGGAAACACCGGCGGTGATTGCGTAGAGGTCGCCGATCTGCCCGCCCTCATTGCTGTCAGGGACTCAAAGCAGCCCGAGTTGGCGCACCTCGCTGTGGACCCGCGGGCCTGGGCCGCCTTCGTGCGGGCTCTGTAGGCCCTGCGCTCTCGCCGGGCCGGCGTTCGCCGCGAGGAGCAGGGCCGTCGCGGCGATCACCGCGGCCGTTACGGCCCTCCGTGCGGTGGGGCGTGCGTAGGGTGCGGATGGACGTCCGGGCACGGTCACCTCGCAACACGACAGCGGCCTGTTAAGCGTGCTTAATTCGCCGTTTAACCTAGGGGCTGCCCGAGTCGACGGCAAGGGTTACCCGGGGCGTTGGGGGGACGCGAGGCATGGTGGAGCGGGACGACCCGGAGGTCATCGGGCGGCGGGTACAACGGCTGCGCGGCGAACGGGGCCTCACCCAGCGACAGCTGGCGGAGCCGGCGTACTCACCCGCCTACATCTCCACCCTGGAGGCCGGCCGGGTCCGGGCCTCCGACGAGGCGTTACGGCACATCGCGGAGCGGCTCGGCGTCGCCTTCGAGGAGCTGGCCGCCGGCCGGCCCGCCCACCTCGCCACCGCCCTGCGACTCCGGCTCACCGAGGCCCAGCGCGTCCTCGCCGACGGGCGGGCCGAGGAGGCCGCCGCCCAGTACGGCGTGCTGCGCGCCGAGGCGGAGGCCCACGGACTCGGCCGCGAACAGGCCGCCGCCCTGCTCGGACTCGGCGAGTGCGCCCTGGAGACCGGCGACCTGACCGAGGCGCGCGAGTACTTCGAGCAGGCCGAGGAGCGGCTGGCCGACCAGACCCTGCCGGTGCGTGTGCCCGCCGTCCGCGGCCGGGCCGTCGCCCACTACCTCGCCGGCGAACTCCGGTACGCCGTCTACCTGTTGGAGTCCACCCTCGACGAGCTGAACCGGGGCGGACTGCACGACCCCGACGCGCTGCTGCTGCTCTACGCCAGCGTCATCGGCCCCTACATGGACATGGGCGCCCACGCCCGCGCCGCCCAGGCCGCCGAGTTCGCGCTCGCGCTCGCACCGCGGGCCGGCGACCCCGCGCTGATCGCCCGTATGCACCGCTCGGTCGCCCGTACCCTGCTCGCCGAGGGCCGGATCGCCGAGGCCGACGCCTCCCTGGCCAAGGCGGCCGAGCTGTACCGGCAGCTGAGCCTGCGCACCGAGCTGGCCAACTGCCACTGGATGCGCGGTTACGTCTACGCTCAGAACGGCGAACTGGACCGTGCCGAGGCCGAGTTACGGCAGGCGTACGCGATGCTCTCCCAGACCCGGGCCGCCCTGTACCGCAGCCAGGCCGCCGTCGAACTCGCCGACGTGCTGCACCGCCGGGGCAGCTCCGCGGAGGCCGCCGCCCTCCTGGAGGGCGTCCTCGGCGACTTCTCCTCCGAACGCGGCGCCGTGCACGCCGCCGCCGCGCACCGCCTGCTCGGCATCATCGCCGAGGACGCCCGGGACACCGAGGCCGCCGAGGAGCACTACGTGCGCGCCCTCAGCCTGCTGGAACGCGCGGGCGCCGCCGGCGACCTCGCCGACCTGTGCCGGCTGCTGGGCGACCTGCTGCGCCGCACGGGCCGTACCGAGGCCGCCCTGGACGCCTACCGCACCGGCCTGGGTCACCGCACCGCGCCCGGCACCACCACTCTTGGGCCGGCCCCGGCGCAGCCCCCGCTGTGAGCCTCAGACCTGCGCGCGTCCCTGCTTGCGGATGTCCGCCAGGCGCAGGGCGCCGATCTGCACGGCGGCCTGGGTGGCGTCGTTCGGGACGTCCCCCAGGCCCGCGTTGGTCAGCGCGAAGGCGTCCTCGCCGACCCGGACGGCGGCCACGTCCATGGTGAGCAGGTACTGCTGGTTGTCCGGTGTCGTCGTGGAGAGGTAGACGCGCAGGCCCTGCCGGGCGTCCCCGACCTGCGGCAGCGGCGCGTCCACGACCCGGACGTCCTCCACGAGGCCCAGTTCCGTGGTGGCCGTGAACCGCGCGCACTGCGCCGGCATCGTCCGCAGCCAGGACAGCACGGCGTCGACGTCCGCCGGGCGACGGGCGCCGATCTGGTAGCGGAGCTGGGCGTCGGTGTCGGCGTCGTCCAGGCCGACGGCGACCCGGGCCGGGGCGCCGAGGAGTTCGTCGCTGTACAGGGCGTCCAGCAGCCGCTCGCACTGCCCGGCCGAGGTGTGCGTCTTCAGCAGCCCGTCCCGCCAGGTGGCCGCGCCGCGCGTGGCCGTCCAGGGGGCGCCCAGGTCGGTCTGGTTGATCAGCGCGGCCTGCGCCTGCTCGTCGCTGAGCGCGGAGGCGTCGGCCCGCGTCGACGCCTTCGCCGGCGGACTCGTCGGATCCACCGTGGGCAGCGGGTACGGCGCGCTCGCCGGCTGCTTCAGACTCAGCGCCGCGCAGCCGCCGGCGGCGAGCAGACCGGTGGCCAGCAGGGAGAGGACGACGCCACGGGGTATGCGGTCGGGTAGCGCGCGTATCGCTCGTATCGCGGGGGACATCGTGCCTCCTGGTCTGCGTGCGGCCGACGGTGCCTGCTCCCACGGCACCACCACCCCCCACCCCCCACCAGCCCTCCGCGCCGTACGGGTGAGGCTCCCGCCCCGGGCAGCCCATCCGCCGCCGCTCACCCCGCGCCCGCTTGATCTATCGTCGGCTCGACGGAAGGAGTCCGCTGTGACCGGACAGCCCATCCCCGTGATCATCGACTGCGACACCGGGGTCGACGACGCGCTGGCCCTGCTGTTCGCCGTGCGGCACCCGGGGCTCGACCTGCGGGCGGTGACGTGCGTGGCCGGGAACACCGATGTGGACGGGGTCGTACGGAACACGCTCACCGTGCTGGAGCGGGCGGGCGCACCCGACATCCCGGTGGCGCGGGGTGCCGAGCGGCCGCTGCTGGAGCCGCCCCGTTCGGCCCGGCACGTGCACGGCTCCGACGGCATGGGCGACCTGGGCCTGCCCGCCCCCACCCGGGCCCCGGCGGACGTCGACGCCGTGACCCTGCTGCGCCGGGAGATCCTCGCCTCGCCGCGCCCGGTCACCCTGATCCCGACCGCGCCCCTGACGAACATCGCCCTGCTGCTGCGCACCCACCCCGAGGTGACCCGGAACGTCGAGCGGATCGTGTTCATGGGCGGGGCGGTGGCCACCGGGAACGCCACCCCGGTCGCGGAGTTCAACGTCTGGCACGACCCGGAGGCCGCCGCGATCCTGCTCACCGCCGGTGTGCCGATCACCATGTACGGCCTGGACGTGTTCCAGCAGGTCGTCGTGGACAGCGCGGACGTGCACCGGCTGCGCGCCAGCGCCGAGCCCGGCACCCGGCTGGCCGGCGAGCTGCTCGCCCACCGCCCCGCCCACCAGGGCGAGCCGCCGGAGGCCGAGGAGGCGGGCGGCCTCGGCGACGCCGGCGCGGTGTGCGCGGTCGCCGACCCGGCCGGCCTCACCACCCGCCTCCTCCCGGTCGAGGTCTCCCTCGCCCCCGGCCCGGCCCGCGGCCAGACCGTCGTGGACCGCCGGCCCCGCCTGGGCGAGTCCGAGATCCACGAGGGCGGCCGCGAACGGGCCCTGGTCGACGTGGCCCTGGAGGTGGCCGCGGACCGGTACGTGAAGCTGTACCTGGAGACGGTCGCCCGCTGACCACCCGGCGGCGCGTGGCGTCCCAGCGGGGGTTCCCTTTCCGGGCAAGGTGGACAGATACAGATTCCGTACCGTCGTCCGTCTCCCCTGGGAGCCCGAATGGCAGACCTCTCGCCGGACCTCTCGCCGGACCTCTCGTCCAGGAACCCCGACTGGTGGCGGCAGGCCGTCGTCTACCAGGTCTATCCGCGCAGCTTCGCCGACGCCGACGGTGACGGCCTCGGCGACCTGCGGGGCATCACCGAGCGGATGGACCACGTGGCCGCCCTCGGGGCGGACGCCCTGTGGCTGAGCCCCTTCTACCCCTCCGAACTCGCCGACGGCGGCTACGACGTCATCGACCCGCGCGGGGTCGACGAACGCCTGGGCACGCTGGACGATTTCGACACCCTGGTCGCCGAGGCGCACCGGCTCGGGCTGAAGGTCGTCGTGGACGTCGTCCCCAACCACACCTCGCACCTGCACCCCTGGTTCCAGGAGGCGCTGCGCGCCGGGCCCGGCTCGGCCGCCCGGGAGCGCTACGTCTTCCGGCGGGGGCGCGGGACGCGCGGGGAACTCCCGCCCAGCGACTGGCAGTCGGTCTTCGGCGGCAGCGCCTGGCGGCGGGTGCCGGACGGGGAGTGGTACCTGCACCTCTTCGCGCCCGAACAGCCCGACCTGAACTGGCAGAACGAGGAGGTCCGCGCCGACTTCCGCACCACCCTGCGGTTCTGGTCCGACCGGGGCGTGGACGGCTTCCGCGTCGACGTCGCCCACGGCCTGGCCAAGGACCTCACCGAGCCGCTGCGGGACCTCGGCGACCTCGGCGCGACCGGCGAGGAGGCGCTGCCCCGGGTCGCGCCGGGCAGCCACCCCTACTGGGACCGCGACGAGGTCCACGAGATCTACCGCGACTGGCGCAAGATCTTCGACGCCTACAGCCCGCCCCGCACGGCCGTCGCCGAGGCCTGGGTGCCGGGCGCCCGCCGCGCCCTGTACGCCCGCCCGGACGAGCTGGGCCAGGCGTTCAACTTCGAGTACCTGGAGGCCCGCTGGGACGCCGGGGAACTGCGGGACGTCATCACCGCCTCGCTGGTCACGGCCCGCGCCGCCGGTGCCTCCGCCACCTGGGTGCTGTCCAACCACGACGTCGTACGGCACGCCTCCCGGCTGATGCTGCCGCCCGGCACCGACCCGGCCGCCTGGCTGCTCTCGCACGGCACCGCGCCCGCGCTCGACCCGGCGGCCGGCCTGCGCCGGGCGCGGGCGGCGACCCTGCTGATGCTGGCGCTGCCCGGTGCGGCGTACCTCTACCAGGGTGAGGAACTGGGCCTGCCCGAGGTCGCCGACCTGCCCACCGAGGTGCTCCAGGACCCGATCTGGGAGCAGACCGGCCACGTCCGCAAGGGCCGCGACGGCTGCCGGGTGCCGCTGCCGTGGACGGCCACCGGGCCGTCGTACGGCTTCGGGCCCGGGGCCGGCTGGCTCCCGCAGCCGCCGTCGTACGCGGCGTACGCCGTCGAGGCGCAGGCCGGCACCGAGGGCTCCACGCTGGAGCTGTACCGCACGGCGCTGCGGCTGCGCCGCAAACTGCTGGCGGGCGAGACGCTGACCTGGACGCCGGACGCGCCCGCCGGCGTGCTGGACTTCACCCGCACCGAGGGCTGGCGCAACGTCACCAACCTCGGCCCGGACCCGGTCCCGCTCCCGCCGGGCGAGATCCTGCTGGCCAGCACCCCGCTGCCGGCGGCCACCCTCCTCCCACCGGACACCACGGTGTGGCTGGCCCAGGGCCTTTCCTCCGGGGCCTAGCTAGCCCCCCGTAGGTGCCGGATCGGGGCTCGCCCCCGGGGCCGGGGTGCCGCCGCCGCCGAGGAGGCCCGAGAGGTCCACCGGGCTGGCGGTGGCGGTCGCCGGCGGGGTGAGCACCACCTCGGGCTGGCCGGGCGGCGGGGCCGGCGGGGTCAGGTCCGAGTTGGGCAGCTTCGGCGGGGTGGTCTGCTGGAACAGGGTCTGGTCGAAGTCGACCAGGCCCGTCTTCTCCATCACGGTCATGTGGTCCAGCACCGTGTCGTTGGCCTGGTCGGCGAGGGCCCGTACCAGCGAGTTCTTCGTGGTGGAGCGGATCTTCGCGATGGCGTTGAAGATCGCGCCGTGCGTCATCCGCAGGATGTTGGCGAAGTCGGTGTCGAACTGCTTGCCGGTGTCCGCCTTCAGCGTGTTCACGAAGCCCTCCTGCTGGGGGCTCGCCACGTTGGGCAGCGTGATGTTCAGCAGCGGGGCGATCTTGCGGCAGGTGGTGTCCAGCGCCGCGTGCCCGTCGATCAGGTGCTGACTGGCCGTGATCACAGCCTTGGAGCCGCCCTTCTGCAGCCCGATCTGACCCACCGGGTACTCCCACAGGCCCGCCGCCCGCACCTTCACCACGAAGTCCCGGTCCTGCTCGGTGAGCGGCCCCCACTGAGTGGTGGCGATGACGCGGTCCTGGGCGGTGGAGACCTTGTCCAGTCCGAGCATGCCCGGGTAGGCGAGGGCGGTGAGGGTCAGGGCCATCGCACCGCCCACGAAGAGCGTTCCCGTCGCGTTCCGCGAAAAGCGCACCGTTCCTCCTGCTGGGGGTTCCCGCCCGTGGGCGGTTCCGACGCACAGCAGTACGGACGCGGGGCCCGTTCGTCTCGGCGCCGCCGGGTAAAGATTCACCGGAACCCGTTGGGGAAAGATTGGCCTTTACCGGGTGGAAGGTTGACCTCTGCCCGGGAGACGGCGGACCCGGCGCGCCCCTAGATTCGCCGCATGTCCCCACAGCCCCCGCCCCGCCCGCCGGCCGCGCTGCCCGTCCTGCCCTACCGCAAGCCCACCAAGGGCCGTGACTACTGGGTGCTGGACGACGTCCTGCCCGACGTCGACGCGGTACGGCAGCGGTGCCTGGACAAGGACGACTGGGTGGAGGGGTATCCGTACACCTCCGAGACCTGGCCCGGGCTGCGTGCCATGCCCGGTCTCGAACCGGGCGAACTCGGCCGCATCGAGCGGCTGGTGAAGAAGGCGACCGGGGCGAAGGAGCTGTGGGTGCAGCAGGCGCCCGGCGGCGGCACCCTCAACCACAACTGCGTGCAGGTGGTCGGGGAGGGCGAGAGCGAGCCCCGCCCGCACACCGACTCCCGCGCCCTGTGCCGGTACGCGGCCGTGCTCTATCTCAACCCGGACGTCCCCAAGGACTGCGGCACCAGCTTCTACCGCCAGTCCCTGCCCGGCGGCCGGCTCGGCGGCAACGTCGTCCAGGCCCCGCACACCAACCTGGTCGAGGCCCTCGGCACCCGCTATGTCACCCCGGACGCCTTCGAGGAGGACGTCCGCGTCCCGCACAAGTACAACCGGCTGCTCCTCTACCACGCCAACCTGGTGCACAGCGCGACCGGTTACTCCGGCCGCACGCTGGCGGAGAAGCGCATGACGGCCGTGTTCTTCTGGATGGCCTGACCTCGGCCTTCTCCCCTGGGAGCGGAACGGCGGACCGGCTGCCGTCGTCCTCACCCGAGGAGACCGGGAGAGGACCGGGAGGAGCCCGGGCGCCGGCAAGGGGAGGGTCGATGGGGCACGAGGACGCGCCGGCCGCGCGCGAGGAGTGGGCCGCCGGGCGGCCGACGCCGTACCGGGACGTCCGGGTGACGGGGCGGCTCGCCGTCGCCGGGCTGCTGCTCGCGGGCGCCGCCTGGGTGGCGCGCGGCGTGTGGGAGGCGCGGCTGGCACACGCCGGTGAGCCCGGTTCCGGGCCGCCGGACCAGGGGGGCGGGCTGCACCGGCCGCTCACCGCGCTGGAGGACTCGTACCACCAGGTCACGTCCGTCGGCGGGGCCGCGGTGCTGGTCTGCGCCGTGCTCTTCCTGTCCTGGGTGGTGCGGCTGCGGGACAACGCGCGCCTGCTGTCCGGCCGGGCGCCCCGGTACGCCGGCCTCTGGGTGTACGCGGGCTGGATCGTCCCGGTCGTCAACCTGTGGTTCCCGCGGGGCATCGTCGCCGACGCGTTCCGCGGTTCCGCCCCGGGGCGCCGGCTGCCCGTCTCCGTGAACGTGTGGTGGGTCCTCTGGCTGCTCGGGATGCTCAGCGGGGTGGGCATCGTCTACGAGGACTCCGCCGACGAGATCATCGCCCGCGCCTACACCGAGGTGTGGCCGCTGCTGGCCAGCGACGCGGCGGTCGTCGGTGCCGCCGTCGCCGGCGCGTTCGCCGTGCGGGCGGTCACCGTCGCCCAGCTGGCACGCATCCGGGAGGCCGCCGCCGGCCCGGAGGCACCGCGGCCGGTGTGGGACGGCAGCGGTGCGACGGCCGTGTGAGGCAGCCGGTGTGGTGAGGCGGGCGGTGTGAGGCGGCGGCCCGTGCGGTACGGATGCCGGGCATGAGCAGTGTCGCCATCGTGGGAGCCGGGCCGGGGCTCGGTGCCGCCGTCGCGCGGCGGTTCGGACGCGAGGGGTTCGGGGTCGGCCTGGTCGCCCGGGACCGGGGCCGGCTGGACGCGATCGCCGAGGACCTCGCGGCCGAGGGGATCACCGCGCGCGGCTTCCCCGCCGACGTGCGCCGGCCGGAGGAGCTGGCGGAAGCGCTGGACCGGCTCGCGGAGGCCCTCGGGACCGTCGAGGTGCTCCAGTACAGCCCGGTGCCGCACCGCGACTTCATGCGGCCCGTGCTGGACACCGGGCACCGGGACCTGGTGGGGCCGATCGAGTTCTCCGTGTACGGGGCGGTGGCCGCCGTGCGGCAGGTGCTGCCGGGGATGCGGCGGCTCGGGCGCGGCACGATCCTGTTCGTCAACGGCGGCAGCGCGGCCGTACCGCATCCCGAGCGGGCCGGCACCTCGATCGCCTTCGCGGCGGAGAGCGCCTACGGCCATCTGCTGCACGACCGGCTGGCCGGTGAGGGCATCCACGTCGCCCAGCTGGTGATCCCGGGGGCCATCGCCCGGGGGCACGCCCGCAAGGACCCGGACGTGCTCGCGCAGGCCCTGTGGGCCCTGCACCGGGAACGACGGGGTTTTCGCCACTACGCCGACGACCTCGACAGCTGACCCCTGCCGGGAGCGTTCACCCTGCGGAGAGTGGTTTTGTGAGCCAATATGGTGATATTGGCCGAATTGCTCTCTTCTGAGGGGGCCTCCATGGCTGTGGAAATCCCTGCGCTCGTCAAACCGTCCCGCCTCAGGAGCAGGGGCGGCCTGCTGGGCGAGTGCATGGCGGAGTTCCTGGGAACCTTCGTCCTCATCTCCTTCGGCTGCGGTGTGGTCGCGATGGCGGTCGCCGCGCTGCCCGGTTCCGGCCGGGCCGCCACCCCCACCACGATCTTCGTCGCCGCCGGCGACTGGCTGCTCATCACCTGGGGCTGGGCCTTCGCCGTCATGCTCGGCGTCTACGTGGCCGGCGGGATCAGCGGCGCCCACCTCAACCCCGCGGTCACCCTGGCCATGGCCATCCGCCGCGGGTTCTCCTGGGCCAAGGTCCTGCCGTACTGGTTCGCGCAGGTCGTCGGCGCCCTCACCGGGGCGGCCCTGGTCTACCTCGTCTATCACAGCGCGATCAACGCCTACGACAGCGCGGCGCCGGGGCCGAAGGTGAACGGGCACACGAACGCCACGTTCTCGATCTTCGCGACCTTCCCGGCCGCGTACTTCCACGGCGGTGTCTGGGGGCCGCTGATCGACCAGATCGTCGGTACGGCCTTCCTGCTCATGCTGATCGCCGCCGTCATCGACCTGCGCAACCAGGCCGTGCGGGCCAACCTGGGGCCGCTGGTCGTGGGCCTCGTCGTCGCCGCCATCGGCATGTCCTACGGAGCCAACGCGGGCTACGCCATCAACCCCGCCCGCGACTTCGGGCCGCGCCTGTTCACCTACGCGGCGGGCTGGGACGGCCTGGCCTTCCCGGGGAGCCTGGCCGGCGCGTTCAGCTCCTACTGGTGGATCCCGATCGTCGGTCCGCTGGTCGGCGGTGCCCTCGGCATCCTGATCTACGACCTCTTCATCGGCGACGTCCTGGTGGTGCGGTCCGAACTGGCGGAGCCGCCCGAGCCCGGCCGCACGACCCCGGTGCGCACCAGCGACGAGGAGTGAGGGATGTCTGAGGGTCTCGGGGTGGAACCCCTAGGGGGCGGCCCGTAGATCCCCCTGGGGTGCCCCCGTTCGCGTTGTCGCGCGTCAGTGGACGTGCAAGTCTCCGTATGCAGGTGATGACGCGGAGAGGCACGCGACAACCGAGGGGAGCTGATCGGGGTGGACGGTTCGCACTGGATGTACGTCCTGCTCGTACTCGTGACGATGCCGCCCATGATCCCGAACTCGGCCCTGGTGGCCGGCGCGGGCGCCCTCGCCGCGGCCGGCAGCCTGAACCTGCCCCTCCTGATCGTGATCTTATTGACGAGCACCGTCCTTGGTGACATGAGCATGTTCTGGGCGGGGTGCCTCGCCCGTGGCCGTGCGCTGCGCTGGATGTCCCGCCGGCAGAAGCGGCGTTCGATGCTGGACCGGGCCGCCGAGCGGTTCCGCCGCTACGGCGTGCCCTCGGTGATCGCGATGCGGTTCGTGCCCAGCGGCCGCGGCCTCGGCGGGGTCACGGCCGGGATCGTCGACTTCCCGCCGCGCAGCTACCTCCTCGGTGCCCTGGCCGCCGAGGCCGTCTTCGTGTCCTGCACCCTGGGCCTCGGCTACCTGGGCGGACGGCTCGTCGACAACGGCGTGATGCTGGTGTGCATGGGGCCCGCCGTCTCCGTCCTGACCGCGAGCACCGTCATGGGCGTCCGCTGGGCCTGCACGCGGTGGAGCACCCGTCGTACCGGTGACCTCGGCGGACCCGGTGACTGACCTGACGCGGCCGGCAGCCGACCCGGACGGTCCCGGCCCCTCGGCGCCCGACCCCACCGAGGCCGGTCCGGACGCGTGCGGTCTGCCCGCCGACCGGCTCGCCCGGGTGCTCGGAACCCTGGCGAACCCGCACCGGCTGGGAGTCGTGGCCGCGCTCGCCCGGCGCCGCAACTACGTCAGCCGGCTGGCCCGTGAACTCGGCATCAGCAGGGCCCTGCTCCAGGCCCACCTCAGACGGCTGGAGGCGGCGGGACTGGTCATCGGCCAACTGGAGATATCGAGCGACGGGAAAGCGATGAAGTTCTACGAGGTGACCCCCTTCGCGCTCCATCTGACCCCGCAGAGCATCGCGGACACGCTGTCACCGCTCACCACCCACGCACACGTCCCGGAGGACGGCGAGAAGGGAAGCCCGCGATGAGTTACCACGCCTGGCAGGAGGTCGTCGGCACCGTCGGCCTGGTCGGCGCGTTCGCTGCGGTCATCACCATCGTCATCTGGCACCTGGCCACGACCTGGCGGGCGCGGGCCATCCTGGCCCGCGACCACGAGTACCGGACGCTGGCGGAGCGGGCCACCCGGTCACACGACTCCGCGCTCCAGCAACTCGCCGGCATCGACGAACGCCTGGCCGACCTGCAGACCCGGATGCGGTCGGTCGAGCGGATCCTCAAGGACGTCGAGTGACGGCGTAACGAGTCCGGGCCGTCGAGCGGCAACTCGGCGGCCCGGTGGAAGAGGCACTGTCTCGCGTCGTACGCGAGTCTCTCACCAGCCCCCCTTCACGGAAGGACCCTAGTTCATGCCGCCCAAGGGCAAGCGGTTAAACCCGCAGAACGGCACCCTGGTCGAACGCGTCGCCGGCTGGTCGATCCGGCACCGCGCGCTGGCCGTCGGAGGATGGCTGGCACTCGTCATGCTGGCCGTCCTGTCCACCTCCCTGGTGTCCGGCGACAGCGCCGTCACCAAGGACCCCGGCGAATCCGGGGTGGCCCAGCAGGTTCTGAACGAACAGAAGGACTGGGAACCCGTCCTGGAGAACGTCCTCGTCCAGTCGCGCGACAAGGACGGGCCGAAATTCAGGGACGACCCGGAAATGCAGCAGGCGGTCAGGGACCTGGTCGCCGCATTCGACAAGACCCCCGGTACGGTCTCGCAACTGCGCACCCCGCTGGATCCCCGGGGGGAACGGCAGATCTCGGCCGACGGGCGGTCCGGCCTCGTCACCTTTTTCGTCGCCGGGCCCAACGAGAAAATGGACGCCCATTTCGACGCGGTGGTCGACGCCGTCCACGAGGTGGCCGGCCGGCACCCGGACATCCGTGTCGTACAGGCCGGTGACCAGAGCCTTTCCCGGGCCGTCGACGACGCGGTGAAGAAGGACTTCTCCAGCGCCGAGAGCACCTCCCTGCCGATCACCCTCGTCATCCTGCTCATCGTGTTCGGCGCGCTGGTCGCGGCGGCCGTCCCGCTGCTGCTCGCCGCCACCGCCGTGGCCGCCGCCTTCGGACTGATCGGCGTGCTCGGCCAGTGGGTGGCCGTCAACAGCGCGGTCTCCTCGATGATCCTGCTGATCGGGGTCGCCGTCAGCATCGACTACTCGCTGTTCTACCTGCGCCGGGAACGCGAGGAACGGGCCGCGGGCCGTACGGTCGCCGAGGCGCTGCGGATCACCGCCAAGACCTCCGGGCACGTCGTCGCCGTCTCCGGCGTCACCGTCATGCTCTGCGTCAGCGGACTGCTGCTGAGCGGCCTCGACGTCTTCCGCGGGCTCACCCTCGGCACGATCGTCATCGTCGGCCTGGCGATGGTCGGTTCCGTCACCGTCCTGCCCGCGCTGCTCGCCGCGCTCGGCCACCGGGTGGACAAGGGCCGCATCCCCTGGCTCGGCAAGCGGCGCACCACCGTGCTGGAGTCGGCGACCTGGCGCCGGCTGGCCCAGAAGGTCGTCAAGCGGCCCCTGGTGTGGGGCGGTGCCGCCGTCGTGGCCCTCGTGGTCATGGCGCTGCCGATGTTCTCCATGCACCTGCAGGACGCCGCCGTCGTCAACAGCCTGCCGCGCAGCGCGCCGACCGTGGACGCGGCGATCCGGATGCAGGACGCCTTCCCCGGCTCGCCCACCCCGGCCCGGATCGCGGTGTGGAACACCGGCGGCGGATCACCGGACACGCCCGCGGTGCGCGCCGCCGTCGGCAGGCTGCACGACGAGATCGCCGCGAGCGGCGGCCGGCTCTCCGGCCCGGTCTCCACGGTCCGCGTCGACGACGTCCTGGTGGTCCGGGTGCCGCTGGCCGGTTCCGGTACCGACGCGGCCTCCCAGCGGGCGCTCGAGACCCTGCGCGACACCGCGCTGCCCCGCACCCTCGGCAAGGTGGACGGCGTCGAGTACGCCACCGCGGGACGGACGGCGTTCGCCCACGACTTCGCCGACCAGCTCGGCGGACGCACCTTCGCGGTCATCGCGTTCGTGCTCGTGCTGGCGTTCGTCCTGCTGCTCCTGGTGTTCCGCTCGGTGACCATCCCGCTGGTCTCCATCGCCCTCAACCTGCTGTCGATGGGCGCCTCGTACGGCGTGCTCACCTGGGTCTTCCAGTACGGCAACCTCAGCGGGCCGCTCGGCTTCACCTCGTACGGCGGTGTCGCGGAATGGCTGCCGCTGTTCATGTTCGTGGTGCTGTTCGGGCTCAGCATGGACTACCACATCTTCATCCTGAGCCGGATCAGGGAACGCCGGCAGGCCGGCGCCCAGCCACGGGACGCCATCGTCGGCGGTGTCGCCGCCAGCGCCGGCGTGGTGACCAGCGCGGCCGTCATCATGACCGCGGTGTTCACCATCTTCATCACCCTGTCCGCGATCGAGAACAAGATGATGGGCGTCGGCATGGCCGTGGCCATCCTCATCGACGCCACCCTCGTGCGCGGCATCCTGCTGCCGGCGGCCCTGGCCCTGCTGGGCAAGCGGGCCTGGGAGCTGCCGCGCGGGCTGCGCCGCCTGCCGGGCGGCACGCACCGCACCGCGCCCGCCGCCGCGCCCGCCGGCCCGGCGAGCCGCCCCACCGAGGGCGTCCGGCGCACCTGAACCAGCCCCCGTCCCCCCGCTCCGGCCGGAGCCCGGTCCTCCCGGGCTCCGGCCGGAGTCATTCCCCCGCCCCCGAGGACGCGGCCCGCGCTCGCGGCAGGCACACGGATAGCGCCGCTATAGACGGAGTATCGGGCCCTGCAGAAGAGTGCTGTCGCGCATAGCCCCGGAATTCAGGAACGCAGCACTTCCCAACGCACCATTTCCAGCGGAGGAATCGCGATGGCGGACGAGCGGGACGACGAACAGGTCTATTACGTCGTGGTCAACGACGAGGAGCAGTACTCGATCTGGTGGGCGGACCGCGAACTGCCCGCCGGATGGCGTGCCGAGGGAAAGCAGGGAAAGCGCGCGGAATGCCTGGAGTACATCGGCGAGGTGTGGACCGACATGCGGCCGCTCAGCCTGCGCCGCCGTATGGAGCAGGAGACCGCGCACTGAGACACGCGGCGGCGTAGTTCGGCACGACCACCGATTCCGGCCGGACCGGGATCGGTTCTTCGGTGAGCGGCAGCAGCAGGAGGACGGGATACGGATGAGCGGCGGACCCCACCAGCGGAACTCTGATGTCGACGCCCTCCAGGAGAGGCTTCTGCGCGCCCGGCTCGGCGGCCGTTCCCGGGCCCGCCGCGCCACGATCCCGCCCGCCGACCGCTCCGGCCCGCTGCCGCTGTCCTTCGGCCAGCAGCAGATGTGGTTCCTCAACCGGCTGGAACCGGGCAGCCCCGAATACCTGGTGCCGCTTGCCTTCCGGTTGCGCGGCGGCCTCGACACGGACGCGCTGACGCGCGCGTGGAACGCGCTGCTCGCCCGGCACGAGGTGCTGCGCACCCGCTACACCCTGCGCGACGGCGACCCCGTCCAGGTCATCGACCGGCCACGGGAGCTCACGCTGCCCCTCCAGGAGGCGTCCGGCGCCTCGCCCGGGGAACGGGAGCGCGCCGCCGCCGAGGTGGCGCGTGCCGCGGCCGTCACCCCGTTCGACCTGGAGCAGGAGTGGCCGGTGCGGGCCGGACTGGTCCGGCTCGCCGCCGGCGATCACATCCTGTACGTCGTCTTCCACCACATCGCCTTCGACGCCTGGTCCACCAGCGTCCTCGGCACCGAACTCGCCGCCCTCTACGGCGCGTTCACCGCCGGCCAGGAGCCCGCGCTGCCCGAACTGCCCGTGCAGTACGCCGACTTCGCCGCCTGGCAGCGCGCCGGTGAGGCGGCCGGCGAGCTGGACGCCCACCTGGACCACTGGCGCAAGGCGCTCGCCGACCTGACGCCCACCGATCTGCCGGCCGACCACCCGAGGCCGCCGTACCGCGACCACGACGGCGCCGACGTGGCCTTCACCCTGCCCGAGGGGCTGTCCGCCCGGGTCCGCGAGCTGGCCCTGCGGCACGACGCGACCCCGTTCGCCGTCCTCCTCGCCGCCTTCCAGGCATTCGTCGCCCGCTACACCGGGCTGCGGGACATCCCCGTCGGCACGGTCGTCTCCGGCCGCACCCGTCCCGAACTGCAACAGCTGATCGGCTACGGCATCAACAACCTCGTCATGCGCGGCCGCTGGGACGGCGATCCCCGTTTCTCCCAGCTCGTCACCGCCGCCCGGGAGAGCCTGGTCGACGCCTACGAGCACCAGGCCGTGCCGTTCGCCCGGCTCGTCGCCGAACTCCAGCCCGAGCGGGACATGTCCCGCACCCCGCTCTACCAGGTGGCCCTGACCTTCCACGAGCGCGGCCGCGAGACGCTGAGCCTGCCCGGCCTGGCCGTCGAGCCGTACCCGCTGACCGGCGGCATCGCCAAGTGCGACCTCGAACTCCAGGTGAACCAGGGCCCGGACGGCACTCTGAGCGGCCAGTTCGTCTACGCCACGGCCCTGTTCACGCCCGGCACCGTGGAGCGCATGGCCCGGCACTTCGTCCGCCTGCTGCAGCAGGCCGTCGAGGACGAGTCGACCCCGCTGTCCCGTCTCGATCTGCTCGGCGAGGACGAGCGGGCCTTCCTCGTCTCCGGCCTGCACAACGCCGCCGCCTCGGCCCACCCCGTCACCCACACCCTGCACGCGTTGTTCGAGGAGCAGGTGGCGCGGACCCCGGACGCGGTGGCGGTGGTCGCGGGCGGGGTGTCGCTGTCGTACCGGGAGGTGGACGAGCGGGCGAACCGGTTGGCCTGGCGTCTGCGGGCACTGGGCGTGGGTGCGGAGTCGCTGGTCGGGGTGTGCCTGGAGCGCGGCCCCGACCTCGTACCGGCGCTCATCGGCGTGCTCAAGGCGGGTGCGGCCTACGTCCCGCTCGACAGCGCCCACCCGGTGGAGCGGCTGCGGTACGCGCTGTCCGACGCCGGCGTCCGCGTCGTCGTCACCGCAGGCGCCGAGGCGGACCTCCTCGCCGGGTTCGAGGGTGAGCTGGTGCTGCTGGACGATGCGTTGGGGTCGGAGCGGGTCGATGCGCCGCCTGCGGTGTCGGGTCCGGACAACGCGGTGTACGTCATCTACACGTCGGGGTCGACGGGCCGTCCCAAGGGTGTCGTACTGAGTCACGCGAATGTGGTGCGGCTGTTGGAGACGGCTCAGGAGCACTACGCGTTCGACGGCTCTGATGTGTGGTCGATGTTCCACTCGTACGCGTTCGACGTGTCGGTGTTCGAGATGTGGGGTGCCCTGGCGCACGGGGGGACGCTGGTGGTGGTGCCGCGTGAGGTGACGCGGTCGCCGGAGGAGTTCTTGGACCTTCTCGTGGAGCGGCGGGTGACGGTGTTGAGTCAGACGCCGTCGGCGTTCCGGTCGCTGGTGTCGGCGGCCGCTGCCGGTGACGAGCGGGTCGGCCGGCTGGTCCTGCGGTCGGTGGTGTTCGCCGGGGAGAAGCTGGAGGTCGGTGAGCTGCGGCCCTGGGTGCGGCGGCTCGGGCTGGACCGGCCGGTGCTGGTGAACATGTACGGCATCACCGAGACGACCGTCCACACCACCTACTACCGGGTCGTCGAGGCGGACTTGGAGAGCGGTGCGGGCAATCCGGTCGGGCGTCCACTGAGCGATCTCACCGTGCATCTGCTGGACCCGCAGGGGCAGTTGGTGCCGATCGGGGTGCCCGGTGAGATCCATGTCGGGGGTCCGGGTGTGGCCCGGGGCTATCTGAACCGGCCGGAACTGACGGCCGAGCGGTTCGTGCCGGATCCGTTCGGGCCGCCCGGGGCGCGGCTCTACCGTTCCGGGGACCTGGCCCTGCGCCGGCCCGACGGCAGCCTGGAGTTCCTGGGACGGGCCGACGACCAGGTCAAGATCCGGGGTTACCGGATCGAACTCGGCGAGATCGAGGCCGTACTGGCGGGGCATCCCGGGGTGCGTGAGGCCGTCGCCGTCGTCCGGGACGAGCAGCTCGTCGCCTACCTCGTCCCGGCGGAGGACGGCGCGCCCGACGCCGCCGAGCTGCGGACGTTCCTCTCCCGGGACCTGCCCGAGTACATGGTGCCGGCGGCGTTCGTCACGCTGGAGCGGCTGCCGCTGACCGCCAACGGCAAGCTCGACCGGCGCGCCCTGCCCGCCCCCGACCGCACCGCCTACGCGGCGTCCCGCTATGTCGCCCCGCGCACCCCCGTCGAGGAACGCGTCGCCGCCGTCTGGGCGCAGGCCCTGGAGGTCGAGCGGGTCGGTGTGCACGACGGTTTCTTCGACCTGGGCGGCGACTCCATCCGCGCGGTGTCCCTCGTCGGCGCCCTGCGCGAACAGGGCTTCGACCTCACCGTGCGGGACGTCTTCGACCGTCGTACCGTCGCCGAACTGGGCGAACTCCTCACCGGCCGGGCCACGCTGGAGACCGACGACCTCGCTCTCGTCGCGCCCTTCGCGCTGATCCCCGACGCGGACCGGGCCCGCCTGCCCGAGGGGGTCGTCGACGCCTACCCGCTGTCGCAGATCCAGACCGGCATGGTCATCGAGATGCTCGCGGACGAGGAGAAGAACCACTACCACAACTGCAGCTGCTTCCGGATCCTGGACGAGCGGCCCTTCGACCCGGCCGCCTTCCGGCGGGCCGCCGGCGAGGTCACCGCCCGTCACGACATGCTGCGCACCTCGCTGCACCTGACGGGCTACTCCGTACCGCTGCAGATGGTGCACGAGCGCGCCGAGGTGACCGTCGGCGTGCGCGACCTGCGCGAGCTGGGCCCGGAGGCGTTGCAGGAGTCGCTGGCCCGGTTCGTCCGGGAGGAACGGGCCCACGCCTTCGACCTCGACGTGCCGGGGCTGATGCGGTTCCACGCCCATGTCGCCGACGGCCACTGGTGGATCTCCGTCACGGAGTGCCACCCGATCATGGAGGGCTGGAGCTACCACTCGCTCCTCATGGAGCTGCTCACCTGCTACCACCGGTTCCGCGACGGCGAGCCGCCCGAGCCGTACGAGCGGCCGGCCGTGCGCTTCGCCGACTCCGTCGCCGGTGAGCTGGCCTCCCTCGCCGGCACCGAGGACCGCGCGTACTGGAGCGGGGTGGTCGCCGACTACGAGAAGTTCACCCTGCCCACCGCCTGGGCCGGGGCCCCGGACGCACCGCGCGGCAAGTACCACGTCCGTGTGCTGTGGGACGACCTGGAGCCGCGGCTGCGCGCCCTGGCCGCCGAGGCCCGGGCCTCGCTGAAGAGCGTGATGATCGCCGCGTACGGCAAGGTGCTCAGCCTGCTCACCGACGCCCCCCGGTTCCACGCCGGCCTGGTCTACGACGTACGGCCCGAGGTGACCGGCGCCGACCGCGTCTACGGCATGTACCTCAACACCCTGCCGCTGGCCTTCGACCGGATACCCGGCACCTGGCTGGACCTCGTCCGCGGGGTCTTCGCGCGGGAGGTGGAGAGCTGGGCGCACCGCCGCTACCCGCTGCCCGCCGTGCAGCGCGACACCGGCGTCAGCGGCCGGCTCATCGACGTCTTCTTCAACTACCAGGACTTCCGGCAGGTCGACGCGGGCCTCGTGGACGACGCCGTCGGCATCGACGACAGCCCCACCGAGTTCCCGCTGACCATCTCGTCCCGGGTGAAGAGCATCTTCCTCACCGCCGACACCCGCGCCTTGGCCCCGGAGCACGCCGACCGGATCGGCGCCATGTTCCGTACGGTCCTGGAGGCGATGGCGGCCGACTTCGGCGGCGACGCCCGGCGCCCGCTGCTGCCCGCCGACGAGCACGACCGGCTGACCGGTGCCTTCGCCGTCCACCCCGCCGAGCCCGTCACGCACACCGTGCCGGAGCTGTTCGAGGAGCAGGCCCGGCGCACCCCCGACGCGGTCGCGGTCGTGGACGGCGGCACCCGGCTGACGTACGCGGAGCTGGACACCCGCGCCAACCGGCTCGCCCACCACCTGGCCGCGCTCGGGGTGACGGCCGAGTCCGTGGTCGGGGTGCTGCTCGACCGCGGCGCCGACCTCGTCACCGCCCTGCTCGCCGTGTGGAAGGCGGGCGGCGCGTACGTGCCGATGGACCCGTCCTTCCCGGCCGACCGGGTCGGCGGCATCCTCGCCGACGCGGGCGCCCGGGTACTGCTCACGCAGTCCGCGTACACCGACCGGACGGACGCCGGGGGCCCGGCCGCGACCGTCGTGCTGGACCGGGAGCGGGCCGCGGTGGCCGCCCGGCCCGGCCGCCGGCCCGAGCGGACCGACGACCCGGCCCGGCTCGCCTACGTCATCTACACCTCCGGCTCCACCGGCCGGCCCAAGGGCGTGCTCGTCCCGCACGGCGGTCTCGCGGGCCACGTCCGCTGGGCCCGCGACGAACTCACCGGCGCCGGCGGCGGCGCCCCGCTGTTCTCCTCCGTCGCCTTCGACCTGGTCGTGCCCAACCTGTGGGCGCCGCTCGTGGCCGGCCAGGCCGTGCACACGTTCCCGCAGGACCTCGACCTCGGGCAGCTCGGCGACGCCCTGGCCGCGCACGCCCCGTACGCCTTCGTGAAGCTCACCCCCGCCCACCTGGAGGTGCTCACCCACCAGCTGGACGCGGAGCGCGCGGCGCGGCTGGCGCCGCTGCTCGTCGTGGCCGGCGAGGCGCTGCGCCGCCCCGTCGTGGCCGCCTGGCACGCCCTCGCCCCCACCACCCGGCTGGTCAACGAGTACGGCCCCACGGAGACCTCCGTCGGCACCTGCACCTGGGACGTACCCGGGCCGCTGGGCGCCGCCGCCCTGCCGGAGATCATGCCCATCGGCGGCCCGCTGCCCGGCGTCACCATGTACGTCCTGGACGACCGCCTCCAGCCGGTCCCGACCGGTGTCCCCGGCGAGCTGTACATCGGCGGGGCGGGCGTGGCGCGCGGCTACCTGGGCCGCCCGGAGCTGACCGCCGAGAAGTTCGTACCCGACCCGTTCGGGCCGCCCGGCGCCCGCCTGTACCGCAGCGGCGACCGGGTGCGGATGCTCGCCGACGGCAGCGTCGACTTCCTCGGCCGCGGCGACGGGCAGGTCAAGATCCGCGGCTACCGTGTCGAACTCGGGGAGATCGAGACCGCGCTCGCCGCTCAGCCCGGCATCGCCGACGCGCGCGTGGTGCTGCGCGAGGACCACCCCGGCGAACAGCGCCTCGTGGCCTACCTCGTCGCCGCCGACGACGGTACCGAGGCCGCCGTGGCACCGGCGCGGCTGCACGAGCGGCTCGCCCGCACCCTGCCCGAGTACATGCTGCCGACGGCGTTCGTGACCCTGCCGGCCATCCCGCTGACCGCCAACGGCAAGCTGGACCGCGCGGCCCTGCCCGCACCGGGCAGCGAGGCCTACACCACCGACGGCCACACCGCGCCGCGCACCCCGCTGGAGGAGCGGCTCGCCGCGGTGTGGGGCGAGGTGCTGGGCGCCGAACGGGTGGGCGTGCACGACAGCTTCTTCGAGCTGGGCGGCGACTCGATCCGGGCCGTCGCCCTGATCGGCGCCCTGCGCGCCACCGGTCTCGCCGTGTCCGTCCGGGACGTCTTCGCCCACCGCACGGTGGCCGGCCTGGCCGGCGCGCTGTCCGGCCGCACCGAGCCGGCCGCCGACGCCCCCGCGGGCGTCGCCCCGTTCGCGCTGCTCGACGCCGAGGACCGGCGCGGGCTGCCCGAGGGCGTGTCCGACGCCTACCCGCTGTCGCTGGTGCAGACCGGCATGCTCGTGGAGACCCTCGCCGACAGCGAGCAGCGCAACTACCACAACGTGAACGTCTACCGCGTCCACGACGACCGCCCCTTCGACGAGGCGGCCTTCCGCACGGCCGTCGCGACGCTGGTCGCCCGTCACGACGCGCTGCGTACGACGGTCGCGCTGACCGGCTACTCGCGCCCCCTGCAACTGGTGCGCACCGAGGCCGACGTACCCGTCGCGCTGCGCGACCTGAGTGCCCTCCCAGGCGACGAACAGCGGCGGAGCATGCGGGAGTTCGTCACCCGGGAACGCGACCGGCCGTTCGACTTCGCCGGTGACGAGCCGCTGCTGCGGGTGTACGCGCACCTGCTCGGCGACGACGGCTGGCTGTGCACCTTCACGCAGAGCCACGCCGTGATGGACGGCTGGAGCAACCAGCTCTTCCTGGTCGACCTGGTCCGCCTGTACCAGAGCCTGCGCGACGGCGTGGAGCCGGAGCCGTACCGGGCGCCGGAGGTGCGTTTCGCCGACGCGATCGCCGCCGAGCTGGCCGCGCTGGACTCGGCGGAGGACCGCGCCTACTGGCAGGACCTGGTCGCCCGGCACGCCAAGGTCACCCTGCCCGAGGCCTGGCGCGGCGACCCGTCCCGCCCCGCCGAGGTGGTGCGCGCCGGCACCCGGTACGCCGACCTCGACGCGCCGCTGCGGGAGCTGGCCCGCGCCGCGCGGACGTCCGTGAAGAGCGTTCTGGTCGCCGCGTTCATGAAGGTCATGGGCCAGCTCACCGACGCACCCGCCTACCACGCCGGCCTGGTCACCCACTCCCGGCCGGAGGCCGCGGGCGCCGACCGGCTGTACGGCACCTACCTCAACACCCTGCCCTTCCCCGCCGACCGCACCGCGCGGACCTGGCGCGAACTGGTCGGGCAGGTGTCCGCCAGGGAGATCGAGGCCTGGCCGCACCGGCACTTCCCGATGCCGGCCATCCAGCAGGACCGGGGTGCCGGGCGCCTGGTCGACGTCTTCTTCGGCTACCTCGACTTCCACCGCATGGACGCCGAACAGGCCGAGGACGGCTGGGGTTTCAACGACGCGCCGAACGAGTTCGCGCTCACCGTCACCGCCCTCGACGGCGTCCTGAGCCTGCGCTCCACCTCCCACGTCCTCGCCCAGGAGCACGCCGAGCGGCTGGCGGGGATGTTCCGTGCGGTGCTGGAGGCGATGGCGGCGGACCCGGAGGGCGATGCGCGGGCGGTGTACCTCCCGGCGGGTGAGCGGGAGGTGATCCTGGCGTCCGCCGGTACGCGGGGTCCGGTGGTGCCGGTGTCGGGGACGTTGCACGCGCTGTTCGAGGAGCAGGTGGCGCGGACACCGGACGCGGTGGCGGTGGTCGCGGGCGGGGTGTCGCTGTCGTACCGGGAGGTGGAGGAGCGGGCGAACCGGTTGGCCTGGCGTCTGCGGGCGTCGGGTGTGGGGGCGGAGTCGCTGGTCGGGGTGTGCCTGGAGCGGGGTCCCGACCTGGTACCGGCGTTGATCGGTGTGCTGAAGTCGGGGGCCGCGTATCTGCCTCTTGATCCTGTGAACCCTGCCGAGCGGTTGTCGTTCATGCTGTCGGACGCGCGGGCGCGGGTGGTGGTGACCGAGTCGGGTCTGCTGCCGGTCCTGGACGGGTATGACGGTGAACTGGTGCTGCTGGACGATGCGTTGGGGTCGGAGCGGGTCGATGCGCCGCCTGCGGTGTCGGGTCCGGACAACGCGGTGTACGTCATCTACACGTCGGGCTCGACGGGCCGTCCCAAGGGTGTCGTACTGAGTCACGCGAATGTGGTGCGGCTGTTGGAGACGGCTCAGGAGCACTACGCGTTCGACGCCTCCGATGTGTGGTCGATGTTCCACTCGTACGCGTTCGACGTGTCGGTGTTCGAGATGTGGGGTGCCCTGGCGCACGGCGGGACGCTGGTGGTGGTGCCGCGTGAGGTGACGCGGTCGCCGGAGGAGTTCCTGGATCTGCTGGTGGAGCGGCGGGTGACGGTGTTGAGTCAGACGCCGTCGGCGTTCCGGTCGCTGGTGTCGGCGGCCGCCGCCGGTGACGAGCGGATCGGCCGGCTGGTCCTGCGGTCGGTGGTGTTCGCCGGGGAGAAGCTGGAGTTCGGTGAGCTGCGGCCCTGGGTGCGGCGGCTCGGGCTGGACCGGCCGGTGCTGGTGAACATGTACGGCATCACCGAGACGACCGTCCACACCACCTACTACCGGGTCGTCGAGGCGGACCTGGAGAGTGGTGCGGGCAATCCGGTCGGGCGTCCGCTGAGCGATCTCACCGTGCATCTGCTGGACCCGCAGGGGCAGTTGGTGCCGATCGGGGTGCCCGGTGAGATCCATGTCGGGGGTCCTGGTGTGGCCCGGGGCTATCTGAACCGGCCGGAACTGACCGCGGAGCGGTTCGTGCCGGATCCGTTCGGGCCGCCCGGGGCGCGGCTCTACCGCTCGGGGGATCTTGCCCTGCGCCGGCCCGACGGCAGCCTGGAGTTCCTGGGACGGGCCGACGACCAGGTCAAGATCCGGGGTTACCGGATCGAGCTGGGGGAGATCGAGGCCGTACTGGCGGGGCATCCCGGGGTGCGTGAGGCCGTCGCCGTCGTCCGGGACGAGCAACTCGTCGCCTACCTCGTCCCGGCGGGGGACGAGGCGCCGTCCGGTGCCGAACTCGTCGCCCGGTGCGGGCAGTCGCTGCCCTCGTACATGGTGCCCGCGGCCTTCGTCACGCTGGACGCGATCCCGCTGACCGCCAACGGCAAGCTCGACCGCCGCGCCCTGCCCGCCCCCGACCGCACCGCCTACGCGGCATCCCGCTATGTCGCCCCGCGCACCCCGCTGGAGGAGCGGATCGCCGCCGTGTGGCGGGACGTGCTCGGCGTGGACCGGGTCGGGGTGCACGACGGTTTCTTCGACCTGGGCGGCGACTCCATCCGCGCGGTCGCCCTCGTCGGTGCCCTGCGCGCCGAGAACCTGGACGTCTCCGTCACCGACGTCTTCGCCCGGCGTACCGTCGGCGACCTCGCCCACCTGCTGGCCGGGCGCGACGCCCCGGCCGCGACCCGGGGTCCGGTCGAGCCGTTCGCGCTGCTGTCCGCCGAGGACCGGGCCGCCCTGCCGGACGGCCTGAGCGACGCCTACCCCATGTCCCAGGTGCAGACCGGCATGGTGGTCGAGCTGCTCGACGGCGGCGACGCCTACCGCAGCTTCGTCGCCTACCGGGTGCGCGACCCCCACCCGTTCGCCGAGGAGGCCCTGCGCCGGGCCGCGCGGACCGTCGTCGGCCGGCACGAGCTGCTGCGGACCTCGTTCGACCTGCACTCCTACTCGGTGCCGATGCAGCTGGTGCACGCCGGGACCGACGTACCGGTCACCGTCCACCACGTGCCCGGCGCGGCCGGGGACGAGCCGGACGAGGCGCTGATGCGGCTGCTGCTGGCCGAGCGGAACGCCGAGATCGACCTCGGGCGGGCCCCGCTGCTGCGGGTGACCGCCTATGTCACCGACGACGGCTGGTGGCTGTCACTGTCCCGGCCGCACGCCATCACCGAGGGCTGGAGCCACAACTGGCTGCTGTCCGAACTCCTCGGCTGCTACCGCGCCCTGCGCGACGGCCGGGACCCGGCACCCCACCACGCCCCGGACGTCCGCTACGCCGACTACATCGCGGCCGAGCTGGACTCCCTCGCCTCCGCCGAGGACGCCGCCTACTGGCAGGACATCGTCGACAGCCACCCGCCGCTCACCCTGCCCGACGGCTGGGAGCGCGCCGCGGAACCCGGCGAGGGCTACGACCTCGTGCTGCCCCTCGCCGACCTGGAACCGGGCCTGCGCGAGGTGGCCACCCGGCTGCGGACCTCCGTCAAGAGCGTGCTGCTGGCCGCCCACACCAAGGTGATGAGCCGGCTCACCGAGTCCCCGGCCTTCCAGGTGGGCCTGGTGGTCGACGCCCGTCCCGAGTTGCTCGGCGCCGACCGGGTGTACGGCATGCACCTCAACACCGTGCCGTTCCCCGTGGACCGCTCCGCCCGCACCTGGCGGGAGCTGATCACCCGCGTCTTCGACCGGGAGGTCGAGCTGTGGCCCCACCGGCGCTACCCGTTCCCCGCCCTCCAGCGGGCCTGGCGCGGCGGGCGGCTGGTGAGCGTCGCCTTCAACTACGTCGACCTGCCCCGCCTGGACGGGGAGGACGGGCAGGACGGCGACGGGACCCGCGCCGACGCCCGGCTCGGCACCAACCGCACCGAGTTCGACGTCACCGTGCACTGCCGGCCCGACCGGCTGAGCCTGTCCACCCGGACCGCCGTCCTCGCCCGGGCCGACGGGGAGCGGCTGCGCGCGATGTACCGCGCGGTGCTGGAGGCGATCGTCGCGGACGTGGACGGCGACGCCCGGGCCGGCTGCCTGCCCGACGGCGAGCGCCGGCTGCTGCTGGAGACCCTCACCGACACCGCCCGCACCCCGGTCGACCTGCGCGTGCCGGAGGAGTTCCAGCGCCGTGCGGCGCTGGCCCCGGACGCCGTGGCCGTCACCGCCGACGACCGGGTGGTGACGTACGGGGAGCTGAACGGCCGCGCCGACCGGCTCGCCCGCCACCTGCGCGGACTCGGGGTGAGCCCGGAGACCCTGGTCGCCGTCTGCCTGGAACGCTCCCCCGAGCTGGTCCTCGCCGTGCTGGCGGTGCTCAAGGCCGGCGGCGCCTGGCTGCCGCTCGACCCGGAGGCGCCCGCCGACCGGCTGCGGTTCATGCTGGCGGACGCCGGGGCCCGCTTCCTGCTCACCGCCGGGGCCACGGACGCAGCGGTGCCCGACACGGAGGGTGTGACCCGCGTCCTGGCCGACCGTCCGGACTCGTGGGGTGCCCAGCCGGACACCGACCCGGAGCCGCTCGCCGGACAGGACGGGCTGGCGTACGTCATCTACACCTCCGGCTCCACCGGCCGCCCCAAGGGCGCCATGGTGCGCCGCGACGGCATGGGCAACCACCTGCTGGCGAAGATCGAGGACCTGGGGCTGGACGCCGACGACAGCGTCGTACAGAACGCCTCCCCGGCCTTCGACATCTCCGTGTGGCAGATGCTCGCCCCGCTGGTCGTCGGCGGCAGCGTGCGCACGGTCGACGGGGCCACGGCGCTCGACCCGAAGGAGCTGTTCGCCCGGGTCGCCGCCGAAGGGATCACCATCCTGGAGGTCGTGCCGTCGCTGCTGCGGACCGCGCTGGACCACTGGGACGCGGGGGCCGCGGCGCCCGCCCTGCCGAGACTGCGCAGACTGGTCGTCACCGGCGAGACGCTCCCCGCCGAGCTGTGCGAGCGCTGGCTCGCCCGCCACCCCGGCATCCCGCTGGTGAACGCCTACGGCCCCACCGAGTGCTCCGACGACGTCACCCACGCCGTGCTGTCCGACCCCGCAGCCCTCGGCACCCGCGTCCCGATCGGCCGGCCGGTGCGCAACACCCGGCTGTACGTGCTCGACGCGTGGCTGCGCCCGCTGCCCGTGGGCGTGCCCGGCGAGCTGTACGTCGGTGGCGCCGGCGTCGGCCGCGGCTACCTCGGCCGGCCTGGGCTCACCGCGGAACGCTTCGTGCCCGACCCGTACGGCCCGGACGGCGCCCGGCTGTACCGCACCGGCGACCTCGCCGCCTGGCGGGCCGACGGCAGCCTGGACTTCCTGGGGCGCCTGGACGACCAGGTCAAGGTGCGCGGGCACCGGATCGAGCTGGGCGAGATCGAGGCCGCGCTCGGCGGGCATCCCGCGGTCCGGCAGGCCGTCGTGGTCGTCCACGAGGAACGGCTCGTCGCCTACCTCACCACCCGCGCCACCGAACGGGCCGCCCCCGAGGAGCTGCGCGACCGGCTCGCCCGCACGCTCCCGGAGTACATGCTGCCCGCCGCCTACGTCACGCTGGACGCCCTCCCGCTGACCCCCAACGGCAAGCTCGACCGGCGCGCCCTGCCCGCGCCCGACGACACCGCCTTCGCCCGCGGCGCCTACCTGGCCCCGCGCGACGCCGACGAGGAGCGGATGGCCGACGCCTGGGCCCAGGCCCTGGGCGTGGCCCGGGTCGGTGTCCGCGACGGGTTCTTCGACCTGGGCGGCGACTCCATCCGGGCCGTCGCGCTCGTCGGCGCGCTGCGCGCCCAGGGCGTCGACCTCGCGGTGCGGGACGTCTTCGAGGCCCGTACCGTGGAACGGCTGGTCGAACTGGTCGCCGGGCGGGAGACGCTCACCGCGCGGGAGCGGGCGTTCACCGCCCCGTTCGCGCTGATCTCCGACGCGGACCGGGCCCGGCTGCCGCAGGACGTGACGGACGCCTACCCGGTGGGCCGCACCCAGCTCGGCATGCTGATCGAGACGACCGGCGGCAACCGCAACCCGTACCACATCGTCAACACGTTCCGGGTGGCCGACGACCGGCCGCTTGACCCGAGGGCGCTGCGCGCCGCCGCCCGGGTGCTCGCGGCCCGGCACGAGATGCTGCGCACCTCCTTCCACCTCACCGGCTACTCGGTCCCGCTGCAACTGGTGCACGCCTCCGTGGAGATCCCGGTCGCCGTGCACAGCGTGCGCTCGCTGACCGAGGAGCAGCTGACCGCGGCCCGCTTCGAGCTCCAGGCCCGGCAGCGCGCCGCCCTGTTCGAGGTCGACCGGGCCCCGCTGATGCGGATCCTCGCCCACGAGGAGAGCGACGAGGCCTGGTGGGTCACCTTCACCCAGTCGCACGCGATCACCGAGGGCTGGAGCTACCACCAGCTGCTGGTGGAACTGCTCGACTGCTACCGGGCGTTCCGGGACGGCGGCGAACCGGAGCCGTACGAGGTGCCCGAGGTGCGCTTCGCCGACGCGGTCGCCGCCGAGCTGGCCGCGCTGGACTCGGCGGAGGACCGCGCCTACTGGCAGCGCGTCACCACCGGGCACGCCCCCGTGGCACTGCCCCGCGACTGGGCCGGCCCCACCGCCGAACCCGTCTACGAGGAGGTCCCCTTCGACGACCTCGGCGACCGGCTGAGGGAACTGGCCACCACGGCCGGCGTCTCCTACAAGAGCGTGCTGGTCGCCGCGTTCATGAAGGTCATGGGCCAGCTCACCGACGTACCCGCCTACCACGCGGGCCTGGTGTGCGACACCCGGCCGGAGGCGGCGGGCGCCGAACGGGTGCTCGGCATGTACCTCAACACGCTGCCGTTCGCCGTCGACCGCAGCGCCCGCACCTGGCGGGAGCTGGTCGGGCAGGTCTTCGACCGCGAGGTCGAGCTGTGGCCGCACCGGCGCTACCCGATGCCCGCCGTGCAGCGCGACCGGGGCGGTGGCCGGCTGATCAACGCCTACTTCAACTACATCGACTTCCACCAGGTCGACACCGGCAGGGTCGCCACCGGCACCCGTATGACCAGCGCGGCCAACGAGTTCGACCTGACCGTCTTCAACCGCGGTGACCGCCTCTACGTCAACACCCGCGCCGACGTCGTCTCCAAGCCGCACGCCGAGCGGCTGGCGGGGATGTTCCGTGCGGTGCTGGAGGCGATGGCGGCGGACCCGGAGGGTGATGCGCGGGCGGTGTACCTCCCGGCGGGTGAGCGGGAGTTGATCCTGGCCTCCGCCGGCACGCGGGGTCCGGTGGTGCCGGTGTCGGGGACGTTGCACGCGTTGTTCGAGGAGCAGGTGGCGCGGACCCCGGACGCGGTGGCGGTGGTCGCGGGTGGGGTGTCGCTGTCGTACCGGGAGGTGGAGGAGCGGGCGAACCGGTTGGCCTGGCGTCTGCGGGAGTCGGGCGTGGGTGCGGAGTCGCTGGTCGGGGTGTGCCTGGAGCGGGGTCCCGATCTGGTGCCGGCGTTGATCGGTGTGCTGAAGTCGGGTGCTGCGTATCTGCCTCTTGATCCGGTGAACCCTGCCGAGCGGTTGTCGTTCATGCTGTCGGACGCGCGGGCGCGGGTGGTGGTGACCGAGTCGGGTCTGCTGCCGGTCCTGGACGGGTACGACGGTGAGCTGGTGTTGTTGGACGACGCGTTGGGGTCGGAGCGGGTCGATGCGCCTGTGTCGGTGTCGGGGCCGGACAACGCGGTGTACGTCATCTACACGTCGGGCTCGACGGGCCGTCCCAAGGGTGTCGTACTGAGTCACGCGAATGTGGTGCGGCTGTTGGAGACGGCTCAGGAGCACTACGCGTTCGACGCCTCCGATGTGTGGTCGATGTTCCACTCGTACGCGTTCGACGTGTCGGTGTTCGAGATGTGGGGTGCTCTCGCGCACGGCGGGACGCTGGTGGTGGTGCCGCGTGAGGTGACGCGGTCGCCGGAGGAGTTCCTGGATCTGCTGGTGGAGCGGCGGGTGACGGTGTTGAGTCAGACGCCGTCGGCGTTCCGTTCGCTGGTGTCGGCGGCCGCCGCCGGTGACGAGCGGATCGGCCGGCTGGTCCTGCGGTCGGTGATCTTCGCCGGGGAGAAGCTGGAGGTCGGCGAACTCACGCCGTGGACCGAGCGATGGGGTCTGGGCCGGGTGGCGCTGGTGAACATGTACGGCATCACCGAGACCACCGTCCACACCACCTACCACCGGCTCACCCAGCGCGACTTCGCGTCGGGCGCCGGCAACCCCATCGGCCGCCCCCTGAGCGACCTCACCATCCATCTGCTGGACGACAACGGGCAGTTGGTGCCCGACGGCACCCGGGGTGAGATCCATGTCGGCGGCCCCGGTGTGGCCCGGGGCTATCTGAACCGGCCGGAGCTGACCGCGGAGCGGTTCGTGCCGGACCCGTTCGGGCCGCCCGGGGCGCGGCTCTACCGCTCCGGGGACCTGGCCCTGCGCCGGCCCGACGGCAGCCTGGAGTTCCTGGGACGGGCCGACGACCAGGTCAAGATCCGCGGCTACCGGATCGAGCTCGGCGAGATCGAGAGCGCCCTCGTCGCCCACCCGGCGGTCCTCCAGGCGGTCGTCGTCGCCCGCGCCGACACCCTCGTCGGGTACGTCGTACCGGCCGGGGAGCAGCCGGTGGAGCCCGCGCGGCTGCGGGACTGGCTCGGGCGCGATCTGCCCGGCTACATGGTCCCGGCCGCCTACCAGCGCATCGAGCGGCTCCCGCTGACCGCCAACGGCAAGCTCGACCGGCGCGCCCTGCCCGCCCCCGACCGCACCGCCTACGCCCGCGCCGCCTACCTCGCCCCGCGCACCCCCGCCGAGGAACGGATCGCCGCCGTGTGGCGGGACGTGCTCGGCGTCGAACGGGTCGGTGTCCTGGACGGCTTCTTCGACCTGGGCGGCGACTCGGTGAAGGCGGTCGCGGTGGCCGGCCGGCTGCGGGAGGCCGGTGACGACGTCACGGCCCGGGACGTGCTGGAGGACCAGACCGTCGAGGCGCTGTGCGCCCGCGCCGCCGCCGCGGGCGCGCCGGCCGAGGCCGTTGTGCCGGTGGCGCCGTTCGCGCTGCTGTCCGCCGAGGACCGGGCCGCCCTGCCGGACGGCCTGAGCGACGCCTACCCGCTCACCCGGACGCAGACCGGCATGCTCGCCGAGATGCTCTCCGCCGACGGCGGGCCGCTCGCCTACCACCGGGTGTCCTCGGTGCGGATGGGCGCCGACGAGCCGTTCTCCCGCGAACCGCTGACCCGGGCCGTCCAGGAGCTGATCCGCCGGCACGAGGCGCTGCGCACCACGGTGGACGCGGAGTCGTACGGCACCCCCCTGCAACTGGTGTGGGACACCGCCCCGGTGCCGCTGCGCGTGGTCGACCTGGCCGGTGTGGACGCCGAGGAGCAGGACCGGGTGCTGCGGGAGACGCTGGCCGAGGAGGGCCGGACCCCGCTGCCGCACGACACCCCGCCGCTGCTGCGCCTGCTGGTGCACCGGCTCGGCGACGGCGCCTGGCAGCTGACCGTCACCCAGTCCCACCTGATCGTCGACGGCTGGACCTTCGCCACCCTGCGCGGCGAACTCCTCGCCCTGTACCGGGCGTTCCGTGACGGCGACCCGGTCCCGCCGTACGACCCGCCCGCGGTGCGGTTCGCCGACACGGTGGCCGCCGAGCTGAGGGCCCTGGCCTCCGAGGAGGACGACGCCTACTGGCGGGAGGCCGTCACCGGGCACGCCCCGTTCGCCCTGCCGGACGGCTGGGGCGACGGCGGCCCGGGCGCCGGGCGCGACGGCTACCAGCTGCGCGTCCCGGTGGCCGACCTCACCGACGGGCTGCGCGTCCTCGCGGCGGCCGCCGGTGCGCCCGTCAAGAGCGTGCTGCTGGCGGCCCACCTGCGGGTGCTCGCCGCGCTCACCCCGGAACCCCGCTTCTCCTCGGGCCTGGTCACCCACTGCCGGCCCGAGGCACCCGGCGCCGACCGGGTCTACGGCACCCACCTCAACACCCTGCCGTTCCCGGCCGGCCCGCTGCCCGCCCGCTGGCGGGACTGGGTGCGCCGGGTCTTCGACCGGGAGCTGGAGGCGTGGCGGCACCGGCACTTCCCGATGCCGGCCGTCCAGCACCGGTACGGCGACGGGACCCGGCTCGTCCAGGTGTACTTCAGCTACGAGGACTTCGGCGTCCCGGACACCGCGCCGGCCCGCGACGGCGCCGGCGGGGCCATGGGCTCCAGCCACGACGAGTTCCCGTTCGCCGTCACCGCCGGCGGTGCCGAGATCGTCCTCGACCTCGACGCCCGCGCGGTCGGCCGCGCCGACGGGGCCCGCCTGGTCTCCCTGTACCGGTCGGTGCTGGAGGCGATGGCCGCGGACCCGGACGGCGACGCCCGTACGGCGGTGCTGCCGGACGGCGAACACGAGCTGCTCGCCCGCTGGTCCGCCCGCCCCGCCGAGCCGCCCGCCTGGCTCCCGCCCGGCCGCTTCGAGGAGTGGGCCCGCCGCACCCCCGGCGCCACCGCCGTCGCCGTGGACGACGAGACGGTGCCGTACGGCGAACTCGACGCCGCCGCCAACCGGATCGCGCACGAGCTGCGCGCGCTGGGCGTCGGCGCCGGGACGACCGTGGGCCTGCTGCTGGGCCGCGGACGCGACCTGATGGCGGCCCTGCTCGGAGTGTGGAAGGCCGGCGCGGCCTATCTGCCCCTCGACGCCTCCTTCCCACCGGAGCGGCTCGGCTACCTGCTCGCCGACTCGGGCGCCGCCGCCCTGGTCACCGAGTCCGCGCACACCGCGGACCGCCCGGCGGACTTCACCGGTCCCGTGCTGCTGCTCGACCGGGACCGGGAGCGGATCGAGGCCCGGCCGGACACCGCGCCGGACCGCGCCGACGACCCCGACGGCGTCGCCTACGTCATCTACACCTCCGGCTCCACCGGCCGGCCCAAGGGCGTGCAGATCACCCACCGGGGGCTCGCCAACTTCCTGCGGTACGTCGTGGACACCTACCTCGCCGACGGCACGCACGGGGCGCCCGTGTTCTCCTCCGTGGCCTTCGACATGGCGGTGTCCGGGCTGCTGGCCCCGCTGATGGCCGGGCGGACCGTGCACGTCTTCCCGCACCACCGGCAGCTGGACGAGCTGGGTGCCTGGCTGGCCAAGCGCGGTCCCTTCGACTTCGTCGAGCTGACCCCCGGCCACCTGGAACTGGTGTCCGCGCAGTCGGGCGGGGCGGCCGCGAGCCCCATCGCCCGGGCGCTGGTGGTCGGCGGGGAGACCGTCACCGCCCGTACCGTGGCGCAGGCCCGCCCGCTGCTGGGCGGCGGCCGCGTGGTCAACTCCTACGGCCCGACCGAGACCTCGGTGACCAGCAACGAGTTCGTCGTCCCCGACCCGCACACCGGTGACGCCATACCCGTCGGCGGGCCGCTGCCGGGCGTCACCGCGCATGTCCTCGACACCTGGCTGAACCGCGTCCCGCGGGGCGTGACCGGCGAGCTGTACATCGGCGGTGCCGGCGTGGCCCGCGGTTACGCCGGCCGGCCGGCGCTGACGGCCGAGCGATTCGTCCCCGACCCCTACGGCCCGCCGGGCGCCCGGCTGTACCGCACCGGCGACCTCGCCCGGGTGCTGCCGGACGGCTCGGTGGACTTCCTGGGCCGCGGCGACGGCCAGGTCAAGATCCGCGGCTACCGGATCGAACCCGGTGAGATCGAGGCCGTGCTCGTCCGGCACCCCGGGGTCGCCGACGCCCGGGTGGTGCGCCGGGGCGACGGCCCGTCCGACGCCCGGCTGGTGGCCTACCTGGTCGCCGACGGGCAGGGCGCGCCCCCGGCGGCCGACGAGCTGCGCGAGCTGCTGTCCCGGCATCTGCCCGGGTACATGGTCCCGTCGGCGTTCGTGACGCTCGACGCGCTGCCGCTCACCGCGAACGGCAAACTCGACCGGCGCCGGCTGCCCGCCCCCGACGACACCGCGTTCGGCCGGCGTGGGCACGACGCCCCGCGGACCCCGACCGAACGGTGGCTCGCCGGAGTGTGGGCGGAGGTCCTCGGTGCCGAACGGGTGGGCCGGGACGACCGCTTCTTTGCCCTCGGCGGCCACTCCCTGCTGGTCTTCCAGGTGCTGGCGGCGGCCCGGCGGGCCGGGTACCCGCTGTCCCTGCTGATGCTCTACCGCGACGACAGCCTGCGGGCGGTCGCGGCGGCCGTCGACACGGCACGGGCCGCCACACCGGCCGAGCCCGAGCGCCGGCCGGCGGCCCGGCCCACGACCTCCGCGACCGTCACGACCACCACGGCCTCCGCGGCCGCCACCGGCTCACCGGAGTCGCTGCTCACCGCGCACGTGCCCGGCGTCAGCCTCGCCGTCATCGCCGACGGCGAGCTGGTGGACGTACGGACCGAGGGCGTGCTGTCCGCCGGCGGCGGCGGACCGGTCACCCCGCACACGCCGTTCCAGGCCGGCTCGGTGAGCAAGCTCGTCACCGCGCTGGGCACCCTGCGCCTGGTGGACGAGGGCGTGCTCGACCTCGACCGGGACGTCGACGCCTACCTCACCGGATGGCGGCTGCCCGACGGCACCGGGGTCACACCGCGCCGGCTGCTCGCGCACCTGGCCGGCCTGACGCCCACCCCGAGCACCGGCCAGCGGCGCGGAGAAGCCCTCGTACCGCTGCCCGAGCTGCTGGCGCCGGTCCGTACGGAACTGCAGCCCGGCACCGTCTTCCGCAAGGCCAACGTGCACTACTCCGTGATCCAGCAGATCCTCGCGGACGTCACCGGCGAGAGCTTCCCGGCGCTGATGCGGCGCCTGGTGTTCGAGCCGCTGGCGATGACCGGCAGCAGCTTCGACCAGGCCTACCCGGAGCACAGCGCCCACCCGGTGGCGTCCGGGCACGACACCGACGGGCACCCGGTCGACGGCGGCTGGCGGCAGTGGCCCGACACGGCGGCCGCCGGGCTGTGGACGACCGCCGCCGACCTGGCCAAACTGCTGCTGGAGGTCCGCCGCTCCCGGCTCGGCCGGCCCCTGGCGCTGCTCCGCCCCGGCACCGCCGGACAGCTGCTCACCCCGCAGCACCCGCACAGCGCCTACGGTCTGGGCGCGGTCGTCGACGACCTCGGCACGGACGTGCAGTTCGGGCACGGCGGTGCGGGCGACGGCTACCACGCCCTGGCCATGTGCCGCGTCGGGCGGGGCAGCGGGTTCGTGGTCCTCACCAACGGCGACGCCGGTGCCGAGGTGGCCAGGCGTTGTGTGCCGCTGCTGGACGCCCGGCCCGTGGACCGGTCGCGGTGAGCGCGGTCGGCGGCCCGGCCGTCACCGCCGGCCCGCAGCCGCCGCCCCCGCCGCTGCGCCGCAACCGGGACTTCCTGCTGCTGTGGCTCGGCGCGGGCCTGTCGGTGCTCGGCGACCGCGCCGCCACCGTCGCCTTCCCGCTGCTGATGATCTGGTACAGCGGCTCGCCCGGCGAGGCCGGCCTGGTGGGGTTCGCCGGGCTGCTGCCGATGCTGCTGTTCCAACTGCCGGCCGGGGTCCTCGTCGACCGGCTGGATCGCCGTACCACGATGGTCGTCTGCGACCTCGCCGGGCTGCTGGCCATGGTCAGCCTGGGCGTGGCCCTGCTGCACGGCACCCTGTGGCTGGCGCACATCATGGCGGTGGCGTTCGTGGAGGGCACCGCCTCCATCTTCTACCGGCTGGCGGAACGGGCCGCCGTACCCCATGTGGTCGGCACCGGGCAGGTGTCCACCGCGCTGTCCCAGAACGAGGCCCGGGCGCGTGCCGCCGGGCTCCTCGGGCAGCCGCTGGGCAGCGCCCTGTACGGCACGGCCCGCTGGTCGCCGTTCCTGGCCGCCGCGCTCGGCCATCTGTCCGCCCTGTGCGGCCTGCTGCTGATCCGCACGAAGTTCCAGAGCCCGCGCGACCCCGCACCGTGGCGGCCGCGCGCCGAACTCGCCGAGGGGTTCGCCTGGTTGCTGGGCCAGCGGTTCCTGCGGGCCGCGATCTGTCTGGTCGCGGTCACCAACATCCTCTTCCAGGCGCTCAGTCTGGCCCTGGTCCTGGTCATCAAGGAGGGCGGCGGCTCACCGGCCGAGATCGGGATCATCGGGGTCGTCTCGGGCCTCGGCGGCATCGCGGGCGCCCTCACCGGCTCGCACGTCGTCCGGCGGCTGCGTCCCGGCACCGTGATGATCTGCGTCTTCGCCGTCTGGACGCTGCTGATGCCGCTCGTCGCGCTGACCGCCGACGTGGTGCTGCTCGGCGCCCTGTTCGCCGGGACCTCGTTCGCCGGGGCGGTGCTGAACGTGATGGCCGGCGTGTACCAGGTGCAGGCCACCCCGGACGAGCTGCAGGGCCGGGTCGGCGGGGTCGCCGGACTGCTCAGCTCCGGGGCGAGTTCGCTGGGCTCGCTGGCCGGCGGCTACGCGCTGGAGCGGACCGGCTCGACCGGCACCCTGCTCGGCGTCGGAGCGGTCATGGCGGCGACCACGCTCGCCGCCGCCCTGATCCCGGCCGTCCGCGCCGCCCGCCGCCCCGAGCCCGCGCCGCCCGCCCCGCCGGCCGCGTCGGTCTCCGCCGACCCGTCCGAACCTCACTGACACCCACTGACACCCACTGACACCCACTGACACCCACTGACACCCACTGACCACCTCGGTATAGGCCCGCTATCGGCCCGCTATCGGCGTACTGACCAGCATCTGCCGGAGGCGGGCCGAGGGACCGTTCGTGCCCTGGCCCGCCCGCCGGGGCGGCCGGAGCACCGCCGATCCATGGGGAGAAGCCATGAACGCGTCGCCAGACCTGTCCGCGCCGGAGCCGCTGCCCACCCGTATCGCGCTCCAGGCCGCCGCCACCCCCCGGTCCGTCGCGGTCGTCGACGCCGAACGCGAGCTGACCTACGGCGAACTGGACCGGCAGGCCAACCAGTTGGCGTGGTCGCTGCTGCGCTCCGGCGCCGACGCCCGCACCCCGGTCGGTGTGCTGCTGCACCGGGACGTCCGGCTCGCCGTCGCCCTGCTGGCGGTGTGGAAGGCCGGTGCCGCCTACGTCCCCCTCGACCCCGAGCACCCCGCCGCCCGCACCGAGGGCATCCTCGCCGACACCGGCGCCCGGTACGTCGTCACCGGCCCCGAGCACGCCCACCGGGTCCCCGGCGGGATCCGGGCCGTCACCGTCGACCCCGACCCGGCCGCGCTGGACGGCCTGCCGGACACGGCACCGGACGCCGGCCTCACCGGGCCCCGACCGGCCTACGTGCTGTACACCTCGGGGTCGACGGGCCGGCCCAAGGGCGTCGTCGTCCCGCACGAGGGCCTCGCCAACCAGGTCGCCTGGCGGGTGCGCACCCACCACCTCGGCCCAGGTGACCGGGTGCTGCACAAGACCCCCGTCACCTTCGACGCCGCCGGCTGGGAGATCTTCGCCCCGCTCGCCTCCGGCGGCACCGTCGTGATGGCCCCCGCCGGCGCCGAACGCGACCCCGCCCTGCTGCTCGACACGGTGACCGGCCACCGGATCACCGTGCTCCAGGTCGTGCCCTCGCTGCTGCGCCTCCTCGCCGACGACCCCGGCTGGTCGCGCTGCACCACCCTCAAGCTGCTGTCCTCCGGCGGCGAACAACTGCACGCCGAACTGGTCCGGCGCTTCCTGTCCCGGCTGCCCGAGGACGCCACCCCGCCCGAGGTGTGGAACACCTACGGCCCCACCGAGTGCTCCAACGAGGTCGCCGGCCACCGCCACGACCCGCTCCAGCGCACCGGCCCGGTGCCCGTGGGCACCGCCGTGGACGGCCTGCGCCTGCTGGTCCTCGACCCGGACGGGCACCCGGTGCCCGCCGGTGGGCAGGGCGAGCTGTACGTCGGTGGCATCGGCCTCGCCCAGGGCTACCTGGGCCGGCCCGACCTCACCGCGGAACGCTTCGTCCCCGACCCGTCCGGGCCGGCCGGCGCCCGCCTGTACCGCACCGGCGACCTGGTCCGCGCCCGGGCCGACGGCGCCCTGGTGTACGCGGGCCGCGCCGACGACCAGGTCAAGATCAACGGCGTGCGGATCGAACCGGGCGAGGTGGAGGCCGCGCTGGAGGCCCACCCCCGGGTCCGGGAGGCCGCCGTCACCGCCTACCGGGCGCCCGGCGGCGCCACCCGGCTCGCCGCCCACGTGCGCTTCGCCGACGGCGGCGGCCCGGACTGGGAGGAGCTGCGCGGCTTCCTCGCCGGCCGGCTGCCGCACAGCCACCTGCCCGCCGTGTGCCTGCCGGCCGACTCCTTCCCGCGCACCGCCAGCGGAAAGCTGGACCGGCGTGCCCTGCCCGAACCCGCCGCGCACGACGGCCCGGCCGAGGCACCCGGGAGCGAGGCGGAGGAACTGGTCGCCGGGGTGTGGCGCGAGGTGCTCGGCGTGACGGCCGTCGGCCCGCACGACGACTTCTTCCGGCTCGGCGGCTCCTCCCTGCAACTCACCGTCCTCGCCAACCGGTTGCGTGCCGCGACCGGCCGCCCGGTCGAGCTGAACCGGCTGCTGGCGGCCACCACGGTCGCGGCACAGGCCCGGCTCGTCACCCAGGACACCGACCCGGTGCCCGCCGTACGGCCCGTGCCCCGCACCGGCGCGCTGCCGCTCTCGCCCGGCCAGCGCAGGCTGTGGCTGCTGGACCGGATCGAGCCGCGCGGCCGCGAATGGGTGACCGGAGTGTTCCTGCGGGTCCCGGCCGGCGAGCCGGACGCGCGCGTACAGGCCGCACTGGACCTGCTCAGGGCCCGGCACGAGGCGCTGCGCACCCGGTTCGTCACCGGTGCCGACGGCGAACCGGCGCAGCTGGTCGACCCGCCCGCGCCGATGGAACTGCACCGCGTGGCGGCGCCCCGGGACCGCGTCGGCGAACTCGTCGAGGACAGCGCACGGCGGGGCTTCGACCTCGAAGCGGGCCCGGTCGTCCGCGCCCTGCTGATCGGCTCCCCGGACGGCACCGGCGAGCGGACCCTCGTCGTGCTGATGCACCACATCGTCGCCGACGGCTGGTCGGCGACCGTACTGCGCGAGGAGTTCCACCGGGTGCTGTCCGCCCTGCGCGAGCAACGCGACCCCGAACTGCCCGAGCTGCCCGTGCAGTACGCGGACTACGCCGTGTGGCAGCGCGGCCGGCTGACCGAGGACGTCGTGGCCCGCGAACTGGAGCACTGGAAGCGGGTGCTGGCCGGCGCCGAACCGCTCGCGCTGCGCACCGACCGGCCCCGGCCCCCGGTGCGCGACGCCCGCGGCGCGGTCGTCACCTTCACCGTCCCCGCGGACGTCACCGACGCGCTCACCGAGCTGGGCCGGCGCGCCGACGCCACCCCGTTCATGGTGCTGCTCACGGCGTTCACGACACTCCTGGCCCGGTACACGGCCCGCTGGGACGTGGTGGTCGGCGCCCCCGTGGCGGGCCGGGAACGGCCGGAGGTCGAGGGCGTCGTCGGGTTCTTCCTCAACAGCCTGGTGCTGCGCTGCCCGCTGGACGGGTCGCTCACCTTCGCCGAGGCCCTGGACCGGGTCCGGGACGTGTGCAAGGAGGCCTTCGGCCACCAGGAGCTGCCCTTCGAGGAACTGGTCGCCGAACTGGCCCCCGAGCGGGACCCCTCGCGCACCCCGCTCTACCAGGTGGCGTTCGACTACCACGACGAGGCGATGACCGGATCCGCCGCCGACGCCGGCGAACTCGACGCGGTCGTCGAGGTGTCGTCGGTCGCCAAGACCGACCTCACGCTGTACATGCGCCGCCAGGCCGACGGCACCCTGCTCGGCGCCCTGGAGTACGCCGGCTCGCTCTTCGAGGCGGCCACGGTGAAGCGGATGGCCGGACACCTCGGGGAGCTGCTGGCCGACGCGGCCCGCACGCCCCGGCGCCGCCTGGACGCCCTCGACCTGCTGCCCGCCGCCGAACGGGCCGCGCTGGCCCGGCTGAACGACACCGCCACCGCCCCGCCGGACCGGTCCGTGCCCGCCCTGCTGGAGCAGGCCGCGCGGACGGCCGCCGACCGGCCGGCGCTGATCGCCGACGGCACCCGGGTCACCTACGCGGAACTGGAGCGCCGGGCCAACCGGCTGGCCCGGCACCTGCGGGCGCGGGGCGTGGGACCCGAGACGGTCACCGCGGTCCTGCTGGACCGGGGCACCGACCTGCCGGCCGCGCTGCTCGCGGTGTGGCGGGCCGGCGGCGCCTATCTGCCGCTGGATCCGGCGACCCCCGCCGTCCGGCTGGGCCGGGTGCTGGCCGACGCCGGCGTCCGGGCCGTGGTGACACGGTCGGCGCACCGGAACCTGCTCCCGCCCGGCTTCACCGGCGAGGTCGTCGCCGTCGACACCGACGCGGCCGGCATCGCCGCCCACCCCGACGGGCCGCTGGACCACCCCGCGCACCTCGACCCCCGGCAGGGACATGACCTGGACCTGCTGGCCTACGTCATCTACACCTCCGGCTCCACCGGTGCGCCCAAGGGTGTGCAGATCACCCACCGGGGCCTCGCCAACCACCTGCGCTGGGCCGTCGAGGAACTGGCCGGGCGCGGCAGCGGCGGCGCCGCCCTGTTCTCCTCGGTCGCCTTCGACCTCGTCGTACCGAACCTGTGGGCGCCGCTCCTCGCCGGGCAGCCGCTGCACCTGCTCCCGCACGACCTGGACCTGTCCGAGCTGGGGCGCCGGCTGGCCGCGGCGGGCCCGCTGTCCTTCCTCAAACTGACCCCCGGTCACCTGGAGATCCTGGCCCAGCAGCTCGACCCGGCACGGCTGGCCGGGCTCGCCTCGGTCGTCGTCGCCGCGGGCGAGGCCCTCCCGGCGGCCCGTGCGGACGCCTGGGCCCGTGTCCTCGGCCCCGGCCGGCTGGTCAACGAGTACGGCCCCACCGAGGCGTCCGTCGGCACCAGCACCCACCCCGTGACCGCCCCGGTGACCGGCACCACCGTGCCCATCGGGCGCCCGCTGCCCGGGGTCGGCATGCACGTCCTGGACGACCTGATGCGGCCGGTGCCCGTCGGCGTCGTGGGCGAGCTGTACGTGGGCGGCCTCGGCCTCGCCCGCGGCTACGGCGCCCAGCCTCGGGCCACCGCCGCCGCGTTCGTCCCCGACCCCTACGGCCCCGCCGGCGCCCGCCTCTACCGCACCGGCGACCTGGCCCGGCTGCTCCCCGACGGCACGGTCGACTTCGTGGGCCGGCGCGACGGCCAGGTGAAGATCCGCGGCCACCGGGTGGAGACCGGCGAGGTCCGGGCCGTACTGGAGCGGCACCCCGCGGTCCGCGAGGCCGTGGTCGTCGCGGTCGAGGACGGCACCGGCAGCCACGCCCTGGCCGCCTACTGGGTGCCCGCCGAAGCCGGCGAGGCGGCCGAGCGGCTGGCCGGGGAACTCGCCGCGCACTGCGCCGAGCGGCTCCCCGACCACATGGTGCCGGGCAGCCTCACGCCGATCGGGTCCGTCCCGCTGAACGCCAACGGCAAGCTGGACCGGGCCGCCCTGCCCCGGCCGCGCACCGAGGCGCCCGCCGGCGACGAGGAACCGGACGGCGTCGTCGAGGAACGGCTCGCGGAGATCTTCACCGAGCTGCTCGGCGGCCCGGCCGGCCGGCACACCCACTTCTTCCGGGCCGGCGGCAACTCGATCCTGGCGATCCGGCTGATCGCACGGATCCAGGACGCCTTCGAGACCGACTTCCCGGCCCGTGCCGTCTTCGAGGGCGCCACCGTCGCCGAACTGGCCGCGGCCGTCGAGGAGCAGGTGCGGGCCGAGATCGAGCGGATGGCGCCGGCCGAACTGCTCGAACGGGCCCGGCAGCTGGACGAACAGGAACCGGACCGGTGACCGCGGCGGACCGGGACGCCCCCGCGCCGCACAGAAAGCGAGATGGGATGACCGAGGAAGAGTACGTCTCCAGGCTGCTGGCCTTCATCCGGGAGGAGATCCTCCCGGCGGACCAGGCGGCCGCCTTCACCGACACCTTCCCGCTGATGGAGTCCGGGGTGCTGGACTCGCTGCGGGTGGCGCTGCTGCTCACCCACATCCGGGACGAGCTGCACGTGCACGTGTCGCCCGCGCTGATCGACACCGACCACTTCAAGGACGTACGGACCATCGCCCGGATGCTGCACGAGCTGTCGGCGGCCGGGCAGAAGGAGGCAAGGGCATGAGCACGGACTTCGATGTCGCGGTCGTCGGCGGCGGACCCGCCGGATCCACGATGGCGTCCTACCTCGCCCGGGCCGGACTGTCGGTGGCCGTTTTCGAGGGCGACACCTTCCCCCGGCCGCACGTCGGCGAGTCGCTGGTGCCGGCCACCACCCCCGTGCTGCACGAGATCGGCGCCCTGGAGAAGATCGACGAAGCGGGCTTCCCCCGTAAGTACGGGGCGTCCTGGACGTCGGCCGAGTCCCGGGACATCCCCGTCCTGGACTACAAGGGGCTCACCCACGGCTGGACCGCCGACATCGCCTTCGTCGAACGCAACCAGCCCGGCGTCGACCGCGACTACACCTACCACGTCGACCGCGGCCGCTTCGACGCCATCCTGCTGCGGCACGCGGCCGAGCAGGGCGCGACCGTGGTCGGCGGGGCCCGCGTGCTGGACGTCGGCTTCGACGACCCCGAGGCGGTGCACCTGACCGTGCGCACCGCCGGCAAGGAGACCCGGTACACCGCCGGGATGGTGGTCGACGCCTCCGGCCGGCAGACCCTGCTGGGCCGCCAGCTGAAGGTGAAGGTCGCCGACCCGGTCTTCGACCAGTACGCCGTGCACACCTGGTTCGAGGGCCTGGACCGCACCGCCCTCGCCCGCGACGCCGCCCAGGTCGACCACATCTTCGTGCACTTCCTGCCCATCCAGGACACCTGGGTGTGGCAGATCCCGATCAGCGACACCGTCACCAGCATCGGTGTGGTCACCCAGAAGAAGCGCTTCGCCGCGGCCGGCACCGACCGGGAGGGCTTCTTCTGGGAGTTCGTCGGCAGCCGGCCCGAACTGCGCGACGCGCTGCGCGGCGCCCGCCGGATCCGCGACTTCAAGGCCGAGGGCGACTACAGCTACGCCATGAAGCAGATCTGCGGCGACCGGTTCGTGCTCATCGGGGACGCGGCCCGGTTCGTCGACCCGATCTTCTCCAGCGGGGTCAGCGTCGCCCTCAACAGCGCCCGCATCGCCGCCCAGGACATCGTCGCCGCCCACGAGGCGGGCGACTACACCCGCAAGCGGTTCGAGACGTACGAGTCCAAGCTGCGCCGCGCGGTGCAGTACTGGTACGAGTTCATCTCCATCTACTACCGGCTGAACGTGCTGTTCACGGCCTTCGTGCAGGACCCGCGCTACCGCGTCGACGTGCTGAAGATGCTGCAGGGCGACGTGTACGACGGTGAGGAGCCCAAGGCGCTCACCGCGATGCGGGAGGTCGTCCGGGAGGTGGAGAACAACCCCAAGCACCTGTGGCACCCGTACCTGGGCACGCTCCGGGCGCCCGCCTCGGCGCCGGCGTTCTGACCCGGCGTTCCGATCCGCCGTCCGCACGGCGGAAGGGCCGCCCACCGGAGGAGTTCCGGTGGGCGGCCCTTCCGCTGCCGCCGTCCGCCGCGCGAGAGCCGGTCAGGCCGTCGGCCAGGCCGCGAACCGCCGCAGCCCGTACAGCAGCGGCACCCGCTCGTCGTGCCGGGTGACCCGGCGGATCTGCCCGAACACCGCCACGTGGTCGCCGACCGGTTGGGCGTGCAGCACCGCGCAGTCGGCGACGCGGTGCGCGTCGGCCGGCAGGTGCGGCCCGCCGGTGTGCGGGCCGGCCGTCCAGGACACCCGGTCGAACCGGTGCGGATCCCCCGAGGCGAACAGCTGCGCGGTCTCCCGGGCACCGGAGTGCAGCAGGTTCACCGCGAAGCCCGCCGAACCGGCCACCGCCGCCAGCGTCGGGCTGCCCGCGCGCAGGCACACCACCAGCACCGGCGGCTCCAGCGAGACCCCGCACAGCGAGGAGCACGTCATACCGCGGGGGGTGCCGTCGTCGTCCCGGGCGGTGACGACGGCGACTCCGGTGGGAAACCCGCTCATGAGAGTGCGGAAGTCCTCCGGCGACGCGAGGGCCGCCGGAGGACGGAGGGCGCCGCTCACGGCTGGTGCATCCGCGAGAAGTAGGTGTACGCCTCCGGCAGGGTCTTCACCAGCTGCCGCGCCTTGTCCCGGATCGCGTCGAACTCCTGCTGCGCGGCGGAGAAGTCCGACAGGGCCAGCGCCGGCGACGGCTTGACGTCGATGCCGCCCATGCCGAGCAGGATGCACATGTACGAGTACGGCGGCAGGCCGTGGTAGTACGGGAAGATCGTCTCGCTGTCCGGCAGCTGGGCGCCCCACCTCTCGATGCGCTCCGCGAGGCCGTCCGGCACCGCGCGGGTCTTGGTGTCCCGCCAGTACTGGGTGTCGGAGCGCTTGGCGGCCTGGTAGTGCAGCGCCAGGAACTCCCGTACGCCGTCCATGACGTGGGCGACACCGTCGTTGTAGCGGTCGCGCAGCGCCGGGTCCCAGTCCGGGCCGGGGAAGTTCTTCACCAGCTGCTCGATGGCGTGGTGGATGAAGAAGATGCCCGTGGACTCCAGGGGCTCCACGAAACCGCTGGCCAGACCGACGGCGACACAGTTGCGCACCCACGAGTTGCGGCTGCGGCCGATCCGCATCCGGATGTGGTTGGCCTCGGCGTCGGCCGCCGCGGGCCCGACGAACTCGCGCAGCGTGCGCTCCGCCTCCTCCGGGGAGAGGTAGTCGCGGGCGTACACGTACCCGGTGCCGACCCGCCCCATCAGCGGGATCGTCCAGATCCATCCGGCGTCCTGGGCGGTCGCGGTGGTGCAGGGGCGGATGCCGCGCCGCTCCATGTCCATCGGCACCTGGAGGGCGACCGCGCTGTCGTTGGGCAGCGTGTCCTGGTAGGAGACGAACGGCTCCTCCAGCGCCTTGTTCAGCAGCAGGCCGCGGAAGCCGGTGCAGTCCACGAAGAGGTCGCCGGTCAGCTCCCCGTGCCCGGCGGTCGTGACGCCCTTGATCCAGCCGCGTTCGTCCAGGCCGACGTCGGTGACGTCGTCCACGACGTGCCGGACACCGCGCTCCACCGCGTACGCGGTGAGGTACCTGGCGAGCAGCGCCGCCTCGAAGTGGTAGGCGTAGGGGAACTGCGTCTTGCCCTGGTGCTCGGACATCGTCAGTCCGCGCATCTCCTCCGCGCCCTCGTCGAAGGGGGTGTCGAGCAGGCTGCCGTCGAGCCGGCGGGGGCTCAGCCCGGCGTCGATCACCGACGCCATCACGAAGCAGTCCTTGTCGAACCGGTCGGTGGGACCCTGCTGGAGCCACCAGTCGGTCAGCGGGAACCCGTTGACCGACCGCACCTGCTCGAACGGGTGGTAGAAGTAGTGGCCCTTCTCCCGCCAGTTCTCGAACCGGACGGCCAGCTTGTAGGTGGCGTTGCAGGCCGGCATCCAGTCGGACTCCTTGAGCCCGAGGAACTCGAAGAAGTGCCGGATGTCGCTGAAGGTGGCCTCGCCGACGCCGATGGTGCCGACCTTGCCCGACTCCACGAGCGTGAGGTCGATCCGGTCGCCGAAGGCGGCCTTGAGGTAGGAGGCGGTCATCCAGCCCGCCGTACCGCCGCCGACGATCACGACTTTGTTGGTCATGTGTGTCCCCAATCCGGTGACTTTCGGTAGGTGCCGGGCCGGCTACGGCCGGGCGGACAGCAGTTCCACGAGGTGCTCGCCGATCGCGGTGACCGTCGGCTGCTGCCACAGCAGCGCGGCCGGCAGCCGGTGGCCGAAGCGCTTCTCCAGGCGCCGGCGGACGACCATGGTCATCACCGAGTCCAGCCCCTGCTCCACCAGCGAGCGGCGCACGTCCAGCGAGGCCCGCGGCAGCCGCATCTCCCCGGCGATCACCTCGGCGACGTCGTCCAGCAGCCGAGCCCGCAGCTCGTCGGCGCCGAGACCGTCGTACGACGAGCCGCCCGCCGGGGCCTCGGCCTGCGGGGCGGCGGAGTCGACGGCCTCGCTCAGCAGCGGCAGCGGCCGGCCGTCCGGCACGGGCCGGAGCCCGAGGACCGGGTAGCAGCCGGGGCCGCGGCGGGCCGCGTACTCCCAGGCGGCGAACGCCTCGTCGGGCGTGATGTCGCCGACGCCGCGCTCCCGCAGCTCCAGGTCGACCACCTCGTTGACGGCCATGCCCTGGCCGCGCCAGGAGGTCCAGGCGAGGCTGGTGGCGTCCCCGGGAAGACCGGCCGCGGCCGCGGCCGCGTTGCGGTGCCGGGCCAGCGCGTCCAGGAAGGCGTTCGCGGAGCCGTAGGCGGCCTGGCCGGGCAGGCCGAGCAGCTGGCCGCAGGAGGAGAACAGCACGAGGAAGTCCAGGGTGCCGGCCGGGAACAGCTCGTGCAGCACCCGGGCGCCGGCCGCCTTGGGCCGCAGCACACCGCGCAGCGACTCCTCGTCGGTGTGCGGGACCAGCCGGTTGTCCAGCACGCCCGCCGCGTGCACCACGCCCCGCACCGGCGGCAGGCCGAGGGCGTCCGGGGTGAGCGCGCGGGCGGCCGCCGCCGCGTCGGCGACGTCCAGGGCGAGCACCCGCACGGTGACGCCGAGTGCCTCCAACTCCCGTACGACGGCGATCCGTTCGGCCGTTGCGGGATCGGTGACCGTCTCCCAGTCGGCGCGCGGGGGCAGGCCGGTCCGGCCGGCCAGCACCAGGCGGCGGGCGCCCCGCTCGGCGAGGAACCGGGCGACGCGCAGCCCGAGCACCCCGAGCCCGCCGGTGACCAGGTACGTCCCGTCGGGCCGGCACCCGAACGGCCGCGCGTCCGGCTCCCGGTCCGGGCGGGCCAGGCGGGCGACCGTCACGGCACCGTCCCGGACGGCGACGACGTCCTCCCCGGGTGCCGCGCGCAGCACGTCCAGCAGTGCGTCCACCGCGCCGGCCGGGTCGCCGGCCGGCAGGTCGACGACCCCGCCCCACAGCTCGCCGTGCTCGCCGCCGAGCACCCGGCCGAGGCCCCACAGGGCACCCTGCGCCGGCGCGGTGGCCTCCCGGCCCTCCAGGACGCCGGTGGTCAGCGCCCACAGCCGCGGGAAGACGGTGGTGTCCAGTGCGGCCAGCCGCCGGGCGGTGTCCAGCAGCAGCCAGGCCGGCGCGGTGTCGGGGCCGGTGTCGTCCGGGCCGGCCGGGTCGGGCAGCACGACGACGTCCGTGGCCTCGGCGAGCCCGGGCAGGCCGTCGAGTTCGGCGGCGCCCTTCAGCAGCCGTACCCGCGCTCCGCCGGTGGTCAGCCGCTCGCCGAGGGCTGTGGCGGCCGGAGAGCCGACGGCGCCGACCAGGACGACGTCCTCGACACCGCGCCCCTCGCGGGGGCCGCCGAGTTCGGCGGGCCGCCACCGGATCTCGTGCACCAGCCGGTGCGCCGGGGTCGCGCCCGCGGCGCCGCCCCCGACGTCGGCGTACCGCACCCCGCGCAGTACGGCGAGCACCCGGCCGTCGGCGGCCGCGATCAGGACGTCGACGGTGCCGGTGGCGGCGTCGTGCCGTACCCGGACGTCGACGGCCGCGCCGTCCGCCGGGGGCTCCGGTGCGACGCGCACCTCGGCGACGCCCGCGACCATGCGCAGCGCCGCCGGTCCCGGGTAGGCGGACGGGGCGATGGACAGGGCGGCGTCCAGGACCGGGGCCCAGGTGGCGGGCGCCCGCTCCGGCCGGGGGGCCCGCACCCGCGCGTGCAGCAGGCCCTCGGCGCGGCGCAGCGCCTCCACGGTCCAGTCGAAGCCCATGCTGGGCACGCCCACCGAGGCCAGGTGCCGCAGGATGTCCGCCGGGTCGGCGTCCGCCGCGTCGGCCGGCGGGTCCGCCAGGGTGCCCGACGGGTCCTCGGGGCCGGCGCTCACCGCGGTGGTGTGCACGAGCCAGTCACCGTCGCCCTCGGCGGGCCGGGACGCGATCCGCACGGCGTCGTCCTCGCGGAGCACCTGCACCTCGCGCCGCTCGGCGGCGGTCAGCGGCACCCGCAGGGCCACGTCGCGCAGCGTGTGCGCGCCGGGTCCGCCGGTGGCGGCCAGGAAGGTGTTCAGCAGGACGGCGGCGGGGACGATCTCGACGCCGTCGACGGTGTGGCTGCCCGGGTAGGGCCGGTTGCCCTCCTCCAGGTGGGTGCGCCACAGGGTCAGCGGACGGCCGCCCACGCTGGTGGGCGAGCCGAGCAGCGTGTGCGTGTCGGCGTCGTGTCCGAGGCTGCCGACGGCGCCGGACGGGGACGTCTCCCGCCAGTGCGGCAGCCGCTGCCAGGCGGCGGCCGGCAGCGTGGCCAGGGTGCCGCCCGGGTGCAGCCGCCGCCAGTCCACCGCGATGCCCGCGGTGTGCGCGGCGGCGAGCGCGGCGAGCAGGGAGAGCCGGTCGGACTGGTCGCGGCGCAGCGTGGAACCCACGAACACGCCCTGGTCCAGGCCCTGTTCGGCGAGGGTCTCGCGGACGGAGTGGGCCACCACCGGGTGGGCCGACAGCTCCAGGAAGCGGCGGTGGCCGTCCTCGGCGGCGGCCTCGACGGCCGCGGCGAGCCGGACGGTGTTGCGCAGGTTGGCCGCCCAGTATGCGCCGTCGGCGGACGGCGTGGTCCGCGGATCGGCCAGCGCCGTGCTGTACATCCGGATGCGCGGCGCGCGCGGGGTGAGGTCGTGGGCCGCGGCGGCGAGGTCCGCGACCAGCTCGTCCATCTGCGGGCTGTGGAAGGCGACGTCGGAGGCGACCCGGCGTACCTGCACGCCGTCCGCCTGCCAGGCCTCGACCAGCTCCTCGACCGCGGCCCGGTCGCCGGTGATCACGGTGGAGCCGGGCGAGGAGGCGATGCCCGCGACGACGTCGGTACGGCCGCCGAGCCGGGCCTCGGTCTCGGCGAGGGACAGCGCGGCCATCGCCATCGCGCCCCGCCCGGCCACCCGGCGCAGCAGCAGCGAGCGGCGGCAGATCAGCCGGGCGCCGTCCGTCACGCTCAGCGCGCCGGCGGTCACGGCTGCGGCGATCTCGCCGACCGAGTGCCCGATGACGGCGTCCGGCCGCACACCGTGCGCACGCCATACGGCGGCCAGCCCGATCTGCACCGCGAAGATCATCGTCTGGATGCGGTCCACGGTCCCGAAGTCGCCGTCGAGCAGCAGCCGCCGCGGGGAGAAGCCGATCTCCTCCAGGAAGACGGACTCCAGTTCGTCGATCGCCGCCGCGAACTCCGGTTCGGAGCCGAGGAGTTCGCGGCCCATGCCGGCCCACTGCGAGCCGTGCCCGGAGAACACCCAGACCAGGCCCTCCTGGAGGTCGGCCGGCGCGGTGCCGGTCACCGCCTGCCGGGACTCCTCGCCGTCGGCGACCAGCCGCAGCCCGGCGGCGAGTTCGGCGTGGTCGGCGGCGACGACCGCGGCCCGGTGCTCCAGGTGCGAGCGGCGCAGCGCCAGGGTGTGGCCGACCGAGTCGAGCGCGGTCTGCCGCCCGGTGCCGGTGAGCCACTCCGCGAGGTCGCGGGCGGCGGCGCGCAGGCCCTCCCGGGACCGGGCCGACAGCGGGAACAGCCGCGCCCCGCCCGTGTCCCGGGCCGGTCGCGCGCCGGTGGTGCCGGCCGGCTCGGGGGCCTGTTCCAGCAGCACGTGGGCGATGGTGCCGCCGTAGCCGAACCCGGAGACCCCGGCGCGGCGCGGCCCCTCGTGCTCCGGCCAGGGGGTGCGCTCGGTGACCACCCGCAGCCCGTTGCCGTCCCAGTCGATCGCCGGGTTGCCCTCGGTGTGGTTCAGGGTGGGCGGGATCTCCCCGTGCGCCAGCGCCAGGACCGCCTTGAGCAGCCCGGCCGCACCCGCACCGGCCTCCAGGTGGCCGATGTTGGGCTTCACCGAGCCGATCAGCAGCGGCTGCCCGGCCGGCCGCCCGGCGCCGTACACCGCGGACAGCGCGCCGGCCTCCAGCGGGTCGCCGAGCCGGGTGCCGGTGCCGTGCGCCTCGACGTAGGCCACGCTGCCGGCGTCCACGCCGGTGCGGCGCAGGGTGTCCGCCAGCAGCCGCTGCTGGGCGGTGCCGCTGGGCGCCATGATGCCGTTGGTGCGGCCGTCCTGGGCGACATGGCTGCCCCGGACCACCGCGAGGATCCGGTCGCCGTCGCGCCGGGCGTCGGACAGCCGCTTCAGGACGAGTACGGCGCCGCCCTCGCCGCGCCCGTAGCCGTCGGCCGCGGCGTCGAACGGCTTGCACCGGCCGTCGGGCGCGGTGGCGCCGGCGGCCTCCAGGGTCAGCGACAGGCCCGGCCCGACGATCAGGTTGACCCCGCCGACCAGGGCGATGCCGCTCTCCCCGGCGCGCAGGCTCTGGCAGGCCAGGTGGGTGGCCACCAGGGACGCGGAGCACGCGGTGTCCACCGCCATGCTCGGCCCGTGCAGGTCCAGGGCGTGGGAGATGCGGTTGGCGGCGGCGCACAGCGCGCTGCCGATGCCCGTCCACGCCTCGATGGTCGGCAGGTCCTCCAGCAGCCGGCGGCCGTAGTCGTCGGAGCCGATGCCGACGAACACGCCGGTGTCGCCGCCGGCCAGGTCGAGCGGTGGGATGCCCGCGTCCTCCAGCGCCTCCCACACCACTTCGAGCAGCAGCCGCTGCTGGGGGTCCATCAGCTCCGCCTCGCGGGGGCTGAGCCCGAAGAACGCGGAGTCGAACCCCTCGATGTCCTTGAGGAATCCGCCGGGGACGTCGGCGCGGCGCACCGCCGCGCCGTGGCTCGGGCCCTGCTCGCGGTAGGTGTCCCAGCGGCCGTCCGGCACCGGGCCGATGCCGTCCCGGCCGGCCAGCAGCATGTTCCAGAAAGCGGCGGGCGAGTCGGCGTCACCGGCGAGCCGGCAACCGGCCCCGATCACGGCTATGGGTTCGTCAGCGGCCACTACTTCGTCTCCTTGCCTTGGCATCGCCTGGTCAGCCGCACCACGGAGCGGGCTGCAGGATCCGTACGACGGCGCACGAGAGGGTCACGCCCGGGCCCACGCCGAGCATCAGCAGGTGGTCACCGGGGCCGAGTTCGCCGGTGCTCAGCAGGTGGTCGAGCGACACGATCTGGTCGCTGGCGCCGAGGTGCCCCACGGTCCGGCCGAACTCCCAGGTCGACCGCTCCATCGGCAGGCCGAGGGCGGCCATGCAGCGCTGCTCGACGATCTCCCGGGAGTAGTTCATGTAGGCGACGCGGGTGACGTCGGACAGGGCGATCCCGGCGGCGCCGAGGACCCGGTCGACCAGTTCCAGGGTCCGGGCGTGCACCTTCACCAGGGCGGCGGTGCCGGTGCCCGAGGCCAGCGCGGCCCGCTTGTACTCGGCGTTGCGCGCCTGGAAGTCCAGGGGCCGGCCGGTCGTCGGCCCGGGCGGGAACAGCGGTTCGGTGCCGCGGTGCATCTGCTCGGCCTCCGACACGGTGACCGACTCCACCGCGAGGAGCTGCGCGAACGAGGGCCGCGTGGTGAGCAGTACGGCGCTGGCGGCGTCGCCCGCGACATAGCCCGGGCCCATCCGCCAGCGGTCCATCATCGGCGTGCCGAAGTTGTCGGAGGCGACGAGCAGCGCGGTCGGCGCCCGGTCCTCGCCGTCCGGCGCGGGACGGCCGCGCAGGTACCAGGAGCCCAGCTCCAGGGCGGCGAACATGCCGTTGCAGCCCTGCCGTACCTCGACCGCCAGGGCCTCGTCGCCGACCAGGTGCCGTTGCAGGTAGTACTGCGGCTGCCAGCCGTCGGGACCCTGGTGCCAGGAGTCCGCGTACAGCAGCAGGTCGGTGTCGTCGGGCCGGTGGCCGGCCCGCTTGCACGCCTGCTCGGCGGCCCGCAGCGCCATCTCGGGCGCCGGGGTGTCCCCGGCCACCGCCGCGCCGGCCAGCTCGTGCAGCTCGGCCTCGAACTCGGGGTAGAGCCCCTGGGCGACGGCCTCGTCGATGCTCGTGGTGCCCGGGAGGTGCACCCCGAGCCCCTTGATGAATACGTCGGGCGTACGCAAGGCAGCCTCGCCTCCTGGGTCGTGTCGCGCCGGTGGGTGCGGGAGCCGGTCGGAGCCGGCCGGGCGCGTCGGATGGGTGGGGTGCGGCCGGAGCCGGCCGGCCGCGCCGGTGGGTGCGGGTGCGGATGGCCGGCCGGTGCCGGCCGGTCGGTGGGTGCGGTGCCGGTCAGAGCCGGCCGGCCGTGTCCGTCAGCTCGCGCACCAGCCGGTCCAGCAGCGCGTCGGCCTCGGCCCGGGAGAACGCGTCGGTCCGGTACCCGAGCCGCAACCGCAACCGCGGCCCCGGCAACGCCACCAGCCGCAGAGCGAAGTGCGTCCCGTCCCCCACCTCGACCCGTCCCACCCGCGGCCCGCCGGCGATGCCGACGCGATCCGGGGTGCTCGCGGCGCGGCCGCCCCCCGCACCCTCCGCGTCCCCGGCGTCGAAGGTGTACGTCACGAACGTCGTCGCCGTGTCGAACAGGGTGCCGTCACGGTGGGTGGTGGTGGGGGACTGGCGTTGGATGTCGGCGAGGGGGAGGTGGTGGTGGGGGAGCAGGCGGGTCTGGTCCTGTTGGAGGCGGGTCAGCAGCCGGGGGAGCGGCTCGTCGGGGCGGAGCCGCAGGCGGACCGGGACGGTGTTGGTGAGCAGGCCCACCATGTCCGCGACCCCGGGCAGTTCCGGCGGCCGGCCCGACACCGAGGTGCCGAAGACGACGTCGTCGCCGCCGGTGAGCCGGGTCAGCAGCAGCCCCCACGCGGCCTGCACGGCCGTGTTCAGGGTGACCCCGTGGGCCCGGACGCCGGCGGTGAGCGCCGCGGTGGTCTTCTCGTCGAGGGCGCGCTCGCGGTGCCGCTGCCGCTGCGGCGCCGGCCCGGACACGTCCGGCGCGACGTACGTGGGCCCGGGCAGCCCCGCGAGCGCCTCGGCCCAGGCCCGCCGGGCGGCCCCCCGGTCCTGCCGGGCCAGCCAGCGCAGGTGTTCGCGGTGCGCGGGGGCCGGGGGCAGCGTGCCGGCGTCCGCGCCACCGCGGTACAGCGCGAACAGCTCCCGTACCAGGATCGCCGTGGACCAGCCGTCCCACAGGATGTGATGCCCGGTCAGGACGATCCGGTGGTGGTCGTCGGCCAGCCGCAGCACCAGGAACCGCAGCAGCGGCGGTGCCGTCATGTCGAAGGGCCGCTCCCGTTCCCGTGCGGCCAGCAGCTCGGCCCGTTCCGCCCGCTCCGGCTCCGGCAGCCCGGTCAGGTTTTCCCGTGCCCACGGCGGCCGTACGTCCGCGCAGACCACCTGCACCGGCCGGGACAGTCCCGCGTGCCGGAACGCCACCCGCAGCCCGGTGTGCCGGTCCAGCAGCGCGGTGGCCGCGGCCCGCAGCAGCTCGGGGTCCAGCGGCCCCTCGACGTCCAGGCGGAGCTGGGCGGCATACGCGTCGACGCCGCCCTCCGCCAGGATGCTGTGGAAGAGCAGCCCCTCCTGGAGCGGGGCGAGCGGGAGCACCTCGGTCAGGCCGGGGTGGGCCGCGGCCAGCGCCGCCCGCTCGTCCGGCGCCAGCTCGACCAGGTCGACGGGCTCGGCCGGGTCGGCCGGGCCGGCGTCGGTGACCTGCCGGGCCAGCGGGGCGAGTCCGGCGGGCGTGGGGTGCCCGAAGACGTCGGCCAGCTCCACGGCGAGGCCCCGTTCCCGGGCCCGGGTCACCAGCCGCAGCGCGCCGATGCTGTCGCCTCCCCGGTCGAAGAACGAGTCGCCGGCCCCCACCCGCTCCACGCCGAGGATGTCGGCGAACACGGCGCACAGCTCCTTCTCGCGGGCGGTGCGCGGCTCCCGGAACCCACCGGTGTCCGCGCCGAAGTCCGGGGCGGGTAGCGCCCGTTCGTCCACCTTGCCGTTGGGCGACAGCGGCAGCTCGGGCAGCGGGACCACGGCCGCGGGGACCATGGGGGAGGGCAGGGAACGCGCCGCGAACCGGCGCAGCGCGACCGGGTCGGCACCGGTGTCGGCACCGGTGCCGCCGTCGGTGTCCGCGCGGAGGACGACGTACGCCACCAGCTGCCGGTGGCCCGCCCGGTCCTCGCGCACCGTCACCACCGCCGCGTCCACCGCGGGGTGCGCGGTGAGGGCGGCCCGGATCTCGCCGGGCTCCACCCGGAACCCGTGGATCTTGATCTGGTCGTCGGCCCGCCCCAGGTACGCAAGCTGTCCGTCGGGCCGCCACCGGACGAGGTCGCCGGTGCGGTACATCCGGCTGCCCGGCGCGCCGTACGGGCAGGGCAGGAACCGTTCGCCGGTCAGCGCGGGGCGCCCCAGATAGCCGTGGGCGATGCCCTCCCCGGCCACGTACAGCTCGCCGACCGCGCCCGGTACGACGGGCAGCAGCGCCTCGTCCAGCACGTACACCCGGCAGCCCGCGACCGGGGTGCCGACCGGCACGTCCTGTCCGTCGTCCAGCGGCCGGCTCACCGTGCTGGTCACCGTCGCCTCGGTGACGCCGTACTCGTTGAAGACGCGCCGGCCGCCGGTCCAGCGGCGCAGCACCTCGGGGGCCGGGGGTTCACCGCCGGTGATCAGCACGCGCAGCGCGGGCAGTCCGCCGGCGGGCAGCCGGGTCAGGAACGCCGGCGGGATCGCGGCGTGGGTGACCCGGTGGGCGCGCAGCAGCCGGGCCAGCGCCTCGCCGCTGGTGGTGCGGCCGGGCGGCGCCAGCACCAGCCGGGCGCCCGCCGCCAGCGCGGGCCAGATGTCGGCCATCGCCACGTCGAAGCCGGGCGAGACCAGTTGCAGCACCCGGTCGTCCGGGCCGAGACCGTAGCGGTCGACGTGGTCGGCGACCAGGGTGCGCAGCGCCCGGTGCGGGACGACGACTCCCTTGGGCCGGCCGGTCGAGCCGGAGGTGTGGATCACGTACGCGGGCAGTTCCGGATCGGGGTCGGGCCGCGCCGCGCTCCCCGCGTCCCCGCCGGCCGGCGCCCGTCCGTCCTGTCCGCTCTGCCGTTCCTCCACCAGCAGGCAGGGCGTCGTGGCGGGCAGCCGGGAGCGGCTGCCGGCCACGCCGACGACGAGGGCCGGCGCCGTGTCGTCGAGGATGGCCGCGATCCGTTCGGCCGGGTGCGCCAGGTCGAGCGGCACGAACGCCGCCCCCGCCTTCAGCACCGCCAGCAGGGCCGCCACCAGGTTGGCGGAGCGGGGCAGCGCGATGCCGACGAGGTCCCCGGGCCCGACCCCGCGCTCGGTCAGCCGCGCCGCCAACTGCTCGGAGAGGACGTCCAGTTCGCGATACGACAGCTCGGCGGGGCCGTCCACGACGGCGACCGCGTCCGGCGCCTCGGCCGCCCGCCGCCGGAACAGGGCCACCACGGTGGTGTCGGCCGCGGGGGCCGGTGCGCCCTCGCCCGCGGCGAACAGCCGTGCGCGTTCGGCGGGCAGCAGCACGTCGACCGTGTCGAGCACGGCGCCCGGCTGCTCGGCCAGGGTTCGCACGAACCCGGTCAGCCGCGCCAGGTGGTCCTCCAGGGCGGGCAGGTCGTACCGGTCGGGGTTGCCCTCCAGGACCAGCATCGTGGCCTCGCCCGACGGGTCCGGGCGCACGGTGACGAAAAGGTCGGGCACGGGACCCGAGGCCAGGTTGTGCGAGGTGGCCGGGTGCGGCCCGAAGCGCAGCGCACCGCCGTAGGGCATGAAGTTGACGATCGGGCCGAGCAGCGCGCTCATGTCGCCGTCGGCACCGAGTTCGCGGTGCAGGTCCTCCAGCCGGAACCGCTCGTGCCGCAGCGCCCGGTGCATCTCCCGGGTCACGCGCGGTACCAGCCCCGCCAGCGTGCTGCCCGGCGCGATGTCCAGCCGCAGGGGCACGGTGTTGGTCACCATGCCGGGGGTACGGCGGGCCGTCACGCTGCGCCGGGCCGTGACCGGCAGGCCGAGCACCACGTCGGCGCGGCCGGACAGGCGGGAGACGTAGGCGGCGACCGCGGTGGCGAACACCACCTGCCAGGTGGTGCCGGTGGCCGCGGCCGCCTTCTCCAGCAGGCCGGTGTCGGCGGGCTGGAGCAGCTCGGTCAGGCGCGGGCGCAGCCGGTCCCCGGGGAGCGGGGCGAGGGGGCCGGCCGGGGCGGGGACGCGGGCCGGTTCGGGCCGGTCGGAAAACCGGTCGAGCCAATAGGAGCGGTCGGCGGCGAAATCGTCGGATTCGCGGTAGGCCCGCTCTTCCGCGTACAGGTCGGCGAGCGTTCCGAAGGCGCTGCCGGACACCTCCGCACCGGCCGTCCCGGGGTTGTCCTCCAGTGCCGAATAGATTTCCGCGAGGCGCCGGCCCAGGAGATGAACCCCGTATCCGTCGACGGCGACGTGGTGAATTCGGTAGTAGAAGATCGTACGGGCCTCGGAAAGCCGCAGCAGGGCGAACGCGGACAGCGGTCCGGTGGCCAGGTCGACGGGCCGGCGCACGTCCTCGTGCATCCAGTGCAGCGCGTCCCCGAGCGCCGCGCCGGACCCCGAGAAGTCGATCAGGGGCAGGTCGGCCGCGTGTTCCGGGTCGACCACCTGCCACAGGCCGGCGTCCTCGACGACCGCACGGACGCGGACCACCTCGGCCTCCGCCCGCAGCAGTGCCCAGGCCGCGCGGAGCCGGCCGAGGTCGACGGCGCCCTCGATGAGGAGGTACTCGGCGCAGGTGAACCGCTGCCCCGAGGGATCCAGTCGATGGGCGAACCAGATTCCCTGCTGGCCGGCGGACAAAGGCAGTCGCATCGCGTCCCCGTCTCCCTTTCTCGACTCCATTGCTCGCCTATCCGGGCCACCATGGGGACGGCTGCTATAGCCGGTCTATACGGCTCCGGCTATCGACCGAATAGCGAAGAAATATAGAAGCCGTCCCCAGGCTCTTCAGCGAGCTGACGCCGAAAGGAGAAGCCGTGGAGGAAGACCGCGACGACGCATGGGCACCGCATGTCGTCAGGCCGGACGCGCGGAACCCCGCCACCGCGCGGGGGCTGCTCGGCCTGCTGGAGGGGCTCGGCGACCTGACCGGGCTGCTGGCCCGGCACAAGGCGGTGGTCTTCCGCGGCTTCGGGATCGACCCGGCCGAGCTGGACACGGTGATGGCACCGCTGCTGCCCCGGCGGCTCGCCTACGTCCACGGCAACTCGCCGCGCACCAAGGTGGGCCGGAACGTCTACACGTCGACCGAGTACCCGCCGCAGTACACCATCTCGATGCACAACGAGATGAGCTACGCCCACCAGTGGCCCGCCCGGCTGCTGTTCTTCTGCGAGCGCGCCCCCGAGACCGGTGGCGCCACCCCGGTGCTGGACGGCGCGCGCTGGCTGCGGCTGCTGGATTCGGAGGTGCGGGAGGGCTTCGCGCGCGGGGTGCGCTACACGCAGAACCTGCACGGCGGCCGCGGCTTCGGCAAGAGCTGGCAGGAGACCTTCGAGACCGACTCCCGGGACGACGTCGAGAAGTTCCTGGAGGGCGCCGAGGCACGGTACGAGTGGAAGCCGGACGGCGGCCTGCGGGTGACGCAGGTACGCCCGGCGACCGTGCGCCATCCCGTCACCGGCACGGAGGTCTGGTTCAACCAGGCCGACCAGTGGCACGCCGCCGGCCTCGGCGACGAGACCGCGGCCGCGCTCGCCCGGATCATGCCGGAGGGGGACCTGCCGCAGTCCGTGTCCTTCGCGGACGGCTCCCCGATCCCGGACGCCTACGTCACCCAGGTCCGCGACCGCGGCCTGGCCGCCGCCGTCGACGTCGACTGGCAGGCGGGCGACCTGCTGCTCGTCGACAACGTCCTCGTGGCCCACGGCCGGCGGCCCTTCACCGGTCCGCGCCGGGTCCTGGTGGCCATGTCGGACTGAGCGCCGTCCCGCCGGCGGAACGGTGAGGAACAGGGGGGACGGTGCCGGGCCGGCCGCGAAACCGTCCCGCGTCCCGCCCCCGGACCTGCTCAGCGCACGACGGCGTTACGGCCGACGGCGTTACGGCCGTGGGGCCCGCGGTCGGCGGGGACCTCCTCGTGCCACGGGCTGGCGAACGGCCCGGCCGCCGACGGCGTCATGATCGGCGTGCGCAGGGCCATCGCGGTGAGCGGGGCGCCGCCCCGCCGCTCCGCCCGCTGCGCGGGCACGCCGATGAGCTGGGCGTACCAGCCCTGGTCGACGCATCCGGCGAGGATCGCCTCGTAGGTACGGCGCAGCGCCGAGCCCGGGTCGACCCCGAGTTCCTCCTCCAGCCTGCGGCGGCCCTCGTGGTACACGGCGAAGGCCTCGGCCTGCCGGTTGGACGCGTACAGCACCACCATCAGCTGGGCGCGCAGGGTCTCGCGCAGCGGGTGGGCCTGGACCAGGCCGATGAGTTCCGAGGCGAGCCGGTCGTGCCGGCCGAGCGCGAGGTCCGCGAGGATGCGGCCCTCCAGCGCCTCCATGTAGGCCTCCTCGATGATCGGCCGCTCGGTCTCGCCGAGGTGGTCGGTCACGTCGGTGAGGGTCGGCCCCCGCCACAGGGACAGGGCGGCGCGCAGGTTGTCGGCCGCGTCGTCGTACCGGCGGGAGGACAGCGCGTGGCGGCCCGCGCGGCACAGCACGGTGAAGTCCCCGTAGTCGAACCGTCCGGCGGTGATGCGCATCAGATAGCCGGACCCCTTGCGGACGATCTCCGCGTGGTCCTCCAGGTGCTGGCGCAGCCGGGAGGCGTAGGTGTAGAGCTGCGCCTGATGGGTGGAGGGCGGCTCGCTCCCCCATAAGGCCTGGCTGAGCCGGTAGTCCGGGATGACCCGCCCGCCGGCCAGCAGGAGGGCGGCGAGCATGGTGCGCTGCTTCGTTCCGCTGAGCGGGACCTCGGCGGTGCCTGACCATATTCCGACCGGGCCCAGGATTCTGAATTGCATCACGTACTGTGCTCCTTATCGGCCGTGCTGATCGCGCAGCGGGCACATGGCGCATGCAACAACACCAGGTGTCGCGACAGGACGTTTTGTTGGCTGCTTGGCGCCGTTAAAGAGGGTTTTCCAGAGCGTTCAGCTCAATGGAAGGAGTGGACGACCTCGCGCGGTCGCGGAAGAAAGACATGATCAAGCCCCCGTTTCCTCGTCGGCTTTCGACCTGGTCGGATGTGGTCGAATTTTTACCGACCGGGTGAGCGTAATCACGTGTGCGAACGTGCGTCAAGGGGTGGAAAATGCGGTCGCCGCCTGCGGCTGAGGCCGGATCGAAAGGGTGGCCGGATTGCGGATGAAGGAGGAGATGACGCCCTGCTGACGCTATATCTGGATCTTCGGCTATGTCTGGCTTGCGGGGGGTTGCGAGGTCCGGAACGGCGGATGTCCCCTGGTCGGCCGCCACGCGGAAGTTCCGGTTCCAGCCACCTGCCAATGATCGATAGCAGGTGTGGTTTTCGGTCATGGCCCTGACTCGTCCGTGCCGGGGCTGTGGGAACGGCCCGGACCTGCGCATAGGTTCGGTATAGGCCAAATATCGAAGCCGCGCAGATGATCGGCGAGCGGTCGAAGGAGAGTCTCCGCTCGGGGTGTCCGGTGAGACTGCCCCTCCTGGACGAGATTGGGCTGCACCACATGGCGACTGTCATCTCGAACCCCGTCGATTTCAATGTGGAGGATCTCTATGTCGACCTGATGCCGGGTCTCGGACGGCGGATCTTCCTCAAGTGCGAGGGGTTCAATTTCTCCGGCTCGGTCAAGATAAAGGCCGCCACCGAAATGGTCCGGGCGATGGAGCGGGCCGGTGGGATTCGCCGGGGCGACACGCTGATCGAGTCGTCCTCGGGAAACATGGGCGTCGCCCTCGCCCTCGTCGCCGCCAGCCGCGGTTACCGCTTCGTCTGCGTGACCGACGCCCGCTGCACCGGCACCGCACGCCGGCTCATGGAGACCTTCGGCACCGAGGTCCACGTCGTCACCGAGCCCGACCCCGAGGGCGGATACCTCGGCGCCCGCCTGGCCCTCGTGGAGCGGCTGCTGGAGAAGAACCCCGAGTACCTGTGGCTGAACCAGTACGCCAACCCCGGCAACTGGACGAGCCACTACCACACCACCGCGCCGGCGATCGCCGAGGCGTTCCCGGGCCTGGACGTGCTGTTCGTCGGCGCGGGCACCACCGGCACCCTCATGGGCTGCGCCACCTACTTCAGGGAGCACCTGCCCGCAGTCCGGGTCGTCGCGATCGACACGGCCGGGTCGGTGACCTTCGGCGGCCCCGCCGGACCCCGGCTGATCCCGGGCCTGGGCACCGGGGTGCGCCCGCCGATCCTCGACCCCTCGCTGGTGGACGACGTCGTGTACGTCTCCGAGCCCGACACGGTCCGCATGTGCCACCGGCTGGCCGGCCAGGGCTTCCTCTTCGGCGGCTCCACGGGCACGGTCGTCAGCGGCGCGCTCGACTGGCTGACCACCCGGGGCGGCACCGACCTCACCGCGGTCGCCGTCGCCCCCGACCTCGGCGCGAGCTACCTGGAGACGCTCTACGACACCGACTGGCTGACCCGGTCGTACGGCCCCGGCCTGCTGGACGCGCCGCCGGGCGCGTGACGGTGGCGCGTCTAGCAGGCCGGGGAGACGTGGGGCGTGCTGGGGGTCGGCGTTCCGCGAGCGGCTTGTCGTACCGGCCCGGTCTGCTCGACGTACGGCCGGGCGCCCGACGGGGGTGCCGACGACACGGCAGGTCGTACGGCGTGCGGGGAGCCGGGGGCGCCGCCCGGGGCTTGTCGTACGGGCCGGGCCGACCGGACACACGGCCGGGCCGCGTGACGGTGGCGTCGGCGGCGGGGGAGGACGTGGAGCGTGAGGGGGCCGGGGCGCTGCGAGCAGTTCGTCGTACCGGCCCGGTCTGCCCGGCGCGCCGCCGGACCGGCGGCGCGGGAGGTCGTACAGCGTGACGGGAGAGGGCGGGATACGCCGTGGACGGTAAGTGGCTGAAGCGGTTCGAGACCACCACGGCCCGCGGGCCGCGCCTGGTGTGCTTCCCGCATGCCGGGGGCGCCGCCAGCAGTTTCCTGCCGTTGGCCCGGGAGCTCGCCCCGGACGTCGACGTCGTCGCCGTCCAGTACCCCGGCCGGCAGGAGCGGTACGGCGAGCCGCCCGTCGAGGACATCGGCCGACTGGCGGACCACATCGCCGCGGCCCTGCGCCCGCTCACCGACGCCCCCTACGCCGTCCTCGGCCACAGCATGGGCGGACTGCTCGCCTACGAGACCGTGCGCCGCCTGGAACGGTGGCGGCTGCCGGAACCGTCCCGGCTGTTCGTCTCCGGGCAGGTGCCGCCCCGCGACCGGCGCACCGACCTCGCCGCCGCCACCGACGACGCCGGGATCGTCGCGGAACTGCGCGCGCTCGGCGGCACCGCGTCGGTCGTCCTCGACGACCCCGACCTGATGGCGCTCGTCCTCCCGGCCGTCCGCGCCGACTACCGGGCGCTGCGCGGCTACACCTGGACCCCCGGGCCCCCGCTGCGCTGCCGGATCAGCGCGCTGGTGGGCGACCGCGACCCGGTGGCCACGGCCGAGGCCGCCGCCGGCTGGGCCGCGTACACTGTCGCCGGGGCCGACGTGACCGAGTTCCGCGGCGGCCACTTCTACCTGGAGGAACGGCTCACCGAGGTGGCCGCCCTCATCGACGCCACCCTCGGCGTACACACCGGCTGAGCCCCCCCGGGGCGTGGCCGCCGCGTGTCACCAGCCGAGCGCGTCCTCGTCCGCCCGGGCCTCCAGGGCCGGGACCACCGGGGCGACCGGCGCGACCGGACGCGGCTCGTGGCAGGTGAAGCCGAGGCGGGTCAGGGCCCGGCGCATCTCGGCCACCGTGAAGTCGCGGCGGTTCTGCCGGGTGATCACCTCGCCGACCTGCATCACGGGGTAGACGCGGCGGCCGATGGTCACGGACACGCCGGTGACGGGTTCCGGCGTGATGCCGCTCATGGCCTGCTCGACCTCGCTCTTGATCAGGTCGAACGGGAAACGGGCGATGACACAGCGCATGGATGCCTCCACGGGGTGGGAAGACGGCGGTCAGGGCGTGAGGGCGAGGACGCCCAGGGCGTATCCGTGTTCGTCGATCACGGGGGACACGTCGAGGGTCCGTCCCCGCATGGCGGCTTCCGCGTCGCCGAGCGCGGCCCCGGACGAGGTGAACGGGCCGCGGTCCAGCGCGATGTCCCGCAGCCGGGTCCGGTCGCTGTACCAGGAGCCGCCGCGGTGCGCGGTGAGCTGGGCCCGGGTGACCAGGCCCGCGCACCGCCCGTCGTCGTCGAGGAGCAGCAGGTGCGCCACGCGCGCACCGATGAGCACGGACAGGGCCACGTCGACGGCCATGTGGTCGTCGACCTGCGGTCCGGGAGCGTGCATGGCGTCACCGGCGGTCAGACCGGTGCCGCAGGAGGGGTGGGTTCGGGACGGAAACGGCGTCAAGGGCTTCTCCTCTTCGTCGGGTCGGACGGGTCGGGCGTCGGCCCGTCCGGTCCGCTGGAGTGCGTCCCGCTGCTCCGGCTACGCGGCGTTCCGCGGACCGGACCGACGGCCCCGGCCCTGCTCGCCCCGGCCGCCGCCCTGCCCGCCGTCCCCGCGGCCGGCTCCCGCGCTCCTGCCGCGCCCCGCGCCACCCCGGCGGCGCCGCCCGGCGGACGAGCCCTTGCCCTCGCGGCGGGCCTCGGCCGGCACGGTGAGGACGACGGGTACGCCGGAGGGCGTCCGGGCGCCGGTGATCCGCTGCAGCTCGGGCTCGCCCGGACGGACCCGGGCGGTGTTCGCGGCGATGCCGGCGTCGCTCATGAGGCGGTCCACCGCGCGCCGCTGGTGCGGCAGGACGAGGGTGACGACGGTGCCGGACTCGCCGGCGCGCGCGGTACGGCCGCCGCGGTGGAGGTAGTCCTTGTGGTCGCCGGGCGGGTCGACGTTCACGACGAGGTCGAGGCCGTCGACGTGGATGCCGCGGGCGGCGACGTTGGTGGCCACCAGGGCGGTGACCTGGCCGTCCTTGAACTGGGCGAGCGTCCGGTTGCGCTGGGACTGGGACTTGCCGCCGTGCAGGGCCGAGGCGCGCACCCCGACGGACAGCAGGTGCTTGGTGAGCCGGTCCACCGCGTGCTTGGTGTCCAGGAACATGATCACGCGCCCGTCGCGGGCGGCGATCTCGGTCGCGGCGGTCTGCTTGTCGTCGTCGTGCACGTGCAGCAGGTGGTGGTCCATGGTGGTGACGGCGCCCGCGGACGGGTCGACCGAGTGCACCACGGGGTCGTGGAGGTAGCGGCGCACCAGGAGGTCGATGTTGCGGTCCAGGGTGGCCGAGAACAGCAACCGCTGGCCGCCGGCGGGCACTTGGTCGAGCAGCGCGGTCACCTGGGGCATGAACCCCATGTCGGCCATCTGGTCGGCCTCGTCCAGCACGGTCACCTGGACCTGGTCGAGCCGGCAGTCCTGCCGTTCGATGAGGTCCTTCAGCCGGCCGGGGGTCGCCACGACGACCTCGGCGCCGCCGCGCAGCGCGCTCGCCTGGCGGCCGATCGACATGCCGCCGACCACGGTGGCGAGCCGCAGCCGCAGGGCGTGGGCGTAGGGCGCGAGCGCGTCGGTGACCTGCTGGGCCAGCTCCCGGGTGGGGACGAGGACGAGGGCCAGCGGCTGCCGGGGCTGGGCCCGCTGTCCGTCCAGCCGGGCCAGCAGCGGCAGGCCGAAGGCGAGGGTCTTGCCCGAGCCGGTACGGCCCCGGCCCAGGACGTCCCGGCCGGCCAGCGCGTTCGGCAGGGTGGCCGCCTGGATCGGGAAGGGCACGGTGACGCCCTCGGTGCCGAGGGCGGCCAACAGCCGTGCGGGCATGTCGAGTTCGGCGAACGTCTCGACCGCCGGCAGCGGTTCGGTGAGGGTGACCGGCAGGGCGAACTCCTGCCGGCGCGAGCCGGAGTGCGCGGCCGTGCCGCCGCCTCGTCCGGTGCCCGGGCGGGCGCCCTGACGGCCCGGCTCCTGGGTGCGCAGACGGCTGCCGCGGGCGGCTCCCGCCGAGCGGGTGGACCTGCGGTCCGAGCGGAAACCGCCGGACGTGCCGCCGGAGCGACGGGGGGTGCGGTTCATGGGGGAACCCTCCTCGATGCGGCGTATCGAGGAATTCCGTCCGGGCGGTGACGACCGCGCGAGGATTCGCAAGAATGAGCCGAAGAAAAAAGTGAAGAGCCGGCTCTCTCGGCGCGTGCGGCCGGAGGCGTCCGTGGTCCGGGGTAATCCGGAAAGGGGCTCGGAGACGAGCGGTGGCCGCTCAGTTCATGAGTTGGGGCCCGCACCCCGAGAGCGCGGGCCCCAGCCACATGATGCGCGAACCTCAGGTTCGCGACTGTTTCGCGTCAGCGTCAGGCGGGAACGATGTTCTCGGCCTGCGGGCCCTTCTGGCCCTGCGTGACGTCGAAGGTCACCTTCTGGCCTTCCTGAAGCTCGCGGAAGCCGGAGGTGGCGATGTTCGAGTAGTGCGCGAACACGTCGGCGCCGCCGCCGTCCTGCTCGATGAAGCCGAAGCCCTTTTCCGCGTTGAACCACTTCACGGTGCCAGATGCCATATTGAATCTCCCTCGGAGGGCAGTGCCGGACTCCGCACTTTGCGGAGCCGAGTCGCCGCGATGATCACCCCTCCGGAAGGATCCGGAAAGCTCTGCAAAGAAAAAATTCTCTGGCAACCAAAACTGCAACTGGTATCACGCTAACACACGCCGGGTGCCGACGCCCGGGTGTTTTGCGCTACATCCGGCAATTCTCGTGCCGTGGCGGACCGAAATTCTGTACCGGCGGGACTAGATATGCGCACCGGGCTCGCCCAGCCGCCGGCGCAGGTCCCGGTTCTGGCGCAGGGCGTCGTCCAGCTGGTCCTCCAGCCCGACGATGCGGCACGCGGCCTCGACGGGCGTGCCCTGGTCGACCAGTTCCCGGGCGCGGGCGGCCACCCGCAGCTGCCGGCGCGAGTACCGGCGGTGACCACCCTGTGAACGCAGGGGTGTGATCAGCCCGGCCTGGCCGACGGCCCGCAGGAAGGCGGGGGTGATGCCGAGGACGTCGGCGGCGCGGCCCATGGTGTAGGCGGGGTAGTCGTCGTCGTCCAGGTTGCCGGCGGCAGGGACGTTCTCGGCGGGCATGGCACCTTCGTTTCGACGGACGCGACGGAGGACCCACCGTGCACGACACCCGCGGACCTCACCCGCAACCCTAACGCCGCCACCCCCACAGATCTCCTCCCGCCGCGACAGCTTTCCGCAGGGTTCACCTGCGCAGTGCTCATACGATCCGTTAGCCCTGGCGGGCGCACACCGCGAGTCCCGCGCCCCGCGGGTGGCCGCGCCGCGGCCGTCGAGGCCGCCGCCGAGGACGGCCGTGTACCGGACGGCCCGACGATCGCCCCGGGCCGTACCGTCCGCACGCAGGCGCTCCGCACGGCCTCACCGCCCGCCCGTCACGAGGGCGGCAGCAGGTCCGTGGCCGGGTCGCCCATGAAGATGCTGTGGGTGCCGGGGACCTGTTCCGCCAGGCCCGGGGGGATGACGTGGACGAAGCTGCCCGCGCAGCCGGGAACGTTGTGGACCAGGGCCGGTATGTCCGTGACGTTGAAGACGGTCGACAGGTGGGGTATCTCGATGCAGCCCGTCGGGTTGCCGAGGCGGACCCCGTCGATCGCCAGGTAGCCGTTCGTGGCGTACGCCGACGAGGGGACGGCGAGTGCCAGCACCCCGGCGGCGCCGAGTGTGGCGAGTGTCGAGCCGATGCGACGCATGGACCCTCCTGACGTGCGGCCGGGCCCATCCCGGCCCTGTAACCGACCGTACGGACCCGCCTGCGTACTGCATCCCGGCGTCCTCCGTACGGGCTACCCCGTGCCCGGCCTGGTTGACATTACATACGGTCGATCGCATTCTTTGGTGATGACGTCCTTCACCGAGGAGACCGACCCGTACTGCCTCCCCGTCCTCGACGCCGCGGCCCTCCTGTTCGACGCCCCCTGGCAGCGCTACGCCGTCATCGGCGACAGCCTCTCCGCCGGGACGGGGGACAGGAGCGCCGGCTACGGCGACCAGGGCTGGTCCGACCGGTTCGCGCACATCCTGCGGCAGGTGCGGCCCCGCCTCGCCTACCTGAACACCGCGGTGGACGGCGCCACGACGGCCGACACCCTCGCCCACCAGACCCCCGCCCTGCGGGAGTTCGCCCCGGACCTGCTGCACCTCCCGTGCGGCGCCAACGACCTGCTGCGCCGGACACCGGACTTCGGGGACATCGAGCGGAACCTGCGCCGGATGTACGAGGTGGCGGCCGCGACCGGCGCGCAGCTCACGACGTTCACCCTGGGCCGTGCCTACGTCGTCCCCGTCTTCGCCGACTGGACGCGGCGCGTGCGCACCCTGAACGCCCTCACGCGCACCCTCGCCGCCGAGTACGGCGCCGTGGTGGTCGACATGTGGGACCACCCCGTCAACGCGCGCGAGGACCTGCTGAGTGCGGACCGTATCCACTTCTCCACCTCCGGCCAGGCCGTCATGGCCGGCGAGATGGTCCGGGCGCTCGCCGCCACCCTCGCCCACCGCACGCCCTGAGCCCACGCACGCCCCGAGCCCACCGGACGCCCCGGACCCGACGCCGCCCCCGCCCTCGTACCCGAGAGGTACGATCGACCGTATGGACATCTCGCGGGCGGACACGGTGTCGGTCACGGACAAGCGCCTGCTCAAAGGGGCGCGCACGCGGGAGACCGCGCTGCGGCGCGCCGTCGACATCGCCTCGCTCGACGGGCTGGACGACGTGAGCTTCGGCCGGCTCGCCGCCGACACCGGCATGAGCAAGGCGGGCATCCAGACCCTCTTCAGGTCCAAGGAACTGCTCCAGCTCGCGACCGTCGACGTCGCGCGCGACATGTTCATCGACGCGGTCATCCGCCCGGCGCGGGAGGCGGCGCCCGGAGCCGACCGGCTGCGCGCCCTGATCGAGCACTGGATCGACTACGCCAAGGCCCCGCTGTTCGAAGGCGGTTGCTTCCGCGTCGCCAACATCGCCCGCTTCGACAGCAGGCCCGGCCCGGTCCGCGACGCCCTGGTGCGCCACCAGCGGGAGTGGCTCGACACCCTCGGCACGGAACTGCGGAACGCCGTCGCGGCCCACGAGATCGCCGAACTCGACGTCGACCTCGCGGTGTTCCAGATCGACTCCGTGCTCTGCGCGGCCAACACGGCGCTGCGCCTTGGCGACGAGGGCGTCGTCGCCAAGGTCCGCAGCACCGTGGACGCGCTGCTGAAGACGGTCTGAACCCACCCGCGCGCAGGCCGCCCGCGCCCCATCACGCCTTGGCCGAGGGCGTCTTCGGCAGGAGGAAGACCAGCAGGGCCGCGAGCGCCGCGATGGCGGAGGTCGTCAGGGACGTCAGCGCGAACGCGTGGCCCGCCGCGTGGACCGTGCCGCCCGAGGTGACGCCCGCCCGGAAGGAGTGGAAGAACACCGCTCCGACGACCGCCACCCCCAGCGCGGCGCCGACCTGCTGGGCGGTGGACAGCGAACCCGAGGCCATACCCGCCCACCGGGGATCGATCCGTACCAGGACCGTGTTGAGCAGCGGGGTGATCAGCAGCCCGCCCCCCACGCTCTGCAGCATCAGGGTCGGGACGACGAGCAGGGGCGTCAGCCGCGGCCCGGACAGCAGGACCACCGCGGTCGTCAGATAGCCGGCCGCCAGGACGACCGCACCGACCTGGAGGACGCGGCGGCCGAACCGCGGGACGAGCCGTCCGGCGATCAGGCTGCAGACGAAGAAGGTCACCGCATGCGGCGTGTAGACCAGCCCGGAACCGAGGGCCGACATGCCGAGCCCGTCCTGCATCGACACGGACAGCGCCAGGTAGTACGAGGTCAGCAGCGCGTACACGGCGAGGACCAGCACGATACCGAGCGAGAACGAGCGCTGCGCGAACAGCGACGGCGTGATCAGCGGCTCACCACCGCGCCGCTCCACCGCCCGCTCCAGCGCGACGAAGACCGCGAACGCCACCAGGCTGCCCGCGAGGCACGCCCACGTCCACCAGGGCCAGCCCGCCTCCCGCCCCTGGATGAGCGGGTAGGTGAGCAGCAGCAGGGCCGTGCTGAGGACCAGCACGCCGGGCACGTCGAGCCGGCGCGTCCGCTCCGCCCTGGACTCCGGTACGACCTTCAGGGCCGTCAGGATCGTGGCGACGCCGATGGGGACGTTCACCCAGAACACCGAGCGCCAGCCGGAGTGGAAGAGGTCGGCGCCGATCAGGAGGCCGCCGACCAGCTGACCGCTGACCGACGCCATGCCGACGACGACCCCGAGGACACCGAAGACCCGGTGCCGGCCCCGCTCAGGCACCGTCAGCGTGATGACGGCGAAGACCTGCGGGACCATCAGTGCCGCGCCGAGCCCCTGGACGATGCGGGCGCCGATGAGCACGCCCGGGTCGCCGGCCAGGGCGCAGGCGACGGACGACAGCGTGAAGACGGCCGTACCGGTGACGAAGACGCGTCTGCGGCCGTACAGGTCCGCGAGCCGGCCGCCGGTGATCAGTAGGACCGCGTAGCTCAACTGGTAGCCGGCCAGGACCCATTGCAGCTCGCCCGCGGTGGCCTTCAGTTCGCTCTGGATGGCCGGGCCGGCCACGACGACGATGAACGAGTCGAGGACCGCCATGAACATCCCGACCATGACGGTCGACAGCGCGGCCCAGGGCACCGCGTCCCGCGGCCCGGGCTGCGCGCGGTGCGCCGCCTTGAGTGTGTGACCTGCATTCGACACGGGGCGTATCCCTTTCACGGCAAGACGCACGGGCCCGGGGACCCGGGCTCGCCGTTCAGAATACGCACGACCGTATGTTTACTTCAATCGCCTGTCGGAAGCGCCGGTGCGCCGCCGTCCGCGTCCGCGTGCTCAGCCGGCGCTGCCCGCCGACTCGCTGGCGGCGCGGCGGTACTCGGCGTTGATGCGCTGGGCTTCCTCCAGCTGGTCCTCGAGGATGACGATGCGGCACGCGGCCTCGATGGGGGTGCCCTTGTCGACCAGCTCGCGGGCGCGCGCGGCGATCCGCAACTGGTAGCGGGAGTACCGGCGGTGGCCGCCCTCCGAGCGCAGCGGGGTGATCAGCCGGGCCTCACCGATGGCTCGCAGGAAGGCGGGGGTGGTGCCGAGCATCTCGGCCGCCCGGCCCATCGTGTACGCGGGGTAGTCGTCGTCGTCCAGACGATCATTCAGTGGATTGTCCGATGTCATGTCACCTCGCTGTGCAACGCGTCGAGGGGCCCCGGTGCCGTACGGCACCAGGGCCCCGAAGGAAATTCAACACCATCTGTCGGCCCTACTGCGGTGCCGACCTTCTGTATCCGTGACCGGGGACCACCATCCCATCGTGTCTGGCGGGTGTCGCTCGACCTTGTCTACGTGAAGAAGCGTACCCACGTCGGGAGCGAAAATCTACAGTGACAGGAGAAGATTTCACTCCTCCGGTGGAGCAGGCTCCCTGTCGTGACCGACCCTCGCGGGTCCGGGACGCGGCCGGGCCGCATAAGCTCTGCTGTCATGTCGAACCCTGATGAGCTGCTCGTCGCCATCTCCGCCGCGGTGGAGTCCGAGCGGAGCAATCAGATGTCGCTGACCGTGGTCGTCGGCGGCGCCGTCATCACCGGCAGGCTGGCTCCCGAGGCCGTCTGGCGGGAGCGGGTGGCGGAGGTCCTGAAGGACTCCGACCGTCTCGGCCCGTTCTCGGACGTCTTCGCCCGCGGGCCGGGAGGCGGCGGGGCGGGGCGCGGCGAGCCGCCCACGCATCTGCACTTCCACCTCGCCCGCATCCTCCAGGGCAGCCTCGGCATCCCGGAGACGGGCGGCATGTACCGGGTCGCGATCAAGGACGTCAGCGCCTGGACCGTGGGCGATCTGAGCTACTTCGACCAGTGAGCCGCCGGCCTCGCCCCCGGGCCGGCCGGTAGCCGTCTTCGAGCGGGCGGCGGAGACACGGCGGTGGGGCCCTGCCGACGCGCGTCGACAGGGCCCCACCGGGCCGGGCTGATCCGCCGGAAAGCCTAGGCGGCCGAGCCGTTACCGGACCGGCGCGGCGCCCTGCGGCGCGCCTCCGCGCCGGCGGGCCGGCCCTGGCCCGCGCGGCCCCGGCGGCTCGGGGACGGCGAGGACGCCCGGCGGGGACGTTCCACGGCGGGCGCGGTGATGACCACCGGGACGCCGGAGGGCGCCTGCGCACCCGTGATGCGGCTCAGCTCCGCCTCGCCCGAGCGGACCGGCGTGACGCGCGGGGTGATGCCGGCCGAGGCCATCAGCCGGGTCATGCCGCGCCGCTGGGCCGGGGTCACGAGTGTGACGACGCTGCCGGACTCCCCGGCGCGGGCCGTACGGCCGCCACGGTGCAGGTAGTCCTTGTGATCGCTGGGCGGATCGACGTTGACGACCAGGTCGAGGCTGTCGACGTGGATGCCGCGGGCGGCGACGTTGGTGGCCACCAGGACGGTGACGTGACCGTCCTTGAACTGCGCCAGCGTCCGGGTGCGCTGCGGCTGGGACCGGCCGCCGTGCAGGGCCGCGGCGCGGACACCGCTGTTCAGCAGGTCCCTGGTCAGCCGGTCCACGGCGTGCTTGGTGTCCAGGAACATGATGACCCGGCCGTCCCGGGCCGCGATCTCGGTGGTCGTACGGTGCTTGTCCGTCTCGTGGACGTGCAGCACGTGGTGCTCCATCGTGCTGACGGCGCCGGCCGACGGGTCGACGGAGTGCACCACCGGGTCGGTCAGGTAGCGGCGGACGAGCAGGTCGACGTTGCGGTCCAGGGTGGCGGAGAACAGCAGCCGCTGGCCGTCGGGGCGCACCTGGTCGAGCAGGGCGGTGACCTGGGGCATGAAGCCCATGTCCGTCATCTGGTCGGCCTCGTCCAGCACGGTGACGCGGACGTCGTCGAGCCGGCAGTCACCCCGGTCGATGAGGTCCTTGAGCCGGCCGGGGGTCGCCACGACCACGTCCGCGCCGGTCCGCAGCGCACCGGCCTGCCTGCCGAGGGACATGCCGCCGACGACGGTGGCGAGGCGCAGGCCCACGGAGCGGGCGTAGGGGGCGAGCGCGTCGGTGACCTGCTGGGCCAGCTCACGGGTGGGCACGAGGACCAGGGCCGACGGCCGGCGCGGTTCGGCGCGCCGTCCCGCCGTGCGCGCCAGTACCGCCAGGCCGAAGGCGAGGGTCTTGCCCGATCCGGTGCGGCCGCGGCCCAGTACGTCCCGGCCGGCCAGGGAGTTCGGCAGGGTCGCCGCCTGGATCGGGAACGGCACGGTCACGCCCTCGTGCCGGAGTGTGGCCAGCAGCGGCGCCGGCATGGCGAGTTCGGCGAACGACTCGACGGCGGGCGACGCGGGCGTGACCGTCTTCGGCAGTGCGAACTCACGGGAAATGCGGGCGCGGGCGTGGGTGGGGCGGGTGCGGTTCATGCGGAACCTTCCTCGATGCGGGCGCGTATCAAGGAATTTCCGCAGCATGAAGAGCGGCGCAGAGAATCGCGAGAACGGGCCGGAGGCAACAGGGCCTGATCGCCCTGGAAACAAAGCGAGCCGGGGCCCGCACCCCAAAGGTGCGGGCCCCAGCTGCGAAGTATGCGGCAGTGCCGGTGCGTCAGGCGGGAACGATGTTCTCGGCCGTCGGGCCCTTCTGGCCCTGCGCGATGTCGAACGACACCTTCTGGCCTTCCTGCAGCTCACGGAAGCCGGAGGCGGCGATGTTCGAGTAGTGGGCGAAGACGTCGGGGCCGCCGCCGTCCTGCTCGATGAAGCCGAAGCCCTTTTCCGCGTTGAACCACTTCACGGTGCCGGTAGCCATGTTGTTTCCCTTCGGAGACGGTTTCAGGAACACGCCCTGTGCGTATTCCGTGTCGCCGTGATGATCGGCCGTCGGAAAAACCTTCTGGCAACCACAACTGCAACTGATGACGACAGTAGCACGTGGATCTCGGCCCTGCGCGGTCAGGAATTCCAGGCCGGCCGCGGTCGCAGGAATAGTTGTTGTGCGCCGCGTCGATTTCTTGTGTCGCCACCACAGATATTGCCTTCCGGTGGAACAGCCCCGCATCGAGCGTTTCCGGGCGCACCGCTCTGACCTCCCACGACGGTCCCCACGGCCCCGCGGCCGCCCTCGGCGGACGGAACACCGGCGACCCGGCCCGGCCCCGGGGAGGGAGACGAAGGCCACAGGACGGCCGGACGGCTCGGACGCGGCCCCGCCGGCTCCTGCCCCGGCCCCGGCGCGCGGGCGCCCCTCGCCGCGAGGACGACGCACACCACCGCCAGCGGCAGCTCCGCGCCGCACGCCATCGCCACCGCGGAGACCAGATCGGCGCCCGGGGCCGCCGTCATGGTGTCGAACCAGGCGTCGACCACCAGCAGCGTCGCGGTGGCGGTCGCCGTCAGCGGGTGCAGCCGGTGCAGCCGGTGGCCGTGCCTGGCCAGCAGCCCCGTGGTGAGCAGCCCCAGGGACTCCAGGGTGTCCAGGCCGGCCCAGACGATCCGCCGGTCCCCGGTGACACCGGCCGGGGGCAGGCCGCAGGCCAGCGCGACCAGCCACGGCAGCAGGGCCAACCCGCAGCCGATCAGCAGGTGTTCGACGCGGTACCGGTGGCGGATCCCGCCGCCGGCCGGCCGGTGCGGGGCCCGCTGCGGTCGGCGGTCACTCGGCGCGCTCATAGGATCCGTCCCCTCGCGTTCGCTGCTGCGGCTCTTCCTCACGGCCTCAAGCCTCGGCCGGGCGGCGATCACTGTCAGTAACGCGGACGCCCGTTCCGGGGTGGCACCAGGTACACCCCCGGAGCGGATGCCCATGCCATGGATCACCCCTGACCTCGGCCTATACCGTCTTCCCATGCATACGACTGCCCGCCTGCGGCGCGGCATCACCCAGCCGTTCCGAGGAGTCGGACGCCCGGTCGCGTTCCTCGCCACGGGTGTCCTGATCCAGCTCGGCCCGCTGCTCGTCCTGGCACTGCCCTGGATGCTCTTCGTGCCGACCGCGATGTGGGCCGTCCTCCTCGCGGTGCTCGTCCCGACGGCCGCCGTCGCGCTGGCCTGGCCGCTCCTGACGGCGGCGCAGCACGGCCGTTTCCGCTCCCGGCTCGGCGTGGACATCCCCCCGCCGTACACGGGGCGGCGGCCCGGGCCGCTCGCGTGGCCGCGGAGCCCGGCGGGACGGCGGCAGCTGCTGTACCACCTGCTCGACGGGCCGCTCCTCGCCCTCGCGGCGGCCCTCGTCCTGCTGACGTGGACCGTGGCCGGCGTGGCCGCCTCGGTCTACGTGTGGCTCTGGCTGGTGCCCCTCGACTGGCGCGCCGACCACCCCGGTTACACCACGTGGGCGGCCTACGTCACCGCGGCGGGCGCGGCCCTGCTGTACCTGGCGGCCTGGCTGTCCGGCGCCCTGGCCCGGCTCGACACCCGCGTCGGGACCGTCCTGCTCGGGCCCAGCCGGGAGGAGCAGTTGGCCCGCCGGGTCGAGGACCTGACCGAGAGCAGGGCGGGCCTGGTGGACGCCGTGGACGCCGAACGGCGGCGCATCGAGCGGGACCTGCATGACGGCGCCCAGCAGCGGCTGGTCTCCCTGGCGGTCAACCTGGGACTGGCCCGGGCGACGCTCGGCGACCTGCCCGAGGGCGCCCGGCACGCGATCGACGAGGCGCACCGGGAGGCGAAGGAGGCGATAGAGGAGCTGAGCGGTCTGGTGCGCGGACTGCACCCGGCCGTCCTGGAGGACCGCGGCCTCGACGCGGCGATCTCGGGTCTCGCGGCGAGGGCCCCGATTCCGGTACGGGTACGGGCGGACCTGCCGTCGCGGCCGTCGCCCACCGTCGAGGCCGTCGCCTACTTCGTCGTCTCCGAGGCGCTGACGAACGTGGTGAAGCACGCCGAGGCGTCCCGGGCCGAGGTCACCGTGGAGCGTTTCGGGCCGACCCTGCTGGTCGTCGTCAGCGACGACGGCGTGGGCGGCGCCGACCCCGCCGGCGGCACGGGTCTCGCGGGCCTGGCCGGACGGGTCGCCGCGGTGGATGGCACGCTGTCGGTCGACAGCCCCGTCGGGGGGCCGACCGTGATGACCGTGGAGCTGCCGTGCGTGCCGTGATCGCCGAGGATTCCGTACTGCTCCGGATCGGTGTCGTCAAGGTCCTGGAGATGGCCGGGTTCGAGGTGGTCGCCGAGGCGGGCGACGCCGGGACGCTGCTGAAGGCGGTCGAGGAGCACCGGCCGGACCTCGCGGTCGTGGACGTCCGCATGCCCCCCGGGTTCACGGACGAGGGCGTGCGCGCGGCGCTGGTCATCAAGCAGCAGTCACCGGGGACGGCGGTCCTGCTGCTCTCCCAGTACGTGGAGGAGCGGTACGCGGCCGACCTGCTGGCCGCGCACACCTCGGGTATCGGCTATCTGCTCAAGCAACGGGTCGCGGACGTCGAGGAGTTCGCCGACGCACTGCGCCGGGTCGCGGCCGGCGGCACCGTACTGGACCCGCAGGTGGTCTCCCAGCTCCTGGTACGCCGCCACAGCGACCCCCTGGACCGGCTCACCCCCCGGGAGCGCGAGGTCCTCGAACTGATGGCGAGCGGCCGGTCCAACGCCGGCATAGCCGGTCGGCTCGTGATCAGCGAGAGCGCGGTGGCCAAACACATCAACAACATCCTCGCCAAACTGGACCTCCCGAAAACGGACACGGCCCACCGCCGGGTACTCGCCGTCCTGCGGTTCCTCGGCGTGTCCTGAGCCCGGGCGTCCCCGACGTCGGGTCAGCCGCCCCGCGCGATCCACTCGTTGCCCCCCAGCGGGTAGTCGTACCCCGGGCGGCCCGTGTCGGCGCTGGTGCGGAACGGGGTGCCGTCGGCGTCGACGTGGACGGTGCCGCGGCGGCCGCCGCTCGACCAGTCGAGGGTGAGGTCCCACCGCACGTCGTGCGCCCTGGTGTGGGCGGTGACGTAGAAGACCTCCGGGTCGGACTCGCTGACCTTGTACGGGAAGTCGCGCTGGCCGTTCCCGGCGGTGACCGTGGGGCTGCCGTCGTCGAGGTCGACGTCGAACGACTTCGTGTCGACACCGCCGCCGCAGCCGACGCCCATCGAGTAGTCGTTCCAGGCGAGCGGCGCGCCCTTGGTGAGGACGCGCACATGCAGCGCCTCCAGGACGACGGTGTCCTCGCCGGTGCCCTGGACGGTGAGGGCGACCCGCTGTTCGCCCGAGGACACCGCGCCGTACGCGGCGGCCCAGCGCGGGGCGTCCTGCTCGCTCGCCGGCGGACCGACCTGCGCGGGTTCGCTGTCGACCAGGAAGTGCTGGCTGCACGGGCTGTCGTAGACGTAGGGGCGGGTGCCGACGGTGAGCGGTACGGCGTCGGAGGCACCGCCGTCGGTGCGCGGGTGCCCGCCCGGGCCGCCCTCCCCGGAAGCGCCGCCTTTGGGGGATCCGCTCGGGGTGGGGGAGGCGGAGGCGGACGGTTTGTGTCCCTTCGCGCTCGGGGACGGCGGGGCGGACGGCTTCTCCCGCACCGGCGTGCCGGTGGGCGTGACGGTGACACCGGGCGCCTGCCGGCCCGCCGTGTCGGACCCGCCGCCCGACGGGCGGACGGCGAGCACCACGGCGCCGAGCACGGCGGCCGCGGCGGCGCAGGCGATCAGCACGGTACGGCGACGACGCGACGGCGACGGGTCGCGCGGCCCGTCGGCGACCACCGGCTCACCGTCCCCGCCTCCGTCCCGCCCGTCCGGTGCGGCGGGATCCCGGCTCACCGGCGGGTCCGGCGTCTCCCGCGCGTCAGCCGTCCGCCGGGCGTCACCCGTACCGGCGGAACCGGACGCACCGGTGGCCTGCGCCACGCCCGTCGCCGACGCCCTGCTCCCGCGTGCCGCGTCGGCCAGGATCCAGTGCCGGTGCAGCTCCACCAGCTCCTCGGGGGTCGCCCGGCACACCCTCGCCAGGCGCTCCACCGGTGCGTACTCCACCGGTACCGCCGTGCCGTTGCAGTAGCGGTGCAGTGTCGACGTGCTCATGTGCAGCCGCTTGGCGAGCGTCCCGTAGCTGAGTCCCGAGCGGTCCTTCAGCTCTCGCAGCAGCCGGGCGAACGCCTCCGTTCCGCCGTTCCCCGTCGTCCCCGACACCCGTTCCCCGTCCCCTCGTGTCCCAGCCGCTCGTTCCAGGGTCCCCGTGTCTCCCCTGGTCAGCGTGTGTTTCGGCGTTCCAGCGTCCCCAACTGCCCGCCGGTCGTGGCGGCCGGCACGGATCACCTCGCACGCTTCGGTCATCCAATCACCACCCCCACCCGAACACCGAAGGGGCAAGCCGCATGTCCAGCCTCCGCACCACCCGCACCCGTCTCGCCGGCGCCGCCACGACCGCCGTACTCGCCGCGCTCTCCCTGACCGCGTGCCAGGACGGCACCGGTGTCCATGTCTCGGGCACGCCGGCGGCGGCCACCACCGCCACCGCCGACTCCCCCGCCACCGCGCCGCCCGGCACCGGTACCGACTCCGCCGCCCCGCAGGGCCGGCCCGCCACCGGTACGGCACGGGCCACCGCGGGCACGGCACGGGCCACCGCCGGTACGTCCACGGCGAAGGCGGGCGCCCCCTCCGGCACACCGGTCACGTGCGAGGGGTCGAACACGAAGACGGTCGCGGCCCCCCTGAACCGCCCGGTGAACCACATGCTGCTCACGGTGACCAACACCGGTCACCGCACGTGCCACCTCTACGGCTACCCGGCCGTCCGCTTCGGCGAGGCCCAGTCGGTGCCCCCGGTCATCGAGGCCTCGCAGCCGCAGGCGGTCGTCACGCTCCGGCCGGGCGAGTCCGGCTACGCCTCCGTGAACCTGTCCGCCACGGACGGCAGCGGCTCGAACGGCCACACCGTGACGTCCCTGACCGTCTCCTTCCAGGGCCGTTCCGGCACCGGGAGCGCCGGCACGGGCGCGCACCCCTCGCTGCCGGCGAAGGGCGTCTACGTGGACGACTCCCTCAAGGTCACCTACTGGCAGCAGTCGATGGACGACGCCGTCCAGTGGTGACCGGCCGCTCAGTACAGGGCCTGGTAGCCCCGCCACCCCGTGCCGATGCCGGTACGCGGTCCGAAGGAGCCCTTGCCGTCGCCGTCGGTGCGCCACAGCCTGCCGGAGGTGTCACGGGAGACGAGGTCCGCCTTCCCGTCCCCCGTGATGTCGCCGACGCCGACCACGGCGTCGTATGAGGCACCCCAGCCGTCGGCCACCTTCACCCGCGCCCCGAAGCCACCGGTCCCGGTGCCCGCGTACCGCCACAGCCTGTTGTTCGTGTCCTGTGCCAGCAGGTCGCCGACGCCGTCGCCGTCGAGGTCGCCGGCGCCGACGACCTTCTTGTACCCGGACCACTTGGCGAAGAGCTTCACCCGTGCCGACAACGTGCCGGCGCCGGTGGCCCTGTACAGGTAGAGGTCACCGGTGGACGCCTGGCGGGCGACCAGGTCCGCCCGGCCGTCGCCGGTGAGGTCGCCGGGGGAGGTCAGCACGTCGTACTGGTTCCAGCCCGACGTCCCGAGCGTGGTGTACGGCGTGGACGTCGTCAGGGCCTTGCCGCACCCCGGGCGGTACGCGCGCAGCGCACCGCCGGCGAACCGCACCAGTACGTCGTCGCAGCGGTCGCCGTTCAGGCCGCCGAACGGCACCGCGGTGACCGAGGACGGCCATCCCGCAGCGGAGGTCCTGGTCGGGAACCTCCCCGAGCCGTCGCCCCGTTGGAAGGAGAGTTCGCCGTTTGAGGTGAGCGTGAGCAGGTCGCCGATGCCGTCGGAGCCGACGTGGTCGCGTCTCACGGCCGCGCCGCCGGTCAGCCTCAGCGTGCCGGACGCCGTCGCCGGCGCGCCGTGCCCGTCGGCCGGGGCCGCCGTCAGCGTCCAGCCGTACGTGCCGTTCGGCACGTACGCGTCCGTCGCCGTCCTGCCGTTCCAGGACGCCTGGACCGCGTCGGGCGCGGCGCCACCGGACAGGGTGCGCACGGTGGCCCCGGTCGCCCTGTTCCTGAGCACCAGCGTCCAGGACGCGGCCGGCCTCGACAGCCACCACGTGCCGTCCCACGAGGACGACGGGTCCGCCAGGTCGACCGAGGACTCCGTCCGCGCCCCCAGGACCGCGAGGTCCGTGGCGGGGACGCCGGCGCGCAGGACGTGGATGTCCTGGGAGGCGGGGTCCACGTAGCCGACCAGGCCGGTGTACGGGTCGAGGTCCCACTTCCCGGTCCCGGTGGCCAGGGTCCGGCGCACCGCGGAGCCGCGCGTGACATCGGTGAGGGTCAGCGTTCCGGACGGGGAGTCACGGGTGACGAGGAAGCCGTCGCCCAGGTGCGGTTCCCCGCCGGTGGGCACGGCCACGAGCGTCCTGCCGCGGGTGTCGTACACGAAGGCCTTCCGGGCGCTCCCCTGGGCGGAGGCGCAGGAACCGGACCAGTACACCCAGCGTCCCACCGCCTGGAGTCCGTCCGGACGGCAGCCGGCGCCCACGCGGAACGACGTGATCGCGGTGTCCGAGCGGATCTCCGTGGCCGCGACACCGCCGTCCGCGGCCGCCGCCCACAGCGTCCGGCCCCACAGGGCGGAGGGCAGCGCACCGGCCGCGCCCGTGCGGGTGCGTACGGCCTTCCGGGCGTCCAGGTCCTCCACCACCAGACCGTCCCCGGCGGGCGTGGGCCCGCGCCAGGCCGCGTACCGGCCCGCGACGCCCACGAGGCCCTGGCCGTCCCGGAGCCCGGAGGTCACCACGGCGCCGGGAAGGGGCCGGTCCCGGTCCAGTACGGAGACCTCCCCGGCCGTGTCCCGGACGACCGCCCGGCCGTCGCCCGTACCCCTCAGGTCGGGACAGTCGCCGTAGTCCCCGGCCATGACCCCGCACCGCGTGGTCGCGCCCCGGTCGGCGCGCGGGCCCACCGCCAGGGTCCCCGCCGTGATGGTCGAGCGGCTGTACAGGTGTGTCGACCCGTCACCGGACTCGTAGGTCATCAGCTCGCCGCCGCTCAGATCGAGCGACTCGACGCCCAGGGGCACGGGCGGCAGGCCCACGATCCGGCGGGCCCGCAGCGAACCGCCGTCCCCCGCTTCGACCTTGGCGATGCCGTAGTCCTGGGCGGACTCCCCGCCGGCGAGGAGGAGGCCGCCGTCGGGGGTGGCGAGGGCGGCCGGGTCCGCCCGCCGGAACAGGGGGCGTTCCGCGGAGCCGTCGAAGGGCAGCGCCGACACACTCCAGAGGGAGGAGCCGTCGCGCCGCGCGACGACGAGCGCGTCACCGACCACGCCGAGGATCCGGTTGTCGGCGGTGCGGGGGAACGCGACCTCGTGCGCGGGCGCGTCCCACGCGCCCTCGGCGTACACCCGCACCCGGGACGTGCCGTACCAGCCGGCCAGGTAGCCGGGCCCCACCACGCTGTCCTGGCCCGCCAGTTGGGCGGGCAGGGGGGTGGCGGCACCGGTCTGCGTGTCCACCCAGGCGTACCGGAGGGTCCGGTCGGGGCCGTGGTAGCCGACCAGGATGCCGGTGGCGGAACCCCTGGGGGAGAAGGGGAAGACCACCCCGTCCGGAAGTCCGGTCACGGGCCTGTGCACCGTGCCGCCGTCCTCGTCGCGCAGCAGGAACAGCCGGGTGCGTTCCCCGTCTGTCGACGTGTTGGTCAGGACGGTGTGTCCGTACGTCTGCAGATAACTCTGGCCCGGCGGGACGGTCACGGTCCGGCTCGTGCCGGCCGCCATGTCCCGGAGCAGCACCTGCCCCCCACTGCTCTGGGACGGGGGAAGGGCGACGACGTCCGAACCGGTGCCGTACGCACCCGCGGTGCGTGGCGGGAGCCGCTCGCCGCCTTCCACCGGCCTGCGGCTGCCGTCGTAGCCGGTCCACCACAGGCCCGAACTCCCGGCGGTGGAGCGGTACTCCAGGAAACCGGAGGCCCCCGCGCTCTGCAGGGACGCCGTGCGCGGAGCCGTGCGCATCGTGGCCGGGATGACGATCTCCGTCGCGGTGTCCGCGTACGCGGCCGGCGCGGCGGGCACGCAGAGCGCCAACCCGATGAGCGTACCGACACAGCCGCGCAGGGCGGTACGACGCGTCACTTGCTTCCCCTCCCCGCGGAGGGCCCCACCCCCCCGAACAAGCGGGCGAATGCTAACACGCGGGCGTTCACAGGGCCGTTCACATCCGGATCACTCGCACTCGCAAAGTGCATCCCGCGTTGTTCGCATGTCCGCGTCACAACGCACGGGTAAATGTCATCAGGCGTGACACCAAGCACACGAGGTAGTAGCCTCCTCAACGGTCCAGCGGAATTCTCGAGTGAGGATCCGTATTCCTAGGAACAGCGCAGGTCGGAGCGTTGGTGATTTCTCGGGAAGGGATTGCGGGTGGATTACGCGGGGGACGTCCTTGCCGTAGGAGAAGTTCGAGAGAACAGTGACGAGATCCCCGGCGAGCAGCTCGGGGAATATCATGGATTAGCCGCGGAGCTGAGTCCGGTCGAGACCGTTCCGATCGTGTCGATAATGCCCGGCGACTCTCCTCGTCTCGACGGGGAGGATCACTCGCATGCCCAGATACTCGCGAATGTCGACCATCCGCTGCCGCCGATCATCGTGCATCGCCAGACGATGCGCGTGATCGACGGGTCGCACCGGCTCATGGCGGCGTCGATGAAAGGCCGGGAGACCATCGACGTCCGGTTCTTCGAGGGCCCCGGGGAACTCACCTTCCTCATCGCGGTCCGGGAGAACGTCACGCACGGCCTGCCGCTGACGCGGGCCGACCGCGAGGCGGCCGCGCGCCGGGTGCTCGCCGCGCAGCCCCTCTGGTCCGACCGGGCGGTCGCCGCGGTGACCGGCCTGGCAGCGCGAACCGTGGCCTCTCTTCGCAGGACCATCATGGAGTGTTCGACTGCGGACCCGGCGCAGTTGAACGTGCGTTTGGGCAGGGACGGCCGGTACCGGCCGGTCAACTACAGCCAGGGACGGCTGCGCGCCAGCGAGGTGGTCACCGCCTACCCGGAGATGCCGCTGCGTGAAGTGGCACGTCAGGCGGGGGTTTCCGTCGCCACCGCGCGCGATGTCCGGCAACGGATCCAACGCGGGGCCGACCCGCTCCCGCCGAAGCTGCGCCCGGCCGCGCAGGACACCGGGCCGGGCAGGGCGGACACACCGGACCCGCCCGTCGAACGCGCGACCGGTGAACAGCCGCCCGTACGCCCGCGGCCGGCCGGCTACGAGACCGCCGACTGGTCGGCACTGCGCGCCAAGCTCCTCCAGGACCCGCTGCTGCGGTACTCGGAGTCGGGCCGGACCCTGTTCCGCTGGTACGACACGCACACGATCGGCACGCAGGACGTGGCGGCGGGCGTCGACGGGGTGCCGCCGCACTGGATCAAGGAGATCGCCGCCGTGGCCCGTTCCTGCGGGGAAATCTGGCTGAGTATCGCAAGAGAGCTGGAAGGTCAACGGCAGGAGTTCTGACCGGTGGCCGGGGGCAATGCCGGTGGCCGGGGGCGAATAGGTTCCCGGCCGCCGGCATTCCCATGCTCTCCTTGACGCTCAAACCCCGGCGTACGACGATTCGTTGGCCTCTCGCGAAAGGAAGGTCGTATGCCAAGTCTGACCCGTGAGGAAGCGGGGGAACGCGGTGCCCTGCTCCAGGTCCGCTCCTATTGTGTCGACCTCGATCTGACCACCGGACCGGACACGTTCCGCTCGACGACGAAGGTCTGTTTCGACGCCCGCGAAACCGGGGCGGAAACCTTCCTGGACATCCAGCCGAAGGAACTCCGCTCGATCACGCTGAACGGCCGGCCGCTGGATGTCACGGCATTGCGGGACGGCCGGTTCCCGCTCACCGGACTCGCCACGGAAAACGAACTCGTCGTGGTCGCCGACATGGGTTACTCGCACGAGTGCGAAGGACTCCACCGCTATGTCGACCCCGCCGACGGCGAGACCTACGTGTATTCCTTCGTCTACGTCGACAACGCGCCCCGCGTCTTCGCCTGTTTCGACCAGCCCGACCTGAAGGCCCCGTACGAGTTCGGCCTGCGGGTGCCCGAGACCTGGCAGGTGCTCGGCAACAGCGAGGCGGTGCGCACCGGGCCCGGCCGGTGGAAGCTCACCGAGTCGCCGGCCCTGGCCACCTATCTGACCGCGCTCGTCGCCGGGCCGTACGCCTCCTTCCGGTCCGAGCACCAGGGCATCCCCCTCGGGCTGCACTGCCGTGCCTCGCTCGCGGACTCCCTGAAGACCGACCTGGACGAGGTCTTCGAGATCACCGCCCAGTGCCTGGACGCCTACACCGAACTCTTCGGTGTGGGGCACCCGTTCGCCAAGCTCGACCAGGTCTTCGTGCCCGAGTTCAGCGTGCTCTCGCTCGACCATCCCGGCTGTGTGCTGCTGCGCGAGCAGTACCTCTTCAGCTCGGCCGCCACCGACAGCGAGCGCGAGACCAGGGCCGTCGTCCTCGCCCACGGCATCTCCCTGCTGTGGCTGGCCGGCCTGGTGACCAACACCTGGTGGAACGACCTGTGGCTGGGCCAGTCGCTCGCCGACTACATGGCGCACCGCGTCACCAGCGAGGCCACCCGGTTCCCCGGACCGCCCACGACGTTCGCCGCCCGCCGCAAGGCCCAGGCGTACGTGCCCGACCAGCGCCCCTCCACCCACCCGGTCAGCATCGAGGGCCCCGACGTGCGCACGGTGCAGCTGGAGCTGGACCGGATCTCGTACTTCAAGGGCCACTCGGCGCTGCGCCAACTCGCCGCGCACGTCGGCGACGAGGCGCTGCGCGCCGGACTGCGCACCTACTTCGACCGGCACGCCTACTCCACGGCGACCTTCGCGGACTTCCTCGCCGCGATGAGCGAGGCGGCCGGTACCGACCTGACCGACTGGGCCGACGCGTGGCTGCACTCGGCCAACGTGAACACACTCACCCCCGAGTTCACCGTCGCCGACGGGCGGATCACCACCGCCGCCGTCCTCCAGGGCGCCCCCGACAGCCACCCGGTCCTGCGCACCCACACCATGGACGTGGGCCTGTACTACCCGGACCACAGCACCACCGTCCGGGTCCGCGTCGACGGTGAGCGCACCGAACTGCCGGAACTGGTGGGCCGTCCGGCGCCCTCGTTCCTCCTCCTCAACGACGGCGACCTCACCTACGCCAAGATCGGCTTCGACCCCGGTTCGCGGGCCGCGCTGCCCGAGGCGCTGCCCGGGCTCTCCCCGCTGAACCGGGCGATGGTGTGGTGCGCCCTGCTGCTGGGCGTGCAGGACGGGACGTACCCGGCGGCCGCCCATCTGGACCTGGTGAGCCGGATGGTCCGGGAGGAGAACGAGCTGTCGATCCTGGCCGAGGTCCTCGAACAGGCCCGCAACGACGTCGCCGACCGGTTCCTCGCACCGGAGGAACGGCCCGCGGCGATGGCCCGGGTCGCCGAGGCGCTGCGCGGCAGGCTCGCCCGCACCGACGCGCGGGACGAGCGGATGATCACGCTGTTCCGGGGCCTGGTCGACTTCACCTCGGACACCATGGAGTTGTCCGGCTGGCTGGCCGGCGACGGGCTGCCCCCGGGACTGGTCCTGGACACCGACGTGAGCTGGCGCATCCGTTACCGGCTCGCCGTGCTCGGCGGCATGGACACCGCCGACATCGCCACCGCCCTGGAGGCCGGGCCGGGCGCCGTGGCCGAGCAGTTCGCGGCGAAGTGCCGGGCGGCGCTGCCCGAGGCGAGCGCCAAGGACGCGGCGTGGACCTCGATCATGCACGGCGCCGACCTGTCCAACTACGAACTGTGGTCCCTGGCCGAGGGGTTCTGGCAGCCCGAGCAGACGGCGCTGACACAGCCGTACGTCGAGCGGTTCTTCACGGAGATGCCCGCCGCCGCCCGCCACCGCGGCGATCTGGTGCTGGATCTGCTGCTGCGCTTCCTCTACCCGCGCTACGCCGCCACCCCCGAAACCATCGCGGCGGCAAAGCGGATGCTCGCCCTCGACGGACTTCCGGTGACCCTGCGCCGCCGGGCGGCGGACCACACCCATGATCTGCGCCGGGTGGTCGCGGCCCGGGCGGCCTGGGCGGAGGCGGAGTGACAGGGGCGGCCGGGCGCTCCCCGCGGATCGCGATCATCGGGGGCGGGGTCGCGGGCGCCCTGCTCGCCTGGCGGACCGTCCGGGCACCCGGCGGGGCGTCGGTGGCCCTGTTCACCGCGGGCGCCGGCGGGCGGGCGGACGCGTCGGGGGCCTCCGGCGGGCTGGTCCGGGGGTTCGAGCCCACCGCGGCGGCGGCCGCGGCGGCGGCGGAGAGCCTCGCCGAGATCAGGGGCAGCGACGTGCTGCGCGAGTGGTCCGGATACCGGGAGACCGGGGCGCTGTACGTGCTGCCCGGCGGCGCCGCCGCACAGGAGCCGGCCGACGTCGTCCAGGCCCGTCTGCCGGGCTCGGCCGAGATCGTCGGCCGCGACGAGGTGGTCCGCGCCTACCCCTTCCGCGACCTGCCCGCCGACTGCGTCGCCGTGGTGGAGCGGTACGCCGGGCACATCTCCCCGCACCGGCTGCGCACCGCGGCCCTGGCGGCGGCGGCGCGGGCGGGGGCCGCCGTCCACGAGACGGCGGTCGACGCGGTGACCCGGGACCCGGCCGTGCGGACGGCGGACGGCCGCACGCTGCGCTACGACCGGGTCGTCCTCGCGGCGGGCGCCTGGACACCCGGGCTGCTGGCCCGCAGCGGGCTGCCGCCGGCGGGACTCACCACCAAGCAGATCCAGTACAGCCTGTGCACGGCACCCCTGGAGGGGCTCGGACCATTCGTCGAGGAGAACTCCGGGCTCTACGGCCGGCCCCACGAGGGCGGGCGGTTCCTGCTCGGCCTCCCGAGCGAGCGGTGGGGCGTCGATCCCGACGCCGTGACAGCGGACACGGCGCTGGCGGCGCGGCTGGCCGAGCGCGCCCGGCACGTCTTCGGCGTCGCCGTCTCCGTGGGCCGTACCGTCGCCTCCAGCGACTGCTATCACGATCCGGCGGGCCTGGAACTGCGTTCCCTCGGACCGGGACTGCACACCTTCACCGGCGGCAGCGGAGGCGCGGCCAAGACCGTGGTCTCGGCGAGCAGGAAGGCGGCCGCCGCCCTGCTGGCCTGACAGCCGTACGCCATTCGACAGATTTTCGCAACGAGTGCGGGCCGGGATATTTCCCGGCCCGCACTCGTTTTTCCCGTGCGTGTTCAACTCGGCCGTTCTATGCGCGTTCAACTTGGCCTTTTTCGTTCAACTCGGGCCCGGCGACCGACTGTTGATTCGGTCTTGGAGACCGGCGAAGATTCGATGCGGCCGCAGAACCGCAGCGAGAGAGAGATATCCATGGCGCAGCTTTCGCATGGCTTCGGAATTACCGGTTTCGGTTACTCGTTCGGGGTGGACCAGAATGTCGAAGAAGTAGCGGGAACCTATGTCCCCGATCCGGAACGCATTCTCCAGTGGGGCTACCACACCTTTCACCGGGCCCCCGACGACGTCACCACGACCGACCTGGCGGCACGGGCCGCGCGCGACGCCCTCGCCCGCACCTCGGTCGACGCCGACGAGGTGGACCTGCTGGTGCTGGCCACCTCCGAGCACCCCGAATACCCTCACTGGGACGGCTCGGCGGCGCTGGGCCGGGCCCTGGGGATGGAGAGCCGGCAGACCCTGCTGCTGAACGAGGGCTGTGCCTCGGGCGTCACCGGACTCGGCATCGTGGCCGGCGTCCTCGCCGTGCAGCCGGAGATCAACACCGTGCTGTTCGTCGCGGTGAACCGGGTCAGCGAGTTCCACCGCAACCGGATGACCGTCAACAACGCGGTGCACAGCGACGGTGCCGTGGCCGCGGTCCTGCGGCGCGGTCACGAACGCAACGCCTGGCTGTCCACCGACCAGTTCACCGTCCCGGAACTGTGCGACTGGTTCCGCACCGACTACGGCGGCGCGGTCGCCCCGCTGCCTCCCGAGGGCTGGTCCAGCAAGACGGCCCCGGCCGGCCACGTGCGGGTGCAGGAGCACTTCCGGCGCGAGCCCGCCCGGCTCCGCGAGTTCGGCCGGGCGGCCGTCACCCGCACCCTCGACGTCGTCGACGGGGCGTGCAAGCGGGCCGGGGTCGGCCGCGACGAGGTGACGCACCTGATCTACATCAACGACCCGGACGGCATCGCCGACGTCGCCGAGCCGCTCGGCATCCCCCTGGAGCGCACCAACTCCGAACTGGCCCGGGCGCACGGGCACATGGGCTCCGCCGACCAGCTCACCGCGCTCGGCGAGCTGATCGGGCAGGGCGTGGTGGCCCCCGGCGACCTGGTCGCGCTGACCGGGATCTCCATCGGCATGCGCTGGTACTGCTCCCTCGTCCGGGCCTGACCCGCGGCCGACAGGAAGGCACCGATCGTGAGCGAGAGCGAGAACCCGACGGGCGCCCTGCGCGCGGCCGTACGGGAACGGCGTATGCCCGGCCCCCGCACCCGCCGGGCACTGCTCCAGAGCGACGACCCGGCGCTGGCCCGGCAGGCCGGCCGGATCCTGAAGACCCTGGCCGTGGACGGGGACCGGCCCCGCGAGGTCGAGGTGGCCGTGCTGGCCACCTGCACCGTCGGCCCGTTCGAGCCGCTGCTGCGGACCCAGCTGGTGGGCGCCGGACTGCTGCCCACCCTGCGGCCTGCGGACTACGGCACCTTCGACATGACCCTGGCCACCGGGTCGTTCACCCGCGACGGCGACCCCGGCCTTGTCGCGCTGCTGCTGGACGCCGGGTACTTCCTGCCGGGGGACTGGAGCGCCGCCGAGCCCGACGTCCTGGAGAAGCACGTCGGGACGCGGCTGGAGGAGTTCCGCACCCTGCTGGCCGGCGCCCTGGAGCACACCGCCGCCACCGTCGTCGTACACACCGTCCCGCTGCCCGCGCAGGTGCGGCACGGCATCATCAGCGTGCGCGCCCGGTCCCAGGTGGTCCGCGCCTGGTACCAGCTCAACGCGGCCCTCCTCGCCCTCGGTGAGGAGCACGCCCAGGTGGTCGCCGTCGACCTCGTCGGCGAGCTGGCCGAGACCCCGGTCCAGGCGGGTGACGTACGGCTGTACCGGTACGGCGACCTGCCCTACGGCGACGACGCCCTGCTGCTGCTGGCCCGCCTGGTGCGCCGGGTCGCCCAGGCCCGGGCGGGGCTGTCCCGCAAGGTGCTCGCCCTCGACCTGGACAACACCCTGTGGGGCGGCGTGCTCGGGGAGGTCGGCGCCCAGGGCGTCCAGCTGGGCGGCCTGTACCCGGGCAACTGCTACACGGAGCTGCAGCGCACCGTGGCACGGCTCCGGGAACAGGGCGTCATCCTCGTGCTGGCCAGCAAGAACGACCAGGACCAGGTGGACCGCGTGCTCGCCGAGCACCCGGACGTGGTGCTGCGGCCCGACACGTTCTCCGTGCGGATGGTCGACTGGTCGGCCAAGGCGGGCAACCTGCGCCGGGCGGCCGAGACGCTGTCCCTGTCGACGGAGTCGTTCGTCTTCATGGACGACTCCGACTTCGAGCGGGCGCAGGTCGCCGGCGAACTGCCGGAGGTCGCGGTGGTCTCCGCCGCCGGCGACCCGGCGTACCTGGTGGACTCGCTGCTGCGGCACGGCTGGTTCGACGTCGTGGCGCTCACCGACACCGACCGCAAGCGGCCCGAGCTGTACCGCAACCGTGCGCTGCGCGGCGACTTCTCGTCCGGGTTCGACTCCTCGGAGGACTTCCTCAGGGCGCTGGACCTCGGCGTCGAGGTGGCGCCCGCGACGGAGTACACGATCAGCCGGATCTCCCAGCTCGCCGCCCGCACCAACCAGTTCAACCTGACCGGGATCCGCTACGACGAGGCCGCCACCCGGCGGATGAGCGAGGGCGACGGCCACCTGGTGCTGTCCGTGTCGGTCACCGACCGGTTCGGCGACGAGGGCATCGTCGGCGCCCTGTGGGTGGAGCGCACCCCGGACGTGTGGCGGGTCCTCAACCTCGTCCTGAGCTGCCGGGTGCTCAGCCGCGGCGTGGAACGGGCGGCCGTCGGCTGGCTCGCCGGCGAGGCCGCGAAGGCCGGTGCCCGCACGGTCGAGGGCCGCTTCCGGCGCTCGGACCGCAACGGCGTGGCCGCGGACTTCTGGACCACCGCCGGCTTCACCCCGGCCGCCTCCGCCGAGGAGACGGCCACCGAGGACACCCGGGTCTTCACCCTCGACGCGGACACCGCGGCGGGGATCACACCGGAATGGATCGCACTGAACGAAAGGAACGGGTCCCCGCATGAGTGAACCGGATTCGATCGAGGAGTCGGTGACCGAGATCATCGCCGACGTGCTGGGCGCCGACCCCGCGGAGATCCCCGCGGACACGGCTCTCGCGACCCTCGGGTGGGACAGCATGAACTCGATGGAGGCGCTGGTGCGCCTGGAGAAGCAGTTCTCCGTCAGCCTCGACCTGCGGTCCTTCCACGCCGCCTACACCGTGACCGAGATGGTCGCGCTGGTCGAGAAGATCCGGGCCGGTGCGCCGCACCGCCCGTGACACAACACCCCCGTCTCGGCAGGGAATCCCCGGCAGGACGGTTTCGGCACGGCAGTTTCGGCACGGCAATTACGGCAGGGCATGCACGGCAGGAATTCAGGGAGGACCAATTGCGGCACCAAGAAGTCGACGTTCTCGCCATAGGCGCCGGCCCGGCGAACCTCGCGCTCGGCATCGCGCTGGAGGAGCTGGCCCCCAAGGAGCTGGCCGCCGGCACACTGATCATCGAGCAGCACGACGACACCGTCTGGCAGCGGGGCATGCTGCTGCCCTGGACGCAGAGCCAGGTGTCGTTCCTCAAGGACCTGGTGACCCTGCGCAACCCGCGCAGCGAGTTCTCCTTCGTCAACTACCTGTACTCGATCGGCAGGCTCGACGAGTTCATCAACCTCGGCACGTTCACGCCGTACCGCTCGGAGATCTCCGGATACCTCCAGTGGGTGGCCTCCTCCCTGCGCGAGGTGCGGGTCGAGTACGGCCGCCGGTGCGTGTCGATCGAGCCCGCCCCGGCCCGGGGCGGTGAGGTCTCCCACTGGCTGGCGCGGACCGCCGACGGCTCCGTCATCTCCAGCCGCAACCTGGTGATCGGCGCGGGCCGGGACGCCTACGTGCCCGCCGAACTCACCGGGCTGCCGGGGCACCGCGTCATCCACAGCACGCGCTACTCCGAGCGGATCGAGCAGGTCGACCCGGGCGAGGCGCGCAGGATCGTGGTGATCGGGGGCGCGCAGAGCGCCGCCGAGCTGCTGTGGGCCGCGTACCAGCGCTTCCCCGAGGCGCAGTGCACGATGCTGATGCGCTCGATCGGGCTGAACACCTACCAGACCAGCAAGTTCACCAACGAGCTGTTCTACCCCTCGTTCATCGACGACTTCTACGCGACGCAGTCCGAGACGCGCCGGCAGGTGCTGCGCGAGATGCACGTCACCAACTACGCGGGGCTCGCCCCGGCCATGCTGGAGACGCTCTACCGCGAGATGTACCAGGAGCGGCTGCAGGGCACCGAGCGCCTGCGCATGCGCACCCTGACCGACGTGGCGGGCGCCCGCATGGACGGTGACGAGGTCGTCCTGGAGACCGTCGACCGCAGGTCCGGCGAGCGTGCCGAGGTGCGCTGCGACCTCGTGCTGCTCGGCACCGGCTTCGTCCGCGAGATGCCCGCGATGGTACGGGAGCTGGCCGCCGCGACCGGCGCCGGCGAGGCCGCCGTCGACCGCAACTACCGGATGCGGCTGCCGGAGTCGTACACCGCCAACTGCTACCTCCAGGGCGTCAACGAGGCCACGCACGGCATCGCCGACTCCCTGCTCAGCGTGCTCGCCATGCGCTCCAAGGACATCGTGACCGACCTGCTGGCCCGCCGCGGCGCCGCCTCCGACGAGGCGCTGCTCGCCACAGCCCTGTGAGCGGGGCCCGCCGAACCGTCAGCGCACCCAGCGGCCGCACGCAGCGGTTAAGGAGACGAACGTGGAAATCCGAGAGCTCGACCGGGACAACCTCGCACCCGACAACGGCCTGCGCGCCCAGCGCCTGTTCCCCTGGCCGGCCCTGAACGCGCCCTTCGAGGGCTCCTGGTGCGTCGTACCGCCCGGCGCGGAGTCCGGCCCGCACAGCCACCACGAGTACGAGGTGTGGATCGCCATGACCGGTGAGGCGGCGATCGTCAGCGAGGGCAGGAAGGTGCCGTTCACCGCCGGTGACGTCGCCCACTTCCAGCCCGGCACCCGGCACCAGGTCGTCAACGAGGGGACCGCCGACTTCCAGATGTACGCGGTCTGGTGGGACGCCGAGCTGGCGGAGCGGTTCAGCGCCCGGCACCAGGAGGAGACGGCATGAGCGCGCGCGGCAAGCGCCGTGCCGTCGTCGTCGCGGCGACCCCCACCCCCAACGGCGACCTGCACATCGGCCACATGGCCGGCCCCTACCTCGCGGGTGACGTCTACAGCCGCTATCTGGCGGCCGACGGCCGGGACGTCATCTACACGACCTGCACCGACGACAGCCAGACCTACGTCACCACCACGGCCCGCCGGCTCGGCGTACCGCCCGAGCAGCTGTGCGCCACGTCCACCGCGCAGATCGAGCGGACCATCACCGCGATGGGCCTGTCGATGCAGGGCCTGCCGCCCGTCGACGACCGCTACCGCGCCACCGTACGGGAGTTCTTCACCCGGCTGCACGAGGCCGGCCGCCTGCGCGAGCGCACCGTCCGGCTGCCGTACGAGGAGAGGAGCGGCCGGTACCTGTACGACGGCCTGATGACCGGCCACTGCCCCGTCTGCCTGACCGGCAGCAGCGGAGGCGTGTGCGAGGGGTGCGGGCATCCCAACAACGCCGACGAACTGCTCGGCCCACGCTCGGTCCTGGACCCCGACTCCCCGGTCACCACCCGGGAGGCGACCATCCTGGTGCTGCCCATGGAGGAGTACCGGGAGCGGCTGACGTCGTACTTCGCCGAGCGCCTCGCCCGCTGGCGGCCGCACGCCGCCCAGCTGGTGCGCGAACTGCTGGGCCGCCCGCTGCCGGAGATACCCGTGACGGTCCCCGGCGACCGGGGCGTCGAGGCGCCCTTCCCCGAGACACCGGGGCAGATCCTCTACCCGTGGGTGGAGGCCATGCCGGCCGTCATGTACAGCACCTGGTGGTCGGCCGCCCGGCGCGGCGAGGCCCCCGGCACCGTGGACGAGCTGTGGCGTGCCGGGAGCGGGACCGAGCTGGTCTACTTCCACGGCTTCGACAACGTCTACCACTGGGGTCTGATGGACCTCGTGCTGCTGATGGCGCACGGCGAGCGGTACGTCCTGCCCGAGGCCAACATCAGCAACGAGTTCTACGACCTGGAGGGCGAGAAGTTCTCCACCAGCCGCAACCACCTGATCTGGTCGGCGGACCTGCTGGCCGAGGTGCCCAGGGACCTGGTCCGCTTCTATCTGGCGCTGACCGCACCGGAGTTCCAGCGCACGAACTTCAGCACGGCGGCCCTGGCCGAGGTGACCGAGCGGCGGCTGACCGGGCCCTGGAACCGGCTGTCGGAGGTGCTCGTCGCCCTCGCCCCGGCCGGCTCCGCGAGCCCGCTGCCGACCACCGCGGCGGGCCGGGACCGGGCCGCCGGGATCATCGAGCGGTTCCGCCTCACCTACGAGCTGGAGGCGTTCAGCCTGGGCCGCAGCGCCGAGAACCTCGCGGCGTCACTCGACCGGCTGGCGTCGCTGGCCGAGCGGGTGCGCGCGGGGGAGGACACCCTCACCGCCGGTGACCTGCTGCTCCAGGTGCGGGCGCTGCTGGCCTGCGCCGCCCCGCTGCTCGTCGACGCGGCCGCCGAGGCGGCGGCCGCGGGCGTGGAGCTGGCCCTGGACGCCGAACAGCCCGAGAAGATCACGCCGTTCACCCTGCCGCGGCTGCCGCGGACGGTCCGGGACGGCGCCGGACGCACGGAGGTGGCGGCATGAAGCTGCTCACGCTGGAGACGGTGCAGTACCTGACCTACTATCACGGCCGCTACCGGCAGGTGGAGGACCTGGGCGTCGACCTCTACGTGCTCAACGGCGAGGGCACGGACGACTTCTGGCGGGCCGACCGCTACCGGACGGCCGGCTCCCGGAAGATCGACGACATCGTCGCCATGGCCCGGCAGTGGCACGCGAAGGAACGTTTCGACGGAGTGATCACCTTCTCCGAGTCCTCCGTCATCACCGTCGCCGCGGTCGCCGAGGCGCTGGGCCTGCCGGGCATCGGCGTACCGGCCGCCGTGTGCAGCAGGAACAAGTTCCTGATGCGGCAGGCCTACGCCCGGGCGGGCGCCCCGATCCCGTCGTTCCGGCTGGTGGAGAGCCTGGACGACGCGCTGGAGGCGGCGGCCGACTTCGGCTACCCGGTCATCCTGAAACCGACCCTCGGCGCGGGCAGCCACTTCGTCTTCCGGGTCGACACCCCCGAGGAGATGGCCGTACGGCACACCCAGGCGGCAGAGGGCATCCGCGACCTGTTCTGGGTCAACTCCGAGGCCGAGGGGGTGGACCTCGGCCCGAACGGCCTGCTGGTGGAGTCCTTCCTGGACGGCCGCGAGTACCTGATGGAAGCCGTCGTGTGGGACGACGACGTCTACCTCGGCTCGGTGGTGGACCGGATCACCGCCGAGGGCGGCACCTTCGACGACGACGTCCACCACGCGCCCACCTCGCTCGGGCCCGAGGAGATCGAGAAGGTCCGCCGGGCCGTCCTGGCCGGCGCGCACGCCCAGGGGCTGCGGCGCAGTGTGCTGCACGCCGAGGTCAGGTACCACGACGGCGAGCCCCACCTGCTGGAGATCGCCGCCCGCGTCGGCGGGGGCGGCCTCGACCTGATCGCCCGCAAGACGGCCGACCACGACCCCATCAGGGCCGTCGTGGACATCGGACGCGGGGTGCGCCCCGACGTACGGCACTTCCGGCCGACCGGGGTCCACATCACCGCCATGTGCCTGATCAGCGAGGCCGGCGTGGTCGACCGGGTGGAGGTGCCGCCGGAGGTCGCCGAGTCGGACCGGGTCTTCCTGCTGAAGATCACCGCCCGGCCGGGCGACGTGATCCGCCGGCCCCCGGACGGCAACACCATCCTCGGCTTCCTGGGGACGACCGGGGACTCCCAGGAGGAGGCGTTCCGCACGATGACCGACCTCGCCTCCCGGATCAAGGTGACGTTCCGCCGGCCGGTGCTGCAGGACTCCGCCGCGGCCTCCTGACCCCGCACCCCGCCGCCCGGCGGCCCCGCCCCCACCCTTCGCGCAAGGAGAACCGACAGTGCAGCAAGACACCACGTCCGCACGCCGCGCCACCGCCGCCACCGCGGCCGGGGGCGGCCGCCCCGTCCGGACGGTGCGGCCCCGGCGCTACCTGATGTGCTCGCCGGTCCACTTCGACGTCGTCTACTCCATCAACCCGTGGATGGAGCCGGAGAAGCCCACCGACACCGCCCTCGCCGTCGCCCAGTGGGAGCGGCTGCGCAGCCTCTACCTCGGCCTCGGCCACGAGGTCGAGCTGATCGACCCGGTCCCCGGCCTGCCCGACATGGTGTTCGCGGCCAACGGCGCCACCGTCGTCGACGGCAGGGTGCTGGCCGCCCGGTTCCGCCATCCCCAGCGGACCGACGAGGGCCCGGCCTACGCCGACTGGTTCCGGCAGCGCGGGTACGAGGTCCACGACGGCGTCCACGTCAACGAGGGCGAGGGCGACTACCTCGTCACCGGCGACCGGATCCTGGCCGGCACCGGCTTCCGCACCGACCGGCGCTCGCACGCCGAGGCGGAGCGCTTCCTCGGCCGCCCGGTGGTGACCCTGGACCTGGTCGACCCGCGCTTCTACCACCTCGACACCGCCCTGGCCGTGCTCGACCACGAGGAGATCATGTACTACCCGGCGGCCTTCACCGCCGAGAGCCGCCGCACCCTGCGCGAGCTGTACCCGGACGCGATCGAGGCGACCGAGGACGACGCGGCGGTGTTCGGCCTGAACGCGGTGTCGGACGGCCGGCACGTGCTGCTGCCCGAGCAGGCCACCCACCTCATCGACGCGCTGTGGAGCCGCGGCTTCGTGCCGATCGGCGTGGACCTGTCCGAGCTGCTGAAGTCCGGCGGCAGCTCCAAGTGCTGCACGCTGGAGATCCGCGACCGGGCGGCGAGGGCCGACGCATGATCGACTACGACGGGCGCCGGTTCCGTCCCGCCGAGGCGGAGGCCGAGGGACGCACGGCGGTCTACCGGCAGGAGGGCGACCTGCTGTGGGGCACGTTCTCCGGCGGACGCGCCCGGCGCGGCTCGCTGACCGGCGTCTGCGCCCCCGACGGCTCCCTCGACTTCGCGTACTCCATGGTCCTGGACGACGGCGAGGTCGTCTCCGGGCGCTGCCGCAGCACCCCGGAGATCCGCGAGGACGGCGGTGTGGACCTGCGCGAGGAGTGGGAGCGGTACGGGGCCCACGCGGCCCGGGGCGTGTCGTACCTGAAGGAGGTCAGGTGATGTCGTCCACCCCCAGGAAGGGCGGCACGGTGACCTGGGCCTGCGCCCCCGGGTTCCCGCCCGCGGTGATCTTCCCCTTCACCCCCGCCGAGCGGATGGGGACCCGGAACATCTACGAGTTCCAGATGCTGATGTACCGGCCGCTGTACTACTTCGGCAGCCGCGGCACCCCGGACGTGGACTACGACCAGAGCATCGGCGAGCCGCCGCGGTGGAGCGAGGACGGGCTGACCGTCACGGTGAAGGTCAAGCCGTGGAAGTGGTCCAACGGCGAGACCCTGTGCGCGGACAACGTGCTGTTCTGGGTCAACCTGATGAAGGTCAAGGGCGACCGGTACGGCGAGTACGTGCCCGGGTACTTCCCCGACAACCTGACCTCGTACGGCAAACTCGCCGAGGACACGGTCTACTTCACCTTCGACAAGGCCTACTCGAAGAAGTGGGTGCTGATGAATCAGCTCAGCACCATCACCCCGCTGCCCAGGGCCTGGGACCGCACCGCCGACGGCCCCGCCGACGCCTCCGGCGGCCTGGCCGACGTACCCGCCGTCTACGACTACCTGATGGCGGAGCAGGGCGACATCGTCGACGAGGGCAACGAGCACCGCACCCGGTGGGCCGACAGCCCCATCTGGAGCGTGGTCAGCGGACCCTGGCGGCTGAAGAGCTACACGCTGGAGGGCCTGGTCACCTTCGTGCCCAACGCGCACTACTCCGGGCCCGACAAGCCCTACCTGGACGAGTTCCGCCAGGTGCCGACGTTCTCGGACGACGAGGAGTACGAGCTGCTCAAGGCCGGCCCGCACGGCGAGAACGGCATCCAGGTCGGCTACCTGCCGCTGAGCTTCGCCTCCGAACCGGCCACCGACCCCACCGTGGGCGGCCCCAACCCGCTGGCGGAGAACTACACCCTGGTGCCGCAGGCCGCCTTCTGCATCCGCTACTTCTGCCTCAACTACAACAACCCCACGGTGGCCGGGAGGATATTCCGGCAGACGTACTTCCGGCAGGCGCTGCAGAGCACCCTCGACCAGGACTCCGCCGTACGCGACATCTACCAGGGCTACGCCTACCGGCAGAACGGTCCCGTGCCGATGGTCCCCGCGACCGACCTCGTCTCCCCCCGCCAGCGCGGGGGAGCCTGGCCGCTGCCGTTCGACGTCGACCACGCCCGTGAACTGCTGGCGGCCAACGGCTGGGACACCACCACGACCCCCGCGGTCTGCGTGAACCCCGGCACCGGACCCGGCCAGGCCGGCGAGGGCATCCCGGCGGGCACCAAGCTGAGCTTCTCCCTGCGCTACGTCGAGGGGCGCCCGGCGCTGACCCGGCTGATGGAGAAGTACCGCAAGGACGCGGCCGCCGCCGGCATCGAGCTGCGCATGGAGGAGGTGTACGGCTCGGTGCTCGTCGCCGAGGACGCGCCCTGCACCGCCGGACCCGACTGCCTGTGGGAGATGACCTGCTGGAACGGCGGCTGGGCCTACCACTACCCGAGCGGCGAGATCCTCTTCCAGACCGGCGCGGGCGGCAACTTCGGCCACTACAGCGACCCCCGGGCCGACCGGCTCATCGAGGCGTCCGTCACCTCGGACGACCTGGAGGCGCTCTACACCTACCAGGACTTCATCGCCGAGCAGGTACCGGTCATCTTCACCCCGAACTTCCCCATCAGGCTCTTCGAGGTGTCGAACGACCTCGGAGGATTCGGGCCGGTGAACCCGTTCGGGATGATCAACCCCGAGAACTGGTACTACCGCGAGGACACGTGACGTGACCCTGTCCGCCTCGCCCGTGGCCCCCCTGGGCGCCCACGCGCTGCTGATGTTCCTGCTCCAGGTCGGGGTGCTGCTGGGGACGGCCGTCCTCCTCGGCCGGCTGGCACAGCGCGTGGGCATGCCCGCCGTCGCCGGCGAACTCCTCGCGGGCGTGGTGCTCGGGCCGTCCCTGCTCACACCGCTGGCCCCCGGCTTCGCGGCCTGGCTGCTGCCCCGGCAGCCGGAGCCCATGCACCTGCTCGACGCCGTGGGACAGTTCGGTGTGCTGCTGCTGGTGGGCATCACCGGCATGAACGTCGATCTGGGGCTGGTCCGCCGCAGGGGCAGGGCCGCCGTGCTGGTGAGCGCGGGCGGCCTGGTCGTGCCCTTCGCCGGCGGGCTGGCGGTCGCCCTGGCGATCCCGGCCGCGCTGGCCGGCGACGGCGTGGACCGGACCGTCTTCGCCCTGTTCGCGGGCGTCGCGCTGTGCGTCAGCGCGCTGCCGGTCATCGCCAGGACCCTGCTCGACCTGGGGCTGCTGCACCGCGACATCGGGCAGCTCATCGTCGGCGCGTCCGTGGTGGACGACATCGCGGGCTGGCTGCTGCTGTCCGTCGTCTCGGCGATGGCCACCACCGGCGTGCACGGCCCGGACCTCGCCTGGTCCCTGCTGGGGCTCGCCGGGCTCCTCGCCGGGGCCCGGTTCCCGGGCCGGCCGCTGGTCCGCCGCCTCCTGCGGTGGTCCGGCCGGTCCGGGCGCGGCGAGTCCCTGGCCGCCGTGTGCACGGTCCTGATCGTGCTGGGGGCGGTGGCCAGTCACGCGCTCCACATGGAGGCGGTCATCGGCGCCTTCCTCGCCGGTGTCCTGATCGGCTCCTGCGAAGAGGCCGAGCGGGAACGGCTGGCACCCCTGCGGGTCTTCGCCGTCACCGTCCTCGCCCCGCTGTTCTTCGCGACCGCCGGCCTGCGGATCGACCTGACCGCCCTGGGCCGCCCCGAGGTGGCCGGCTCGGCCCTGCTCGTGCTGTGCGTCGCCGTCGCCGGCAAGTTCGCCGGCGCGTACGCGGGGGCCAGGGCGGCCCGGCTCGGCCACTGGGAGGGGCTCGCGCTCGGCGCGGGACTGAACTCCCGCGGCGTGATCGAGGTGGTCATCGCGATGGTCGGGCTGCGGCTCGGGATCCTCACCACGGAGATGTACACGATCATCGTCCTCGTCGCGGTCGTCACCTCCGTGATCGCCGCACCCCTGCTGCGCGTCGCCGTACGCCGGATGCCCCTCACGCACGAGGAACGGGTGCGGGAGCGGACGATGACCGGCGGCCCGGTGCTGCAGTCGAATTCCTGACGCATACGCGACGAATTTCCGACGCTCCGGACTCCCCCCTCGGATCCGGCACTAGCGTGAGGCCGACCCGTCCACCTGCGTGCGTGCTCGGCCCCAACCTCCTGGAAGGAAAGGCAAGATGACACAAGTGCAGCCGGCGACGGGCCAGCGGCCGCTGCTGCTCGTGGTGGCCACGGGCATACGGACGTACCGCGAGTATCTGCTGCGTTCCATCAGCGGCGAGTTCGACATCCACCTCTTCCATGTGGACGAGCCCACCTGGGAGAAGGAGTACCTGTCCGGCTGGACGGTCCTCACCAGCACCCAGGACGGCCCGGCGATGGCCGACGCGGCCCGCGGACTGCACGCGGACACGCCCGTCGCCGGCGTGCTGTGCTGGGACGAGGGACGCATCCACGCCGCCTCCTACGTGGCCGAGGCGCTCGGGCTGCGAGGCGGGGAGCCGGACGTGATCTGGCGGCTGCGCGACAAGGGCCAGACCCGTGCGGCCCTGGACGCCGCCGGTGTCGCGCAGCCCCGGTCCGTGCCGGTCAAGACGCTCGACGAGGCCCTGGCCGCGGCCGGCCGGATCGGCTACCCGGTGATCGTCAAGCCGCGCGGACTCGGGGCCAGCCTCGGTGTCGTGCGCGTCGACGGGGCCGCGGAGCTGGCGGAGAGGTTCGCGTTCACCGCCGGGATGAAGGGGCCGGACCCCGAGCCGCTGCGCTACAGCACCGACCAGCCGGTCCTCGTCGAGGAGTGCGTGACCGGTGACGAGATCAGCGTCGACGCGGTCGTCCAGGACGGCAAGGTGACCCCCCTGTTCATCGCCCGCAAGGTCGTGGGCTACCCGCCGTACGCGGAGGAGACCGGCCACTTCGTGGACGGTGCCGATCCGCTGCTCACCGATCCGCAGCTGCTGGACGCCCTCCAGGACACCCACACCGCGCTCGGCTTCCGGGACGGCTGGACCCACAGCGAGTTCATGCTGACCACCGCCGGACCGCGGCTGATCGAGGTCAACGGCCGGCTCGGCGGCGACATGATCCCCTACCTGGGCATGCTGGCCACGGGCATCGACCCCGGGCTGGCGGCCGCGCGGGCCGCCTGCGGCATCACCCCCGACACGACCCCCTCCCACCGGCGGGTCGCGGGCATCCGCTTCTTCTACGTCGAGCACGACGACACGCGGATCGCCTCCGTGACGTTCCGCGAGACGGGCCTGCCCGCGACGGTCGCGGAACTCGTGGCCGTGGCCAGGCCCGGTGCCGTCGTGTCACCTCCGCCGAAGGGCACGGTCTGGGGGCGGATCGCCTTCGCCATCGCCACCGGCGACTCCGTCGAGGAGTGCGGCGCGGCCCTGGACGCCGCCGAGTCGGCACTGGACGTACGAAGCGATCAAGACGCCCCCATGCGAGAGATGAGTTGAACGTGCATGGCAACTGAGGAGAAGAAGGACGAGAACGCGGCGATCTGGGCCACGTTCAGGAACTCGTCGGCGGCGGTGAAGACCATCCTCGCGGGCGTGCTGCTCAGCAAGCTGGGCGGATTCCTCAACGTCTTCATCGTGCTCTACCTGACCTACCGCGGGTACTCCGACAGCGAGGCGTCCTACGCGCTGGGCGCCTACGGGGCCGGCGGTGTGGCCGGCGTGCTCCTCGGCGGCACCCTCGCGGACCGCCTCGGCGCCCGCAACGCCACGATCGTGGGCATGGCCGGCACCGCGGTCCTCACGGCGTCGCTGCTCCACCTCCCCAACTACCCGTCCCTCGTGGTGGCGGTCGTCCTGGCCAGCCTCATGGCCCAGCTGTACCGGCCGGCGGCGGCCGCCCTGCTCTCCGAACTCACCTCCGGGAGCAGTCAGGTCGTCGTCTTCGGCATGTACCGCTGGTGCCTGAACGTGGGGGCCATGGCGGCGCCCATGGTCGGCCTCGCCCTCTACCACCTGGGCGGGGAGAGCTACACCCTGCTGTTCTGGGGCGAGGCGGTGATCGCGCTGGCCTACGCCCTCGTCGCCGCGGTCGTCCTGCCCCGCCGGGCCGCGCCGGCCGCGACGGACCCGGCCGCGCCCGAGGAGGAGAGCACGGCCGGCGGCTACCGGGCGATGCTCCGCGACCGCCGGTACGTGCTGTACCTGACGGCCACCCTGTTCAACGCCCTCATCTATGTGCAGTACCTGTCGACGCTGCCGCTGGACGTGGAGGCCCACCACTTCGACCTGTTCTGGTACACGGCCGCGGTCTCCCTCAACGGCTTCATGGTGATCGCCTTCGAACTGCCGCTCACGAAGGTGACCGGGCGGTGGCGGACGAAGATCACCGTGGGGGTGTCCTTCGCCCTGGTGGGCCTCGGCGTGGCCCTGTACGGCATGCCGATGGGGGCCGCCGTGATCATCGGCGCCACCCTGGTCTGGACGCTCGGTGAGATCATCGGCGGCCCCGCGATCTTCGCCCACCCGGCGACGGCGGGCCCCGCGCACCTGCGCGGCCGGTACATCGGCGCGTTCCAGTTCATGCACGCGCTCGGCACCGCCATCGGCCCCGTCCTCGGCGGCCTGCTGTTCGTCCGGCTCGGCCACGGCGTCTGGCCGCTGCTCGGCGTGATCGGCCTGGCCGCGGCGGCCCTCGGCGTCGCCGCCGTCCGCACACCGGCCCCGGAGCGTACCGAGCCGGCCGACGAAGTGGCCGCGCAGCCGGCCGAGGCCTAGAGGCCACACGTCCGCACCCGCGAAACGGCCGCCGCCCCGCAGGGGACGGCGGCCGTCGTGCCGTCCGTCAGCCGATGTCCAGGCTCCGGGCGAACGCCTCCAGCGCCGGGCCCGGTACAGGCACCACCGAGGTCTGGTAGCTCGCCATCATCCCCGGCACCACGTCGTCGTACTTCCGCAGCCACACGTCGGTGGCGTACACGGCCTGCGACAGTTCCACCCGCTCCTCCTCGGAGCGGAAGGCGCGCAGCAGGTAGTAGCCGTCCTCGTCGTTCAGGGACGGGCCGTGGGCGACCACCGTGATGCCGCAGTCGCGCATGAGCGGGATCGTGCCGTCCCTGCTGATGCGGTGGAACTCCTCCCGAACGCCCGGCTTCACGGTGAACAGCCGGATCTCCAGCAGCCATGGTGCACCCGCGTCGTTCATGTCGTCCCTCCAGCTGGTCACTTGACCCGGACTCCGGCCTTCCAGACCCCGGTGATGTGCTCGGGCTGCGCCAGTACCTCGATGTCCACGAGCGGGTCCTCGTCGAGGACCAGCACGTCGGAGTCGTATCCCGCGCGCAGCTGCCCGGACAGCGGCGCCTGCGGTCCCAGGGTGGCGGGGCCGGTCGCGGTGCCGGCCTCGATGGCCTCCAGCGCGGTCATGCCCGTCTTCACCAGCAGCGGCAGCTCGCGGCCGTTGCGGCCCCACGAGTCGGGCAGCTCGGTGCCGGTCAGCGCGATGTCGGTGCCCGCGGCGATCGTCACGCCCTGCTCGCGGGCGAGGGTGAGGGCCTCCGCGTGCCGCCCGGCCGTCGCCTGCAGCTTCTTCAGCGCGTACTCCGGCAGCATGTGGCCGTTGTCGAGGAGCTCCTGGAAGATGGTGCGCGTGGTGACGAGGATCGCCCCGCACTCGCGCATGGCCACGGCCGCCTCCTCGTCGAGGTACGTGCCGTGCTCGATGGTGGTGACCCCGGCCTCCAGCGAGGCCATGATGCCCGGCTTGCCGTGGCAGTGGGCGGCGACGATCCGGTCCGCCATCCCCGCGACCTCCACGATCGCCCGCAACTCGGCGTGCGTGAACTGCTGGTGGACCGGGTGGTCGACCTCGGACAGCACGCCGCCGGAGGCGCACACCTTGATCAGCTTGGCGTTGCGGCGCAGCTGCTCCCGTGCCGCGCGTGCGCACTCCGCGGGCCCGTCGGCCAGCCGCAGCTCACCGCCGAGGTGCCCGAAGTCCTCCACCCAGGACGTCGGGTAGCTGTGCAGGTCGGCGTGGCCGCCGGTGGTGGACAGGGTGGTGCCGGCCGGATAGACCGACGGGCCCTGGACGGTGCCCTCCTCGATCGCGCGGACCAGGTGGATGCCCAGCCCGCCGGTCTCCCGTACGGACGTGACCCCGGCGTTCAGCGCGGCCCGCAGGTCGGTGGTGATGCGCGCCGCCCGCAGCGCGACCGGCTCCTGGGGCAGCAGGGTGAGGTCGGCCGAGCGCAGACCCATGAAGTGGCCGTGGCAGTCCCACAGTCCCGGCATGACCGTGCGGGCCCGGACCGTGTCCGCCCGCGGGGTGGCGGGGGCCTCGGCGGCGGGCCCGGCGTAATCGATCGTCTTCCCGTCGAACACGACCACGCCGTTCCGGACCGGCTCGCCTCGACCGGGAATTAACTGCTCCGCTTCGATTCGCTGCAACATGCAGGGAGCAAACCAAAGGGGTGTTCCCCTGACAACCGGTGTTCGGGAACGCTAGTTGCCCCCTACGGCCGCACTCCGTTCACGGTGTCAACACGCCCTGCGCGTCCACGGAGACACGCGCCTGCTGCGCGGCCCGGTGCCGGAACACGTGCCGGTACGTCTGCGGGGACACGGTCGTGACCCGGCCGAAGTGGTAGCGGAGATTGGCGGCCGTACCGAACCCGGTGCGCCGCGCGATGTGCTCCACCGGTTCGTCCGTGGTCTCCAGCAACTCCTGCGCCAGCCGCACCCGCTGCTGCAAAAGCCACTGCAACGGGGTGATGCCGAGCCGGTCCCGGAACCGCCGCGCGAACGTGCGCTCACCCAGATGCGCGGCGCGCGCGAGCTGCGGCACGGTCAGCGGCTCGTGCAGCCGCTCCTGCGCCCACTGCAGCGCCGGCGCGAGGTCGTCGCTGGCCTCCGCGCGCACCATGGGCTTGGTGTACTGCGACTGGCCGCCCTCCCGGTGCGGCGGTACGACCATCCGGCGGGCCACCTCGTTGGCGACGGCCGCGCCGTGGTCCTGGCGCACCAGGTGCAGGCACAGGTCGATGGCCGAGCCGGTGCCGGCCGAGGTGAGGATGTCGCCCTCGTCGGTGTAGAGCGCGGAGGGCACGAAGTCGACGTCGGGGAAACGGTGCGCGAAGTCCCCGGCGTTCATCCAGTGCGTGGTCGCCGTACGGCCCGTCAGGAGCCCCGCCGCCGCCAGGACGTACGCGCCGGTGCAGATCGACACGATCCGCCTGCCCCTGCCGTGCGCCTCGCGCAGCACCTCCACCAGCCGTGCGGGCGGGTCGAGTTGCACGGGCCGGGCGCACGCCGAGACGAGGATGGTGTCGGCGTCGAGCAGGTCGTCGTAGCCGTAGGGGGTGCTCACCTGGAGGCCCGCCGCCGTGCGCAGCGGCCCGGACGAGTCCCCGCACATGCGCAACTCGTACCAGGGGTCGACGAGATCGGAGCGGTCGGTCCCGAACACCTCGCACGGCACGGCCAGTTCGAACGTCGGTGTGGCATCCGTAACGGCGATCGCGATCACGTGGGGACGCATGTCGGTAATTTAGCGCACGATGTCAAAACAGCCGATGGTGCGGACGGACGCGGCCGGGCGATGCTGGCCGGTATGAGCGAAGCAACGTCAGACCCCTCCGGGTCACCGTCCGGGGGAACCCTCAGCGCGATGCAGGGCACCGCCATGTACGTGGGCGCCGTGCTCGGCACCGGTGTCATCGCCCTGCCCGCGCTCGCCGCCGAGAAGGCCGGCCCCGCGTCGCTGCTGGCCTGGCTGGCCCTCGTCGTCCTGTCGGCTCCGCTGGCCGCCGCCTTCGCCGCTCTGGGCGCCCGGTACCCCGACGCGGGCGGGGTCTCGACGTACGCGAGGAAGGCCTTCGGCGAGCGTGCCTCCGCCGTCGTCGGCTGGTGCTTCTACCTCGCCGTACCGCCGGGCGCCGCCGCCGCCGCGCTCTTCGGCGGCGCCTACGTGTCCTCCGCCGTGGGCGGCGGCAGCACCACCACGACCCTCACCGCCGCGGGGCTGATGCTCGTGGTCACCGCCGCCAACTCGATGGGCCTGCGCGTGACGGGGCGGTTCCAGTTCATGCTGGCCGGGCTGCTCGTCACGCTGCTGCTGCTCGCCGTCGCGCTGTCGCTGCCCAAGGCGGACACGGGCAACCTCGAACCCTTCGCCCCGCACGGCTGGTCCGCGGTCGTACCGGCGGCCGCGCTGCTGGTCTGGAGCTTCGCGGGCTGGGAGGCGATCACCCACCTGGCCGGCGAGTTCCGGCGCCCGGCGCGCGACCTGCCCCGGGCCACCTACTCGGCCGTGGTGATCGTGGGCGCGCTGTACCTGCTGGTGGCCTTCGCGGTCATCGTCGTCCTCGGCGACAGCGCCTCCCACTCCGACGCCCCGCTCGGTGACCTGATGGCCCGGGGCCTGGGCGGCAACGCCCGCTACCTCGCCGCGGGCGCGGCCCTGCTGCTCACCACCGGCGCCATGAACGCCTACTACGCCGGCGCCGCCAACCTCGGCGCCGCCCTCGCCCGCGACGGCGCGCTGCCCGGCTGGATGTCCCGCGGCAGCGTCGCCGGAGAGGTCCCGCGGCGCAGCCTCGCGGTCGTCTCCACCCTGTCCTTCCTGGCCCTGTTCGCCGTGGAGCTGACCGGCCTCGGCACCGAGCCGCTCGTCCTGCTCACCACCGGCTCGTTCGTGGCCGTCTACGCGATCGGCGTGGCCGCCGCCGTACGGCTGCTCCCCAGGGGAACCAAGGGCCGCGCCTCCGCGCTGGGCGCGTGCGTCGCCGTCACGGCCCTGCTGATCATGGCCGGCCTCTACCTGCTCTGGCCCCTGGTCGTCGCCGGCGCGGCCCTGCTCTACCTCCGGCTGAACCGCGGCCGCGGCACGACTCCCGCGCAGGCCGAGGTCCCCGCGCCACCGCCGCTGGAGCCGGCCTCCGACACCAGGGAAGCGGCGTCGTGACCGTTCCCGCGACCCCGCCCTCCGCACCCTCCGCGACCCCACCCCCCGCCTGGTCGCCCCCGACCGTGCAGAGCCTGCAGCGGGCGGTGGCCACCTTCCTGGGGCAGGACGTCGACGTGCCGGCCCCGCCGGTGACGGCCTCGTACGAACCGCTGGCCCACGACGACCCGCCCGCCGCCCTGAAGTGGCTGAACTCCTGGGGGTGCAGACTCCGTTACCCGCGACCCGGGGAACCGGACGTCTTCGGCCCCGCACTGCGCGCGTGGACAGCGCGCTGGTACCCGCTCCTCCCGGACCCGGGCACCCCGCTCGGCGAACTCACCGACGACGCCATCGCGCCCCTCGGCGAGTGCTACACCGACCTGTCCGCACTCCGCGTCGGCCCACCGGACCGCCCCCGCACCCTGGGCGCGACCGCCGCCGCGAAACTCCTCCACGGCCTGCGCCCGCGCACCCTCGTCCCCTGGGACGAGGCCATCGCCCGCAGGCTGCACGGCGCCCGGGACGCCGCGGCCTACGTGGCCCACCAGCGGCTGAACCGGGACTGGGCCCGGCGCATCCTGGCCGACAGCGGCCTGGAGGAGGCGGAACTCGCCGTCCTGTACCGGTGTCCCGGACGGCCGCTCGCCAAGATGCTGGACGACTACGCGTACCTCACATTGACCCGATCGGACACAAGGTGATCCTTCGCATTGACCACATCGGGCTGGCCACCGAGGACCCCGATGGTGTTGCCGCCTTCATGACCACGCTCGGCATGCGCAAGTACGACGAAGGGCATGCCGACGACTACGGAGTGGCCTGCGAGTTCTGGCAGTTCGGGGGTGGTCTGGGCAACCCGGCCGTGGAGATCGTCTCCCCGACCCAGGAACGCTCCGCCATCAGCGGCCGCCTCCAGCGCCAGGGCCCCGGGCTCTACCACATCGCCTTCGAGGTCGACGACCTGGAGAGCGAGACGGCCCGGCTGCGCGGCCAGGGCTTCACGGCGGTCGACGCGGAGCCCTGCAAGGGCGCGCACGACGGAATGACGGTGGCCTTCCTGTACGCCCCGGCACCGGCCGGCCTGCTGATCGAACTCGTCCACTACGCCCCGGACCGGGGGCGTGCCGCGTGATCACCCTCGACGACGTCCGCGCGGCGGCGCTGCACCTGCCCCGCACGGAGGAACACCTGGTCCGGGAGTACGTCAAGTTCAAGGTGGGCCGCATCGTGTACGCGTCGGTCTCCCCGGACGAGACGACGATGGGCTTCGCCTTCCCCCGCGAGGAACGCGAGTCCCTGATCTCCTCCGAGCCCGAGAGGTTCCAGCTCCCCCGCGCCTCCGACCTGCGCTACAACTGGGTCCAGCTGCGCATGCCGGCATTCCCTCCCGAGGAACTGCCCGCCCTCGTCCTGGACGCCTGGCTGATGGCGGTACCCAGGTCGGTCGGAGCGGCGTACCTGGAGTCGCTGCCGGGGGAAGCCTGACGGCTCCTTTCGCCGGCCGCGGTCGGGGGAAGCCTGACGGCTCCTTTCGCCGGCCGCGGTCGGGGGAAGCCTGACGGCTCCTTTCGCCGGCCGCGGTGGGAGGAAGCCTGACGGCACCTCCGCAGGCCGCTGTCGGGCCGCCGCCCGCGAGCATGCCACCCCGCTCGCGGGCCGTCGTCCGTCTCCAGGCCGACCGCGTCCCTGCTGGAGATCAGCGCATGCACATCGGAGCGCCGGTCCGTATGAACACCAGTTCACCCGTTGGGCCGGTCCGGGCTGCGGGCCGGAGGCGGCCCTTCTAGCGTCGGGGGCGAGGGAGACCCGGAGGAGTGTGAGGGAGACGCCGATGGCGGACGAAGAGTTGGAGCGACTGGCCACGGAAGCGTGGCTGTACGGGTATCCGCTGGTGACGGCGGCCGTGACCAAGGACGTGATGACGGCGGTTCCGGCCCGGGACGACGACGCGCGCAAGGCCCCGGTCAACCAGTTCTGCTACATGCGCCGCACCCCGGACGCCTCTTTCACCGAGGTCGTCTCCCCGAACGCCGACACGCTGTACTCCAGTGCCTGGCTGGACCTCTCGGAAGAGCCGTTGGTGCTCAGCCTGCCCGACTTCGGGGACCGGTTCTGGATGGTGCCGATCCTCACGGCCTGGTCCGATGTCTTCGCCGTCCCCGGCAAGCGCCAGCACGGCTCGACCGCCGGCCCGTTCCTCCTGGCCGGTCCGTCCTGGTCGGGGCAGGCCCCGCAGGGCATGACGGTGCTGACCTCACCCACCGCCGTGAACTGGATCATCGCCCGGTACGCCACCAGTGGCCCCGCCGACTTCCCCGCCGTTCACCGGCTCCAGGACCGTACCCGGCTCATCCCCCTTTCCCAGTGGACCGGGAACCCGGACGACTACACCCCGCCGGGCGACGTCCCCGTGGCCGGCGGAGTCGACACCACCACCGCTCCGGTCGGCCAGGTCGACCGCCTCAGCGGCCAGGAGTACTTCGCGCGCCTGAACCAGCTCATGGTCGACAACCCGCCCGCCCCCGCCGACGCCGCCTTCCTCGACCGTCTGACCCGGCTCGGCATCGCCCCCGGCGCCGACCTCGACGGCCGGCCGGCGGACGTGGTCGCCGCCCTGGATGCCGGAGCGGCCCTCGGCCCCAGGACGCTGCGCGACCTCATGAACCAGTCCGAGTCCGCCGGGAACCAGGTCGACGGATGGACCATCCACCGGGGCCTCGGCAACTACGGGACCGACTACGCCAAGCGCGCCATCGTCACCTGGGTCGGCTACGGCGCCAACCTCGACGTCGACGCCCTCTACCCGCACGCCACCACCGACGCCGACGGCCGGCCCCTGCACGGCTCCCACAGCTACGTCCTGCACTTCGAAGCGGGGCAGACCCCGCCCGCCCGGGGCTTCTGGTCCCTGACGATGATGAACGACCGGCAACTGTTCGTCGACAACCCGCTGAACCGCTACGCGATCGGTGACCGCAGCGGCCTGCGCAGCAACCCCGACGGGTCCCTGGACATCTACCTCCAGCACGACAACCCCGACGCCGACCGCGAGAGCAACTGGCTCCCCGCACCGGAGGGCGACTTCAACGTCTTCCTGCGCCTGTACTGGCCCGAGGAGGCCGCCCTCACCGGCGCATGGACCCCGCCGCCGCTCCAACGAACCAGCTGAACCGTGAGCCCGGAGCCGCCCAAGGGCGCGTCACCGAACACCGGCAGCCGCGCCCGGGACCATCTGGCCAACGAACGCACCTACCTCGCCTGGCTCCGCACCGGCATCAGCATGGCCGCCCTCGGCGTAGCCATCGCCAAATTCGCCCCCCACCGAGGAATCCACGCCGTCGTCTCCGGCGGCATCCTCCTCCTCGCCGGGCTCCTCATCAGCGGCTACGGCACATACCGCTACCGAACCGTCGGCCGGCAACTCGACGCCGGCCTCTACGCCCCCGCACGCTCCGGCCTCGTCACGGCCGCCACCCTGATCACCCTCCTCGCCCTGCTCGCGATCACCGTGCTCCTCTGACCGGCCCAACTCGTCGCTCACCGACCGGACTTAGGGTGGTGCCGTGACGGACGAGACAACGGACGAGACAACGGACAGACTGCACCGCTTCCGTGCCGAGGCCGCGTCCCGGGGCCTGCCGCCGCAGGCCGTGGAGGAGTGGATCCGCAGCGTCCTGCCGGCGGTGTACATGGCGCAGGGCGGTGACGGACCGCTCGTAGCCCGGCTGGGCGGCGACCCGGTCCTGCCGCACGGCGTGCCGGAACCGCGCCTGCCTTTCGTGGCCTGCGTCGACCTCGCCGCCCTCCCCGCGCGTGCGGACGGGCGCCTCCCGCTCCCCTCCGACGGGCACCTGCTGCTCTTCGCCGCACCGGATGCGGACGACTTCGAGGGCCCGGTGCCCGACGCGGTGATGTACGTCCCCGCGGGCACACCCACCACCAGGAGGCCTGCCGCAGACAGCCGGCGCGAGCCTTACGCGCCGAGGCACCTGCACACGCTCTGGCACCAGGTGTGCCCCAAGACCGACGCCAGCTTCGCCGAGGACCACTGGGGGGACCCGGACGACGTCCAGTACGCTCTCGCCGAGGAACTGGACAACGCCTGGTCGCGTACCGGGGGCGGGCGGCCCCCCTGGGACCTCCAGATCGGCGGCCACCCCATCGTCCTGCAGAACGACCCCGTCCACTGGGCTCGCCACTCCACGCCGGACGCCGAGGACGACTGGAACCTCCTGGCCACCTGGAGGTGCGGCGACGACGTCACGGAACTGGACGCGGGCGTCATCCACTGGGTCATCCGGCGCGACGACCTGGCAGCCCTGCGCTTCGACCGGGTGCACGGCTACGTCGACATGTCCTGACCACCCACGGAGAACGGGGTGCCGGGCCGCCGCAAGAGCGCGGCGGGAGTCACCGCCACCGCGAACTGGTCGCGATGGCCCGCAGTTGGGCCGGTGTCAGCAGCGGCGTGGCACGGGTCGAGGGGGCGTCCTGGCTCGGTGCCTGCCACTGCAGGAGGGTGACGTAGAGCCCGTCGGGATGCCACGAGGCACCAGCCCAGCAGCCCGTCCGGCGTCTCTTCTCCGGTGGATCCCGTGTCTGTCACGCCGAGAATCTTGAGGCACGGAAGGCGCGCGAGCCAGCTGTTATCAGCTGAGCCGACCGGAGACCCCTTGCGGATCACCAGCCGCAGGAGACGCGTCCTGGGCCAACCCGATCGAAGCCCCCTTCGGACCGCTGCGGCAGTTCACCGTCGCCAACTCCAACCACCGCAACACACCGCCCGAACGCGGGCCCTTCACGCCCACCTGCGCTGGCGCGACGCCAACACCCGCCACCCAGACGTCCTCACAGCCCAACGCCGTGAACGTGCCCGGATCCGCAGCGAGAAAGGCATCCGCTGGGGCGTCAGGCCCCTCCAAGTCGCAACCTGACCCGGCCCGCTGAAACCCATGCGGTCACAGCACTAGCCTCGGCTGCGCATCATCGACATCAGCAGCCCGTGGGTCTCGTCGTCGGCGGCGACCACAAGCCCACGACCTGTCTCACCAATCGGGGCACCGTCGATCCCGGTGACAGCACAGCCGGCAGCCCGGCACAAAGCGATGCCGGCCGCGAAATGCACGCTCCCGGAGAGGTCGCCGCCATCGGTGACATATGCGGCGCGCTTGCCGGCAGCGACCCAGGCCAACGCCAGCGTCGTGGATACGACGCGCGGCCGGAAACGTTCGACGAACGCAGGGTGAGCCAGCAGATCCACGGCCCGGAATCCGGGCGCACTCGGGAACGGCGGATCCAGGTTGACGTCCACCAACCGGGTAGCGGGCGAGGGAGTCAGCAGTGCGTCATCCGCCCCGTCATTCCGCACCCAGGCAGCCTCCCCGTCAGTGAAGAAAACCTCGCCGCTGAACGGGTCGGCCACCGCCGCCACCCCATCGCGCAGCGCCACGTTGACGGCCACCAGCATGCTTCCGACGGCGTAGTTCAGCGTGCCGCACAGGGGATCCACCAACCACTGGCGCACCGCGTCGGCGGCGCCCTGCTGCCCGCCTTCCTCGCCGAGCACCGCGTCATCGGGCCGTGCGGAACGGATGACGCCAAGAATCGCCTTCTCGGCTTCCACATCGGCGGCGGTGGCAAAGTCCCCGGCACCCTTGTCGATGCGGTTGAGCCGCCGGCCGTACATGGTGCGGACCACGTCCGCGCCAGCCCGCGCCCCGGCTATCGCGACTGCGGCATCGTCGGAACGCGCGTATGAGTCGATCACGCCGAGCAGACTATCGACGCGGAGCTACCGCCCCGGCGAACCCTCCCGGTCAGAGCACCAGCCGCGCCTTTACGGTGCGGTTGTGGTGCGAAGCCCACCCACAGGCCCAGACAACAAACAACCCCCAGGCCGCTGACCTGGGGGTTTCTCATGGAGCGGGTGACGAGAATCGAACTCGCGCTCTCAGCTTGGGAAGCTGATGTTCTACCATTAAACTACACCCGCGTAAGTACGGAAGCGGTCCCCGAGGGGCCGGTCCGGACGGTGCTCACTCTACATCATCGCAGGGCCCCGATGGTCGGACCGAGTGGGATCCGGCTGCGGGTGGGGCCGGAGTTGGGGCGTACCGTGGAGGGCCGGGGGAGGCCCGGGAGAGGGCCGGAGTGCCGCCTGGAGACTCGTCTCTTTGATCCCGTAATGTGGCTTTTGTCGTCCGGCTGGCAGCGCCGGACGCGGCTCTTGGGGAAGGGACTTGAGGGACTTGATGGAACGCACCGTCGTCCGATGCGCGGACGGGCACGTCTTCAGCACCACTTCGTTCCCGATGCAGCAGGCCGAGCGGCTCGGCCCCGGCCGGCTGGTCCGGTGCCCGCGCTGTGCCCGGCTGCGCAGTGCCGTGCCTGTCGTCATGGCGAAGCGGTGACCAGGGAGCAAGGGAACCGGCCGTAGCCGGACTGTCACAGCGAGCGCGCGGAGTTGTCGTGATTGCCACGGCTCCGCGCGCCTTGCGTATCCTCGCTACGTGCTTCTCTCAGACAAGGACATCCGGGCCGAGATCGACGCCGGGCGGGTACGGATCGATCCCTACGACGAATCCATGGTGCAGCCGTCGAGCATCGACGTACGGCTGGACCGGTACTTCCGGGTGTTCGAGAACCACCGGTACCCGCACATCGACCCCTCCATCGAGCAGGCCGATCTGACCCGGCTGGTCGAGCCCGAGGGCGACGAGCCGTTCATCCTGCACCCAGGGGAGTTCGTGCTCGCCTCCACGTACGAGGTGATCACCCTCCCAGACGACCTCGCCTCCCGTCTCGAAGGCAAGAGCTCGCTCGGGCGGCTCGGGCTGGTCACGCACTCCACCGCCGGGTTCATCGACCCCGGCTTCAGCGGGCACGTCACCCTGGAGCTGTCCAACCTCGCCACGCTTCCGATCAAGCTGTGGCCGGGGATGAAGATCGGGCAGCTGTGCATGTTCCGGCTGACCTCGCCCGCCGAGCACCCGTACGGCAGTGAGCGCTACGGCTCCCGGTACCAGGGGCAGCGCGGGCCGACCGCCTCGCGGTCCTTCCTCAATTTCCATCGGACCCAGGTGTGAGGGCGACGACAGCATGAGCAGCGCAGACGTGCGGGAGAACCTGACCTACGAGCGGTTCGGGACCGCCATCCGCGAGTTGGCGCAGACCATCGCCGACGACGGGTACGAGCCCGACATCGTGCTGAGCATCGCCCGGGGCGGGGTCTTCGTCGCGGGCGGACTCGCCTACGCCCTCGACTGCAAGAACATCCACCTCGTCAACGTGGAGTTCTACACCGGTGTGGGAACGACCCTCGAAATGCCGGTCATGCTCGCCCCCGTACCCAACGTGATCGACTTCTCGGACAAGAAGGTGCTGATCACCGACGACGTCGCCGACACCGGCAAGACGCTCAAGCTGGTGCGCGACTTCTGCCTCGACACCGTCGCCGAGGTGCGCTCCGCGGTGGTCTACGAGAAGTCCCACTCCCTCGTGAAATGCGAGTACGTGTGGAAGCGGACCGACGACTGGATCAACTTCCCGTGGAGTGTCGAACCGCCCGTCGTGCAGCGGACCGGCCAGGTTCTCGACGCCTGAACCGGGCGCGCGGAGACCGGACACCCGGTACGGAGATAAAGAGAAGGGGCCCGGCGGGGCCCCTTCCTCTCTCTCCGGGAGATCAGAACGTCCCCAGCTTCACGATCGACAGCAGGGCGATCAGTTGGATCGCCGACGCGCCCAGGGCCTTCGGCCAGGGCAGGTCGTGGGAGCGGGAGACCATCAGGGTCAGCAGGGCGCCCGCGCCGATCCAGGTGGCCCAGCCGAGGAGCTGGACGAAGCCGGCGTCGCCGCCGAAGAACATGGCGACGATCAGGCGGGGCGCGTCCGTGAGGGCCGTGATCAGCATGGACAGACCCACCGTCGGCTGCCAGGCCCCGTCACCGCCGAGCTGGCGGGCCAGGGTGTGCGTGACGACGCCCAGGACGAACAGGCCGAGCACCATCACGACAGCCGTGATCAGCACGATCGGCACCGCGTTGGCCAGCGTCGCGCTGATCGCGTCCTGGCGGGCGCCGTCGAAGCCGAAGACCGCGAGCAGGCCGTAGAGGAACGTCACGACGACGGCGGGGACCCACATCGTGTAGTCCCGCATGCGCAGGAACGTCTCGTTCGGGGACAGGACGATCCCCTTGAGCAGTTCCTTCCAGTGCAGGGGCGGCCCGAGCGGCGCGGCGGGCGCGGCGGCACCGGCCTGGTAGGTCGAGCCCTGGGTGTAACCGGCGGCCTCGTCGACGGAGAAGGCCTGGGTGTGGCCCGGGTTGTCGGCCGCGTACGGGTCGCGCGCGCCGGGCCCCGGTCCCGGGTAGCCGCCGTCGCCGAAGTACTCCGGTCCGTCGTCGCCGGGCCCGGGGTGCCCGTACGACCGTCCCTGCTGCGGGTACGGCGGCTGCGGCGCCGACGGGTAGCCGTACGAGGGGCCCGGAGCGCCCGAGTGGCCCGGGGCGCCCGGCCGGCCGTACGGCGGCTGACCGTACGACGGTCCTCCGGGCTGAGCCGGGCCGTGCCCACGCCCGTACGACGGTCCGTGCTGCGCCTGTTGTCCCTGGGGGGTGCGGTTGTCCCGGCCCCCGCGTCCGATCCTGAATCCAGCCACGTCATCGAACGTACCTGGTCCTGGCGGCCGATGCGCCGGGCCCGGTGGTCCGGGCCCGGCTTTGCTGCCGACCTGTGACATCCCCTAAGGGGCCCTCAGCGGCCGGCCTCGGGGTTCCTCGGGGATCCCCCCCCGTGCTCAGTCCGCGAAGACCGCCCCGAGCTGCGGGCTGCCCGAGGCCGAGACGCCCACGGTGTCCACGCCGAAGGCGCGCGAGCCGGACGTGGTGATCTTCCTGCCGTCGGACGGCAGGAAGGTGATCGCGCCGTCGCCGCCGTTCTCGTACGAGCCGATCACCAGGTCGGCCTTCCCGTCGCCGGTGACGTCGTCGAGCTTGACGTCGGCGCCGAAGAGGTCGTTCTTCTCGTCGCCGCCCGGGACGCCCGCGGTGGACTGGGCGAAGGCCTGGGCGCCGGAGGTGGTGTTCACACCGGTGCGGGAGCCGTACAGGACGGTGACCTGGCCGGTGTTGGTGACGCCGCCGATGTCCTCGTTGGGGGAGCTGACGACGATGTCCTGGCAGCCGTCGCCGTTGACGTCGCCGAGGTCGAGGTCCCAGCCGAAGCCGTCGCCCGTCTCGGAGCTGCCGGGCACGTTGCCGGTGTCCTGGTTGATGAGCTTGACGCCGGCGGGGCCGGCGGCGGACCCGTAGGTGACGCTGATGCGGCCGCCCTTCGCGGAGTCCGGGACGGTGTGGCCGTCGCTGGTCCTGTTGTCCCAGGAGGCGCCGGTGACGATGTCGCCGAAGCCGTCGTGGTTGATGTCGCCGATGCCGGTGACGATGCCGGACTTGAGGGCCTTCGCGGAGGCGGTGCTCAGGCCGTTCGCGGTGCCCGGCAGCCAGTAGTTGGTGTTCCAGTGGGACGAGGTCTTCGTCTCGTAGCCGTCGACGACGAGGTCGGTGCGGCCGTCGCCGTTGACGTCGCCGGCGGTGAGGTTCATCGGCCCGTACGGGTAGTCGTTGGTGCCCGGCTCGATGGGCGGCTTGACGGTGGTGCGGCTGCCCGGGGTGCCGGTGCCGGTGAAGCCGCCCTTGTAGAGGTAGAGGGTGGCGGCGGAGCTGCCGACGACCAGGTCGGCCTTGCCGTCGCCGTCGAAGTCGCCGGCGGCCAGGTTCAGGCCCCAGTAGTCGTGGGAGCCGGCGGCCGGGTCGGGGATCTCCACGCCCTTGCCGGTCAGACCGCTTCTGGAGCCCCACAGGAGGGTGACGGCCCCGCCGTTGGTGTCGGTGCCGACCTTCTCGTGCGGGGTGCCGACGGCGAGGTCGTCGAAGCCGTCGTGGTTGAAGTCGGCGTACGCCAGGTCGTAGCCGAACTGGTCGCCGGTCTCGGCGGTGCCGGGCACGCCGGCGGAGTTCTGGCTGAGGGTGGTGCGCTTGGCGGCGGAGACGCCGGTGGAGGTGCCGTACAGGACGACGACCTGGCCGGCGTCCTTGTGGCCGCCGACGTAGGCGGTGGCGGCCGAGGTGGCGATGTCGCCGATGCCGTCGCCGTTGAAGTCGGCCCTGGCGACCCGGGTGGAGTCGGCGGCGGTGGCCGGCGCCGCGGCGAAGGTGAGCAGAGCGCCCGTCACAGCGGCGGCCGCGGCCGTCGCGAGGGCGAGTCGGGAGTACGCGTGCATGCGGTCTCCTGCTGCATGCGGGGGACGCCCCGGGCGGGGCGTCCGCAGACGATGGGGGCGGGCCGCTCGCCTGTACGGCGGCGCGGCCGGCGATCAGGAGACCCGCGGGGGCGGGGAAGGGTTGTACGCGCGTTCGACGGGTTCCCGGGGCTGCCGTGCCGTGCCGTGCGCGGTCGCCGGTGTGCCGCGGGGCGGGGCTCCGCCGCCCGGACGGCGGGCGGGGAGCCCCCGGCCGGGTCATCTGCCGGCCGCCTCCCACAGGGTCACCGCCAGGGCCGTGCAGGAGACGACCGCGGCCAGTGACGGCAGGGGCCAGCGGGTGCGCTCCAGGGCGTCGAGGCGGTCCTCGTGGTCGCCGAGGGTCTTGTCGGTCTGGTCGGCGCGCTGCAGGAGGAGGGCCAGGTCACCGCGGGTGGTGGCGAAGCCGACGTCCACCGAGCGGCGCAGCCGCTCCAGCTCCAGGGCGACTCCTTCGCCCGGGTGGCCCGTCACGGTGCGTCCTCCTCCCCCTTGCGCAGCCACCGCGGCAGGGCCTTCTCCACGGCGGGCGCCGACATCAGCCGGCTGACCGCCGCCGCCACGGTCACCAGCGCACCGAACGCGGGCAGGTCGGCCAGCCGGGGGTCGTCGGCCAGCAGCGGGAGGGCCGCCGCGACCGCCAGCAGGGTCTGGACCGCCGTACGGACGGTCCTGCGGGTCGAGTCCGTCATGTCAGCCGGCTCCGTTCTCGTCGGTTCTCATCGGTTCTCGTCGGTCTCGCACACGGGTGTCGTCGGCTCGCTCACACCCGCGGGACGCGCAGCTTCGTCCAGCTCGTGCGGCCGGGGACGCCGTCGGCGTCGGCGCCGGTGTAGCCGAGCTTGCGCTGCCAGGCCGCGTAGGAGCGGCGGTCCGCCTCCGTCCAGTCGGGGCCCGGTCCCCGGTCGTAGCGGCCGCAGCCCTCCGCCACCAGGCGCCGACCCATCGCGGTGATCACCGCGCTGTGCCGGCCGGCCGTGAAGAACGCCGGGCCCGGGAACGGCTCGTACGGGTCCGGGCCGGTGCCCGTGCCGAGCCGCCCGGCGATCCGGGTGCGCATCGACGGCATGGAGAAGCTGGGGTCGATCTTGCGGGTCGTCCACTCCTTGTGGCCGATCACGCGGTCGGCGCCCCAGCCGTGCGCCCGGCAGATCGCCGCCGCGATCCTCTCCACGGCCAGCAGCTGGGCCTCGGGGTAGGGGTCGCGTCCGTTGCCCCAGTTCTCGATCTCGAAGCCGTAGAAGTGGGCGTTGCCGTCGACCGCGTCCGGGCCCGGCCGGGCCGGGAGCGCGGTGCCGGTGCGGACGGCGTCGTAGACGGCCTGCGAGCCGCGGCCGGCGTGGTTGGTGCGGCCGTAGCCGACCAGGTGGGCCGTGCCGTCCTTGGCGATGACCGCGATGCACAGCGGGCCCGGCAGATCGGGGCGGCCGGTACGGCAGATGTCGACGCTGGCCGCGCCGACCGTGTGGTGCAGCATGACGCCCGCCATCGGGCCCCAGGCGCCGATGGCGTTGCGGTTGTGGGTGGACCAGGTGCCGTGCTCGGTGGTCCGGACGCCCTCGGCGCGCAGCGCGGCGCGGAAGGCGGAGGCGGACAGGGGTGTCGCCATGGGGGTTCCTCTCGTGGGGCGGGAACGCCGGAGCCCCGGCGGCCGTGACGGGCACGGCACACCGGGGCTCCGGGGTGTTCGGTACGGCGGGTGTTCGGTACGGCGGGTCAGAGGACGGGGTCGACGCGGATGAACCGGTTGTCGTAGCCGACCGTGTTGGTGCCCGAGGAGGGCACGGAGGACCAGTACGTCGGGGTGGCCGAGTACGCCGTGCCCGGGGTGAGACCGGTGACGACGAACTGGCTCGACGCGGAGATGCGGTCGGTGTTGTAGACCGAGCAGGCGCGGTCGATGGAGGACGCCAGGAACACCGAGTTGTCCGAGAGCTTCTTCACGGTGGCGCCCATGAAGCCGGACGCGGCCATGGAGCAGTTGATCCAGGCGCCCACCGTGATGATCACTTTGCCGCCGGGCGGGGCGGTGAACGCGCCGACCAGCGGGTCGCCGGTCGCGCCCGAGAGGGTCTCGGCCGGGGTGGTCGAGGTGGTCGTACCGGCGTCGTTGTTGTAGAGGAACACCGGCGTCGCCGCCACCGGCAGCCAGGCCGTGCCGGTGTAGTACGTCAGCTGGCCGGGGCTGGACAGCCAGGCGACCATGCCGGCGGCCGGGGTGGTGACGGCCGCGTCGCGGGCGGCGGCGGTCGCGTAGCGCAGGATCGTGCGGGCGTCGACGGTCTCGGCGAGGCTCTGCAGGTGCTGGGGCAGGTTCGCCGGGTCGGTGGGCTGGGGGTAGGGGATGCCGCTGAGCGGGGTGTAGGCGGTCATGCGGGGCTCGGCTCCTCACTGAGGTCGGGGTCGGACGGGTCCCCGTCCGGCGGTGGGGCGGGTACGGACGGGGCGGGGCCCGGCTGCGCTTCGGCGAGTACGGCGCCCTCGTCGGTCTCCGGGGGCGCGGGCGGCTCCTCGGACGGCAGCTGCGTGACGGTGACCTCGACGGGCGTCAGGATCACGACGGGGTCGTCGGACGTGCCGTCCGGGGCGGCCGGCACCGGTTCCGCTGCGGGCTCAGACACGTGCTCCCCCCTTGACCGCGGCCCAGGTCAGGCCGGACGCGGTGAGATCGGACAGCTTCGGGTAGGCGGCGGTGACCGCCGCGTACGTCACCGAGGGCACCGGCGCCGGGCTGCTCGGCGCGTCCGGGGTCAGCCCGGCGTCGGCCGGCAGGGCGCCCGGATCGACCCCGCGCAGGGTCAGGGTCTGCTGCACGCCGCCGTCCGCGGTGGCCGCGGTGCGGATGCCGACGACCCAGGCGAGGGTGTCGAGGGCGGCACCGGTGCCGTCGACGACGCGGACGACGTCCCCGAGCTGGATGCGCGGGTCGTACAGCACGTCGACGTCCCCGATGACCGGTACGGGCAGCACGCCCGCGTTGCGCATCGCCTTCGCCAGGGCCGCGGCGGAAGCGGCGTCCTGCATCCAGTCGGTGCTGTCGGCGGTGTACTCCTGCCGGCCGTAGTACTTCTCGCTCGCGACGCCGTTGGGGTCGTTCGCCGGGTCGTCCAGCATGGCGACGGCCACCCGGTCGACGGCGTCGAACTTCGGCTTGAGCGTGACCAGGACGAGGGACGGCTTTCCGTCGGTGGTGACGGTGTAGAGCGTCCGGGTGTCGCGGTTGGTGTACCGGACGACCAGGTAGCCGTCCTCCCGGCGGATGAGCATGTCCACCATGCCCTTGACGGCGGTGCCGCCCGTCGGCGCCGTGCCGAACCGGACGTTGCTGCCGCTGGTGACGACGGAGTCGTCGTCGGTGGTGGGCGGACTGATGTCGTACTCGTCGTTCGACAGCAGGTACTTGACCGTGGTCGTCGAGCGGGCCGGCAGGGTGCGGATCACGCTGTCCTGGGTCCGCACGCCCGTGTCGTACCCCACGCCCCGCCAGTCCCGGTACGGCTGCACGCAGTAGTTGCGGCACGCGTCGATCTCCTCGGTGGCGGTCAGCGAGGCGATCTCCCGGGTGCTGGTGAGGGTGAGATCGGGGGTGGTGGGCCGGGTGGCGAACCGGGTGTGGTTGCGCCACCGGAACACGCCCCGCTCGTCGATCTCCGCCGTGGACATGCTGGCCTTGGCGATCTGCGAGAGCACCTCCCACTGGGAGCCGCTGATCCGGGGCAGCGCGTACAACGGGAGCACCACGTAGTCCAGTTCGACGCTCTTCGTCCACGCCCAGGCGCCGGTGTGCGAGAACTCGGCGGTCGTCGGGATGGCCGGCAGCCCGCTGGTGACCTGCAGGCACTCGGTCGGCAGGTCGGTGAACAGGGACACCTGGTACAGCTCGGAGGCGTACTGCAGGGCGCTCGCGTTGGAGAAGGTCGCCTCGCTGCCGAGGAGCTGGGAGCCGTCCGGCGCGGTGAGCCGGGGCTGCACGGTCGGGTAGACGCTGCTGGTGCCGCTCGTGGTGTCGACCCAGAAACCGAGGTGCCAGACGCCCCGCTGGTTGAGCGCGGACCAGGTCCACTCGAAGTACCAGACGGAGTCGAGGTCGTTGGAGACGATGCGCACCCAGCGCTCCGCGAAGTTCACGATGAGCTTCAGGAAGCCGACGTCCGAGCCGTTGCGGTTCAGGTCCAGCTGGAGGACGACCTTGTCGCCGTTGCCGATCCCGTCGTCGCCGCTGTCGCTGTCGTAGCGGACGGAGTTGTCGACCCACACCTCGGCGAACAGCTTGCTGCCGGGGACGGTGACCCGGCTGCGCGGGAACCAGGTCGCCCGCAGCTGCGGCTGCTTGGGCACCAGCGCCATCTCGTGTGGGGCCCCCTGCCGGCTGAAGGTGTACGTCTCCGGGTCGGGCAGCACCTCCGGCTGGCCGTAGGGGGTGCTGAACCCGCCGTGCAGGGAGGCGTACACCAGGGTCAGCGGCTTGCCGTCGGCGAAGTCCGGGTAACGGGCCGGCGGGCAGGCGTACATGCCGCCCTGGCGCAGCAGTTCGGAGACGCACCAGGTGGCCGAGGAGACGGGCCGGTTCGAGTAGAAACCGGCGTACGGCTTCGGCAGCCAGGCCGGGCCGCGCAGCCGCTCCGCCCCGTCGAGCGCGGTGACCTGGACGGCGTCGCTGCCGGAGGCGGCGGAGCGGGAACGGACCGTGCCGCGGAACGCGGGCAGCGTGGCGCCACCGACCCCGCCCTCGTGGACCACGGACTGCCCGGGCCGCACGACGTCGCCGGTGGCGCGGTCGGCCCACGGCGAGTACATCTGCGGAGCCGTCCGTCCGCCGGCGCCCGACAGCTGCAGTTGCAGCTGGGCCGCCGAGGAGCCGGAGAAGGCGCGCATCGCGGCCGGCAGGTCGGTGGCGTACGACCGCTCCAGCTGCCAGGACTGCACCTGCGCGGAGACGTCCTTGCCGCCGAGCCGGGTGCGGTGCCGGGTGGTCCGCTCGCCGGCGGACAGGGCGGCTGCCGTGGTGTTGTCAGCCGGCTGCACCGGACACCTCCACGAGGTCGAGGCCGATGCTGCGGTAGGGCAGCGGGCGGCCCGGGGTGTCGCTGTAGCCGGTGACCGACATCGGCGGCAGACCGTCGCCGGGGACACCGGCCTCCGCCGTGCCGCCGTAGGTGAAGCAGGCACCGGCGAGCGCGTAGGTGCCGGCGGTGCCCGGCTTGGCGGTGGGGGTGGCGTACACGGCGCCCGCCGGGACGGTGCCGGTGACGTAGGGACCGGTGGCCGTCGCGGAGGCGAGCCAGCTGCCGTCGGCCTTCTTGAAGTCGATGCCCACGCTCAGCGTGCCGAGCGCGGCCAGGGCGGCCGGGGCCCGGAAGGACACCTGGAGGCCGGGGGAGACGGGGAAGTTGCCGAAGGTGCTGGTGTGGCGCCAGCCAACCGCGCTGTTGGCGTCGGCGGCGGTGAAGACGAAGGTGCCGGGCGCGGTGGTGCTCTCGGCGACCGTGCCGGTCGTGGAGGTCTTGAACCACTGTGCGAGGCCGGTGACGTCCGCCGCGCCGGGGACGCCGGTGCCGGCGGCCTGGGACGCGCCGAGCACGTTGCCGGCGGCGGGGTCGACGACGTACACCGGACCGGGGCCGTCGACGCGGCGGGCGATGCGGTCCAGGGCGCGCGCGTGCGCCGGGGCGAGCAGGTCCCAGGACAGCTTCAGCCGACGGACGGGGGTCTGGTTGCGGGTGACGGTGACCCGGCCGCCGAGCGACTTGAACTCGGTGACGCCGAGGTCGGCGCTGCGGTCGAAGGACTTGGCGGCCTGGTCGATCTCGGTCATCGCCCCGGGCGGGCCGATCCAGAGATTTCCCATGAGGACTCCTGAGGGCATGAGGGCGTGCAGGCATGCGGGCATGCGGGCATGAAAAAAGGCCGACGGGCGTGAGCCGTCGACCGGAGGCGTACTTCTGCGGGGCGGTGCTACCGCCGGGAAAGCTGCCGCTGTCCGAGGAACACGGCGCGGGCGATCTCCTGCGAGTCGACCCGGACGACGACGGGCCGGTCGGCCAGCCGTTCCACCGCGGCGGCGAGGGTGCGCAGGCCGCCGCCGTGCCCGAGCATCCGCTCCAGCTTGGACAGCGGGATGACGGCCTCGTTCTCGCCGGCCTCGCCGAGCAGGGCGAGCGTGCCGCCGGGGCGGGCCTGGACGACACCGCCGGTGGCCAGGTGCGGGACCGGCACGTGCAGGCGGGGGAAGCCGAAGGAGCGGCCGCCGAACTTCGGGACCCAGTCCGGGATGCTGATGTGGATGCCGGCGAGCGCGCCGAGCAGGCCGTTCAGCGCGTTGGCGAGGCCGGTCATCGGGGCGAGCATCGCGTTGCCGAGGCCGCGCAGCAGGGGGCCGGCGTTGTGCACCAGGCCGCCCACCGCGGAGCCGATGGCCTTCATGGCGTACGAGACGCCCTTCTGCAGCAGCTTGGTGATCTTGTCCATGTTGATGAACTGCGCGATGAGCGGGGTCAGCAGCGTCATCACCAGGCCGAAGGGGTTGGCGGCCATCGCCAGGTTCAGCCCCTTCTGCGCCAGCGAGGCGCCCTTGAGCCCCTTGCCGAGGCCGCCCATGGACTTGCCGCCCCGGTCGGCGTTCTTCGCGGCCTTGCCGACGGACTTCTCGACGGCGTCCGACTGCTGCTTGACGCTCTTCAGCTCACCATGGGCCCCCTTGGCGGCGGCCTTGAGCTTGTCGAAGGACGACTTGAGCTTGTCGGTACCGGTCCGCGCCTTGCCGAGCCCGCCGTCGGCGTCCCGCGAGGCCGACTTCACCTTGTCGAGCCCACCACCACCCTGGGTCGCGGCGGTCTTGAGCTTACCGAGGGAGGTGTGCAGGTGGTCGGCGCCGGCCTTGACTGTGCCGAGAGCCGGGGTGACCTGGCCGGCGGTCGATCTGATACGGCCTACGGCGGTGTCGGCGGTGGCCGTCGCCTGCCGCAGGCCGCCGACGCTTCCGGCTGCCTGGCCCAGCGCTGTGCGGAAACGCCCGATGCTGGAGGTCGCCTGATTCAGTGCGCTTGCGAGACCCACGGTTCATCATCTCCTTCAGTGATCACGGGGGAACGGGACACGGTCACATGACCCCTTCGAGTGCTTTGACCCGTTGTTCGAGCGATGCCAAGCTCTTACTGGCGCGGGACGCGTTGTTCGCTGCCAGCCGGGCGCTGTTGTTGGCGCTCTGCAACAGGTTGTCGGCCCGTTTGGCGTCGACCTGCGCCTTGCGGGCGGTTTCCTGCGCCTCGCGGGAAGTGGACTTGGCGCGGTTGACCTGTCGGGTGAGTTCCTGTTCAAGCGTCTGGGCGCTTTCCTGCACGGTATCCAGAGTTGTACGGAAGATTAGTTCCGCTTCTTCCCTGTCCTTCTTCCACTGTGCTTCCGCGGCCTTCTTGGCTGCGTTCTCTCGACCGTAGATGATGCCGTTAGCGCCCAACCAGCTGGGGCCCACCGGCTTTCCTGCGAAGGTGATCCCCTTCTCGTCCCACTTGAAGAGCGAGTGGTCGATCTTCAGAAACTGGCTGCCCATGGAGACGGCCTGGACCTGGATGTCTTTGATCCATTCCCCCTTCAGCCGGGGAAACCAGTCATTGATGACGGCGGTTGCGGTCGTCTGTGCCTGCTGTGCGGCCACGGCGCGCGCTTGACCAGGGTCGTAGGGTGTGGCATTCGTAACCATCGAACCTCCTCGTGATCCGTGCCATGACGGATGGCGGATGGAAAAACCCCTGCCCGGAGCCGGACAGGGGTGGGCAGTGGTCCGTCGTCTATGCGGTGATGACGGTGACGACGGCGGCCAGGAACACACCCAGGAAGATGAGCGTGGTCGGCACCAGAGCGATCAGTGCTTTGCGGTAGATGCGGAGGGCGGTGTCGAGCAGACTCACGAGTTCCGCCTTCTCCGGGGACGCGGCGTCGTAAACGACCCTGACCGTGTCTCCGGGACTTACGGACACGTTTCGTACGTGGACCGAGTCCGCGCTGTATTCCGTACCGTCGGGCAGCGTGTAGGAGAAGGACACCGAGGCCTCGCCCTCGTTCCAGGACAAGAACGTGCACAGACCGGTGGTCTCGATCCCCGAGGCCTGGAGCAGCCGGGCTGCCCGGTACTTGCGGTACGTGTGGACGAGGACCACGCAGAACACGGCAGGAATCAGCGTCAGGGCCCCCAGGCCGGGCAGTTTGTCCATCGACGTTCCCCCTCCAGTCCGACGCCGGTGCATCGGGCGAAGCCATGCTAGTGACCTGAGTCGGAGATTCGTCGGCAGTAGGCGGCTACTTTGTCGAGGCTCTCGTCGGCGGTTTTCGTCCAGATGAACGGCCTGGGGTGTTCGTTCCAGTCGGCGAGCCAGCTGCGGATGTCCCGTTCAAGGGCCTGGACGGAGCGGTGGACGCCTCGCTTGAGCTTCTTCTGCGTGAGCTCGGCGAACCACCGCTCCACCAGGTTCAGCCAGGACGAACTCGTCGGCGTGAAGTGGAGATGGAAGCGCGGGTGCGCCAGCAGCCACTGCTTGACGGCGGGCGTCTTGTGGGTGACGTAGTTGTCCAGGATCAGATGGACATCGAGGTCGGCGGGGACTTCCTTGTCGAGCTTGGTCAGGAACTTCTTGAATTCGACGACCCGGTGGCGCCGGTGCAGGGAGCCGATCACCTTTCCGGTGGCGACTTCCAGTGCGGCGAACAGGGTGGTGGTGCCGGCGCGGACCTAGTCGTGGCTGTGGCGTTCGGGAACGCCGGGAACCATCGGCAGCACGGGCTGGGACCGATCGAGAGCCTGGATCTGGGACTTCTCGTCCACGCAGAGGACCAGAGCCTTCTCCGGCGGGTCGAGATACAGGCCCACGACATCGCGGACCTTGTCGATGAACAGCGGGTCCGTGGACAGCTTGAACGTCTGCGACCGGTGCGGCGCCAGTGCGAACGCCCGCCAGATCCGCGGAGACCGCGGACTTCGACATGCCCGTGGCCGCCGCCATCGACTTGGTCGACCAGTGGGTCGCGTTCTTCGGCTTCTCCTCCAGCGTTTTGACGATGGCCCGCTCGACGTCCGCGTCGGTGATCTTCCGGGGACGCCGGGCCGCGGCTCGTCGGACAGGCCGTCCAGGCCCCGTTCGAGGAAGCGCCTCCGCCAGGTGCGGACCGTGTCCGGAGTGACCCGCAGCCTGCGTGACACCGGGCCGGGCACTGTAGCCTTTGCCGGGAACCGACCTCGGTCGTAACAGGTCACGAATCAACGCGCCATGGCGTGGGTGAGTGAGGGCGGCGGTATGGGCGGGCCGGCGATTCCTGTTGCCGTGATTGCGGCGTTTGTACTCTTCTTCTCGTGGGGGATCTATTGGCGGGGGCGCGCCTTACGGACGCGCGGGATTCGGACGCGGGCGAGATGTGTGGGGACCCGGAATGAGAACGGCCTGACCGAGTTGTTGGTGCAGTTCTCCGTCGAGGGAGGGTCCATGCGGGTCGCGGTGGGTCCGTTCAAGTGGCCTCCCGTCTCGGTCGGTGGCTCGGTCGAGGTGGTCTACGACCCGAAGGACCTGAGCAACGTCCTGATGCCCGACGAGGTCGGGACCGGCCGCGTCGCGCTCCTGTTCACCATCGGCTCCAGCCTGCTGCTCCTCTTCTGCGTGCTGGCGATCGTCATCACCTTCGCCGTCTGAGTCGCCGGCATGAAGAAGGTGGTCGAAGGGGGGCCTTGGGGGTGGCTGAACTTCCTGGGGGTCGGTGTGTTCTTCGCAGCCGTACCCGCGGCTGCTGCTGCGGGCGGCCGATGTCCCGGCCGGCGCCGACAAACGCCAGGAGAACGTCACACCGTGGACGGGCCCGCTGACCGCCTACGAGGTCAAGTACTACCTTGCGGTGGCGGCCGGATTCCTGGCAGGCGCAGTGACCGTCGCACTGCTGCTCGGCGCTTGAGGCGCAAGGCGGGGCGCCGGGAAGGACGCGTCATTGGCGAAGTGGTTCCGGAGTTCAGGAGCTGACCCGCCGGGGGGCGGGTGGATGAGGGGGCGAAATGGGTGGGCCGGCGATTCCTGTTGCCGTGATTGCGGGGTTCGTACTTTTCTTCGCGTGGCCGATCTATCGGCGGGGGCGCGCCTTGCGGACGCGTGGGCGTCGTACGCGGGCGACCTGTGTGGCCACCCGAACCGAGAACGGCCGGACCAGGCTGTTGGTGCAGTTATCTGTCGAAGAAGGTTCCAACCGGATCGAAGTGGGACTGTTCAAGTGGCCTCCCACCTCGGTCGGTGGCACGGTCGAGGTCGTCTACGACCCGCAGGATCTGAGCAATGTCCTGATGCCGGACGATGTCGGGACCGGTCGCGTCGCGCTGCTGCTGGCCATCGGCTCCAGCCTGCTGCTCCTCTTCTGCGTGCTGGCGATCGTCATCACCTTCGTCACATGGTGATGACTTGCTCAAGTGGCCGCCAGTGTGCCGGTGTTCATCGCGTCGCGGAAACGGTTCCCGGGCGCGGTGTGTTGTGCGCAACTGCTCGTTGACGGCGCATCAGGTAATGTCCATCCGCCCGGTCAGGCAGGTGGGCGTGCCGTTCCCGGCCGGGGGCGGCGAGGGGGCGGGGCCGGCCTTCGCGGTGCGGTCGATCGTGAGGGCGACCTGGGGTGGACGCGAGCGGAAACCGCCGCCAGGAGGCCGAGCTGGCCGAGATCCTGGCGGTACTGCGGCGACTGGTCAAGGAGTTCGGCGACGGGGGCGACGCCGTGTACACGGAAGCCGAGGTCGAACGCAGGGAGTTCGCCGCGTATGCGCATGGCTGGAAAGATGCCCTGGCCTCGCTGCCCGCGCAGTTGCGCCGGCCCGAACTGACCTTGCTGGAAGGCGGAGAGGTCATTCCCTTCCCGGAGAGGCAGGGCGTGCCGGAGGAGGGGGAGGGCGCGTGCGGCGACGGACCGGTCGACGGCGGTGCGGTCCCCGCCCCGCCGCGTCCCCGGTTCGCGCAGAAGAGTCCCCGGTCGAAGGCGCCGACCATACCGAAAGTGGAACGCGGAAGGTCCCGGCGGAAGGACCGCCGGGACTTCTTCGATCACTGAGCGCTCAGGACAGGTCGTCCGAGGGGTGCGGACGCGCGGCCGGCGGGCCCGACGGATGCGCGTGCGGGCCGGGCGACCGCGACGCCGGCGGTTGCGGGTCCGGCGGCACCGACGGCTGCGGAACCGGGGCCGGAGGCGTCTGCGGGAACGGCAGGACCGTCGCGCCGTCCGCCGTCCGGGCCGCCGGATCCGTTCCCTCGGCCCGCCGCGCCTCGTGCTCGCCCCGGTCGCGCCAGCCCTGCCCGTACGCCCGGAACTCCCGCCGTTCGATCTCCGACCGCGTGGTGACCACCAGGTCGGGAGGGAGGGGGCGCCCCCGCAGGCGTTCGGCCAGCGTGCGCCGCAGCTCGCCCGTTGCCTCGACGTAGTCGATCCCGCCCGGCACCGCGCCCTCGTTCTTCGTCACTCGGCCCCATCCCTCCGCACCGCTCTCCCCGTGATCGAACACATGAGCGATTACCCATCGAGAATACCCGACACCCTCCTGATGCCGACCGGAAAACAGGGGGGCGCTTCAGGCCACCTCGTACGTGCCGCCGACCCGGATGACGCTGCCGCTCGCGAACGCCGTACCGAACACACCCCCGCTGCCGATCTGCCCGATCCCGGAAGCGGACGCCGAGGTCGGACCCCACAGTGTGTACGAGGTCGCGCCGGTCGACGCCCCCGGCTGGGCGGCGAGGATCGCTCGGTTGCCGGGCACGGTCGCCACGCCGTGGAACTGCGGCAGGCCGCCCAGCGCCCCGGCGGTGACCGGGAGGCCAAGGCTGTAGGAGCCGCTGCCGTAGGCCGTGGTCGAGCCGAAGGTGACCAGCGCGGTGAAGTGGCACACCTTGCCCACCACCGCGTACTTGCCGGTCAGCGTGCCGTTCCCGATCGCGGGCGCGGTCGTCGTCGCCGTCCAGGCGGGGGTGTACGTGTTCCACGCGCCGAGCGCGATCCACGCCGAGCCCGTGTAGTAGCTGAGCGTCCCGGGCGTGGTCAGCCAGGCGACCATGCCGGCCGCCGGGGTGGTGACCGCCGCGTCCCGGTCGGCGGCGGTGGCGTACCGCAGGATCGTCCGCCCGTCGATGCCCTCGGCCAGGGACTGCAGGTGCAGGGGCAGGTTCGCGGGATCGGTGGGCTGGGGATAGGGGAGTGCGTTGAGGGGGGTGTAGCTCGTCATGGGTCATCGCTCCCTGCGTACGACGAGGGGAACCGGGGGACTACGAGAAGAACTGGACCAGTTCGGTCGCCGTGGGGTTGCGGGCCGGCGGTTCCGGGGCAGCGGACGGCGACTCGGCGGCGTCCGCACCGGTCGTCCGTCCGTCCGTACCCGGCCGCGGCACCGGCTTCGGGTACTCCAGCGGTTCCGCGTCCTCGTCCCGGTTGACCGTCGCGAACATCCAGTTGGCCTCGGCGAGTTGGTCGACGACGGCGGCGAGGAGGTAGTCGCCGACCGACCACTCGGCGGCATCGCCGTGCAACTCCCGCAGCGTCGCGCTGTCCTGCGGCAGGTACCTGACCAGCACCGCGAGCCGGCGCGAGGAGAGCCGTCCGCGGTGCCAGTCCAGCAGGTCCACGCCGTAGTGGCGGAGCAGGTCCGCTTCCAGGGCCTCGGCGTGCTCGTCGACCAGCTCGCCGAGGCTCAGCCTTCCCCCAGGCCGAGCCCGGTCTCCTTGCCGTACGCCTCCATGATCGCGGCGATGTCCTGCATGGTGATGTCGTGCCGGTCGAACCGGGCGTACTGGGCGTCGCCGAGTAGCACGCGCAGCAGCCCGTCCACGTCGTTGTCGTCCAGCCGGCGCAGGGCGTGGGCGGTCTTGCGGGTCAGCTCGGTGGGGAGCGTGAAGGTGTCGCCGTCGATGGTGAACGACCAGCTGCGGCCGAGCGCCTCCAGGCGCTGGGCCCGGGCGGCGCTGACGTCGAAGCCTGCCATGGATCAACTCCGTTCGTGCAAGAGGGATGGGGGTGCGGGCGGGGGGGGGGGCGGGGGGGGGGGGGCCGCCCCCCCCCCCCCGGGGGGGGGCCGCCCCCCCCGCCCGGGGGGTAGCCCGGGGGCGAAAAAAAGAAGGGGGGCACCCGCTGGGTGTGGGC
>NZ_JBVHJE010000008.1:0-316293 GCF_055560195.1 Streptomyces sp. NPDC023481
TCTATCAGATCTTTTCTCGATCCGATTTCCTCGGTGCTTTCCAGGTTCCCGCTTCCGCGTTTCCCTTTCCGGCGGTTCCGACTTTATCAGAAGTTCTGAGCCGGTTTTCCCACCCGCTCCGGGCGACCATGTCCAGCACGTGAAGTGCTGGGGTTCCCGGGTGGGCGGAGCCGTAAACGTACTGGAGCGGGGCGCCCCGATGCAAATCGGGGCGCCCCGCTCCTGGTCGTGACCGACGGGTCGTCAGACCTCCACGACCACAGGCAGGATCATCGGCCTGCGGCGATAGGTGTCCGAGACCCACTTGCCGAGGGTCCGGCGGATGAGCTGCTGGAGCTGGTGGGGCTCCACCACACCGTCCTGCGCGGACCGCTCCAGCACCTCTGTGATCTTCGGGAGGACGTCGGCGAAGGCCGAGTCCTCGATGCCGGAGCCGCGCGCCTGGACGTGCGGGCCGCCGGTGATCTTGCCGGTGGAGGCGTCCATGACCACGAAGACCGAGATGATGCCCTCGTCGCCGAGGATCTTGCGGTCCTTGAGCGCCGGCTCGCCGACGTCGCCGACCGAGAGCCCGTCGACGTAGACGTAACCGGCCTGGACCTTGCCGGAGATCTTGGCCTTGCCCTCGACCAGGTCGACCGCCACGCCGTCCTCGGCGATGACGATCCGGTCGTGCGGGACGCCGGTGAGGGCGCCCAGTTCGGCGTTGGCCCGCAGGTGGCGCCATTCGCCGTGGACCGGCATCAGGTTCTTCGGGCGGCAGATGTTGTAGAAGTACAGCAGCTCGCCCGCGGACGCGTGGCCGGAGACGTGCACCTTGGCGTTGCCCTTGTGGACGACGTCGGCGCCCCAGCGGGTCAGGCCGTTGATCACGCGGTAGACCGCGTTCTCGTTCCCGGGGATCAGCGAGGAGGCGAGGATGACCGTGTCACCGTCGACGATGCGGATCTGGTGGTCGCGGTTGGCCATGCGGGACAGGGCCGCCATCGGCTCGCCCTGGGAGCCCGTGCAGACCAGGACCACCTCGTGGTCGGGCAGGTCGTCCAGCGTCCGGACGTCCACCACCAGCCCCGGCGGGACCCGCAGATAGCCCAGGTCCCGGGCGATGCCCATGTTGCGGACCATGGAGCGGCCGACGAAGGCGACCCGGCGGCCGTACTCGTGGGCCGCGTCCAGGATCTGCTGGATGCGGTGGACGTGGCTGGCGAAGCTCGCCACGATGATCCGCTTGCGGGCGCCGGCGAAGACCTGCCGCAGCACGTTGGAGATGTCGCGCTCGGGCGGGACGAAGCCCGGGACCTCGGCGTTCGTGGAGTCGGCGAGGAGGAGGTCGATGCCCTCCTCGCTCAGCCGCGCGAAGGCGTGCAGGTCGGTGAGGCGGTTGTCCAGCGGGAGCTGGTCCATCTTGAAGTCGCCGGTGTGCACCACCATGCCGGCGGGCGTGCGGATGGCGACGGCCAGGGCGTCCGGGATGGAGTGGTTGACGGCGATGAACTCGCAGTCGAAGGGGCCGACGCGCTCGCGGTTCCCCTCCGCCACCTCCAGGGTGTACGGACGGATCCGGTGCTCCTGGAGCTTGGCCTCGATGAGGGCGAGCGTCAGCTTGGAGCCGATCAGCGGGATGTCCGGCTTCTCGCGGAGCAGGAAGGGAACACCGCCGATGTGGTCCTCGTGGCCGTGCGTGAGGACGATGCCCTCGATGTCGTCGAGGCGGTCCCGGATGGACGAGAAGTCCGGCAGGATCAGGTCGATTCCGGGCTGCTCCTCCTCGGGGAAGAGCACTCCGCAGTCGACGATCAGCAGGCGGCCGCCGTACTCGAAGACCGTCATGTTGCGGCCGATCTCGCCGAGGCCGCCGAGCGGGGTGACCCGCAGGCCACCCTCGGGGAGCGGCGGGGGCGAGCCGAGTTCAGGATGCGGATGACTCAAAAGACTCTCCTCACCACGCGCGCCACGTACCGGTAGGGCACGTGGCGCGCATGACGTTCGTGCGGAAGCAGTTGTCGTTGTGGGGTGCGGGCACCGGTGGCCCGCCTGTGCTGTTGTTTGTGCTGTTGTTTGTGCTGTTGTTTGTGCTGTTGTTTGTGCTGTTGTTTGTGCTGTTGTTCTGCCTGTTGCTCTTCAGTTGTGAAGCCCGTGTGGTGCCAAGTCTGTAGTCAGAGCTGTACCCCGCCGGCAGCAAGATCGATCTTGAGCTGCGCGATCTCCTCGGGCGAGCACTCCACCATCGGCAAGCGCAGGGGTCCGGCGGGCAGCCCCTGGAGGGCGAGGGCCGCCTTGGTGGTCATGACGCCCTGGGTGCGGAACATGCCGGTGTAGACGGGGAGCAGCTTCTGGTGGATCTCGGTGGCCTTGACGACGTCACCGGAGGTGTACGCGTCCACGAGGGCGCGCAGGTCGGGGGTGACGAGGTGGCCGACGACCGAGACGAAGCCGACCGCGCCCACGGAGAGCAGCGGGAGGTTGAGCATGTCGTCGCCGGAGTACCAGGCGAGGCCGGACCGGGCGATGGCCCAGCCGGCGCGGCCGAGGTCGCCCTTGGCGTCCTTGTTGGCGACGATCCGGGGGTGCTCGGCGAGCCGGACGAGGGTCTCGGTGCTGATCGGGACGCCGCTGCGGCCGGGGATGTCGTACAGCATGACCGGCAGGCCGGTGGCGTCGGCGACGGCCGTGAAGTGCCGGTACAGGCCCTCCTGCGGGGGCTTGTTGTAGTACGGCGTGACGACCAGCAGGCCGTGGGCGCCGATACGCTCGGCCTCGCGGGCCAGCTCGATGCTGTGGTGCGTGTCGTTGGTTCCGACCCCGGCGATGACGTGGGCGCGGTCGCCGACGGCCTCCAGGACGGCTCGTACCAGGTCCGATTTCTCCGCGTCGCTGGTCGTGGGGGACTCGCCGGTGGTGCCGTTGACGATCAGGCCGTCGTTGCCTGCGTCCACCAGGTGGGTGGCGAGTCGCTGCGCGCCGTCGAGGTCGAGTGCGCCGTCCGCCGTGAAGGGCGTGACCATGGCGGTGAGGACCCGCCCGAAGGGGGTCTGCGGAGTCGAGGTCGGAGCCATGGGTAACACGCTACTCGGTGCTCGCTGCGGGGTGTGCCCGTGGGGTGTCGGGAAAGTCCGGACAAAGAAGGAGCCCGGCACTGCCTGCTCGGGGGTTCAAGCAGTGCCGGGTCCGTTTGATCAGGCTAGATGAACTTCTCGGAATGCCGCAATACGGACACTTCGCCTGGCTGATCCGTACATCCGTTCCGGGAGAGGAACAAGGCTTCGCTACGGTGCCACGCGCCCGTTGGCGTTGAAGGCGGCGTGCGTCAGCGGCATGAGCTCGGCCCACTGCGCCTCCATCCTCTCCCCCACCATCTCGATCTCCCGCTGCGGGAAGGACGGCACCTTGGCCAGCTCGTGCTGGGTGCGCAGGCCGAGGAAGTGCATCAGGGAGCGGGCGTTGCAGGTGGCGTACATCGAGGAGAAGAGGCCGACGGGGAGCGCGGCGCGGGCGACCTCGCGGGCGACGCCCTCGGCGAGCATCTTCTGGTAGGCGGCGTACGCCTGCTCGTACGACTCCCGCAGGGTGCTGCTCACGGCCTCGTGCTGGGCCGGGGTGCCCTCGACGAAGACGTACTTGCCCGGGCGGCCCTCCTGGACGAGCTTGCGGTCGGTGCCGGGGACGTAGAAGACGGGCTCCAGCTCGCGGTAGCGGCCGGACTCCTCGTTGTACGACCAGCCGACGCGGTGCCGCATGAACTCGCGGAAGACGAAGATCGGGGCGCTGATGAAGAACGTCATCGAGTTGTGCTCGAACGGGCTGCCGTGCCGGTCGCGCATCAGGAAGTTGATCAGGCCCTTGGAGCGCTCGGGGTCCTTCTTCAGCTCGGCCAGGGACTGCTCGCCGGCGGTGGAGACGCGGGCGGCGAAGAGCACGTCGGCGTCCGAAGCGCTGGACTTCACCAGCTCGACGGTGACGTCACTGCGGAACGTGAGCGACTCGGGGGTGGTCACGGGGGTGGGGGTCCTTCCCATTACTTCTGTGGTTGCGACCACCTTACGGGGGCACCCGGCGGGCCCTGGGCACCACCTCACCCCCAGGACGCAGCCGAGATTTTTTCGGACATGGGCACCTTTTGGGTCACTCGTGCGTCTGTATCGGTGAGGTCCGTGTGTTCGATCACCCACCCTGAGAGGAGCGGCACCCACGATGTTCCGTCGGCGCGAGCCCGTACCCTTCGCCTTCCTGGCCGAGGCGGAAAGGTTCCGCAGTAATGTCACTCCCCCGCCCCGCCGGCGGGCGTCCTTCGGCGAGATAGCCGGGCGCTGGCTGCTGGGACTGACCATCGTCGCCGGGCTGGCCGGCGCTCTGGTCCTGGGCACGCCGGCGCTTTCCACGCCGTCCGGCACGCCGGTTCAGGAGTCCCAGGCGTCCCAGGGGCACTGAGCACTCTTCCGGACGCTCCAGGCTGGTGGGCGGGAACACGGCCGGATAGCCTCACGGCACAGCCCAGCGAGGACCGAGTGAGGACCAGCCGTGCCCCTGCCCTTCCTGACGGCCGACCCCGCCTTCGACACGGCGGTCGAGAGTGCCCTGCCGTACGACGACCCCGACCGCTGGCGGCGCCCCTACCGGCCCGGCCCCTGGCGGGTGGGGGTGGCCGCGCTGGTGCTGTTGCTGGCCTCCTTCGCCCTGCTCGCCGCGGTGCTCATCGCGCTGACCGGCTCGCTGTCCACCGCCGGGGTGGTCCTCGGCGTCGGGCTGCTGATCGTGGCCGGCGCGCTGCGGCTGCTGCGCATGGGGGTGTGGGTGAGCGGGCGCGGGCTGCGCCGGACCGGCCTGCTGGTGACGCGTACGGTGCCGTGGGCGCGGGTGGGCTCGGCGCGGACGGTGCAGCAGCCGGTGCGCTGGCTGGGGCTGCCGCGGACGGTGCAGGGGCAGGCACTGGTGCTCGTCCGCGAGGACCGGCGGCCCGAGGACGCCCCACCGCTGCTCACCACCCACAGCCTGGACTTCCTCGGCCGCCCGCTCGCCTTCGACCGAGCGGCGGACGCGGTGGAGGCCTGGGCTGCGGAGAACGCGCGCGGCTGACGGGGGGCGCGCCGCGGTCCGCTGCGGTGCCAGCGGGGCGCCTCTGGGCGGGTTCGACGGTGCGCGGAACTTCTGGTGGGCTCGGCTGGAGCCGGACTTCTCAGCGGGCCGGGCCGGGATGGCCTCGGCCTCGCCGACCCGACGCTGCCGGACGGGGCCGAGGGATCCTCGAACCGGGCGTCGGTCGGCGACCAGCTCAGGTCCCTCGGTGTCGGACCTCTCGGTACACCGGAGTGACCTCGCCTCGTCAGCCACTCTGCGCGGCCCGAGGCCGAGCGCCGGGTCTGTCGTGCTGGTCTGCGAGCTGAGCGGTGTGGCACCTGCCGGCGTAGGGCGGCGGGCTCTCCGCAAGGGAGCGGCCCTGTTTTCGGCCGGGGCCGGGGCCTGGTGTCCTCGCGATGTCCGGGCGGCGGCGTCAGGGCCCGGGGTTCTTGCCGGCGTGCAGGGCTATCGCTCGCTGCATCGCCTTGCGGGCGCGTGGGGTGTCGTGGGCGTCGTGGTAGGCGACGGCCAGGCGGAACCAGCAGCGCCAGTCGTCGGGGGACGCCTCCGTCTCGGCCTTGCGCTTGGCGAAGACCTCGTCGGCCGAGTCGCGGTCGATGCGGCCGCTGGGCAGGCGGGTCAGCTCGTCCACCGGCAGGCCGCCCTCGGCGTCCAGCTGCGCGGCGAGGGCGTTGGCCCGGCGGACGAACTGGGTGTTCTTCCACAGGAACCACAGGCCGATGACCGGCAGGATCAGCACCGCCACCCCGAAGGTGACGGTGAGCAGCGAGCCGTACTGGATGAGCATCACGCCGCGGCTGCCGACCAGGACGAAGTAGAAGACCAGGACGGCGGCCGTGACGAGGTAGGTGATCTTCGCGCGCATGGCAGTGGCTGTCAGCTCAGGTCCAGGAAGTGCTCCAGGCCGAAGGTGAGGCCCGGAGTGGTCACCACGCGGCGGGCGCCGAGCAGGATGCCCGGCATGAAGCTGCTGTGGTGGAGGGAGTCGTGCCGGACGGTGAGGGTCTCGCCCTCGCCGCCGAGCAGGACCTCCTGGTGCGCCAGGAGGCCGCGCAGCCGGACGGCGTGCACCGGCACCCCGTCGACGTCCGCGCCGCGGGCGCCGTCCAGGGCCGTGGCCGTGGCGTCCGGCGCGGGTGCCGTGCCGGCCGCCCGGCGGGCCTCGGCGATGAGCTGGGCGGTGCGCGTGGCGGTGCCGGAGGGGGCGTCCACCTTGTTCGGGTGGTGCAGCTCGACCACCTCGACCGACTCGAAGTAGGGCGCCGCGATCTGGGCGAACTTCATCGTCAGCACGGCCCCGATGGAGAAGTTCGGCGCGATGAGCACGCCGGTCTCCGGGGACTGGGCCAGCCAGCCCTTCAGCTGCGCGAGGCGCTCGTCGGTCCAGCCCGTCGTACCGACGACCGCGTGGATGCCGTGGCGCACGCAGAAGTCGAGGTTGCCCATGACCGAGGCCGGGGTGGTCAGCTCGACGGCGACCTGGGCGCCGGTCTCCGCCAGCGTCTCCAGCTTGTCGCCGCGGCCGAGGGTGGCGACCAGCTCCATGTCCTCCGCGGCCTCGACCGCCTTGACCGCCTCGGACCCGATCCGGCCCCCGGCACCGAGGACCGCCACGCGCAGCTTGCTCATGTTCCTGTTTCCTAACCGGTGGTGTTTCAGGCGACCGCGTCGTGCAGCCGGGAGGCCTGCTTGTCCTTGAGCGGGCCGATGACCGACAGCGACGGGCGCTGTCCCAGGATGTCGCGGGCGACGGAGCGGACCTCGTCCGGGGTGACCGCGGCTATCTTCGCCAGCATGTCGTCCACGGACATCTGCTCGCCCCAGCACAGCTCGCTCTTGCCGATACGGTTCATCAGCGCGCCGGTGTCCTCGAGGCCCAGCACCGTGGAGCCCCTCAGCTGGCCGATGGCGCGGGCGATCTCGTCGTCGGACAGGCCGTTCTGCGCGACGTGGTCGAGTTCGTCGCGGCAGATCCGCAGCACGTCGTGCACCTGGCTGGGCCGGCAGCCGGCGTAGACGCCGAACAGGCCGCAGTCGGCGAAGCCGGACGTGTACGAGTACACGCTGTAGGCCAGGCCGCGCTTCTCCCGGACCTCCTGGAAGAGCCGGGAGGACATGCCGCCGCCGAGGGCGGTGTTGAGCACGCCCATGGCCCAGCGGCGGTCGTCGGCGCGGGCGAGCCCGGGCATGCCGAGGATGACGTGCGCCTGCTCGGTCTTGCGAGCCAGCAGCTCGACCTTGCCGGAGGTGCGGATCGTACGGCGGCCGTCGCGCGGGGCGATGGGTCGTGCGGCCGGATTCCCGAGGGCGCCCGCCTTCCCGAAGGCCGCGCGGACCTGTCGTACGACCTTGTTGTGGTCGATGTTGCCGGCGCAGGCGACCACGAGGTGGGTCGGATCGTAGTGCTTCTTGTAGAAGCGGCGGATGCGGTCGGCGGTGAGGGCGTTGACCGTGTCGACCGTGCCGAGGACCGGACGGCCGAGGGCGCTGTCGCCGAACATGGTGTGCGCGAACAGGTCGTGCACACAGTCGCCGGGGTCGTCCTCGGTCATGGCGATCTCTTCGAGGATCGCGCCGCGCTCGACGTCGACGTCCTCTTCGAGGATCAGCGAGCCGGTCAGCATGTCGCAGACGACGTCGATGGCCAGGGGCAGGTCGGTGTCGAGCACGCGCGCGTAGTAGCACGTGTACTCCTTGGCCGTGAACGCGTTCATCTCGCCGCCGACCGCGTCGAGGGCGGCGGAGATGTCCAGCGCGGACCTGCGTGCGGTGCCCTTGAAGAGCAGGTGTTCCAGGTAGTGGGTGGCGCCGTTCAGGGCCGGGGTCTCGTCGCGGGAGCCGACGTGCGCCCAGATGCCGAAGGTGGCGGAGCGGACCGAGGGCAGTGTCTCGGTGACGATGCGCAGGCCGCCCGGGAGGGTGGTCTTGCGTACCGTGCCGATGCCGGCGGTGCCCTTGATCAGGGTTTGGGTACGGGCGACGGCCCGCGCCTCCGAAGAGGTGCGGGCCGTCGCCTTCGAGCTACGGGACGTCACTGCTCGGCGTCGTCCTTCGCCTCGTCGTCGCCGTCCTCGCCCTCGATCACCGGGATGAGGGAGAGCTTGCCGCGGGAGTCGATCTCGGCGATCTCGACCTGGACCTTCTGGCCCACGCCGAGGACGTCCTCGACGTTCTCCACGCGCTTGCCGCCGGCGAGCTTGCGGATCTGCGAGATGTGCAGCAGACCGTCCTTGCCGGGCAGCAGGGAGACGAACGCGCCGAAGGTGGTGGTCTTCACGACCGTACCCAGGTAGCGCTCGCCGACCTCGGGCATCGTCGGGTTGGCGATGCCGTTGATCGTGGCGCGGGCGGCCTCCGCCGAGGGACCGTCGGCGGCACCGATGTAGATCGTGCCGTCGTCCTCGATGGTGATCTCGGCGCCCGTGTCCTCCTGGATCTGGTTGATCATCTTGCCCTTGGGGCCGATGACCTCGCCGATCTTGTCGACCGGGATCTTGACGGTGATGATCCGCGGGGCGTGCGGGCTCATCTCGTCGGGCCGGTCGATGGCCTCCATCATCACGTCGAGGATGTGCAGACGGGCGTCGCGGGCCTGCTTGAGGGCCGCGGCCAGGACGGAGGCCGGGATGCCGTCCAGCTTGGTGTCGAGCTGGAGGGCGGTCACGAAGTCCTTCGTGCCGGCGACCTTGAAGTCCATGTCGCCGAAGGCGTCCTCCGCACCGAGGATGTCGGTGAGGGTGACGTAGTGCGTCTCGCCGTCGATCTCCTGGGAGATCAGGCCCATGGCGATACCGGCGACCGGGGCCTTCAGCGGCACACCGGCGTTCAGCAGCGACATGGTGGAGGCGCAGACCGAACCCATGGACGTCGAGCCGTTGGAGCTCAGCGCCTCGGAGACCTGGCGGATCGCGTAGGGGAACTCCTCGCGCGTCGGCAGCACCGGCACGAGGGCGCGCTCGGCGAGGGCGCCGTGGCCGATCTCGCGGCGCTTCGGGGAGCCGACGCGGCCGGTCTCACCGGTGGAGTACGGCGGGAAGTTGTAGTTGTGCATGTAGCGCTTGCGGGTCACCGGGGAGAGGGTGTCCAGCTGCTGCTCCATGCGGAGCATGTTGAGGGTGGTGACGCCCAGGATCTGGGTCTCGCCACGCTCGAACACCGCGGAGCCGTGCACCCGCGGGATGGCCTCGACCTCGGCGGCCAGGGTGCGGATGTCGGTGACACCGCGGCCGTCGATGCGCTTCTTCTCCTTGATCACGCGCTCGCGGACCAGCTGCTTGGTGAGCGAGCGGTACGCGGCGGAGATCTCCTTCTCGCGGCCCTCGAACTCCGGCAGGAGCTTCTCGGCGGCCAGACCCTTGACGCGGTCCAGCTCGGCCTCGCGCTCCTGCTTGCCGGCGATGGTGAGCGCCTGGGCCAGCTCGGGGCGGACGGCGGCGGTCAGGGCCTCCAGGACGTCGTCCTGGTAGTCCAGGAAGATCGGGAACTCGCCGGTCGGCTTGGCGGCCTTGGCGGCGAGGTCGGCCTGGGCGCGGCACAGCACCTTGATGAAGGGCTTCGCGGCCTCCAGACCGGCGGCGACGACCTCCTCGGTCGGCGCCTCGGAGCCGCCCTCGACCAGCTTGATGGTCTTCTCGGTGGCCTCGGCCTCGACCATCATGATCGCGACGTCGCCGTCCTCCAGCACACGGCCGGCGACGACCATGTCGAAGACGGCGTCCTCCAGCTCGGTGTGGGTCGGGAAGGCGACCCACTGGCCGCGGATCAGCGCGACGCGGACGCCGCCGATCGGGCCGGAGAAGGGCAGGCCGGCCAGCTGCGTCGACGCGGACGCGGCGTTGATCGCCACGACGTCGTACAGGTGGTCGGGGTTGAGCGCCATGATCGTGGCGACGACCTGGATCTCGTTGCGCAGGCCCTTCTTGAAGGACGGGCGCAGCGGGCGGTCGATGAGGCGGCAGGTGAGGATGGCGTCCTCGGACGGCCGGCCCTCACGGCGGAAGAAGCTGCCGGGGATCTTGCCGGCGGCGTACATCCGCTCCTCGACGTCCACCGTCAGCGGGAAGAAGTCGAGCTGGTCCTTGGGGTTCTTCGAGGCGGTGGTGGCCGACAGCACCATGGTGTCGTCGTCCAGGTAGGCCACGGCGGAGCCGGCGGCCTGCTTGGCCAGGCGGCCCGTCTCGAAGCGGATGGTGCGGGTGCCGAAGGGGCCGTTGTCGATGACGGCCTCGGCGTAGTGGGTCTCGTTCTCCACTAGCGTTTTCTCCGTTACTTATCGTCTTTTGTCCCTTGGCTGCCCGTGTGGCAGGGGGACGGTGGCGGAGAAGCGCTCCGTGCGGTGCGGGCCGGTCTTCGATCGAAGCACCCGGGGCTCGCTTCCCCCCGGGGGCCACTACCGAGGACCGGCGGCGGCTGGATGCGCTCCTCCTCGTTCTGTGCCGTACGACGTTCCGTGTCGCACGGCGTTCTGTGCCGTGCGTCGGTCCGTGTCGTACGTCGTTCTGTCCCGTACGACGTTACGTGTCGTACGTCGTACCGTGCCGTGCGTTCCGTGTCGTGCGTTCTACGTGGTGCATGTTGCGTCGTGCATGTTGCGTCGTGCGTATTCCGTTGTGCTACCACACTACAAAGCGTGAGTGACAGTCCGCACGTCTCCGCACGCGCGACGGGGAATTCCGTGTGCGCGGCGGGGCCCCGCATACGGCAAAAGGAGCGGCTCCCGGGTGCTTCCGGGAACCGCTCCCCTCACGGCGACTTACTTCGCGCCCGCCGCACCGCGGCGGATGCCGAGGCGGTCGACCAGCGCACGGAAGCGCTGGATGTCCTTCTTCGCCAGGTACTGCAGCAGGCGACGGCGCTGACCGACGAGGATCAGCAGGCCACGACGGGAGTGGTGGTCGTGCTTGTGGGTCTTGAGGTGCTCCGTCAGGTCGGAGATCCGACGGGAGAGCAGGGCGACCTGGACCTCGGGGGAGCCGGTGTCACCCTCCTTGGCACCGAACTCGGCGATGATCTGCTTCTTCGTAGCGGCGTCGAGCGACACGCGTACTCCTCATAGTCTGTTGATTGCCACCGAGTGCCCCCGGTCCACATCTCGGGGGAGCTTCCGTTACTCGGGAGGCGGGGATCCGCTGGGCGCGGCCTCCAGAACACGGTGGTTCCGGGGGTGCGTACACAAACGGCCGTCACTCAGGGTACCAGGCGGCGGCGGGCGCCTTACTCCCGGTCGCGGAACCCCCCTGAGGGGGTGGCCTGGGCCACTAGGGTGAGCGCCGGACCGTAGCTACCTCGGGAAGGGATCGCTGCACGATGGCGGAAACCGAAGCGGAGATCAAGGCGCGCAAGGAGCGGGAGCGCGACGAGCTGTACGCGCTCGACATCTCGGGCGTCGAGTGGCACTGCGCCCCGGGCACGGAGGAGCACGAGGAGCGCGTCGAGATCGCGTACCTGCCGGACGGGGCGGTGGCGATGCGGTCCTCCCTCGACCCGGACACCGTGCTGCGCTACACCGAGGCGGAGTGGCGGGCGTTCGTGCTGGGGGCTCGGGACGGGGAGTTCGATCTGAAGCCTATGGCTCATAACGGGGGGTTGGACGTGCAGTGAGGTGCGGACGGGAAAGGGCGGCACGCGTGCGTGCCGCCCTTTCCCGTGTCGCCTGCGCGTCGGCGGTGCCTAGCTGGTCATCGCCCGCGCCTGCGCGTACACGTCGAACACGGCCAGGGCCAGCGGGATCAGCGTGAGCAGGACGAAGCTCTCCGCGATCTCCAGGAGCCGCCCCCAGAAGGGGGTGACACCGCGTCGCGGGGTGATCAGGGCGATCGCGGTGACCAGGGCGGTGGCCGCGGCGACGGCCGCGGCGAGCCAGACACTGCGGATGTCGAGGGCGGCGGTGTCGCCCCGGACGGCGTCGATCAGGTACCCACGCGGCGGGTTCAGGGCCAGCCCGAGACCGAGGAAGACGTTCGCGGCGAGGCCCGCGGCCAGGGTCGCGCCGACCTGCGCGGTGTAGCGGAACAGGTGCGCCCGCATGAGCATCGCCACGCCGGTGGCGAATGCCAGCAGCTGGGCCCAGGTGTTGTTGGAGAAGCCGAGCACGATCGACGCGCCCACCGCGACGACGGCGCAGCCGCCTACCAGTCCGACGAGGAGTTCGTGGCCGCGCCGGGCCCGGGCGGCGACACGCTCGGCGTCCACGGGCTCCTGCAGGGCGGGCTCGCCGGTGTCGTAGTCGCCGCGGGAGGGGTTGGGCGGTTCGAAGCCGATGGGCAACCGCGCGAAGCGCATGGACAGACCGGGGAGGAAGGCCAGCGCCACGACGGAGAGCGGGGCGCAGACGGCCGCCGTCTCGATGGGCCTCAGGTCGGTGAGGATCGCGATGAAGGTCGTGATCAGACCGGTGGCAGAGGCGAAGACGAACGCAACGAAGGGCCCGTCACCGCCCGGTGACACCAGGGTCAGCACCAGGGAGGCGACGAGGACGGTCGTACAGGCGAGCAGGAACTGCAGGCGTCCGATTCCCTCGCCGCCGGAGAGCGTCAGCAGCCCGGAGCCGGCCACTGCGACGTTCGGCAGGGCACCGAGTCCCAGCGCGACCGCGGAGCCCCGGTCGTCGTACACGCGCGCGCGTACACACGCGATGGTGACGAGCAGAATGCCGCAGACACCCGCGATGATGCCTTGCAGGCCGTGCATGTCGTGCCGGACCTGGGAGCTCCATGCCACGAACGCGAGCAGCGCGGGCAGGATGCCGCCCGCGACGAGTCCGGCGGCCCGGGTGAGGTCGCCGCTCCACAGGGTGCGGTCGCGGGTGACAGCGGCGGCCACAGCCTCCGAGACGTCATCGAGGACTGCTGGGGGCAGCGACTCGGCGAATGGGCGCAGGGTGAGCAATTCGCCGTCGAGGATGCGCTGGGCGGTGAAGGACCGGGCGCCGTCCAGGACGGTGCCGTCACGTCGTACGAGGTGATAGCCGACCGGCGCGCCCTCGGCGGGGCTCTGCCGGGACAGACGCAGGATCTCGGGGTACAGGTCGGCGACCGGTACGTCGTCGGGCAGCGCCACGTCAATGCGGCTGTCGGGCGCCACGATGGTGACGCGGCAGAAGCCGAATCCCATGCCCGCCCCGGAAGGGGCTCCGGTGCCCGGTCCACCGGTCGCGCCGACCGGCGCGGAGGCCGTCATACTCACCTGCTGTTCCCCCTCGTCGGTGGTGGGGCGGCGTTCGGTGCCACCGCGCACCCTTCCGCCCGTAAAGATGCTGTGTAAGTCGTGCGGCGCCCGCCCGCGGCACCGGTCGACCGAGTGGTCCTGGCCGGGCTTCGCGAGTGGCGCTTGCTTCGAACCGTTGCGGATTGCCCGAGTTCTCCCAGAACGATTCGCAACTGCTCACGCGCTTCACCGGCACCCTACCGCCCGTCGATGTCCGTGGTTGTCAGTAGGATCGCGGTTCGCGATCGACGTTCGCCTGACACGGGGCGGCGGACGAAACATCTCGGTCCGGCAAGGGAATTGGTGCGTAGTGAGCCACATCGTCGTCAAGCGCCCACCGCGGGCACTGCCGAAGGAAGTGCCCACGGACGAGGTCGTACTGCAAGCTCCGCCGGAACTACCGCGCGGTCAGCAGGAAAGCGCACTGATGCAGCTCCTGCCCATGCTGGGCATGGGCGGATCCGTGGTGTTCTTCTTCAACCCGCAGGCCCAGCCCTTCATGAAGATCATGGGCCTGGTGATGGTGGCCTCGACCGTCGCCATGGGCATCTCGATGCTCGTCCGCTACCGCCGCGGCAACCAGGGGCAGATGGCCGACCTGCGCCGTGACTACCTGCGCTACCTGTCCCAGACCCGGCGCGCCGCCCTGGAGACGGCGAAGTCCCAGCGTGACACCCAGTACTACCTGCACCCTTCGCCGGAGCAACTGTGGGCGCTGGTTGCCGAGGGCAGCCGGGTGTGGGAACGCCGCACCGGCGACGAGGACTTCGGACAGGTACGCGTAGGCCTCGGCCCGCAGGCCCTGGCGACTCCCCTGATCCCGCCGCAGACCGCCCCGGTGGATGAACTGGAGCCGCTGACCGCGGGCGCCATGCAGCGCTTCGTGGCCACACACAGCACCCTCGACGACCTGCCGATGGCGGTGTCGCTGCGCGCCTTCTACCACGTGACGATCAGCGGCGAGCCGGGCACCGTGCGCGGCACCGCCCGCGCCGTCACCGCCTCCCTTGCTTCGCTGCACTCCCCCGAGGACCTCGTCATCGCCGTCGTCACCGCGCGTGAGTCGACGCCCGAGTGGGAGTGGACCAAGTGGCTGCCGCACGTGCAGGCCCCGGGCGTGGCCGACGGCGCCGGCAGCGTGCGTCTGATCGGCACCGACCCCGTGGAACTGGAGGACCGGCTCGCCTCCCGGCTGGAGGGCCGCCCGCGGTTCCACCCCGGCGGGGCACCGGTGTCCGAGCAGCCGCATCTGGTGATCGTCCTCGACGGCGTCTCGCTGCCGCCTACCTCCTTGCTGGCCAACCCCGAGGGCCTGCAGGGCGTGACGGTCCTGGAGATCGTGCCGGGCGAACTCACCATCGGCCGCGGCGACCTCTCGGTCGTCGTACACCCCAGGGAACTGCGCCTGGAGTCGGCCCACGGCCTGGTCTACGAGGGGACGCCAGACGTCCTGTCGTACGAGGCGGCGGAGGCACTCGCGCGTCAACTGGCCCCCCTGCGCATGGCGTCGGGTGGCGACGACGATGAACCGCTGCTCGCGAACCTGGAGTTCACGGATCTCCTGAACCTGGGGGACGCCGCCTCGGTCGACCCGAAACGCACGTGGCGCCCCCGCTCGCAGTCGGAACGGCTCCGCGTACCGATCGGTGTCGGCGAGGACGGCCGGCCCGTGATGCTCGACCTCAAGGAGGCGGCGCAGGAGGGCATGGGCCCGCACGGCCTGTGTGTCGGTGCGACCGGTTCCGGCAAGTCGGAGCTGCTGCGCACGCTGGTCCTCGGTCTGGCCGTGACCCACTCCTCGGAGACGCTGAACTTCGTCCTCGCGGACTTCAAGGGCGGTGCGACCTTCGCCGGCATGTCGCAGATGCCGCACGTGGCGGCCGTCATCACCAACCTGGCGGACGACCTGACCCTGGTCGACCGGATGGGCGACTCCATCCGCGGTGAGCTGAACCGCCGCCAGGAGATGCTCCGCGACGCGGGCAACTACGCCAACATTCACGACTACGAGAAGGCGCGCGCGGCGGGTGCGCCGCTGCAGCCGATCCCGTCCCTCGTCCTGGTGATCGACGAGTTCAGCGAGCTGTTGACGGCGAAGCCGGACTTCATCGAGATGTTCGTGCAGATCGGCCGTATCGGCCGTTCGCTGGGTGTGCACCTGCTGCTGGCCTCGCAGCGCTTGGAGGAGGGCCGGCTCAGGGGCCTGGAGACCTATCTGTCGTACCGCATCGGTCTACGGACGTTCTCGGCGGCCGAGTCGCGCGCCGCGCTCGGCGTCCCGGACGCCTACGAGCTGCCCAACGTGCCCGGCTCCGGCTTCCTGAAGTACGGCACGGACGAGATGGTCCGCTTCAAGGCGGCGTACGTCTCGGGGGTGTACCGCACCAGCTCGCAGCAGGCCACGGCGTTCGGCGGCCCCCTTCCCGTCGACCGCAGGCCGGTCCTCTTCACCGCGGCCGAGGTCCCGGTGCAGTACGCGCCGATCCCGCAACAGCGGCAGGAGGAGGCCGGTGAGCGGCAGGACGACGCTCTCGCCGACACCGTGCTCGACGTGATCGTGCGGCGCCTTGAGGCCCAGGGTCCTGCCGCCCACCAGGTGTGGCTGCCCCCGCTGGACAGCCCGCCATCGCTCGACGCCCTGCTACCGGGACTCGCCCCGGTGCCCGCCCGCGGCATGACCCAGCCGGGCTACGAGGGCGCGGGCCGACTCGTCGTCCCGACCGGGCTCATCGACAAGCCGTACGAGCAGCGGCGGGACCCGCTGTGGCTGGACTTCGGCGGCGCGGCCGGCCACATGCAGATCATCGGGGGGCCGCAGTCCGGCAAGTCGACGCTGGTGCGCTCGATCATCGCGTCGTTCGCGCTGACGCACACCCCACGGGAGGTGCAGTTCTACGGCCTGGACTTCGGTGGTGGCGGTATGGCCTCGGTGGCCGGTCTGCCGCACGTGGGTGGTGTCGCCTCACGACTGGACCCGGAAAAGGTCCGGCGTACGGCGGCCGAGGTGTACGGCGTCATGACCCGGCGCGAGGAGTACTTCCGTTCGGCGGGCATCTCCTCCATCGCGGAGTTCCGCACACGCCGCGCGCGGGGGGACATCTCGGTGACCGACCAGCCGTGGGGTGACGTGTTCCTGGTCATCGACGGCTGGGGCAACTTCCGTACGGACTACGAGGCCCTGGAACCGATGGTCCTGGACATCGCCGCCCGAGGCCTGGGCTACGGCATCCACCTGATCCTCACCGCCTCGCGCTCGATGGAGGTCCGCGCGAACCTCAAGGACCACCTGATGAACCGCCTCGAACTGCGGCTGGGTGACCCCATGGACTCCGAGATCGACCGCAAGGTCGCTGCGAACGTGCCCACCGGGGTTCCGGGACGCGGTCAGACCCCGCAGAAGCAGCACTTCATGGCGGCGGTCCCGCGCATCGACGGCCTCTCCTCCGACACGGACCTGTCGGAGGCGACGACCGCCCTCGCGGCCGAGGTCGCCCGCCACTGGCAGGAGCCCGGCGCCCCCGAAGTGCGTCTGCTTCCCCGAGAGTTCCCGGCGGCCGAGCTTCCGCCGGGCGACCGCTTCCCCAGCCGCGGCATCTCCTTCGCCCTCGACGAGGACAACCTGGAGCCGGTGTTCGTCGACTTCGACCAGGACCCGTTCTTCCTGGTGTTCGGAGAGAGCGAGTCCGGTAAGTCCAACCTGCTCAAGCTGATCATCAAGCGGCTGGCCGAGCGGTACGACGGCAACTCCTGCAAGCTCTTCGTCGTCGACAACCGCCGCTCACTGCTCGGGGTGACCCCGGACACGCACCTGGCCGAGTACATCCCCATGTCGAACCAGATGCAGCACCACATGGACGCTCTGGCCGACTTGATGCAGCGCCGCACCCCGACCGCCGACGTCACCCCGGAGCAGCTGCGCAACCGCAGCTGGTGGCGGGGGCCCACGGTGTACGTCATCATCGACGACTACGACCTCGTGTCCACGTCGAGCGGCAACCCGCTGGCGGGACTGACGGAATTGCTGCCGTTCGCCCGGGACGTCGGCGTCCGCTTCATCATCGCCCGGTCCACAGCCGGCGCGGGGCGTGCCGGTTACGAGTCCTTCATGCAGCGCATCAAGGAACTCGGCGCCCAGGGCGTGGTCCTCGCGGGCGACCCGGCAGAGGGCGATCTACTCGGCGGGGTCCGGCCGCGGCCGATGCCGGCGGGGCGGGGGGTCTTCGTGTCCCGGAAGCGGGGGAAGCCGATGGTGCAGGTGGGGTTGATGGATGTGGAGAACTGAGGCACGTAGACACTGCTGACCTGACGAGATCCCGCTTCTTGGCCGGAGCGGAGAGACGGGAGGAGCTACGCATGGCGTGGGACGAGTGGGAGCAGCTGAAGGCCGAGGCAGCACAGAACCAGTCCGTACACATGCGGCTCAACCATGTAACTCCCGACGGCGGAGGCGGCGAGAGTTCGCGCGGTGATCTCACCGTGCACCAGAAGGACCTCGCTGCGATCGGTTCCTCTGCCCACGAGCTGTTCCAGGACTTCAACCGGTTCAGCGACCACGCCCGTATGTCATCCATCAAGGCGGCCGGAGGGCTCAAGAGCGAGGGGTTCGCCATCGGGGCCGCTCTAGATCATGTAGCCGAGCGCTGGGTGGACCAGGTGCAGACCCTCCTCGACGCCTGCGCCCACATCTCCAACCATCTCCGCTATACCAAGAACCAGCACGCCGCCGACGAGTCCTACATCGCCGGCACTCTCAGCAGCATCTCCCAGCTCGACCAGGGTTTCGACGAGCGGAAGGGCATCTGACGCCATGGATCTCGATGCTTTGCGGCACGGGAACTTCTCGCAGCTCGGTGAGGCCATCACTGACTGGGAGGAGATGACCAAGAACCTGGCGACGCTGAAAGAGGATGCCCAGAGCAACTTGAAGAAGCGTGCTGACGAGGCGGACTGGGCTGGTGTCAACGCACAGGTCAGCCGGGAGTTCATCGGTAAGACCGCCGAGGAGTTCGCGGACGCCCACACGCAGGCGGACTCCATCACGAAGATCCTCAAGGACACCCGCGGCGAACTGATCGACTACCGCAACCAGCTGAACGAGATCCTCGAACGCACCCCGTACAGGTACTGCACCGTGATCGACACCGGCGGTGGGACCTTCACCGTCGCCGGCAATCCTCGTCCTGACTGGGCTTCCGACCCAAGTGGCGGGGCAAGCCCGGTCAGCCAGCAAGACGTCGAGAACCTACGCAACGAGATTCAGCGCATCCTTAACAAGGCGACCGAGAGCGACAGTACTGCGGCCAAGGCGCTCCGACTTCTCGTCGACCAGGCCAAGTACGGCTTCTCCGGCGCCCACTACGAGAACCGGGACCAGGCTGCCAAGGCGGTCGCGGACGCCGACCGGATGGCCAAGATCCTCGCGAAGAATCCGCACGATGTAACGAGCACAGAGCTCGCCTCGCTCAACTCCGCCTTGGCCAAGTACAAGAACGATCCTCTGTTCGCAGAGGAGTTTGCCACGCAGGTCGGCCCGAGGAGGGTGCTCACCTTCTGGGCCGGGATCGCCGATCCCTACCAGGGAACGTACGACCCCGACCGCGCCAAGCAAGCCAAACAGCTGCAGAAGAACCTCGGAATGGTCATCGGTCAAGCCACCCTCTCGGACAGCGACAAGATGCAGAGCTGGGAACAGCAGATGATCCGTCTGGGCCCTGACCAGCTAGGAATCGACGACGCGAGCAACCCGACGGGTTACGCGGTCATGAGTAACCTCATGCGCTTCGGTGACTACGACGACCAGTTCCTCAATGACTACGGCGACAAGCTCCTCGCATACGACAAGAAGATGAACGGCCAGGGCATCAACGCCTGGGTCAACAACTTCAACGACGGCGACCTCAACTACTGGGGCTACAAGAACGATCGCGGCCGCGACCCCATGACCGGATTCCTGGAGGCGCTCGGTCATAACCCGGATGCATCGACGCAGTTCTTCGCCCAGCCCGCTGGCAGCGGTGACACAGTCGACAAGAGCGCCGAGGTCAACGAGCACCTGAAATACCTGACGAAGGAACGGGTCTGGGTGTCCGACGCGGCCATGGAGGGCAACCACGACTACGTCGCAGCGCGCAACTCACTCGGCCGCGCGTTAGAGGCGGCCACGACCGGCTACTCTGCCGACGCCTCCCCGAAGGACGTCGCGGCGGGCGACTGTCGCACCGCGGCGACGGCAGGTGTCATGGAACAAGTCGCCTACCTCTACGGTGGAGAAGACGGCCCGAAGATGCTGCATGATCAGCCCGAGTTGGCGGACAGCCTGGGTAAGATGGCCGGTGCGTACATCGATGACATCGACTACGAACTTTCCGGTATCGGGGACCACAGCAAGGATGCGCTGGACTTCCCTGCCCGATATGCCGACCGCGCCCACTTCGGAAATCAGGGAGCCATCGATTTCCTGAGCGTGCTCGGCCAGGACGAGAACTCACACAAGGCCGTAACAGCAGCCCAGCATGTGTATACCTTGAGCATGCTCGACGCTCATCCGCCAACCAGCGATGCGCACATGGACCAGGCTCGGGACATCATGTCGGTAGGAGCGGAAGCCCGCGGCATCCTGGACAATTCCCGCGTTGAACAGGCAGCAACGACGTACGGCGAAAACTCAGAGGAAGCCAACAAGGCCCTGGGGCGATCGGGCGACTGGAAGAAGCTACTGGTCGGAGCAGTGGTCGCAGGCGGCGTCGCCTCCATTCCGCTCCCCGGTTCAACGGCTGCCGCGGTCGTCATCGCTCCTGTCGCTGCGGACACGATCACCAACGCGGCCAATACGCTACTCGGACACGAGATCGACAAAGCAACGGATGACGCAGAATCCGACCCACTGGTCCCGTCACAGATGACGAGCCGTGAATTCTACGCCCGCGGGGTTGATGATCTCGGTTCGACCTACGACGCGTACTTCAAGGACCACCCAAGCGCCAGGACTGTCGCTGACCAGCAGCAATGGGTCGAAGAAACAAAGAGCAGCTACCTGGGCACCGGCTCCCACGAGAACGACTACCGTGGTCGGCCTCCCTACAAGGACTAAGCAGGGGTGTAGCGTGCCGCGAAGCGCAAGGAACGGTGGATACAGGACGGCTCTATCGCTTACGGCTGCAGCGCTGCTTGTCGGGGGCTGCAGCCGTAACGCTGAGCAAGAGCAGGAGAAGGCGTCGGGGTCGACTGCGAGCGAGGTTTGCGACGGAGCACTCGACGCTTCCGCCAGGCAAGCGTTGCAACACTTGGCCGGCACTGACCGGTTTGACGAATCGACGGGTGCCACTGAGACTGGAAGGCCTCGCACGTTTACCGTACGAAACGCAGTCAGGCACCTGCACGACGAGTATCGCGAGCGCACGGCGTGCTGGGTGTACAAAACTGGTAACGAGAGCGGGAAGCCCCTACTCGAGATGCGCTTCTCGGCATCCGAGACTTACCCTGCACCTTCCGACAAACAAGTCAACGGAAACAAGGTCAGATTCCCTGTGGGACTGTACGCCCAAGTGGGCTCCAGCGGCGCTGACCTGTTCTTCCATTGCCCCACCAGAGCAGTATCCAAAAACGCTTATATCGGCGACACGGATTATGTGAAAGCAGAACTTTCGTCCAGTGGCGCCACATTGCATGGGGACAGTGTCGACCAAGACCGTATGGCGATCCTCAACTCCGTCTCCCGCGCGGTCGCCCGGGAAGCAGGCTGCGCCTCGCAAGCCGACCTGCCGACTGCGGTGCCCGATCCGTGATCGAACTCGGTAAGCGGCAAGAGGTACGCCAGCTGAGTTGATTCAGCCACCAGGAGAACAGCTCCGCAGACGGCACCATTCAGCAGCGCCTCTCGTCTCTCTGCCCGGCATCCTGGGGCCCGACGCAACAGCAGGGTGGGCGCCTCCCGCGCGCGCCCACCCTGGAGTTGTTTTCGGCGAGACTCGGCCTACCGGAAGTAGCTGGCCGCCTTCTTGTCGCCTTCCATGTACGTACCGCCGGACTGGGCGACGACGTGGCCGATGCCGGCCAGTGCCTGGTGGATGTCGTTCGCCTCCTTGTCCCAGCGGTTCAGCTTCTCGTTGAAGGTGTCCTGGGCCTGGCCCTCCCAGTACTGCAGGCTACTCACGACCAGCCGCCGCAGCTCCCCGAGGTCTCGCTCGAGCTCGCTCGCCTCATTGCCGATCTTGGTCGCCGCGACGTCGAGACCGTCATAAGTGACTGACAGGCCGTCAGCGTTGTTGGCCATACCTGTTACCTCGTCTCACTGATGTGTATCTGTGGATGCGCCGGGTGTCGGCAGAAGTCCTGGGTACCGCTCGGATCAGTAGGAGCTCAGAGGAGACGCGGCGGGAGCACCGTCCCGGACGTCGATCTTGTTGACGGCCGCGCGGACCTCGTCTTCCTTGCTGTCCTTGATGTTGCGCGTCGCGGTCATGGCCTCGATGACGTCACCGAGGATGCCGCCGATGGCCTGCAGCGACTGGTTGATCTCGTACTGCTTGGAGTCGAAGGCGGCACGGCCGATACCGTGCCACTGGCCCTCCAGGCCGTCGATCACGCCCTGCAGCCCGTGCACCCGCTTGCGGATCCCCTCGTACTTCTCCAGCATCTGCTTCTGCAGGTGGATTACTGAGGCATCTTCGAGCTTCTGCTTGTTGTCGGCCATCTCAGCCCTTTCTGTGTCTGTCTCTTGGTCCAACTGTCTCGACCGCAGCCGCGCACGGCGCCACGGCGGTGAGCTCGTACTGCACGCCCTATGCGAAAAGCACAGGGTTGCAGCCGGCTGAGGACGTCACCTGGCACGCTTGGCCCGCGCGACGGCCACGCCCCCACCGCCGACCACGACGACCGCTGCCACGGCGCCGAGCACGACCCAGAGGGACTTGTCGTCCTTGGACGACTCCGCACTCGATCCTGTCGCCGAAGTCCCGCCGGTCGAACCCTTTTCCGTGGCTTGTGACGGGGTTGATGCGGAGGAGGAGGGGGAGGTAGACGGCGCGGAGGAAGTTGCGGACTTGGCCAGCAGGTCTCCGCCGTTCTCCTTGGCGAGCGGATCGACGTTCGCAGGGCCAGGGTTGTAATTGGGGTTCGCTAGAACCAGGCGGGGGCGAATGGTGCCGTAGCCGAGGTACTTGCTCGGGTCGTTCTTGGCCCACTTACGGCCGGCCGTGTCGACCAGAGCGCGGGTTACCTGGTTCACCGTCCAGTCGGGATGCGCCGACCAGATCAACGCCGCGGACGCCGAGGTGATCGCCGCTGCCGAACTCGTACCGTTCATGTTGTCGCAGTACGAGTGGAAGGAGGCGTCGCACCAACCGGGAAAGTCCTGGCCTGGTGCCGCAAAGTCTACGTAGTTCCCGGACGAGGAGAACTTGGAGACCGTGCCGGATTCATCGGACGCCGCCACACCGACTACGTAGTGGAATGCGGCCGGGTATCCGATGTAGTTCCCCGACTCTCCCCCCTGGTTACCGACTGCGGCGATCAGCAGCTTGCCCTTCGAGGCGGCGTACTTGACGGCCTCTTCCACTTCGGGGAAGGCCGCCGCATTTCCGAACGACATGTTGATGATCTTCGCGTCCGTGTCGGCTGCCGCCCTGATCGCGGCTGCAGGGTCAGGAGTCTTCTTCTTCTCTTCCGCCCCGCCCTTCAGACCTTTGAGTTCGACCCGGTACGGGACGATTTTCGCGCCCGGCGCCAGACCCTTCAGGCCGCCACCGGCTCCCGTACCAGCGATCAGCTCCGCCATGGTCGTCCCATGGCCTACGTAGTCGTCCGTCGAGCGGTATGCGACTGACCTCGGGGTCTCGCTGGTCAGAACCTGGCCCTTGAGCGACGGAGTGCCCGCGTTCACACCCGTGTCGATGAGGGCGACCTTGACACCCTTCCCTGTGCTGACCTTCCACATCTGCTCGGCCTGCATCGGCCCCATGTACCACTGCTTCGCTTGGACATCGTCCGCAACAGCACTAGGAGCAAATCCGACGGTCACGACCGCCAGGGCGCCGACGACGGCACCCAGGGCACGCACTCGTCTACCGCTATGCGTCCCGTGGAGCCCAGTCCGCTCGGCTCGTCGGCTCATCCCTGACTTCATGGTCTTCCGTGTCCTCGCTCGCGGTCAGTTCGTCACCGGCGGCACGTCACGCCGGGGCTTGTCGGGCACATGCTGCTCTTCGTCCACATCCTCAGGCTTTCGCTTCCGGTCGGTACTGCGTACAAGACCGGCGCCACCCCGCGTCATCCCGTTCCGCTGGGCTGCCGCGCCAGAGTTCCGCCCAGTCGGCCTGGCTGTGACGGCCTCGGGCGTATCCGCAGGGGGACGAGAGCCGGTCGAACCGGTCGGCTTCGCGCCCTGCGCCGCGGACTCGGGCGCACCGAAGACACCACGCTGACCGAGCCGACCGGCCTTGGACTGCGTATTGGCCTGTCCCTCGGCCCCGACGACCGTGCCGCGGGGAATCCTCGCCCCACCCTTGACCGGACTGCCAGTGGCCTTGGGGCGTCCCCCCACGACTCCGTTGGAACGGCCGGCGCCGGTGGCCGGTGTGGCGTTCCCACGCTGTGCCGCCGAGCCGCCGGGCCGCGGCGTACCACCGGCGACCGCACGACCCATCGGGGTCGCGGTGCCCCTGCCTGCGGGCTGTCCCGTCGACGTGGCACGTCCCGTCTGTTCCATGGGGCCTTGTGCCGCGGTGCGTCCGGGGCCCTGGGGATTGGTCAGCCCGGCCGTACCCGCCCTCCCTTGAGCGAAGGGAGGGCGGGTACGGTACCCAGACGAACCACTCTGGCTTCGGCCCGATGTCGGACTGGGCAACGGGACCCGGTAGCCGGCTCCGCCCAGGGGATCGGACTGATCCCCGCCCATTGGAGGCGTGCCCGTGATCGGCGGAGTTTGACCGGTCGTGTGCGGAGTCGTAGGTGGAGGCAGCGTGCCGGTGCTGTCGATGTTCGTACCGATGGGCGGCTCTTGGGGGAGCGGAACCGTGTGCGTGTTAGGCGCCGTCGGGGCATGGGACGGAGCGGTCTCGCCGGTGACGTGGTGGGCGCCATGGTTCGCCCCCACCACGGTCGTGTGTTGATTGATGGCCGGTGCCGTTCCGCTAGTCGTATGCGAGCCAGCAGTGGCCGTCGGACGGTCGACCCCATACCAGTCGTCGGGCCGCGGATGGGGCACGCCCACGTCGGGCATCGACGTGAAGTTCGGTGTCTGGTCCTTCGCCGGCAGGGACGCCAGGACCTCTTCCGAGACCGCGTAGTACGACGACAACCGGTTCATCTGGTTGATCGCCTCCTGGCGGTTCTTCTCCACCTTGACAGCGGCGGCGTAGTCCTTCGCGTTCGCGGTCTTCTCGGCCTCGGTGAACTTCTCGGGCCGCTTCGGGTCCGCTCTGGTGTCACGAGGCGGCATGGCACCGCGCACGGCCGCGAGACCCACCGCGGCAGCGGTGATCTGGTCGCCCGCCGCTCCGGCGAACTCGCTCAGGTGGTGCGTGTTGGTGACGAGGTTCTCACCCCAGCCGCGGAAGGCCTCGCCCGATGCTCCGACCCAATGAACCTGATCGATGTTGGCCTTGAGGTCGTCGGCGGCCTTCTTGATGGCATCGCGCGCATCCCACAGGGCCTTGCCGGAGGACTCGAGGTCCTCCGGGTCGGTCGTCTCGACCAGGTCGATCATCTTGTTGAGGTCGAGATCGCGCTTGTCGAAGTCCGTTCTGGCGGCGACGGCCCGCCCGAAAGAGGTGGCTTCGACTACCGGGCGTGCCATGCCGAGGAACGGGAGCGAACCGTCTTCGACATCTCTGACGACGTCGGCCATCGAGTTCTGTTGCGAGACGCGATGCAGGTCTTCCGCATGCTTCTTGTCTGCCATCGTCAGTACCCCGTACCGGTTCGCTCGTCGTTGCCGCGCTGCGTGTCGTGCAGTTGCTTGACTTGCGTCTGGATCGCCCAGAACCGCTGCCGCTGCTCCTCTTCGAGATTGTCGAAGCCCCTGTGCGCACCGGTGACCGCGATGCCGATCGCCTCGATCTGCAGGTGCAGGGTCCTGGACAGGGTCGTCAGCTCGTGATGGACCCGGGTGTACTGCTTGTACAGACCGTGCGCCTCAGGAAACTCGCTCTCCCCACCCGACGTCAGAGACGAAGCCTTGATCGTCTGTGCGCCGACTTTCGCCGGGTTGCCGGCGGACCCTTCGAGGGCGCCGAGCACCTTGTCCACTTGGCCAACGAACTTGTCCAGCGCAGCGCCACTGGCCTCCAGGTTCGCCGCCCTGGTCGCCGACACGCCCCCCACCATGTCTGACGGAAGCACGACGCTCCTCCCCGTTTCCCCGTACATCCATCGGCCGATCCGAAACCGGAGGCCGACCAACCACTCGCCGTACGATCGCAAAGCGAGTCGCGCCTCACAACGCGTTTACCACTCTAGTCAACTCGCCCAACCCGTCCAACCAGGCAGGTGTGTTGGCTCGGTATCGCCGCCACCCCAGGTGCTGCACTTCGCCGGGGATCGCCGGTTTGTGACGAGCGAGCGCGCACGCGACAACTTCGTGTGTCACCGCCTCGTCAGCCAACGATGGACACACCTGAAAACGTGCACGCGTCACGCTCGTGTGATCTACATCAAATCTCCACGCACCGTCGGTGCCGAGCTCCGGCGACTTCGTCCGAAAGGCGTCACCTGGCAGGCCACGCCCCTCGGCGCCGGCCACACGACCGCGACCAGGGCGCCGAGCACGATCCGCAGGGTGTTGCCGACGCCCGGAGTGGGGGCGAGCCTCGCACCCGGGTCGGCGAAGGCAAGCAGCCTGTCCGCTGCGTCAGCCACAAGGTGGGCGTGGGCGCCCCTTCGACCGACCCGGCTACGAGGGCAGTCCCGCGTAGCCCTCCCTGAAGCGAAAGGCCAGATTCACGGGAGCACCCAGGCCCGCCGTAATCTGGGGTCATGGAGCAATGGGCTGGGATCCTGGTATTGGTGCTGCTGTTCGCCTTCATCGCGGGCATGTTCACCCTGGTGTTCACCGTGTCCGCGCGCGGGCGCAAAAAGGACGCGCGCACCCGGGAGGATTACGCACAGCTTGCCCGGATCGCTCCGGAACGCGGCTGGACGTACGAGCCTCGCACACAGGGGCGGATCGACCAATACTGTGGCATTCGCCCCTTTCCTGGTCGCGGGAGTAATCTGCGCACCTGGCACCACACCACGGGAGAATTCCGCGGTCGCGCCTTCGAGTGCTTCGAGTACCGCTTCATGAACGTCTCGTCGGGCGCTGACGTGGGGGAACGCAAACAGCCCACCATCGAGGCGGTGTTCATCGTCACCGCGCCCGGCTCGGGGCCGTTCACCCAGATACTCCCGCCTAGGCTGCTGGACAGGCTGTTCGACCGGAGGCCCAAGACGCAGATCGGTGTGCCGGAATTCGATCGGGGCTTTCGGGTCGTCACGGAGGACGAGGAATTCGTCCGAAACGTTCTGGGTCGCGCAGTGGTGCCCTATCTGCTGTCAGATCGCGGAACCGAGAAGTCCCCACTCCAGCTGCGTGACAACGAACTGTTCACATGGTGTCGGGGCACCCTGTCCCCGCAGCTCGTCGAGGAGAAGTTGAACTACCTGTGCGACGTCCTGGACAGGATCCCGGAGGATGCCTGGGCTGCCGCCTGAGTAATGACCGTGCTCCTTTCCCCGAGGCCGGTGGTCATCGGGGAAAGGAGCACTCTGCCGCTCAGGCGGCGCTTTCCTCGGCGGGACGCACCGTCCGAAGGAAGGCCTTGAAGTCGTCGATCACCTGCGGAAGCTGCGTCGGCTTCGCGGTGAGGACGAATTCGATGACCGCGCGCTTCGCCGGATTCCTGACGTCCTCCATGCCGAGGTACACCTGGCTCTGGAGCAGTTCCAGCGGCTCACCCCTCAGGGTGGTGTGGAGGCGCAGGTTCTGCGCGACTCCCGGCGAGTCCGTGAGGCCCGGGATGTCCGGGGTTCCCACTTCGGCCTTCTTGAGGACCTCAACGGTCCCTGCTTGCTCCAACCGCTGCACCGACTCGTCGGCGATCTGCCACATGGTGGCACTGTCGTTGCGCATCCGCCCGGCAATGGTGATGTTCGCGGTGAACCCGTCGACTGAGGCGGGGTGGAGCGCGACGAAGGCGACGCCGGGCGCTCCCACCTCGTCCGGCGGCGCGGCCTCCCAGCCCTCCGGCAACGAGAACGAGATCTTGACCGGCAACGTGGCCGTCATGGTGACTCACTTCCTTGATGGGCCAGTTCAGCCTAGAGCCAGCTACCGACCGTGTCGTCCCAGGTGTCTCCGACCCAGTCGGCCGCGTCGCCGGCCGAGTCGACCATCTTGCCCGGATCGACGGTGACGTCGAAAGAGACCTTGCCGCCGACGCCCAAGCCGGCCCCGAGTTCGCCGCCAATGGTGAACTTGCCGTCCTTCATTCCGAGGTCTGCTTTGGCGGAGGCACCCAAGCCCGCCCAGGCCTCGCCACTGACACCGGCGCCGACACCGCCGACGTCGGCGGAGGCCGACCCGGTGGCCTTGGCTCCGGCGAACGCCTCCGCTCCGGCGTGCAGCCCGTCCTTGCCTGCACCCACCGTGGCGGATGCCTCGGCACCGGCATAGGCCTTCGCCTCCGCCTGCCCCGAGGCCATGCCGTACCCCACGCTGCCGTTCGCGGAAGCCTGTGCCAGGTACGCACTTCCCGACACTCCGGCCTGCAGCTGACCGTTGGTGATGCTCGCGCCCGCCGTTCCGTCGACTCCGAGCGCGGAGACGCCGAGCGAGCCTTTCATCTTGCCGTCGCCCAAGAAGGACGTCTCACCGTTGGCGCCGCCGGACCACGCACTGGCGCCGCCCTGCCACTCGGCCAGCTTGACCGTCAGGTTGGTCTTCCTGCCCGGTGCGGCTTCCTCTTCCTCACCCGGTTGGGCAGGCTTGTCCCGGACGAACCAGTTGCCGTCCTCGTCCTTACCCCAGACCTTGTCAGTGCGGTGGAAGCCGTCGCCCTTCGGCAACCAATGTTCCGTCTCCCACTTCCAGCGGTTCTGTGTGGTCTTGCCGATCCCGTGATCCTGGATCCACTTCCAGTCGTCAACCCGCTGTCTGGCGTCCGCGAGCCAGCCGGGGCTGTGCGCGGCACCGCCAGCGAGGTCGTCGAGCTTCTTGGTCAGCTTCTCCAGTTCGGGCTTGAGCTGCTTGCGCGCGGCGTTCAGCGTCGCTTCCGCCGCCTCGTGATCCCCGGACTTCCACTGCTCGATCGCCGTCGAGGCCTGCTTCTGCGCCCAGCCCAGCGTGGAGGAGTACGAGGTGATCGCCGTTGCCGCTCCCGACATCGCGTCGGAGGCGCGGTACCAGTTGGCTCGCTCCTTGGCCAAGGTGGGCCAGAAGGCCTCACTGGCCTCGCCCTTCCAGCCCGAGATCTTCAGGTCGCGCAGACCGTCACCGATCTTGTCGAACTTCGCGGACCAGCCGGTGAAGGTGGTGGCGAGCGCGGTCAGTTTCCCGGGGTCTCCCGGGATGAGCTCCTTGGGGTCGGTCGTCGACCCCAGCTCGGTTGCCATGGATTCGGTTTTCCTGTCTCTAACCCAGTCTTCAACTCAAGTCCGACTTGACCGAGTTCACCGCGTCGCGGATGGCGGCGTCCGTCTCCGCATAGTCGTTGTTCGCCGAGTTCAGTCCGCCCGCCAGGGTCGCCGCGCAGTCGGCGAGGAACTCGGCTCCCAACTCCCAGGTGGCGCAGAACGTGACCAATGTCGAGGCCGCCGAATCATCTCCGAGCGCATCACCTTGCTCGGACGGCTCCTTCATGTCCACCTTCTCGACCGGCGTGAGGAGTTCCAGAATGTCCGAAGCGCCTTTCTTGAGGACGCCGGGCCCCACTCCCAGATCAGCCGACACGAGATACCCATCCTTTTGCTACCAACGCCGCCTGAACACGCGTGTATTGGCGAATGACCAGGCCACGCTAGCACCAACTCCACCCTGCTAAACCACAGCTCACCGCCCCCACACAACACCTGCCGGGCAGGGGCACCGCCCCGGACACTCATACGCCGTGCGTTCCGACGAGATACGAAAGCCGGTGCGCCCGCCGCGCGAAGCAGTGAAGAATGTCGGAAGTCATGGTGAAGAATTCATGGAGCCTCTCCATCGGCAGGCCGGATAGCTTGCCGGTATGCTTCGGGCGTTCTCTTTGATCATCTGCAATGGAGCCCACAATGACCACAGCCCGCCTGTCCGCAACAGCCTGGGGCCTTGCGGCCGTTGCCGCCGGTGTGGTGCTCGTCGGCTGCTCAGGCTCGGTCACCGTGGAGAAGCCGAAGCCGAAGCCGACGCTGTCTGCGGACAAACTGGCGACCACGGTTTCCGAGAAGCTCGCCGCCCAGACGGGCCGTCCGAAGCCGCACATCACCTGTCCGGAGGACCTCGTGGGCAAGGTCGGGACCACCACCCGTTGCACTCTCACGGCGGACGACGGCAGCACACTGGGGGTGACGGTGACCGTCTCCTCCGTGAAGGGTCAGCAGGTCAACTTCGACATCAAGGCCGACGACAAGGCATCTCCGCCCGCGAACTGACTGGCTGTGGCGCGGGTGGAGCGGTAGGGCTTACGGCGGCGGTCCCCCGATGGTGCCGCCGCCTTTGCGTGTCCCCGACGCGAGTACGAGAGCCCCGCGGTCAGGATGTCCGGGGGCCGCCGTGTGCCCGTCCGCCGCGCCTGCGGCGGGCATCCCGGACCGCCACGGCCGTGCCGGCCAACCCGGCCACCAGGACCAGGCCGCCGACGACCGTGTAGGTCGCCAGTCGGCTGTCGCGTTCCTCGGCCGTCTCACCGAAGTGCAGGGGGGTTACCGACGGCGCCTCGCCCTTGACCATGCCGTCCTCGGGACGGGGGGACTGGAGGGGACGCGTCGGGTCCACGTCCGTGAGGGCCTTCACAGGGTCTACGACACCCCACCCGACCAGCTTGTCATGTCCTGGAATCGAGCGCTCCGCGGTCTGTTCGATCTGGGCGACGACCTCCTGGGCCGTCCAGTCCGGGTACTTGGACTTCAACAGGGCGGCGACGCCCGCCACATACGGCGCCGAGAAACTCGTACCGTTGTCCGAGCAGTGGCCGTTGCCAGGGACCGTGGAGATCATGTCGACGCCGGGCGCCGCGACGCCCACGAAGTCTCCGGACTGCGAGAAGGCCGCCCGTTCGTTGTTGCGGTCGGAGGCCGCCACGGCCAGGACGCCCTCGTACGACGCCGGGTACGTGGCCTTGACGTTGCCGCCCAGGCCGTCGTTGCCGGCCGAGGCCACGACGACGACCTTTCGGCCCAGGGCGTAGTCGACGGCGTCTTTCAGGGTCGAGTCCTTCGGGTCGAGCGGCTCGGAGGTGTCCTGGGAGATGTTGATGACGTCGGCGCCCGCCTGGACCGCGTACCTGATCGCATCGGCCAGCGTGTCCGCCGTACCGTCGCCCTCCGCGTCGTTCTGCTTGATCGGGATGATCGTGGCATCCGGGGCCAGGCCCACGAAGCCCGTGCCCTTCGCCGGGCGGGCCGCGATGATGCCCGCCACGCGGGTGCCGTGGCCAACCGTGTCGGTGGTGCCCGACTTGTTTCCGCGGTCTATCTTCTCGCCCTTGCGGTTCTCACCGGGGAGCAGGTTCCTGCCCTTCGCCACGTTCACGGCCTTGGTCAGCTGCGGGTTCTTGACGTCCACTCCGGTGTCGATCACGGCCACTTGGACGTTCTGGCCTCTGGACTGCGCCCACAACTCGTCCAGATTGACGCGCTGGAGCGCCCACGGCCGGCCCGCGTACGGTTTCGACGGGAAGGTGCACTGGCCGACGTCCGCCCGGGCCGGGGCAGCGGGCAGGGCGATCACGGTCGTCGTCGCGGTGAGGGCCACCGCGCCGGCCACGAGGGCCGTACGCGCCGCGACCCCCGACGTCCTTGCCTTCAGCATGAGTTCGCTCTCCTCCGGGGCCCGCTACGAACCCTGCGGCTGTCGTGCCGCCGCCTCCGACAGACGCGGGCCCGTCGGCAGGAAAGTCGACCATTCCAGCGGAATGGGCGTGGGCGTCAGCTTCTCGTAACCGAGGCGGGTCTGGGCGATCCTGGCCTCGGCCAGCTCCTCCTTGCGCTTCTTCGCGGAGGTGCCGATGCCCTTGTCCTCGGTGGCGCTGTCGCTGTTGGACTGCAGGGCGTAGCGCAGGCCTGTGTCGGTGACCAGGAAGACGCCGCCGGCCTTGGTTGCCGTCCCCTGGAACTGCCGGTAGAGCTGGCCGGAGCCGGGGGTGACGTAGGCGCTGGAGGAACCGGTGGGGAGCTGGGCGGGGAAGTCCTTGCCGACCCAGGTGGACAGGGTGGTCTTCCCCTTGCCGCCGACGGACCGCAGGACGTTGCAGACCGTGTTGCGGCCACTGGTGGCACTGGAGCCGTCGTTCACCGTCCTCGGCCTGTACGCCGGCCAGATCTTGTCTTCGTCGAAGGTCGTGCTGTCGGCGACGGCGCCGGGGCTGACCTGCTGAGCCTCGCCTGCCTGGCCCACGTTGAGCAGCTGGCCGCTGTTGAGCAGGAGCGTGGCCGTGAACTCGGAGACACGGGCCACCTTCCCCCGCAGGACGACGTAGTACCGCAGCACCTGCCCGTCGTACGCCTTGATGACCTCGCCTACCTTGTCGTACTGGGCGGGCATGATCCCGGCCCCTGCCTTGGTACCGGGGGCGCCATCGATCTTCGGGATGGCGATCTCGCTCCCCTTGTGCAGGGTGGCGAGCCACTGCTGGGAGACGCGCTGCGGGGCGCGGCCCCGGGTGTCGAGGGCCTTGAGGAGTTCCTTGTCACCCGAATCGGCGATCGGGTAGGCGGTGCCTCGCGCGTCGACGACGTACTGGCTCTTGCCGTCCGGCCCGACGACGTACATCAGGTCGCCGCGGGTGAGCTTGTCGGGCCCCTCCGTTTTGGACCATTCCTTTTCCGCGAGGACGAACGCCGCCTTCTGTATGGCTCGGCCGCCGTCCCCGGGCCGCTCGCAGACCGCCCAGCGCTTGGCGGCCTCGGCCTCGTCCGGGGAGGGCAGGCGATCGGGGGCGTACGGGATGCCGATGGTGGCACCGTGCGGGGGCTTGCCGCTGTCGAGGATCTTCTCGTCCACGGTGATGACGCTGGCCTTGCCGGGGTCCAGGAGCAGTTTGGCCGAGGCCATGTTGAGCACCGGGTGCAGCTGCTTCTGCTTGCCCGTCTCCAGGACGACGTACCGGGTGGTCGACTTGCTGGCGACGATGACGTGTTCTTCAGGTGTGTCCCAGCCCTTGGGTGCCGTGGGGCTGAACATGCCGACCGCGCCGAACACCGCGAGAATCACGACACCGACGACGAGGCCGGGAACCAGCGCGCCCAGCGGCTTGGGAGCGCCCTCCTCGGAGCCGGACGGGGAAGGCTGCAGGAAGGACGCGAGCGTGCGGCGCTTCGCGAAGGTGTAGGCGTTGAGTTCGTCCCGCCGTGATGCCATCTGTGTCCGCTCTCTCCCCGTTGCGGAGCCGTGGGGGACCTGTGAAGATCCGTCCCCCGCCCTCGGTTGCCTCTGGTGCCTCGACTGTCAGACCCGGCCCCTACTATGCCTGTTGCGTGGACGTGCTGGTGGCACGGGTAGGGTGCTCAGGGCTTGAAGGGACCGGAGCGCAAGGGTTTTCAGGAGAGTTCGGGGGTTTTTAAGTGATGGCTTCCGCAACGCGGGCCCGGTCGCGATCGCAATCAGGGTCACGATCGGGTGGCGTACGCCGGCCGGGTGCCCGCGGCTCTTCCTCCCGGCAGGGCAACACAGAGCAGGCGCCCACGCCCTACCAGGGTGCTTACACGCCGCGGCTTGAGTCCCGTTCGGGCCGCGGCGGTTCGTTCGCAGTGCAGCGGCTGGTGCTGCTGGAGATCGCGGGCGCGCTCGTGCTGTGCGGGTGGTTGCTCGGCACGGGCGGGCTGATCGCCGCCACCCCCTTCGCCGTGGTCCTCCTGGCGCTCGCCGTCATAAGGCGCCGCGGGCGCTCCCTGCCGGAATGGCTCTGCACCCTGCTGGCCATGCGCGCCCGCATACGGCGGGCGGCGCCGGTGCCGCCGGGCACCGACTCCGGCTTCGCGCCGGCCGTGGAGTGCGACCCGGCCCTGCGCACGTTCAGCCACAATCGCGGCGACGACCGCGATCAGCGGCCGATCGGAATGGTGGGTGACGGGGGCTTCCTGACCGCCGTGCTCCAAGTGGAGTCGGACGTCGACGCGCTGCGTGCCGAGCACGGCCGACGGCCACTGCCCATAGCTCTGGTCCGGGATGTCCTCGAAGTCGACGGCATCCGGCTGGAGTCGGCGCAGGTCGTGGTACACACCCAGCCCGCGCCCGCACTACACCTGCCCCAGCAGTCGGTCGTGGTCAGCAACTACGCACCGCTGCAGGCCCAGACCGGCTCCCCGGCGGTCCGCATCACCTGGATCGCGCTGAAGCTCGACCCCGAGCTGTGCCCGGAAGCGGTGGCCGCGCGCGGCGGCGGGCTGCTGGGGGCGCAGAAGTGCCTGGCGCGCTCCGCCGTGCACCTGTCGAGCCGGCTGACCGGTGCCGGCTTCCGGGCGAACGTGCTCACCGAGGAGGAGCTGACGGCTGCGATCGCCACGTCCGCGTGTGCCAACCCGATGGTGACGGCCCAGGCGGGGCGGGGCGAGGCGCCGCAGCGCCGGACCGAGGAGTCGAGCCGCAGCTGGCGCTGCGACAACCGTCGGCACACCACCTACTGGGTGCGTCGCTGGCCTCAGCTCGGCGGATCCGGCGGCTCGCTGGCCGAGCTCGTTGCCCGGCTGACCGCGGTTCCCGCGCTGGCGACGACGTTCAGCCTGACCCTGGCCAAGGGCGAGCAGCAGGACGTGGTGATCACCGGCCATGTGCGGATCACCGGTCGCAGCAAGCAGGAACTCACCGACGCACGGCGCGATCTGGAGAGTGCCGCGCAGCAGGCACGGGCCGAGCTCGCGCGCCTGGACCGGGAACAGCTTCCCGGCGTTCTGGCCACCCTGCCGCTCGGAGGTGCCCGCTGATGACCACGCCGACAACACATGTCCCTTCGGCTCCGGGCCTCGGCGAACGGCTGCGCACCGGCTTCGGCCTGCTGGGCCCCCGCCATCCGCGGCACGCGCTGCCTGTGGAACAAGCGGACACGCTGACGCTGCCCATAGGCGACGACGGTGTGGTGGCCGGTGTCGACGCCGAGGGTCAGCCGGCCGTGTTGGGGATTAATCGGCCTACCCCGTATGACGTGGTGCTGATCGGTGGTCTGTGGACGGCGCAGGTGTTGGCCTTGCGGTCCGCTGCCACCGGGGCCCGGGTTGCTGTGGAGACCGGGCGGCCGCAGGCGTGGATGCAGATGGTGCATGCCATGGGTGGCGGGCAGAACGGGTTGTCCGTGTACGACGTGGGGCGGGTGCCGCCGCAGGGTGCGTCCGCGGGGACGCCGGTGCTGGTGGTGCGGGACTGCGGTATGCGGCCGCCTCGCGGGCGGGTGGTGTCCGGGCCGTGGCAGTCGGTGCTGACCCTGCTGCCGTATCTCAGCCCGGTCGCGCCCCGGTTGCTGCGGCAGGCGCGGCTCGCCGGTATCCAGCGGGTCTCGCCGGACGAGGCTGCCGAACTCGGGCGCACCATGGGGCTGTCGCGGACCGAGGTGGAGTCGCTGCCGGCGCTGCCCGACGGTGTCACCCTCTGGTGCACCGACCGTGACCGGCAGTATGTGCTGACCCAACCCACTGACGCCGAGATCGGATTGTTGGGCACACCTCGGCGCATGGACTGAACTGCCCTTCTCTGCCCCTTTTGTTCGGGCTGTCGTGGCGGCATCGCGGGCCGGGCGGGGCGTTTCCGGGCCCGCGGTGACCTGGTGGGCGGGCGCGGAGAGGTGGACGGGCCTGCCGAGGTGTGGCTCTTGGTGATTAGGCTGGGAGCGGGCGCGATGGCAGGACCCGTGAGCCGGGCGTCGGTGTCCTGGGGTTGGTTCGGTGCATCGGACCGCCCGAACGACTACGGACGACTCGGTACGACACGACATGGTCGCCCCGGCACGGCATGAGGGTGCTCGACCACACCAGGAGGAACTGTGAGCAGCGATCGGGACGGGATGCGCGGGGGCTGGGACACACCCGGCGATGACCAGCCCGACGCGGAGGCCGTCGAGACCACCGGCGAGTTCACCATCGACTACGCTCCTCCCGCCTGGTACACCCAGAACGCGTCCGGTACGGCCGGGGGCCCGGGCGGTGTGGGGGGCGCGGGCGGCTTCACCGGGGGCGCCGGCGACTCGGGGGCTTCCACCGCTCCCGCCGCTCCGGGCGTGCCGTTCCCCGCGAACTCTCCTGTAGCGGGGCCGACTCCGCCACCGCCTGCCACCCCGCCACAGGGCACCCCGTACGCTCCCCCGCCCGCACAGCCCGCGCCGCCTGCCGGTGAGCCGGTTCCTGTGCCGCGGCTGCCCGACGGCTTCGAGCCGCAGCAGCCCGAGCCTGCCGCCCCCTCCGTGGCCGAGCCGGAGACGGACAACGGGGACCTGGAGAGCGGAGCGACCATGCGGTTCTCCGCCGTCGCCCTGAAGCGCCAGATGGCCGAGATCGCCGACCGCACGGCATCCAGCGAGACGCCGGTCCCGGTCCCGGCCGAGGGCGACGACAGCTCCGCTGAGGGCCCGGCTGCGGTGGGTGACGAGGGTACGGGGGCGGTTGCGGAGGCGGCTCCGGATGCGGTCCCGGAGGGTTCCGCCGGAGAATCATCTGCGGCCGGTGCCGGGCCGCAGGACGTCGGCGCGGGGGCGGTGGCCGACGGGGATGAGCAGGTGGTCGCCGACGAGGCGGACACGCCTGGTGCCGACGGCTCCGGCGACGCCGGGGATGCGGTTGCGGAGGTCGGTGGCGCCGACGCCGTGCGTTCCGATGCCCCGGAAGGTGCCGCTGAGGCCGTTGCGGACGCCTCGGCGGAGGGCAGTGTGCCGCAGCCGGACACGTCCGAAGACGGCACCCCGGCCGACCGTGCCTCCGACAACGCCGTCCAGCAGCCGGACGCCCCCCAGGCCGCCCCTGCGCACCCCGGCGGCTACGGCTTCCCGCCGGTCGGCACCCCGGAGGCCGGCGTGCCCCAGCCCGCCGCCGCCCAGTCCGGCTACGGCTTCCCGCCGGCCGGCACCCCCGAGGCCGGCCTGCCCGCCTCGGCACAGCCCGCCGGCTACGGCTTCCCGCCGGCCGGTACCCCGGAGGCCGCCGCCCCTCAGCCCGGCACCCCCACCGCCCCGGCACAGCCCGGCGCCCCCAACCCCCCGGCACACCCCGGTGGCTACGGCTTCCCCCACCCCCCGGCTCCCCAGGCCGGGCCGCCCGCCGTATCCCCCGCTCCCCCGGCACCCCAGCCCGGCTGGGCCCCGCCGCCCGGGGCGCCGAACGGGCTGCCCCCGCTGCCGCCGTCGTACCAGCCCGCTGCCCCGGCCCCCGCCGCCCAGTGGCCCGTACAGCCCGGCCCGCAGCCGACCACGCCGCAGCACCCCGGCACCCAGCCGACCACCCCTCAACAGCCCGGACCGCAGCCCGCTCCGCACCAGCCCACGCCCCAGCACCCCGGCCCCGCCCCCGGTGAGCAGGCTCAGTCGGCCGCCGCCCAGGGTCCCGTCGGTGTGCCTGGGCAGCAGCCGGCGTTCCAGCCCCAGGCACCGCAGCCCGCGCCCGCCGCGTGGCACCAGGCCGGTCAGGCCAACCCCGTGCCCCACCAGACGGGGCCCAACGGCCCCACCCCGCCGGCTGGTTACGGTTTTCCGCACAACCCCCCGGCGCAGCCCGCCGGTTACGGCTTCCCGCAGCCCCCGGCGCCCCAGCCGGCCCCCAACACGCCCAGCGGCTACGGCTTCCCCCAGTCCCCGCAGGCCCCCGACCCGGCCTCCCCCCAGGCCCAGGCCCAGCCGGCTCCCGTCGATCCCCGTTCCGGTGCCGCGTGGCCGCAGGCCGTGCAGCATGATCAGCGGCAGCCGACCAACCCCGGTGCCGCGCCGCTCGGTTACACCGCCGCCGTGGAGCTGTCGTCGGACCGGCTGCTCAACAACAAGAGGCAGAAGGCGAAGAGCGGGCGGCCCGCGGCGGTGGGCGGCCGGTTCAAGCTCGGCGGGAAGAAGGAGGAGGCCGAGCGGCAGCGCAAGCTGGAGCTGATCCGTACGCCGGTGCTGTCCTGCTACCGGATCGCGGTCATCAGCCTCAAGGGCGGCGTCGGGAAGACCACGACGACCACCGCGCTGGGCTCCACCCTCGCCACCGAGCGGCAGGACAAGATCCTCGCCATCGACGCCAACCCGGACGCCGGTACGCTCGGGCGGCGGGTGCGCCGGGAGACCGGGGCCACCATCCGTGACCTGGTCCAGGCCATCCCGTACCTCAACTCGTACATGGACATCCGGCGGTTCACCTCCCAGGCCCCCTCCGGCCTGGAGATCATCGCCAACGACGTGGACCCGGCCGTCTCGACCACGTTCAACGACGAGGACTACCGGCGCGCGATCGACGTGCTCGGCCGGCAGTACCCGGTCATCCTGACCGACTCCGGCACCGGACTGCTGTACAGCGCCATGCGCGGGGTGCTGGACCTCGCCGACCAGCTCATCATCATCTCCACGCCGTCCGTGGACGGCGCGAGCAGCGCCAGTACGACGCTGGACTGGCTGTCGGCGCACGGGTACGCCGACCTGGTGTCGCGGTCGCTGACCGTGATCTCCGGGGTGCGCGAGACCGGCAAGATGATCAAGGTCGAGGACATCGTGGCGCACTTCGAGACCCGTACCCGCGGGGTCGTCGTCGTGCCCTTCGACGAGCACCTGGCCGCCGGTGCCGAGGTCGACCTCGACATGATGCGGCCGAAGACGCGCGAGGCGTACTTCAACCTCGCCGCGCTGATCGCCGAGGACTTCACCCGCCACCAGCAGGCGCACGGGCTGTGGACGAGTGACGGCAACCCGCCTCCGGTGGCCGCCCCGCCGATGCCGGGCCAGGCGACGCCGGGTCAGCCGTACGCGCAGGGGGCGGGCCAGCCGTACCCGCAGGCCCCTGGTCAGCCGTACCCCGGTGGGCCGTATCCGCAGGCCCCGGGGCAGCCCTACCCGCAGGCGCCGGGTCAGCCGTACGGTGCCCCCGCACAGCAGCAGCCGTACCCGCAGCAGCAGGGCTATCCGCAGCCCGGGCAGCCCCAGCCCCAGCCCGGTCAGCCGCAGCCCCCGCAGGCGCCGCCCCAGCAGTAGGGCCTCGGAGTACGGAGGCCGGACAACGGAGAAGGGCGGCCGGTGCTCATCGCACCGGCCGCCCTTCGGGCTTCGCGCCCCACTCCTCGCGCCTCACTACTCCGCGAGGTCCACGGGTCTACCCCTCCGCCGCCACGATCTCCCGGCACCGCTTCACGTCCGCCGCCATCTGCTCCAGCAGATCCTCCAGCGTGTCGAACTTCGCCTGACCGCGCACGTAGGCGAGGAAGTCGACGGCGACGTGCAGGCCGTACAGATCGAGGCCGACGCGGTCGATGGCGTACGCCTCCACCGTGCGCTCGGTGCCGTCGAACTGCGGGTTCGTGCCGACGGAGATCGCGGCCGGCATGATCTCGCCCTGGGCGTGCAGATAACCGGCGTACACGCCGTCGGCGGGGATCGCGGTGTGCGGGAGCGTCTCGACATTGGCGGTCGGGAAGCCCAGCTCGCGGCCGCGCTGGGCGCCGCGGACGACGACACCCTCCACCCGGTGCGGGCGGCCCAGGATCTCGCGGGCGCCGGCGACATCCCCCTCGGCGACCAGGCGGCGGGTCAGCGTGGAGGAGAACGGCTCGCCGCCGCCCGCCTCGCCGGTGACGTACAGGTCGACGACCTCGACCTCGAAGTCGTACACCTTGCCCTGCGCGGTGAGGAACTCGACGTTCCCCGCCGCCTTGTGGCCGAAGCGGAAGTTCGGGCCCTCCACGACCGCCCTCGCGTGCAGCTTGTCCACCAGGACCTTCACCACGAAGTCGGCGGGCGACAGCTTCGAGAACTCGGTGGTGAAGGGGAGGATGAGGACCGCGTCGACGCCCAGCTCGGCCATCAGTTCGGCACGGCGGTGATGCGGGGCGAGCAGCGGCGGGTGGCTGCCGGGGCGGACGACCTCGCTGGGGTGCGGGTCGAAGGTGACGACGACGGCCGGGACGCCCAGTTCGCGGGCGCGGTCGACGGCGTGCCGGATGATCAGCTGGTGGCCGCGGTGGACGCCGTCGTAGGAACCGATGGTGACGACGCTGCGCCCCCAGTCCTCGGGGATGTCCTCCAAGCCACGCCAGCGCTGCACTGTGACCGCTCCTCGAACCCTTGTCCGTGTCTGTCCTGACCTCGTTGTGCAGGTCTAAGGGTGCCATGCCGGGTGGCCCGGGCCGGCATCGGCATGGAGGCTGTGACCGGGCGCACGTTCCCGGCGCGGGTCAGGCCGGTACCCGTACGCCCGCGAGGTTCTCGATCATGCGCCGGGTGCTGGGTCCGACGACGGCGGCCCAGTCGTCCGGGGCCTCGGTCAGCCAGCGGGCCATGCGGGCGGCGAATCCGGGCGCCTGCCGGCCCAGCTCGACCAGGCCGCGGTCGAAACGGGTGGCGCCCTCGGGTGTGCGGACGAGCAGCAGACCGGTGCGGTGGACGAGGCCGCGGACCTCGTCCGCGCAGTCGCGCCCGGGTTCCACCGCCGCGTGCAGGACGGCGTCCAGGACGGCCGGGTCCTGCTCCCGCGCCAGCAGGAACTCCAGCAGCTCGCGGCGGAGCGGGCGGGAGACGGGCGTGCCGGGGGCGGCGAGGACGGTGGCGAGGGCCGCGCGGAGCTGGTCGGGGCCGTCGTGGAGCAGGCCGGTGACCAGGGGCAGCAGGACCGGGCGTGCGGTGGGGCCCTGTTCGAGGCGGCGGTCGAGGTGGCCGGCGATGTGCCCGGTGGTCTCCGGACGCAGCCGTACCGCGCCTCGCAGGAGGGCGGCGACGCGGGGGGCGAGGGCGGGGGTGGTGACCTCGACGAGGCCGTGCAGGACCGCCGCCGTCTCCGGGGTGCCGGCGTCGGGCGCGCTCAGGCGGGTGCGGAAGGCCTCCAGGACCGGTTCCGGGTGCGTGGTCAGGGCCGGGGCCAGTGCGCTCGGCGGGAACTGGGGGTCGCCGGCGGCGAAGTGGCGCAGGGCGGCGGGCAGGTAGGGGTCGCGGGTGTGCGGGTCGCGGACCAGCAGGGCCAGGGCGCCGCCGTGCAGGGTGCAGTCGGCGGGGCGGGTGAGCAGGGTGAGGGCGGTGCGGCGCAGGAGGTCGCGGTCCGTGTCCGAGCGGACGTGCGGGGCGGCGCGCAGGCCGTACGCCACCGCCGCCACCCGGCGGGCGGGGCGTTCGTCGTGCGCCCAGCGGTCGACCGCCCGGCAGAGGGCCGACGGCTCGTCCTCGGCGAGGACGGCGAGCAGTTCGTCGGCGCGCCGGTGCGCGCAGGCCACCAGCACCTCGGTGAGGTCGTCCAGGGCGCCGTGCCGGTGCGTGTGCAGCAGGGCCTGCGCGGCGGTGGCCACGGTGGCGTGCGGGGTCGCGGGCAGCGGCCGCTCGTCGGTGAACCAGCAGGTGAGCAGGGGCCGTACGACGTCGGGGGCGGTGGCGAGCAGGCCGGCCACGGCGTCCAGGTAGCGGTCCCCGGTGGTGGGCGGCGCCGGGTCGGCCAGCACGAGCCGGCGCAGCAGGTCCAGGCGCTCGGCGTCGGGAGCGGGCAGGGCGGTCCACAGGGCGGGGCGGAAGTCGGCCGGTACGGTCCGCCCGGCGCGCCGCCAGGCGACGACGCGGTCGGCGAGCAGGCGCAGCACCTCGGTGTACGGCGTGGCGTCCGGGACCTGCTGCAGGGTACGGGCGAGCAGCCGGGCGGCCCACCAGGAGCCGGTGTCGCGGTCCAGCGCCTCCACCAACTCCTTCAGCTTCTCGGCCAGTTGCCGGGGGCCCTGTTGGCGGGCGACGAGGAGCAGGGCCTGCACGACCGGGCCGACGCGGTGGTGGGGCACCGGGACCGGGTGGTCGCCGTCGTGCGGCTCGTCGGGGTGGTGCACCAGGGCGCGCAGGGCCTCGTCCAGGTCCAGGTGCATGCCCTGGATCCAGTCGGCCAGTTCCTCGTGGGCGAAGCGGTAGCCGCCGCCGGCGGGCACCAGGAGGCCCTCGGTGAGGACGGCGGAGGCCCAGCCGGTACCGCCGCCGAGCCGGGCCGGGGCGGGTCCCCACGGGAACACCGCCTCGAACGACTCCCGGTCCAGCTCGCCCTGGCCCGGACCGAGGCTGCGCCGAGCGGCCTCGTGCACCTGCCCGGCCACGCGCGCCGCCAGCCGGCGTACGGCCGTACCGCGCAGGCCGCCGGCCGCGGCGAGGCGGACCGCGACGCGCAGGCACATCAGGTCGAGGTAGGCCGCGAACACGTCGTCCCGGTCGACGGGGTCGGCGGCGGGGGCGTCGGGTACGGCTGCCCGCACCTCCGCCAGCAGCCGCAGCACCAGCGGATGCCGTTCGTCCCGCTCGGCCAGCACCCCGTCCGGGATTCCGTACCGACGCCGTGCCGACCGGCCCTCGTCCACACCGAAGTCCCCGATCCGCACACAGGGGGGAAGGGGGTCCGTGGGTGCCGGGGAAGCGGGGTAGGAAGCTCCCTCGTCGGCCGGATCGCGCGCCGGGGGCACCGGGGTGTCCGGGGTGTGGAGGAGGGCCCTGGGGAACGCGTTGCCGGTGTGCTCCCAGTGTTCCTCCCGGCAGGCCACCGCCAGGCGGGCGCCGGTCTCGCCGAGCCAGGTGGCCGTGCCCCGGGTCCAGGCGGCCAGGCGGTGGGCGAGGACGGGGGGCATCTCCTCGGGGCCGTCGAGGAGGAGCAGGAGCGGGCGGCCGGCCCGGGCGGCGCGCTGGGCCAGGTGTTCGGGACTGATGTCGCCGAGGTCCTCGGGCCGCACACGGCGGGACGCGGCGACGATCCGGGCGGCGCGTTCCAGGGCGCGCCGGGCGGCGTCGGCCACCGAGTCGTCGGTGTCCTCCAGGTCGGCGCCGCGCAGCCACAGCGTGGGGGCGGGCCGCTCGCCTCGGGCGCGGCGGGCGGCGAGCGCCGCGAGTTCCGTCGTACGGCCGCTGCCGGGGGCGCCGACGAGGCCGAGCACGGGCCGGTCGCCGGCCGTGAAGGCGGCCAACTCCCGGACGATGTCCGCGCGTTCGAGTGGTTCGATGGCGCACGGGTGGCCGGTGAGGGCGTCCGGGGGGCCGTCCTGGGCCACGGAGGTGGTGGTCAGCTGGAGGATGCCGGCGAGGTTGAGGTCGGCGCCGTAGGCGGGCACGGTGGCCGCGTTGCGGGCGAGCAGGTCGGCGAGGGCGCCGTCGGCGGGCCGCAGCGGCACCGCGAAGCCGGCGTCCCGCTGGGCGGTGCGCAGCGCGGTGCCGAGGACGCCCAGTACGGCGCCGGTACCGGCGTCCAGTACCGGCCCGCCGGCCGCGCCGCCGCCGAGCCTGAGCGCGTCCCGGCCGGCCGTGCCGATGGCGAGTTCCAGCACGTCGTCCAGCAGGTGGAAGCCGTCGGTGGCGGTGTACGTGGCCTCGGTGGCGGCCAGCACCCGCGCCTCCCGCCAGCAGCCGGCGGCGACCTGGACGTAGGTGCCGGCGGCGACGCGCTCCCGCACGGTCAGCGGCAGCGGGTCCACGCCGAGGCCCTCGGTGCGCACCAGGGCGAGGTCCAGCGCGGGCAGCGGGGTGACCGCGTCGGCGGTGACCACGCACGTGCGGTCCCCGGGGGCGTGCAGCGCCAGCCGGGGCAGGCCGTCGACGGCCTCGTGGCTGGTGAGCAGGGTGCCCTGGTGGTCGGCGAGGAAGCCGTACCCGCGCGGGCGCCCGGCCAGGTCCCGGATCCGTACGAGGGCGGTGTCGGCGTCGGCACCGCCGGCCCGGGCCGCGTCGTCCACGCCGAGTCCGCCGGCGCCGTCCCCGTACGCGTGCGTGCACTGGCCGTACGGCTGCTCCCCGGACGTCCGTTCCTGCTCCCGGCGTCCGCCTCCGGTGCGCGGGCCCCGTCCCGCCATACGCCGTACCTCCCCGCCGCGTTCCCCGTGCCCTCTCCTCGACGGTAGGCGCGCGATGATCGGCGGAACAGATCACCCAGCGAACGCGCCCCCTTCCGCTCCCCCACTTCACTCCGAGCGCCTGCCCGGTCGGGTGAATAGGCGGTGGCTGCTGGATAACCCTAGGGGTGGGGGAACCGAGGGGGACCCGTGGAGCGGTGGCCGGGCACGGGGGTGTGTCCGGCCACCGCTCCACGGCAGACGGCGCGGGCCCGGCGGCGGCTCGGCGGCGCGCCAAGGGCGACTGCTGGCGCGGCGGGTCGTTCAGGCGAAGACGGCCACGCTCTTTGCCTTGCCCCGCTGTTCCTCGACCAGGGCGAGGAAGCGGCCCTCGGGGTCGTAGACGGCTACGGGGCCGGCGCCCGCGTACTCCTCGGGGATCTCCAGGCGGACGCCGTTCAGCAGGAGCCGGGACCGTTTGGCGTCGACCTCCCAGCGGGGGAACGCCGCGGCGGCGGCCTCGGCGATGGGCATCACCGTCAGTTCCTGCTGGAGCTGGTCCAGCGTCCTGGCCGCGTCCAGCTTGTACGGCCCGACGCGCGTCCGGCGCAGCGCGGTGAGGTGGCCGCCGACGCCGAGGTCGGCGCCCAGGTCGCGGGCGAGGGCGCGGATGTAGGTGCCGGAGGAGCAGACCACCGACACGATCAGGTCGAGCACGGGCGTGCCGTCCTCGGCGACCGCGTCCCGGACGTCGTACACCGTGAAGGAGGAGATGGTCACCGGCCGGGCGGGGATCTCGAAGTCCTCGCCCTCACGGGCCCGCTTGTACGACCGTACGCCGTCGATCTTGATGGCGCTGACCTTGGACGGCACCTGCATGATGTCACCGGAGAGCTTGGCGATACCGGCGTCGATGGCGTCCCGGGTCACCTTGGCGGCGGCGGTGGACGAGGTGATCTCGCCCTCGGCGTCGTCGGTGAGGGTGGTCTGGCCCAGGCGGATGGTGCCCAGGTACTCCTTCTCCGTGAGCGCGAGGTGCCCGAGGAGCTTGGTGGCGCGTTCGACCCCGAGGACCAGGACGCCGGTCGCCATGGGATCGAGGGTGCCGGCGTGGCCGACGCGGCGGGTCCTGGCGATCCCGCGCATCTTGGCGACCACGTCGTGCGAGGTGAAACCCGACGGCTTGTCGACGATGACGAGGCCGTCGGGCGGGGTGGGCTTGCTGGTCATTCGGCGGTGTCGTCCGTCTCGTCGTCCTCGCCCGGCTTGCGGTACGGGTCCGCGTCACCGGCGTACGTGGCGCCCGTGGACACCTCGCGCACCTTCTCGTCGGACTGGCGAGCCTTGTCGAGGAGGTCCTCGATGGTCCGGGCGGTGTCGGGCAGGGCGTCCGCCACGAAGGTGAGGGTCGGTGTGAACTTCACACCGGCGGCCGCGCCCACGGCCGAGCGGAGGACGCCCTTGGCGCTCTCCAGGCCCGCCGCGGCGGCCTGCCGCTCCTCGTCGTCGCCGTAGACCGTGTAGAAGACGGTCGCCTCCCGCAGGTCACCCGTGACCCGGGTGTCCGTGATGGTGACGTGTGAGCCGAGCCGCGGGTCCTTGATCCCGCGCTGCAGCTTCTGGGCCACCACCTCCCGGATGAGGTCCGCCAGCCTTTTAGCCCGCGCGTTGTCGGCCACTGGTCCGTCTCCCGTTCTTTCTTCTTGCTTGCGTTTCGTGGTCAGTCGTCGCCGCCGTGGAAGCGGTCAGTCGTCGTCGCCGTGGAAGCGCCGTCGCACGGACAGCAGTTCCACCTCGGGGCGGCCCGCGACCAGCCGTTCGCACCGGTCGAGTACGTCGGTGACGTGCGCCGCGTCGCCGGAGACCACGGCGAGGCCGATGACCGACCGCCGGTGGAGGTCCGCGTGGTCCACCTCGGCCGCGCTCACGGCGTACTTCCGCTGGAGTTCGGCGACGATCGGGCGGACGACGGAGCGCTTCTCCTTCAGCGAGTGGACGTCGCCGAGAAGCAGGTCGAAGGACAGAGTCCCCACGTACATGTGTGTAACCGGTTCACCCGCCGGTACGGGATCGATGGCCCCGGGGCCGTGTGGCCGGGGACATCAAGAACGGTACCGCGTGCCCGCCGGTGGCTCGACAGGGTTTCGGGGCCGGGGGCGGGGCCCCCGACAACGGCCGGGCTGGCCGGCGGCACGTATGCCGCCGGCCAGCCCTGGAACACCGTCGGTCGGGTTACGACCGGGGCTTCTCCCGCATCTCGTACGTCGCGATGACGTCGTCGACCTTGATGTCGTTGAAGTTGCCGAGGTTGATACCGCCCTCGTAGCCTTCGCGGATCTCGGTGACGTCGTCCTTGAAGCGACGCAGGCCCTCGATGTTGAGGTTCTCCGCGACCACCTTGCCGTCGCGGACGAGTCGGGCCTTGGTGTTGCGGCGCACCTCGCCGGAGCGGATGAGGACACCGGCGATGTTGCCCAGCTTGGACGACTTGAAGACCTCGCGGATCTCCGCCGTACCCAGCTCGACCTCTTCGTACTCCGGCTTGAGCATGCCCTTGAGGGCCGCCTCGATCTCCTCGATCGCCTGGTAGATGACCGAGTAGTACCGGACGTCCACACCCTCGCGCTCGGCCATCTGCGCCGCGCGGCCGGCCGCGCGGACGTTGAAGCCGATCACGATGGCGTCGGAACCCATCGCCAGGTCGATGTCGGACTCCGTGACCGCACCGACACCGCGGTGCAGGACGCGGATGTCGACCTCTTCGCCGACGTCCAGCTGGAGCAGGGAGGACTCCAGGGCCTCGACGGAACCAGAAGCGTCACCCTTGATGATCAGGTTCAGCTGCTGGACCTCGCCGGCCTTGAGCACCTTGTCCAGGTCCTCCAGCGAGACACGGCGCGTGCGCTTGGCGAAGGCCGCGTTCCGCTCGCGGGCGGCGCGCTTCTCGGCGATCTGACGGGCCGTACGGTCCTCGTCGACCACCAGGAAGTTGTCGCCCGCACCCGGGACGTTGGTCAGGCCCAGGACCTGGACCGGGGTCGACGGGCCCGCCTCGGCGACGTTGTTGCCGTTGTCGTCGAGCATGGCGCGCACGCGGCCGTAGGCGTCGCCCACCACCATCGTGTCGCCGACCCGCAGGGTGCCTCGCTGGACGAGGACCGTCGCCACGGCACCGCGGCCGCGATCGAGACGGGACTCGATCGAGATGCCCTGCGCGTCCTGGTTCGGGTTGGCCCGCAGGTCGAGCGAGGCGTCGGCCGTGAGGATCACGGCCTCCAGCAGCGAGTCGATGTGCAGACCCTGCTTGGCGGAGATGTCGACGAACATGGTGTCGCCGCCGTACTCCTCGGCCACCAGGCCGTACTCGGTCAGCTGACCGCGCACCTTGGTCGGGTCGGCGCCCTCGACGTCGATCTTGTTGACCGCGACGACGATCGGGACGTCGGCCGCCTTGGCGTGGTTGAGCGCCTCGACCGTCTGCGGCATGACGCCGTCGTTGGCCGCGACGACCAGGATCGCGATGTCGGTCGACTTCGCACCACGGGCACGCATGGCGGTGAACGCCTCGTGACCCGGGGTGTCGATGAAGGTGATCTTGCGCTCTTCGTCGTTGACCTCGGTCGCGACCTGGTAGGCACCGATGTGCTGGGTGATGCCGCCGGCCTCGCCCGCGATGACGTTCGTCTTGCGGATCGCGTCGAGCAGTCGGGTCTTACCGTGGTCGACGTGACCCATGACGGTCACCACCGGCGGACGGACGACCAGGTCCTCCTCGGAGCCCTCGTCCTCGCCGAACTCGATGTCGAAGGACTCGAGCAGCTCGCGGTCCTCCTCCTCGGGGCTGACGATCTGAACCGTGTAGTTCATCTCGTCGGCGAGGAGCTGCAGGGTCTCGTCGGAGACGGACTGCGTGGCCGTGACCATCTCGCCGAGGTTCATCATGACCGCGACGAGGGACGCCGGGTTGGCGTTGATCTTCTCCGCGAAGTCGGTGAGCGACGCGCCGCGGGAGAGACGGATGGTCTCGCCGTTGCCGCGCGGCAGCATCACGCCGCCGACGCTCGGGGCCTGCATGGCCTCGTACTCCTGGCGCCTCTGCCGCTTCGACTTGCGACCGCGGCGCGCGGGACCGCCGGGACGGCCGAAGGCGCCCTGCGTGCCACCACGGCCACCGGGACCACCCGGACGACCGCCGAAGCCGGGACGGCCACCGCCGCCACCGCCGGGACCACCCGGACGGCCGGCGAAGCCGCCGCCACCGCCACCGGGACCCGCGGGACGACCGGCGAAGCCGCCGCCACCGCCACCGGGACGACCGGCGAAGCCGCCGCCGCCCGGACGACCGCCGCCGCCACCGGGACGACCGCCGGCACCGGGACCACGGCCACCGGGGCCGCCACCGGGACGCGGGCCCGCGGCGGGACGCTGCGGCATCATGCCCGGGTTGGGACGCGGGCCGCCGGGGCCGCCGCCGGGACGGGGACCGCCCTGCGGACGCGGCATCGAGCCCGGGGTCGGGCGGGGACCGCCGGGAGCCTGCGGACGCGGACCGCCGCCCTGGGCGCCGGGCGCCTGCGGACGGGGACCGGCGCCGGGGGCGCCGCCGGGACCGGGACGCGCACCGCCCTGCGGGCGCGGCGACTGCGGGCGGGCCATACCGGCGTTGCCACCGGAGGTGAAGGGGTTGTTACCCGGGCGCGGACCGGCCGGACGGGCGCCGGGACGCGCGGACTGGCCACCGGGGCGCGGAGCACCCTGGCCCGGACGGGCCGACTGGCCCTGGCCGGAGCCGGCCGGACGGCCACCGGGCTTCGGGGCGCCGGGACGGGCCCCACCGGGACGCGGACCCTGGGCGGCCGGAGCCTGCGGGGTCTGCGGCGTCTGCGCGGCCGGGGCGGCCGGCGGAGCGGTGAACTCCGGGGCGGCCGGGGCCGGGCGCGGCGCGGGCTTGGGACCCGGCACCGGACGCGGGCCGGGAGCGGCCGGCGCGGGCGCCGAGGGGGCCGACGGGGCGGCCGGCTGCTGGGCAGCGGGCTCCGTCGCGGGCTTGGGGGCAGCCGGCCTGGGGGCCGGGGCAGCCGGACGGGCCGCCTGCGCCGGGGCGGGCGCGGCGGGCTTGGGGGCGGCCTTGCGCGGGGCGGGCTTGCCGGCGGACTTGCCGTTGCCACCGCCCTGGAAGGCGTCGGTCAGCTTGCGTACAACCGGCGCTTCGATGGTCGAAGACGCCGAACGGACGAATTCACCGAGTTCCTGGAGCTTGGCCATGACGACCTTGCTCTCGACACCGAACTCCTTGGCGAGTTCGTAGACCCGGACCTTAGCCACTTCGCTCCTTTGAGGTCCGGGTGAAGCCGGACCGTCGCTAGTTCATGGGCGTACTCATCGCGTACTCATCGAGTGCTCATCGCAATCTCGACCTGCTTTCGACTCGCGAGGTACCAGGCCGCACGGGGTTCCGTACGGCTCGTCTTACGGCGTTGCCTGCTCGGCAACTGTTGTCTGCTCGACGTATCGGCGCAACGCCTTTGTGTCGAGCGGTCCCGGGACGCGCAGTGCCCGCGGGAACGCCCGGCGGCGTACCGCCTGGTCGAGACAGACCAGGGCGGGGTGCACGTATGCACCCCGGCCGGGCAGCGTACCGCGAGGATCGGGGGCGCACGCGTCCTCGATTCTCACGATCCGCAGGAGATCGTTCTTGGCCGCCCGCTCCCGGCACCCCACACAGGTGCGTTCAGGGCATGCTCGGGTGTGCGTCCGGCCAGACACAGTAAGTCTACCTCCCCGTACCGACCTCACCCCTTCGGGGCAAAAATCGAACGGCTGTTGTCGTGATCTCAGCGTCGCACGGCCTGGATCTATTCCCCGGCCTGCTCGGTGTCGGGCCGGATGTCGATCCGCCAGCCGGTGAGGCGGGCGGCGAGACGGGCGTTCTGGCCCTCCTTGCCGATCGCCAGCGACAGCTGGTAGTCCGGCACGGTCACCCGCGCGGAGCGGGCGGCCATGTCCACGACCTCCACCTTGCTCACCCGAGCGGGTGACAGGGCGTTCGCGACCATCTCCGCCGGGTCGTCCGACCAGTCGACGATGTCGATCTTCTCACCGTTCAGCTCGCCCATCACGTTGCGCACCCGGCCGCCCATGGGGCCGATGCAGGCGCCCTTGGCGTTCAGGCCCGAACGGGTGGACCGTACGGCGATCTTCGTACGGTGACCGGCCTCACGGGCGATCGCGGCGATCTCCACCGAGCCGTCGGCGATCTCCGGCACCTCCAGGGCGAAGAGCTTCTTCACCAGGTTGGGGTGGGTCCGGGAGAGGGTCACGGAGGGTCCGCGGACACCCTTGGCCACCCGCACGACGTACGACCGGAGGCGCATGCCGTGCTGGTAGGTCTCGCCGGGCACCTGCTCCTGCACCGGCAGGATGGCCTCCAGCTTGCCGATGTCCACGAGCACGTTCTTCGGGTCGCGGCCCTGCTGGACCACGCCGGTGACGATGTCGCCCTCGCGGCCGGCGTACTCGCCGAGCGTCGCGTCGTCCTCGGCGTCGCGCAGCCGCTGCAGGATGACCTGCTTCGCGGTGGTCGCGGCGATACGGCCGAAGCCGGACGGAGTGTCGTCGAACTCGCGGGCCTCCTGGCCCTCGGCGAGGTCCTCGGGGTCCTCCTTCGCCCACACGGTCACATGCCCGGTCTCCCGGTTGAGCTCCACGCGCGCGTGTCGGCGGCTTCCCTCGGTGCGGTGGTAGGCGATGAGGAGGGCCGACTCGATCGCCTCGACCAGCAGGTCGAAGGAGATCTCCTTCTCCCGCACCAAGCCCCGCAGGGCGCTCATGTCGATGTCCACGGCTACGCCTCCTCCTCTTCCTTCATGTCCTTCGTGCTGTCCTTGCGGTTGAACTCGACCTGCACGCGCGCCCTGTCGATCTCCGGGAAGCCGAGCCTGCGGGTGGTCGCCCTGCGGCCCTTGACCCCGGGGACCTCGACGTCGAGACCGTCGTCGTCGACCTTCAGGATCCGGGCGACCAGTTCGCCGCCCTCGGTGAGCTGGAACCGCACGAGCCGGTCGGTGGCGCGCACGTAGTGCCGGTGCTCGGTGAGGAGGCGCTCCGCGCCGGGGGTTCCGACCTCCAGGTCGTACGCCGCGTCGCCCATCGCGTTGGTCTCGTCCAGCTTCGCCGAGAGCGCGCGGCTCACATCGGCGATGGCGTCCAGGTCGGCTCCGGTGTCGGAGTCGACCACCACGCGCAGCACCCGCTTGCGTCCGACGGAGTCCACGGCGATCTCTTCGAGATCCAGCCCCTGGGAGGTGACGAGCGGTTCGAGCAGCTCTCGCAGCCTCTCGCTCTGGGTGGTGCTCATCCGGGTGACTCCTCGGCCGCGTGTGCTGTTGTGGGATGGGTCGCGTGTCTGGTCAAAGGGTATCCGGTCGCGGAGGGTGTTGCTGTCCCCTCCAAGAGTGGGCACGCGACGGAGGCGCATGTCATCACCGCACGTGACCGTGGAGCGGGCTGTGTGAGCCGGTGACATGAAGCAAGCGGGTGCGCGGGTACCGTGATCACCGGCGGGCCGGGTCCCGCCCGTGTGTTCGTACGAGCTCCCCGAGGACGTCAGCCGTGCCGTACCCCCCTTCGTCGCGCATCCCCTCGGGGCCGCGCAGAAGATCCCTGCTCGCCTCGGCCGCCGGGGCCACGCTCCTCGTGGGCTGCTCGGGCGGTTCCGACGACGGCACCGGGCCGTCGGTCACCGCGCGGGCACGCGCGCGTGCGGCCCGGGACAGCCGGGGGCTGCTGGGGCACTACGACGCGGTGCTCGCCGCGCATCCCGGGCTGGCGGAGCGGTTGCGTCCGCTGCGGGCCCAGGTCGCGGCGCACGCGGCGGCCTTCGCGGAGGGCGCGACTGCGACCGCGACGGCCACGGCCACCGCGGCCGGCACGGCGTCGTCGTCCGCCACGGCGTCGTCGTCCGCCGTCGCCGTGCCGGCCGCCGAGAAGGACGCCGTCGCGGGGCTGGCCGCCGCCGAGCGGGCCCTCGCCGACCGGCGCGCCAAGGAGCTGCTGGACGTGCCGGGCGAGCTGGCGCGGCTGCTGGCGTCGGTCGCGGCCGCCGGGGCCGCGCACGCGTACCTGCTGACGGAGGGAGCCAGGTGAGCGACGGGACGGAGCTGACGGCGCTGCAGGCGGCGCTGGCGGCGGAGCACGCGGCGGTGTACGGGTACGGCGTCGTCGGCGGGCGCGTCGAGGAGCGGCGGCGGGCCGAGGCACGGGCGGCCTACGACGCGCACCGGGCGCGCCGGGACGGGCTGGTCCGTGTCGTGCGCGACCTGGGCGGCACACCGGTCGCCGCGAGCGCCGCCTACGCGCTGCCGTTCCCGGTCCAGGACGGAGCGGCGGCGCTGCGGCTGGCCGCGTGGCTGGAGGAGCGGGTGGCCGGGGTGTACTCGGACCTGGTCCGGGCGGCCGGCGGCGGGCGCCGGGCCGACGCGGCCGGGGCCCTGCGGGAGGCCGCGGTCCGGGCGGTGCGCTGGAACGGGAAGAGCGTAGCCTTCCCAGGTCTCGCCGAGCGCTCCGGCGGGCAGACGGGCGCGGCCGGCACGGCTCCCTCGCCCTCCGCATCGGCGGCGCGCTAGCCGCCGCGGACAGCTCGGCGGCGGGAGGTGCGCGGGTGCCGGAGCGGCGAGAGCGTAGCCTTCCCAGGTCTCGCCGAGCGCTCCGGCGGGCAGACGGGCGCGGCCGGCACGGCTCCCTCGCCCTCGGCGCCGGTGACGCGCCGGCCCCCGGCGGGGCGCGTACGACGAGAACGGCCGGTCCGGCAGCACGCGACAGGAAGGAACGACTCGCGCATGGCTTTCGAAGCACCGCAGCGCCTGGTGCGGGCGCTCGGTGAGACGGCACCGGCCGGGGACGACTGGCTGGCGCGGCTGCCCGCGGTGGCCGAGCGGGCCGTCGACCGGCGCGAGTTGACCGTGGAGCGGGTGCAGGTGCCCGGCGGGCGCAGCAGCCTGGTGGTGCTGGTGCGGCGGCCGGACGGCACCCCGGCCGTGCTGAAGCTGGCGCCGCCGCGGGCCCGCCCGGAGAGCGAGCGGGCGGCGCTGGCGCACTGGGGCGGCCTGGGCGCCGTACAGCTGCTGGACGGCGCCGAGGACGACGCGGAGGACGGGGTGCTGCTGCTGGAGCGGCTGCACCCGGAGGTGTCGGTCCGGTCGCTGCCGGAGGCGAAGGCGCTGCTGGAGGCGGCGGGGACGCTGCGCCGGCTGTGGGTGGAGCCGCCGGCCGGGCACACCTTCGAGACCGTCGCCGAGCGCACCGGACGGCAGGCGGCGGCGATGCGCGCGAGCGCCGGGACCGACCCGGAGGCGGCGCCCCTGGTGGAGTCGGCGCTGGCCGCCCGCGAGGAGCTGCTGGCGGCGCCGCCGGAGCGGTTGCTGCTGCACGGCACGTTCCGGCAGAGCAAGGTGCTCGGCGGGGAGCGGATGCCCTGGCTCGCGGTGGGCCCGGACCCGGTGGTCGGCGAGAGCGCCTTCGACCTGGCCCGGCTGGTGCGGGACCGGGTCGAGGACCTGATCGCCACTCCGTCCGGGCCGGCCACCACGCGGCGCCGCATCAAGCGGCTCGCGGAGTCGCTGGAGGTGGAACAGGAGCGGCTGCGCGGCTGGACCCTGTTCCGCGCGGTGGAGTCGGGGGTACGGGCCCGGCGGGTCGGCCGCGAACAGGACGCGGAGCTGCTGCTGGAGTTCGCGAGCTGGCTGTAGGCGGGGGTCGGCGGCCTCGGACACCTGGGCCACCGGGCCCGTGCGGGCGTGTCTCACGTCCGGGAAGCACGTGCCCCCGCCCTGGACCGGCGGTGCCGGACGGAGCGCCGCGGGGTCGCCGTCGCCGGGGCGCGGGCCCGCTGCGGCGCCGTTGTCCGCGTCACGTGCACGACCGGGAGTACTGGACGCTCTCCCGCGAGGCGTGGCGGCGCCCACGGTCGTGAGCGCCGCCCGCGTCGTCAGGCCGTGAGGCGGGCGATCGCGTCCTCGATCGACAGCTCCTCGCGCTCGCCGGTCCTGCGGTCCTTCAGCTCCAGCACGCCCTCGCCCGAGCGGCGGCCCGCCACCAGGATCTGGGGGACGCCGATCAGCTCGGCGTCGGTGAACTTCACGCCCGGGGACACCCCGGCCCGGTCGTCCACCAGGACGCGGACACCGGCGGCGGCGAGCTTCCCGGCGACGTCGAGGGCCAGCTCGGTCTGGAGCGCCTTGCCGGCGGCGACGACGTGCACGTCGGCCGGGGCGACCTCCTTGGACCACACCAGGCCCTTGTCGTCGGCGGTCTGCTCGGCGAGCGCGGCCACGGCACGGGAGACACCGATGCCGTAGGAGCCCATGGTGACGCGGACCGGCTTGCCGTTCTGGCCGAGGACGTCCAGCTTGAGGGCGTCGGTGTACTTGCGGCCCAGCTGGAAGATGTGGCCGATCTCGATGGCGCGGTCCAGCTTCAGACCGGTGCCGCACCGGGGGCAGGGGTCGCCGTCCTGCACGACGACGACGTCCACGTACGCGTCGACCTCGAAGTCCCGGCCGGCCACGACGTTCCGGGCGTGCGTGTGCTCCTTGTTGGCGCCGGTGATCCAGGAGGTGCCGGGGGCCACGCGCGGGTCGGCGATGTAGGTGACCTTCTCGCCCAGGCCCTGCGGTCCGACGTAGCCGCGGACCAGGTCGGAGCGCTCGGCGAAGTCGGCCTCGGTGACCATCTCGACGGCCGCCGGGGCGAAGTGCGCCTCGACCTTGTCCATGTCCACCTCGCGGTCACCGGGCACGCCCACGGCGACGATCTCGCCGTCCACCTTGACCAGCAGGTTCTTCAGCGTTGCGGAGGCCGGGACGCCGAGCGAGGCGGCCAGCGTCTCGATGGTCGGGGTGTCCGGGGTGGGGATCTCCTCCAGCGCGGGCACGGCGGAGCCGTCGACCGGCTTCAGCTCGTACGTGATCGCCTCCGTGTTGGCGGCGAAGTCGCAGTTCGGGCAGTCGGCGAAGGTGTCCTCGCCGGCCTCGGCGGGGGCGAGGAACTCCTCGGACCTGGAGCCGCCCATGGCGCCGGCGGTGGCCGCGCAGATGCGGTAGTCGAGGCCGAGGCGTTCGAAGATGCGCTGGTAGGCCTCGCGGTGCAGGGCGTAGGAGCGGGCCAGGCCCTCGTCCTCGGTGTCGAAGGAGTACGAGTCCTTCATGAGGAACTCGCGGCCGCGCAGGATGCCGGCGCGGGGGCGGGCCTCGTCGCGGAACTTGGTCTGGATCTGGTAGAGCACCACCGGCAGGTCCTTGTAGGACGTGCACTGGTCCTTGACCAGCAGGGTGAAGATCTCCTCGTGGGTGGGGCCGAGGAGGTAGTCGCCGCCCTTGCGGTCCTTGAGCCGGAACAGCTCCTGGCCGTACTCGTCCCAGCGGCCGGTGGCCTCGTACGGCTCGCGGGGCAGCAGGGCGGGGAGCGTGACCTCCTGGGCGCCGATGGCGTCCATCTCCTCACGGACGATCCGCTCCACGTTGGCGAGGACCTTCTTGCCGAGGGGCAGCCAGCTCCAGATGCCCGCGGCCGTGCGGCGGACGTAGCCGGCGCGGACGAGGAGCTTGTGGCTGAGGACCTCGGCGTCCGCCGGGTCGTCGCGCAGCGTCTTCGCCATCAACTGGGACATGCGCTGGACCGGTGCGTTGGCCATGGTTCTCGTACTCCTGCCGGGTAAAGGTGATGGCATGGAGGTTAGCCGTGCCGCCCGTGCCGGTGGTAATCGGTTAGCGCCTGCGCAGCGGCAGCGGGGCGCCCATCACGGCGTACGGCCGCATCGCGCTCGGGAAGTGCACCTGGCGGGCGAGGTCGGTGTAGCCAAGGGAGTGGTAGAGGCCCCGGGCGGGGCTGTCGGTGTCGATCGCGGAGAGGATCGAGCGGGGCTCGGCGGCGGTGTCGGTGATGGCCGTGATCAGCCGCCGGCCGATACCGCGGTTCTGGTGGCCGGGGTGGACGTGCAGCTCGGTGATGACGAAGGAGTCGTCCAGCCAGCCGTCGTTGCCGTTGGCCCGCAGGTACGGCTCGACCACGGTGGACCACCAGTGGGTACGGCTGTTGGGCATGCCGTAGACGAATCCGACCAGCCGTCCCCGGCTGGTGGCGCCGAGCGCCCGCGCGCCCTGGTACTGCATGTGCCGCTGGACGATCTGCCGGCGTACGGCGACTTCGTCCGGCCCCAGCCCGAAGGCGAGGGCCTGGACGGCCAGGGCCTCGTCCACGTGGGCGGTGAGGTCCAGGGGGCCGATCACGAGGTCCATGCCGGGAGCGTACAGGGCTCTCAGAACAGCACGCTCATGAAGGCTCCCACCTCTTGGAAGCCCACCCTGCGGTACGTCCGGCGCGCGGCCGTGTTGAAGTCGTTCACGTACAGACTGACCACCGGGGCGAAGTCCGCCAGGGCGTAGCGCAGCACCGCCGCCATGCCGGGGGCCGCGAGGCCCCTGCCCCGGTACTCGGGGGCCACCCAGACGCCCTGGATCTGGCAGGCGTGCCGGGTCGCGGCGCCGATCTCCGCCTTGAAGACGACCTTGCCGTGCTCGTCGAGGCGGGCGAAGGAACGGCCGGCGCCGACGAGTTCGGCGACCCGGGCCTGGTAGAGCAGGCCGCCGTCGCCGGCCATCGGGGAGACGCCGACCTCCTCGGTGAACATCGCCACGCACGCCGGCATGATCGTCTCCATCTCGTCCTTGCGGACGCGGCGGACGTACGGGTCCGGCTCGACACCGGCCGGCATCCGGTCGGCGATCATCAGCGGCTGGTGCGCGCGGACCTCGCGGGCGGGCCCCCAGCGGGGCTCCAGCAGCCGCCACAGCGCGCCGGTGGACTCGGCGGGCCCGACGATGGAGGAGCAGCGGCGGCCGGCCCTTCGCGCCCGGTCCGCGAAGGCGCGGACCGCGCGCGGGGTGGCACAGATGGGGACGAGGTTCGCGCCCGCGTAGCACAGCGACGTCAGCATGCCGTCCTCGTACCAGCCCCACATCTCGCCGCCGAGCCGCCAGGGGTCCAGGCCCGCGACCTGCACCCGGGAGGTCACGAAGGCGTTCGCCACCGGCTCGCGGTCGAGGACGGCGAGCGCGGCGTCAAGGTCGCTCGGTTCGAGCACCCGTGAGGTGGTCTGGGTCAACACGTGCGGGGCCTCACCCTGGGGTTCTGCTGGTCCCGGAACTGTACCTCGCGGTGTTGTGGAGCGCTTCGGAGACGGTCACACCCCCGACCGGGCGAACCCGGGGAACGGCGCCTCGTGCGTGCCCGCGTGACAGCGCCACCGCGGGGGCGGCCGGGTAGCCGTGGCCCGGCCGGCCCTGGGGGGCGGCGCGGTAGCCGCAGCCGGGCTGCTGCCGGTGGGGGCGCTCGCCGACAGGTGGGGCGTCGCGCCGAGGCGGCCGGGCCAGTCGGTCCGGGCGGAGATACGGCCGGATCCCGCCACCGGACGGTGACGGGACCCGGGGAAGCGGAGTGTGTCAGCCCGCGACGGACACCGACGGCTCGCCCGACTCCGCGCCCTCGGCCTCCATCTGCTCGGCCAGCTTCATGGCCTCCTCGATGAGGGTCTCCACGATCTTGGACTCGGGGACGGTCTTGATGACCTCGCCCTTGACGAAGATCTGGCCCTTGCCGTTGCCGGAGGCGACGCCGAGGTCGGCCTCGCGGGCCTCACCGGGGCCGTTGACGACGCAGCCCATGACGGCGACGCGGAGGGGGACCTCCATGCCCGTCAGGCCCGCCGTGACCTCTTCGGCGAGCTTGTAGACGTCGACCTGGGCGCGGCCGCAGGACGGGCAGGAGACGATCTCCAGGCCGCGCTGGCGCAGGCCGAGGGACTGGAGGATCTGGAGGCCGACCTTGACCTCCTCGACGGGCGGGGCGCTCAGGGAGACCCGGATGGTGTCGCCGATGCCCTGGGAGAGCAGGGCGCCGAAGGCGACGGCGGACTTGATGGTGCCCTGGAAGGCGGGGCCGGCCTCGGTGACGCCGAGGTGGAGGGGGTAGTCGCAGCTCTCGGCGAGCTGGCGGTAGGCCTCGATCATGACGACCGGGTCGTTGTGCTTGACCGAGATCTTGATGTCCCGGAAGTCGTGCTCCTCGAAGAGGGACGCCTCCCACAGGGCCGACTCGACCAGGGCCTCGGGGGTGGCCTTGCCGTACTTCTGGAGCAGGCGCCGGTCGAGGGAGCCGGCGTTGACGCCGATGCGGATCGGGGTGCCGTGGTCCTTGGCGGCCCGCGCGATCTCCTTGACCTTGTCGTCGAACTGCTTGATGTTGCCGGGGTTGACGCGGACGGCGGCGCAGCCGGCCTCGATGGCGGCGAAGACGTACTTGGGCTGGAAGTGGATGTCCGCGATCACCGGGATCTGGGACTTCTTCGCGATGGTGGCGAGGGCGTCGGCGTCGTCCTGGGTGGGGCAGGCCACCCGGACGATCTGGCAGCCGGAGGCGGTCAGCTCGGCGATCTGCTGGAGCGTCGCGCCGATGTCGGACGTACGGGTCGTGGTCATCGACTGGACCGAGACGGGCGCGTCTCCACCGACCGCCACGCTTCCGACCTGGATCTGCCGGCTCTTGCGGCGCTCGGCGAGCTTGGTCGGAACGGACGGCATGCCGAGAGAAATCGCAGTCATCTGCTGTGCAACCCCAAGTCGTGGATCAAGGTCCGGTCCCGTGAACGGCGGGTCCCGGGCTTCGAGATTACGGCACCGGCCTCGGCGCGGGCACATCCCACCCGGAAACCCACCCGTTGGGGGGCGGCCCGGGACCGCGGGGGTTCCGGGCCGCCGTGAACGACGGGTGGCTAGGAGATTTTGACCGGGTTGACGACGTCGGCGATGAGCACCAGGACGGTGAAGCAGACGAAGATCCCGGCCACCACGTAGGCCACCGGCATCAGCTTCGCCACGTCGAACGGGCCGGGGTCCGGGCGGCGCAGCACGCGGGCCAGGTTCCGGCGCAGGGACTCCCACAGGGCGCCCGCGATGTGGCCGCCGTCGAGCGGGAGCAGCGGGAGCATGTTGAACAGGAACAGGGAGAGGTTGAAGCCGGCGAGGACGAAGACGAACATCGCCAGCTGCTGCGAGGCGGGGATGTCCAGGGTGGCGATCTCGCCGGTGACCCGGGCCGCGCCGACGATGCCCATCGGGGAGTCCGGTTCGCGCGGGCCGTCGCCGAAGGCGGCGTCCCACAGGGCCGGGATCTTGCCGGGCAGGGCGACGAGGGAGTCGACGGCGTCGCCGACGCGGTCGGTCATCCAGGTCACGGAGTCGCCGAAGTCCTGCCTGACGACACCGGTGGCGGAGCTGAAGCCGAGGAAGCCGGCCTTGACGTACTGGCCCTCGACGTAACCGCCGCCGTGGTTCTTCTTGGCGACCATGTTGGTGGCGATCTTCGCGTGCAGGGTGAGCTGCCTGCCGTCCCGCTCGACGACGATCGGCACGGTCTTGCCGGCGCTGACCCGGATGAGGTCCGACAGGGTGTTCCAGTCCTTGGTCGGCTTGCCGTCGAAGGAGACGATCCTGTCGCGCTTCTTCATGCCGGCGGCCTCGGCCGGGGAGGCCGGGTCGGTCTTCTTGCAGGTGTCGCGGTTCTCGCTCTGCGCGATGACGCAGGGCGAGACGGAGGCGACGGTGGTGGTCTGCTGCTGGATCCCGAAGCCCATCAGCACGGTGAGGAACAGGGCGATCGCCAGCACCAGGTTCATGAAGGGGCCCGCGAACATGACGATGACCCGCTTCCACGGGGTGCGCGTGTAGAACATGCGCGTCTCGTCACCCGGCTGGAGCTCCTCGAAGGCCGCCGAGCGGGCGTCCTCGATCATGCCGCGCCACGGGGAGGTGGAGCGGGCGGTGACCCGGCCGGAGTCGTCGGGCGGGAACATCCCGATCATGCGGATGTAGCCGCCGAGCGGGACCGCCTTGATGCCGTACTCGGTCTCGCCCTTCTTCCGCGACCAGATGGTCGGGCCGAAGCCGACCATGTACTGCGGGACGCGGATGCCGAAGAGCTTGGCCGTGGACAGGTGCCCCAGCTCGTGCCACGCGATCGAGACGAGCAGGCCCACCGCGAAGACCACTATGCCGAGGATGAACATCAAGGTCGTCATGCACGCGCCTCCGCGGTCGCCGTCGTGGCTGTGAGTTCGCGGGCCCGGGCCCGCGCCCAGGTCTCCGCTTCGAGGACGTCCGACACGGTGAGTGGGGTTCCCGCCACCGGGGTGCCGTGCTCCTCGACCACCCGGGTGACGTTCTCCATGATGCCGTTGAAGGGCAGAGCGCCGCTCAGGAAGGCCGCGACGCACTCCTCGTTGGCCGCATTGAACACCGCCGGGGCCGTGCCCGCGAGCCGCCCGACGTGCCGGGCGAGCTCCACGGAGGGGAAGGCCTCGTTGTCCAGAGGGAAGAACTCCCAGGTGGAGGCCTTGCTCCAGTCGAACGCCGGCGCCGCGTCGGGAACACGTTCGGGCCAGCCCAGACCGATCGCGATGGGGCCGCCCATGTCGGGGGGCGTCGCGTGGGCGATCGTGGAACCGTCGGTGAACTCGACCATCGAGTGGACATACGACTGCGGATGCACGACCACCTCAATCCGGTCGAAGGGAATGTCGTAGAGCAGGTGTGCCTCGATGACCTCCAGGCCCTTGTTGACCAGGGTCGCGGAGTTGATCGTGATCACCGGGCCCATCGCCCAGGTGGGGTGGGCGAGGGCGTCGGCCACGCCGACGTGGGCCAGCTCGTCCCGGGTCCGGCCGCGGAAGGGGCCGCCGGAGGCGGTGACGACGAGCTTGCGGACGTCGGCGCGGGTGCCGGCGGCGAGCGCCTGGAAGAGGGCCGCGTGCTCGGAGTCGACCGGGATGATCTGGCCGGGCTTCGCGAGGGCCGTGACCAGCGGGCCTCCGACGATCAGCGATTCCTTGTTGGCGAGCGCGAGGGTGCGGCCCGCCTCCAGGGCGGCGAGGGTCGGGGCGAGCCCGATGGAGCCGGTGATGCCGTTGAGCACGGTGTGGCAGGCGGAGGCGGCGACCTGGGTGGCCGCGTCGGGTCCGGCGAGGATCTCGGGCAGCGGTTCCCCGCCGCCGTACTCGGCGGCGAGCGCCTCGCGCAGCGCGGGTACGACGTCCTCGCGGGCGACGGCGACGGTCCGCACCCGTAGCCGGCGGGCCTGTTCGGCGAGGAGGGCCACCCGGGAGCCGTTCGCGGAGAGGGCGGTGACCCGGAAGCGGTCGGGGTTGCGCAGCACGAGGTCGATGGCCTGGGTGCCGATGGATCCGGTGGAGCCGAGGATCACCACGTCCTTGGGGCCGTCCCCGGGTGCGGGGTCGTAGACGAGGTGCGGGTCGGCGAGGGGTGCCGGACGGGCGGGACTGTCGGTCATCCCCCCATTGTGGCCGTAAGCGGTGACGGCTCGGACAGCGCGTCCCTCGGCCGGGTGCCTCTCCGGGCGTTGTGGAGCCACCGTGAAGATCCGTACCGGGACCGCCGTGCCTACGTCTGGAACAACGACAAGGACACGGCGGCCCTGGCCAAGGCGAACGGCGGCAAGGCCGCCACCGGCTCCTGGACGACACGGGACCCGGGCGACACGTACTGCCAGCCCTGGGCGCCACGTACCGCTAACCGCCGTAGGGACGGCGGGCGTTCTCGCGGGCCGAGGGGCCGGGGGTCGCGTCGGCGATCCACGGTCCCTCGCCCGACGGGTCGAGGACGCCCTCCTCCAGCCAGGTGTAGGCGCCGGCGAGGACCCCCCTGACCACCTTGCGGTCCAGGTCGTCGGTGTTGGTCCACAGCCGGCCGAAGAGTTCGTCCACCCGGATGCGGGACTGGCGGCAGAAGGCGTCGGCGAGCTGGTAGGCCTCGCGGCCGTGCTCGCCCTCCCGCCACAGCCGCTCGGCGCGGACGCAGGCCGCGCTCATCGCGAACAGCTCGGCGCCGATGTCCACGATCCGGCCGAGGAAGCCCTGCTTGGTCTCCATCCGGCCCTGCCAGCGGGACATGGCGTAGAAGGTGGACCGTGCCAGCTTGCGGGCCGTGCGCTCGACGTAGCGCAGGTGCCCGGAGAGGTCGATGCCGTGCTTGAAGTCGCCGTACGCCGTGGGCAGCTGACCCGGCCCGGCGACCAGCTTCGGCAGCCACTTGGCGTAGAAGACGCCCGCGTTCGCGCCCGCCCTGGCCTTGGCGGACAGCGGCTTGTCGGGGTCGATGAGGTCGCCGGCGACCGAGAGGTGGGCGTCGACGGCCTCCCGGGCGATCAGCAGGTGCATGATCTCCGTGGAGCCCTCGAAGATGCGGTTGATGCGCAGGTCGCGCAGCATCTGCTCGGCCGGGACCGGGCGTTCGCCGCGCTCCCGCAGCGACTCGGCCGTCTCGTAGCCGCGGCCGCCGCGGATCTGGACCAGCTCGTCGGCCATCGTCCAGGCCATCTCGGAGCCGTAGAGCTTGGCGAGGGCGGCCTCGATGCGGATGTCGTTGCGGTCCTCGTCGGCCATCTGCGAGGCCAGGTCGACGACGGCCTCCAGCGCGAAGGTGGTGGCCGCGATGAAGCTGATCTTGGAGCCGACGGCCTCGTGCAGCGCGACCGGCTTGCCCCACTGCTCGCGCTCCGCCGACCACTCGCGGGCTATCTTCAGGCACCACTTGCCGGAGCCCGCGCACATCGCGGGCAGCGACAGACGCCCGGTGTTCAGCGTGGTCAGCGCGATCTTCAGGCCCGCGCCCTCGGGACCGATGCGGTTCGCGGCGGGGACCCGGACCCGGTGGAATCGGGTGACGCCGTTCTCGATGCCGCGCAGCCCCATGAAGGCGTTGCGGTTCTCGACGGTGACGCCCTCGGCGGTGGCCTCCACGACGAACGCGGTGATGCCGCCCTTGTGCCCCTCGGACTTCGGCACCCGGGCCATGACGACGAGCAGGTCGGCGACCACGCCGTTGGTGGTCCACAGCTTCACGCCGTCGAGGACGTAGTCGTCGCCCTCGGGTACGGCCGTGGTGGCCAGGCGGGCCGGGTCGGAGCCCACGTCCGGCTCGGTGAGCAGGAACGCGGAGATGTCCGTGCGGGCGCAGCGGGGCAGAAAGGCGTCCTTCTGCTCCTGGGTGCCGAACAGCTTCAGCGGCTGCGGGACGCCGATCGACTGGTGGGCGGAGAGCAGCGCGCCGACGGCGGGGCTGACGGAGCCGACCAGGGCGAGGGCCTTGTTGTAGTAGAGCTGGGTGAGGCCGAGACCGCCGTACTTCGGGTCGATCTTCATGCCGAGGGCGCCGAGTTCCTTCAGGCCGGCCACGACCTCGTCGGGGATGCGGGCCTCGCGCTCGATGCGGGCGGAGTCGATCTCCGTCTCGCAGAAGGCGCGCAGTTTCGCGAGGAACTCCTCGCCGCGCCGGACGGACTCCTCATCGGGCAGCGGGCTGGGGTGGATGAGGTCGAGCCGGAAGCGCCCGAGGAACAGTTCCTTGGCGAAGCTGGGCTTGCGCCAGTCCTGTTCCCGGGCGGCCTCCGCCACCCGCCGGGCCTCGCGCTCGGTGACGGTGGTGCGTGGGGTGGTGGCGGTCATGGGAGGCTCACCTCGTCGCAGAGAGGACGTCTGGGACCGTTCGCTACCGACCAGTGCTACTGGATCGTTGGTACCCGAAACGGGCCGACCTCACCACCCCTCGGGGTCCCGGTACGGGAGACTTGGGCCGAACGGGTGGCCGGGGGGACGTCATGGGACGTGTCCCCCGCTCCCCTCTCCCGCCGTTTCTCGCCCGCCCGCTGTCGAAGCGCTTCGACAGCCTCTGGACACCCCGCCCCCGCTGGCGATAGTGTCGCTCAACACCCTCAATCCGCCGTTTCGGATACGCGCAGTGTCGAAGCGCTTCACAGAGCTTGGAGAGCTGCATGGTCACCCTTGCCGAGGTCGCCCAGCACGCCGGAGTCTCGGCGAGCACGGTGAGTTACGTCCTCAGCGGCAAGCGGTCCATCTCCGTCACCACCCGGCAGCGGGTCGAGCAGAGCATCCGGGAGCTGGGTTACCACCCGAACGCGGGCGCCCGCGCCCTGGCCGGCAAACGGTCGAACATCATCGCGCTGATGATCCCGTTGCGCACCGACATGTACGTGCCGGTGATGATGGAGATCGCCATCGCGGTGGCCACCACGGCCCGCACGCACGGCTACGACGTCCTGCTGCTCACCGGCGAGGAGGGCCCCGACGCGGTGCGCCGGGTCACCGGCAGCGGGCTGGCCGACGCGATGATCGTGATGGACGTCGAGCTGGAGGACGAGCGGCTGCCGCTGCTGCGGGGGACCGACCAGCCCTCCGTGCTCATCGGGCTGCCCGCCGACACCACCGGTCTGACCTGCGTGGACCTGGACTGGGCGGCGACCGGCGCGCTGTGCGTGGAGCACCTCGCGGAGCTGGGCCACCGTGACATCGCTGTCATCGGCGAGGCCCCGGCGGTCTACGAGCGGCACACCGGCTTCGCCGAGCGCACCCTCGACGGGCTGCGCTCCCGGGCCCGCGAGCGGGGTCTCGGACTGCTGCACCGGCCGTGCGAGGGCGGGTACGACGCGATGGCGCTCACCCTGGCCCGGGTCTTCGACGAGCGGCCGGGCACGACCGGGTTCGTGGTCCAGAACGAGTCGGCGGTGGAGCCGCTGCTCGCGCTGCTGCGTCAGCAGGGCCGGGCGGTGCCCGAGGACGTGTCCGTGGTCGCGATCTGCCCGGACCAGGTCGCCGTGCAGGCCTCGGTGCGGCTGACCTCGGCCGCCATCCCCGCCCAGGAGATGGGCCGGCACGCCGTGGAGCGCCTGGTGGCCAAGCTGGAGGGGCGGGGCGGCGACGAGGTCGTGCTGCTCGCGCCCGGTCTGACGGTCCGGGCGAGTTCGGGCCCGGCACCGGCCGCGTCCTGACATCCCGCTCCCGCTGTCCCGCGTACGGGGCCGGCCCCCCGGGGGGAACCGGCCCCTGTGCTCAGCTTCCGCTGACGGTCAGGTTGTTGGTGGTGAAGTTCAGGCCGCCCGAGGACGACGTGATCTCGTAGCCGAACTGGACGTCGCCGAGGGTGACGTTGCCGAACCAGCCCTTGGTGTCCTTGATCCACTTCAGGATCTGCAGGATGTTCACCGTGCCCGAACTGGAGTTGGAGCTGCGGATGAAGGAGAAGACGTCGTTGGAGCCGTTGGTGCCCTTGTAGACGGTCCAGGTGGCGCCGCCGACGGTGACCGTGCCCTGCGAGGTGCCGAGCGGGCCGACGGCCCCGGTCTTGTTGACCCAGAGCATGATCTCGTACCGGTGGGCGGTGTCCCAGATGTCGTACGACGTGTTGTACGCGCCGGACGACGGGACGCTGACGTTGTAGGTGCTGGTCAGCGAGGACAGCGAGGTGATCGGCTTGTTGATCGCCTTCGTGGCGTTGGGGTAGGCCTTGATCCCGCCGGTGGCGGGGTGGTTCGCCCAGACGCCCCAGTTGGTGCCGGAGTTGGCCCAGATGCACTGGCTGCCCGCGCCGGAGCCCCAGATGTTGTTGTAGAGCGTGTAGCCGTTCAGGCTGGTGCTGCCCCACTGGTCGCAGGAGTTCCAGACCGCGGCGGAGGCGGGCGCCGAGGCGAGGCCGACGGTGGCGCCGAGGGCGAGGGCGGGGGCGAGCAGGGCCTTGGCGACCCTGGCGAGTGTGCTTGCTGCCATGGTGTCCCTTCCATGGGTGGGGGGAGTTGTTCCGGTCACCGCGTCCCCAGGGTGAGGACGCGGTCTTCTCCGGCGACGAGGTCGAGCGGTTCGGCGCCGGAGGAAGTCCGCAGTTCGACGCGGCGGGTGCGGCCCGGCCGTACGACGGCCCGGGCGCCGTCCGGGTCCCAGGCGAGGTCGACCTCGGCGCCGAACCGGGTGCGCACCCCGCGCAGTTCTCCGCGCGGCCAGCCGTCCGGGACGGCGGGCAGCAGGACCAGCCGGTCCGGGGTGGACTGCACGAGCATTTCGATGAGCACGCCGGGCAGGGTGTGCGCGGCGTCCGCGTTGTAGACGTCCCGCCGCGGGTAGTGGGCGCTCATCAGGGAGGCGTGGAAGAAGTCGCCGCCCAGGACCCGGCGCAGGGCCCGTGCGGCGTGGTCCCGGTCCCGCAGGCGGGCGGCGACCAGGGCCTGGTGCAGATGGCCGTGGGCGGAGTCGTTCTCGGCGCCGCGCAGGGCGAGCGCCCGGTGGGCGGCGGCGGCCAGGCGCGGTGTGTCGTACGGGGTGATCTCCTCCAGGGGCCAGACGCCGTAGAGGTGGCTGAGGTGGCGGTGCTCGTAGGTGTCCTCCAGGCCGGGCCAGGCCCATTCCGCGAGGGCGCCGTCGGCGTTGATCCGGTGGGGGGGCAGCCGGTCGGCCAACGCGCGCCAGCGCTCGGCGTGTTCGGGGTGGTAGCGGGAGGCGGTGAGCAGGGTGTGGCGGGCGGCGGAGAGGTCCATGGCCGCGTTGAGCGCACCCCAGCTGCCGCCCGCGGGGCGGTTCTCGGGCGAGTAGGAGGGGACGACGACCAGGTGGCCGTCGGCGTCGGTGCGGGTGAGGAAGTCCTCCTGGAAGAGGGCCGCCTCGGCGAGGGCGGCGGCGGTGCGCGGGTCCTGTTCGCCGCGGATCTCGTCGTGGTCCACCAGGGGTTTGAGCAGCCAGTCGGCGCCGGCGGTCCACAGCTGGTGGGGGTAGGCGCGGTCGAAGTGGTAGGTGTACCCGGACTCACCGTCGGTGTGGCTGGGCGCGACCACGCCCCGGGTGCCGAAGATCGCGCGGGCGTTGGCCCGCCAGTCCGGCAGCTGCCGCTCGACCAGCGCGGCCAGGGCCTCGGTGACCTCGGGCAGGGCGGCGGCGGGCGCGGCGGCGGTCTGGAGGTTGAGGTTGGCGTTCGTGGTGAACGCGCCCGACCAGGCGGTGTCCCAGTCGCCGGTCCACAGTCCGGTGAGCCGGGGCGGGTTGAGGCCGCTGCTGGAGAGCAGGTGGTAACGGCCTGCGGCGAAGAGCCGCTCCAGCAGGGCCGGGCTGTCCGGGCGGGTCAGCAGCGCGGAACCGGGCAGGGCGCGTTCGGCCGGGTCGGCGCCGAGGTCGAGGCCGACCCGCAGGTAGGCGGGGCGGTGCCGGTCCAGGTGCCGGGCGAGGAGGCTCTCGTAGGGCCGGTCGGTGCCGTCGAGCAGGTCCTGGAGCAGCCGGGTCTCGGCGACCACGTCCGTCTCGCCGGTGTGCCGGCGCACCCGGGTGAGCAGCAGCACCGAGCGGGCGCCGGTGACGCGGACGCCGGGCGGGGCGAGTTCGCTCCGGCCGCCGCTGACGGCGACCAGGGGCACGCCGGTGTAGGCGCGGTCGCTGTCCGGGTAGCGGGCGCGCAGGCTCAGCAGGGCACCCTCGGGGGTGAGCAGCGTGCCGTGGCCGACGCGGAGACCGGCCGGGGCGCCGGGCAGCCGGTGGTCCAGGCGGATCTCGAGGTCGCCGCCGCCGGTGACCTCGTGCACGATCACGTCGTCCGCGCGGGAGACGAAGACCCGGCCGCGGGCCTCGCCGTGGACCGCCGTGGCCTCGCCGCTGGTGAAGTCCAGGGCCCGGCGGACGTACCGGCCGTCGTCCGCGCTCCGGCGCACGCGGACCTGGAAGGCGGGGTGGAAGGGCTGCACCCACTGCAGCGGGCGGCCGTCGGTGAGGCTCTCGGCGGCGGTGAGGTCGCCGGCGAGCAGCCGGTCCTGCACCGCGGGGAGGGCGGCGGCCAGCCGGGGCGGCCGTGCGTGCTCGCCGCCGTTGGGGCGGACCAGGGTGTGGTGGGTGACGACCACCCGCTCATCGTTCGGATCTCCGAACACAAGGGCGCCGTGGTGGCCGTTCCCGCTCAGGAAGGCGTCCTCCCAGCGGGCGGCCGGGGCCGGCTCCCAGGTGCCGTGCACGGGCGTACCGCTCATGGCCGCAGCACCGCCACGCCGTACCGGCCGAGCGTGACCGCGTCCGTGACCTCCATGCCGGCGAGCAGCTCACGGTGGGTGCCCGGCACCGGCACGGTGACCGGCTCCCGCCCGTGGTTGAGCAGGAACAGCAGCGCACCGCGGCGCACCGCCTCCACGCCCGCCGGGAGCCCCTCCAGCACCGGCCGCACCCCCGCCCCGGCGGCGATGCCGGCCAGCAGGGAGCGCAGGGCCGCCGGTTCGGGCAGCGTGGAGAGGTACCAGGCGCGGCCCCGGCGCAGCACGGCGGGCAGGCCGTCCAGCTCACCGCCCCGGTACGGCACGGCCTCGGCGGCGCCGGGCTCCGGCTCGATCTCCTCCGACCACAGCGTGCCGTCGAACCCCTCGCACGCCACGGTCTCCCCCGCCTCCAGCGGCCACCACTCGTGCAGGGTGCGGATGCCGAACAGCTCGCGCAGCCGGGCGTCCATACCGCCGGCCCGCACCCGGTCGTCCTCGTCGGCGACACCGGTGTGGAAGCCGCAGACGAGGGTGCCGCCGCCCTGGACGTAGGCGAGGAGGTTGGCGATGGCGGCGTCGGTGAGCAGGTACAGCTGGGGGGCGACGACGAGCCGGTAGCCGGACAGGTCGTGTTCCGGGTGGGCGAAGTCGGTGGTGAGGTGGGCCTCCCACAGGGCCCGGTGCCAGGCGGTGAGCACCTCGGGCAGGTCGACCCGCGTCGACAGCCTGCCCTCGTGGTCGCCGGCCCACCAGGAGTGCCAGTCGTGCAGCACCGCGATGTCGGCGGTGATCCGCGTGCCCGTCACCTCGGGCGCCAGGCCGGCGAGTTCGGCGCCCAGCCGCTTGACCTCCTGGAAGGTGCGGCCCTCCTCGCCCGCGTGGCCGACCATCCCGGAGTGGAACTTCTCGGCGCCCTGCCGGGACTGGCGCCACTGGAAGTAGCAGACGGCGTCGGCGCCTCGGGCGACGGCCTGGAGGGACCACAGGCGGTTGAGTCCGCGCGGCTTGGGGTGGTTCACGCCCCGCCAGTTGACCGGCCCGGCGGCCTGTTCCATCAGCAGCCACGGTCCGCGCGCCTGCGAGCGGGTGAGGTCCTGCACCAGCGCCCCGCGCTGCCCGCCCAGCGGGTCGCGCGGATCGGGATACAGGTCGACGGAGACGACGTCCTCCTCCTCGGCCCAGCGCCAGCCGTCCTGGCCCACCCACAGCGGCATGAAGTTGGTGGTGACCGGGATGTGGGGGGTGTGCCGGCGGACGATGTCCCGCTCGGCGGTGTAGCACTCCAGCAGCATGTCGGAGGTGAACCGCCGGAAGTCCAGCACCTGGCCGGGGTTCTTCAGGTAGTGGGCGTGGCGCGGGGGCAGGACGCCGTCCCAGGTGTCGTAGCCCTGGCTCCAGAAGGCGGTGCCCCAGGCCGCGTTGAGGGCGTCCAGGGTGCCGTACCGCGCGCGCAGCCATTCACGGAAGGCGGCGGCGGCCTCGTCGCCGTAGTCGAAGGTGCAGTACTCGTTGTTGATGTGCCACAGGGTGAGGGCCGGGTGGCCGGCGTAGCGGGCGGCCAGGTCCTCGGTGATCGCGGCGGCGTACCGGCGGTAGGTGGCGCTGGAGTGCGAGAAGTGCTGCCGGCCGCCCCACCACTCGATGCGGCCGTCGGCGTCCCGGGGCAGGGTGTCCGGGTGCAGCCGTCCCATCCAGGGCGGCGGGGAGCTGGTGGGCGTGGCCAGGACGACACCGATGCCGTGGGCGTGCATCAGGTCCATCAGCCGGTCCAGCCAGCCGAAGTCGCGGGCGCCCGGCTCCGGTTCGAGCCGGGCCCAGGAGAAGACGCCCAGCGTGACGGAGTTGACGCCGGCGTCCTTCATCAGCCGGACGTCGTCCTGCCAGGTCTCCTCCGGCCACTGCTCGGGGTTGTAGTCGCCGCCGAAGAGGACACGGCCCCGGGTGGCGTCGGCGAGGCTCGGTCGCGTGCGGGTCATCCCTTCACCGCCCCCGTCAGCATCCCCTTCCTGAAGTGCTTCTGGACGAACGGCGACAGCACGGCGACGGGCAGCAGGGCCATCACCATGACGGCCATCTGGATGGCGAGGCCCGACAGCTGGCCGGTCCTGATGGCCTGGCCGAGGCCGACCGGTGCCTCCTGTTTCTGCACCAGCTGGATCATGACGTTCTGCAACGGCATCATGTCCTGGTCGTTCAGGTAGAGCGAGGCGTTGAACCATGCGCTCCAGTACCCGACGGCGTAGAACAGTGTGATCACCGCGAGGACCGCCCGGGACAGCGGCATGACGATCTGCCAGAGGATCCGCAGGTCCCCGGCCCCGTCGATGCGCGCGCTGTCGACGAGTTCCGGCGAGATGCCCATGAAGAAGCCGCGCAGCACCAGGATGTTGAAGACGCTCACCGCGCTCGGCAGGATCAGCGCGAGATAGCTGTCGGTCAGCCCGAGGGACTGCACCAGCAGGTAGGTGGGGATGAGGCCGGCGCTGAAGAACATCGTCGCCAGCAGCCCCATCAGGATCCAGCGGTGGCCGAGCGAGCCGGTGCGGGACAGGCCGTAGGCGCACAGGACGGACACCGTCATCGAGAACACCGTGCCGACCAGGGTGACGAGGATGCTGATGACCGCGGCGCGGGTGACCTGGCCGCCGCTCAGCAGCTCCCGGTAGGCGACGAAGGTGACGCCCCTGGGCACGATCACCAGGCCGCCCGCCCGGTCGATGGTGCTGCGCGAGGAGAGACTGGTGACGATCACGATCCACAGCGGGAAGACGACGGCCAGGCAGGCGAACGACAGGGCGATGCCCTTTCCCGCGAGGCCCGCCCGGGAGGGCTCCTCCTCCCACGCCGGGCGGGGCGGCGCGGCCCACCGGTGCGGCCCGGCCACCGGTTCGTCGATGACGGCGGTCACTTCTTGTACACCCCCTGCTCGCCCATGAGATGGGCCACCTTGTTCGCGGCGAGGACGAGGCCGATGCTGACCACGCCCTTGATCAGACCGGCGGCGGCCGCGTAGCCGAAGTCCTGGTTGCGGACGCCGTTCCACCACACGAAGGTGTCGAGGACCTCGCCCGCGTTCGTGCCGACGCCGTCGCGTTGCAGCAGGATCTGTTCGAACCCGACGGTCAGGGCGTCACCGACGCGCAGCACGAGGAGGAGCGCGATCACCGGGCGCAGGGCGGGCAGCGTGACGTGCCACATGCGGCGCCAGCGGCCGGCGCCGTCCATCGCGGCGGCCTCGTACAGGTCGGTCGGCACCGAGGCCAGCGCGGCGAGGAAGACGATGATCCCCCACCCGGCGTCCTTCCACACGCTCTGCGCGGTGATCAGGAACGGGAAGGTGTTCGGGTCGGTCATGATGTCGAGGCCGTCGTACCCGTGCTGCCGCAGCAGTTGGGAGAGCATCCCGGCGCCGCCGAACATCTGCTGGAAGACGGCGATGACCAGCACCCAGGAGAAGAAGTGCGGCAGGTAGAGCACGGCCTGCGCGACCGCCCGCACCCGGGGCCTGACCACGCTGTTGATGAGCAGCGCGAGCAGGACGGGGATCGGGAAGAACAGCAGGAGCTGGACGAGGAACAGCACCAGGGTGTTCTCGACCGCGTTCCAGAACGCCGGGTCCTCGAACATCCGCTGGAAGTTCTCCAGGCCCACGAACGGGCTGTGCAGGATGGAGACGATGCCGTTGTCGCTGATGTAGGGGTCGTAGTCCTGGAAGGCGACGACGTTGCCGAGGATCGGCAGGTAGTTGAAGACCAGGACCAGCACGAGGGCCGGTACCGTCATGAGGATCAGCAGGCGGTCGCGTCTGAACCTGAGCCGGAAGCCCAGCTTCCGCGAGCGTCGTTCCTCCCGGGCGCCGGTGGTGCCGGCGGACGTCACCGGGGTCTTCACCGGGGTGCTGGCCTCGGCACCGCTCCGAGGCACCGTGCTGTGGGACACGGCTGTTCTCCTTGCCTCGGAGCCGGGTCAGCTCGCCGCCGGACCGTTCTCGTCGAGAAGCTTCCTGTACCAGTCGCGCAGCTTGTCGCCGCCCTTGCTCTTCCAGTCGGAGACGGCCTGCTGCATGTCGCCGATCTTCTTGTGCCCGCGGATGATGTCGTCCTCCAACTGCTCGAAGTCGTTGGAGAGGTTGGTGTAGCGGGAGGGCTCGGTGATCTGCAGACCCCAGAAGGACGACTTCCTGGTGAAGCCGCCCATCCGCTGCTGCCACGCGACCATGCCCTTGGTGTAGTCCGGCATGTCCGGGTGGGCGATGGTCGGGGCGGGGCTCGCCACCATGACGTAGGCGTTGACGACCTCGTTGTTGCCCTGGTCGTTCTTGACGGGGACGCCGTTCTTGATCGTGTAGTGGGTGCCCTCGACGCCGTAGTTCGTCATCATCCACTCCTTGGTGCCGTACGGCGCCGCGGTGACGTTGGCGACCGCCAGGACGTCGTGGACGACGGACTCGGAGGCCTTCTTGTTGACGAAGGCGAAGATGCCGGCCGGGTTGACGGCGAACAGCGACGGATCCCCGCCGTCGTGGTTCCAGATGTCCATGCCCCAGACCTTGAAGTCGGGGTTCTGGGTGGCCTGGGAGGCCTGCTGGCCGTACCAGTTGGAGATGTCGTTGTTCCAGATGAGGAACTCGCCGGCCGCGAACTTGGGTGCGGGGTCGGTGGTCTGGCTCTTGCCCATCCGGAAGTCCGGGTGGACGTAACCGGCCGCGAACAGCTTGCGCGTCCACTCGATGGCTTCCAGGTACTCCGGGGTCTCGATGCGGTTGATCAGCTTGCCGTCGACCATGTTCCAGGCGAGCGGCTTCTCCCCGCCCCCGAGCACCCCGAAGGTGTTCATCGCGGTCCACTTCATGTCACCGCAGGCCCACCGCTTGGCCCGGGCGTTGGTGATGTCCTTGCACAGCGCCATGAACTCGTCGGCGGAGCGCGGGACCTCGTAGCCCTCCTTGTCGAATATGTCCTGGCGGTAGAGGGGCACGATGTTCCCCACGGTGGGGGCGGGCATCGGCAGGCCCATCAGCCTGCCGCCGAAGATGGAACGCTGCCAGGCACCCGACGGGATCGCCGCGAGGTTCGGGTACTCCTTGACCTTGTCCCCGGACAGGTACGGGCCGAGGTCGGCGAACTTGCTGATGATGGCGCTGGGTATCTTGCCCATCATGTTCCAGCCGGGGACGACGACCACGTCCGGTACGTCGCTGGAGGCCAGGACCGCGCCGAGCTTCTGGTCGTAGGTGTTGCCGTCCTGGTTGCGCCACTGGACGTCGACGCCGATCAGGTCGTTCATCGACGTGTAGTAGGGGTTGCCCTGCTTCGGCGGCGAGCCCCAGAACGGCGCCATGACGGTGATCCTGCCGCCCTTGCCGAGCTTCCTGGGCACCGAGGGCTTGAGGGTCTCGACGTCGAGCTTGGCCGTGAAGCCCATGGCCGAGCCGTTCCTGGACGGGATGTCCGGCTTCACCACGTCGCTGGCCACGTAGGTGGGCAGGATCTTCCTGGCGTCCTTTCCCGAGGTGGTGCCGTCCCGCGAGCCGTTGTCCGCGCCGCCGCAGGCGGAGAGCAGCGGCATCCCGCCCGCGACCGCCGCGGCGGCGACCGCGGTGGAGGCGAGGAAACTTCTCCGGCTGCTGCCGGCGGGGGCGGGGGAGGCGGCGTTCGGCGTCATTGCGTCAACCCTTCATGGCGCACCAGGACACCCGGCGGTGGGCCGTCGGCTGCGGTGTCTTCAGTGGATCCGGCCGAGCGGAAGCGCGTCTGCGAGGAGTGCAGTCGAAGCGCTTCGATGTTGCTGCGAGGTTAAGTGAACACCTGGGGGCGCACAAGGGTCGTTCCCAAGATTCCTCGGGCGGGGAGCCGTGGGTTGCTCCCGGTCCGAGAACGGTGGAGTCCCTCCCGTTCGGGCAGGGGACCTTGACACCGCGCCCCGGTCGAACCAGCATCGAAGCGCTTCGAAAGGGCCGCGCCGCTCCACGCAAGGGGAACCACTCGTGACCGTTGACTCGCCGTCCACCCCGCCGTTCCGTGATCCGCACCTGCCGTTCGCGAAGCGCGTCGACGACCTGCTGGCGCGGCTGACCCTGGACGAGAAGATCTCCTTCGTGCACCAGTACACGCCCGCCGTGCAGCGGCTCGGCATCGCCGCCTGGCGCACCGGCCAGGAGGCCCTGCACGGCGTGGCCTGGATGGGCCCGGCGACCGTGTTCCCGCAGGCGGTCGGCCTGGGCGCGACCTGGAACCCGGACCTGGTGCGGCGGATCGGGGAGGCCGTGTCCAAGGAGATCCGGGCGATGCGCACCCGGGACGAGCGGGTCGGCCTCAACGTCTGGTCGCCGACGGTCAACCTGCTGCGCCACCCGCTGTGGGGCCGCAACGAGGAGGGCTACGCGGAGGACCCGAAGCTGACCTCGGCCATCGCCACGGCGTACACGCACGGCCTGCGCGGCGACCACCCCCGGTACTGGCGCACCGCGCCCGTGCTCAAGCACTGGCTGGCGCACAACAACGAGACCGACCGGGCCACCTCGTCGGCCTCCGTGCGCCCGCGGGTGCTGCACGAGTACGACCTGCGCGCCTTCCGGGACACGGTCGAGGCCGGCGCGGTGGCCGGGGTGATGCCCGCCTACAACCTGGTCAACGGCCGCCCCAACCACGTCTCCCCCTACCTGCGCGAGCACCTGCGCACCTGGACCGACGAGGAACTGCTGGTCTGCTCGGACGCGGGCGCGCCGTCCAACCTGGTCGACGCCGAGCACTACTACGCCACCCACGAGGAGGCCACCGCCGCGGCCCTGCTGGCCGGCGTGGACAGCTTCACCGACCACGGCACGGACTCCTCGCTGATCACCGCGCGGGTCCGGGGGGCCGTCGAGCAGGGCCTGCTGACCGAGGCCGACCTCGACGCGGCGGTCCGCCGCCAGCTCTCCGTGCGCTTCCGGCTCGGCGAGTTCGACCCGCGCTACGACCCGCACGCGGCCACCGGTGAGTTCGACACCCCCGCCCACCGGGCGCTCGCCCGGGAGGCCGCCGAGCAGGCCATCGTGCTGCTGAAGAACGACGACGGCCTGCTGCCGCTCGCCCCGGACACCCGGATCGCGGTCGTCGGCCTGCTCGCCGACGAGTGCAAACTCGACTGGTACAGCGGCACCCTGCTGCACCGCTCCACCCCCCTGGAGGGCCTGTACGAGCGGTTCGGCGCGCGGGGCGTGGAGTTCGCGGAGGGCGTGGACCGGGTACGGCTGCGGACGGCGGCGGGCGCCTACCTGTCCGTGCCGGCGGCGGACGCCCCCGACCTGGCGCGCGGCGCCGAGGGCGCACTGGACCCCGCGCTGCTGTCGGGCCGCACCGATCTGCCGCCGCTGACCGCCGACGCGGCCGGCACCGAGTTCGCGCTGGCCGACTGGGGCGAGGGGGTGCTGACCCTGCGCGCCCCCGACGGCCGCTACCTCTCCGTCGCCGAGGACGGCTACCTGCGCGCCTCCGCCGACCAGCCCGGTGGCTGGGTCGTCCAGGAGACCTTCCGTCTCGAACCGCACCGCGGCGGTCACCTCCTCCGGCATCTGGGCACGGGCCGCCATGTGCGGGTCGCCGCCGACGGGGTGAAGGTTGCCGAGGCGGGCGACGTCTTCGAGGTGGTCATGGTCGAGCGGGGCGAGGACGCCGTGGCCCGGGCGGCGGCCGCGGCGGACGTCGTCCTGGTGGTGGCGGGCAACGACCCGCACATCAACGGCCGCGAGACCGAGGACCGTACGACCCTGCTGCTGCCCGAGCACCAGCAGCGGCTGCTGCGCGTGGCCCGCGCCGCCAACCCGCGCACCGTCCTGGCGCTGGTCTCGGCCTACCCGTACGCGGTGGACACCGCCCGGGTGCCGGCCGCGCTGTGGACCGCGCACGGCGGCCAGGCGGCGGGCACGGCCCTGGCCCGGGTGCTGGCCGGAGACGTCTCACCGGCCGGCCGGCTGCCCCAGACCTGGTACGCCTCCGACGCCGACCTGCCCGACCTGCTCGACTACGACGTGATCGGCGGCCGCCAGACCTACCTCTACTTCGAGGGCACCCCGCTGTTCCCGTTCGGCCACGGCCTGTCGTACGCGTCCTTCCGGTACGCCGGTCTGGTGACCCGGGTGGGGTCCGACTCGCTGCTGGTGAGCTGTACGGTCACGAACACCGGAGAGCGGACGGCGGACGAGGTGGTCCAGCTCTACGGCCGGGCGGTGGACCCCTCGGTGCCCCGGCCGCGCCGCGAGCTGCTGGAGCACCGCCGGATCACCCTGACGCCCGGCGAGACGGCCGCCGTCTCCTTCGAAGTCCCGCTCACCGCGCTGGAGTTCTGGGACGTACGACGGGGCGGCTGGCGTCTGGAGCGGGGCCCGTACGACCTCCTGGTGGGCGCCTCCAGCGAGGACGTGCGGCTGCGGACCACCGTGCACCTCGACGGTCCGGACCCGGCGCCCCGTGCGGTGCTGCAACGCGGCCTGCCGAGCGCCGACTTCGACGAGCAGTCCGGTGCCGCGCTCGTGGACCGGACGCGGACGGCGGGCGACGCGGTGACCCCGGCCCGGGACCAGGCGGCCGAACTGGTCTACCGTGCCTGCGACTTCGGGGCGGGCGTGCGCGAGGTGACCGCGGAGGCGGCGGGCGAGGGCACGCTGGAACTGGCCCTGGACGGCGGCCCGGTGGTGGCGGCCCTCACCCTGGACACCCCCACTGCGGACGCCTACACGTACACCACCCTGACCGCCCGCCTGGTCACCGAGGGCGTCCACGACGTCCACCTCCGGCTGCGCGGCCCGCTACGGCTCGCGCACCTCGGCTTCTCGGGCTGAGGGCCCGCGAGAAGCGCCGAGTGGGAACGGCTACGGCCGCTCCTGCCGGTCAGCAACGGTTGTGGGTCGCAGGCGGCCGGTCGGCCTCGCGGAGGTACCGCGACGGCTCGGAAGCCGGAGCCTCCACGGTGATGGGAGGCTTCGGCTTCCCCGTCGGCGGAGAGTGCCAGCCGTTGCGCCACCGCTTGCCGGTCCGCAGGTTGATGCCGACGATGCGGCACGCCTCTCTGCTGCTGTAGCCCTGCTGCATGAGCTGGAGATATACCTCCCGCTCACGCGTCAGTCGACGGCCGCCCCCACCACGTCTGTCCCTGCGGATCTCGAAGTCCATCGCACCCCTTGAACTGGGGTGTTGCAACGACCGCTGGAACGGAAGGTCGGCCGGGGGCGCACTCACGTCCGTCACGAACCGGGCAGAGGCGGGTCAGCTCTGGCAGGCGCATCCCGAAGCGGCCCTGGCCCGCGCCACGGTGGTCGACGGGTCCGTCGCCTCCTCCGTGGGGCTGCAACACGCGGTGACGCCGCAACAGGCGCCGTCCGCGGAAGTGGAACCGGCCCGGGCGCCGACGGGCTCGACCGCACGGACGACGGCGGAGTGCATGCCGTCGGCGACCGGATGGTCGGGAACGATCTCGCCTTCGCACCGGACTCCTCCCCTCAAGTCGGTGCGCCAGTACGCCGCGACGAGCAGGTGGTCGGTGCGGGCCGCGGGGTGTGACCGCTGGCGGCGGTCACACCCCGGGTGTGCCCTGCCGTGCCGTCGCTACCGGACACGGAAGAGCCGTTTTGACATCAGGCGTGGCTGAGCCGGTAGGACATGGCACGCAGCGCCGACGCGGCTCCGGAGACGTTGTCGATCTTCCCGTTCAGGGCGTAGAGGCCGAGCATGGAGATGGTGGCGCCATGCTGGACGAAGAGCTCCTGGCTGTCCGAGGACAGATCGGGAGCGGAGGCGGGCTTGCCGGCCGAGTCGCGGCCGACCAGGCGGTAGGCGGCGCCGTCGGCACGGGTCGCGGTCCGGGTCAGCGTCCAGTGGTCCGGCTTGCCAGAGTCGATGTCGATCGGGTGGCCGCTGTTGAGGTGCTTGGCGCACCCGGCGTAGTCGTGCTCGATGGCGCTCAGCGCCTTGCGCGCGGTGGCGCTGTCCTTGAAGTGGAAGAGCGCCTGGCTTGCCTGCACGTGCCGGTCCACGCCCTGGAACTGCATTCCCGTGACCGAGGTGACGTGCAGCTGCTCCGGGTCGCTGAATTCGCAGGAATACAGCGCCTGCCAGGGTCCGGTGCTGGTCTGACGGGTGCTCGGCTCCGCCTTCCAGTGGAATGTGGACGCGAGCGGCAGCTCGGCGCCGGACAGCCACGGCGAGGTGTGCGCGGTCCGGGCGGCCGGGGTGGCTGCCTGGGCGGCGGGCGCCAACGTGGCGGCCGCCCCCAACGCCACGGCTGCGGCGGCCGCGGACGCGGCGATGCGCGAAGTGATGCGCTTGTGCATGTCGATTTCCCCCAGTATTACGGCTGGTCTGTCCAGTGGTCTGCATCGCCCCGGATCGTGTCGGCCTCCCCTTGGCGGGGCGTTTCCCCACCGTTTGCGGCCGTCTCCGTGGTGAGCGATGGCCAAAGCCTTTCAGTCTTGAGTCGCCATGGTGTTCGGGGGATGTCACCGGTGTGCAACGAAGATCGACGGCTCCCGCAGGGACGAGGAAGGGGCCGATGGCGAAGCTGACTGCAGTACGCCAGCCTGGTGCAGCGGTGGCCGTGCCCGGCCGACTGGGCGCTCCGAGGCCCGGGCGGGGACTCTGCCCGTTCGCTCACCGCTGCCGCGCGAGCCACTCGTCGAAAGTGATCGCCGCGATGCGGGCGCCCTCACCGGGCAGCAGGACGTCTCCGGTCATGTCCACGCCGAGCACCCACGACCACGTCGGTACACGTTTCACTGCGTGGCCGCGCCCGTCGTCGGTTCGCCGGGCCATGTCCACCAAGTCCTGCGGCTCGGGGCGTGCGACATCGAGGTAACGTCCCTGCGGCGCGCCCGTGGCGATCCCGGCGAAGACATCCGCCACGTCCGTGGGCGCGATCGGCTGCACGAGCAACGGGGTGTTCCCGTAAGCCTCCGAGATTAAGCCAGAAATGACGCGTCGTTACAGGTCAGAGCCGAGGAAACAGAAACGGCCGCAGCCCCCGCACAGTGGGCTGCGGCCGTTCCGTCTTCCGACCTGTCCGTGGCAGGTCAGAGCGCGAGACCGGTGAGGACCAGCACGCGCTCGTAGGTGTAGTCCTCCATCGCGTACCGCACGCCCTCGCGGCCCACGCCGGACTGCTTGGCACCGCCGTACGGCATCTGGTCGGCGCGGTAGGACGGGACGTCGCCGATCACCACACCGCCGACCTCCAGGGCGCGGTGGGCGCGGAAGGCGGCCTGGAGGTCGTGGGTGAACACGCCCGCCTGGAGGCCGTACTTGGAGTCGTTGACCGCGGCGAACGCCTCGGCCTCGCCGTCCACCTTCTGCACGGTGAGGACCGGTCCGAAGACCTCCTCGCAGGCGAGCGTCGCGTCCGCCGGTACGTCGGTGAGCACGGTCGGCGCGTACGAGGCACCGTCGCGGTCGCCGCCGGTGAGCAGCGTGGCGCCGGCCTCGACGGCCTCCTTCACCCACGCCTCGACGCGCCGGGCGGCGTCCTCGCTGACCAGCGGGCCGACGTCGGTCTTGTCGTCGGTGGGGTCGCCGGTGACCTGGGCCTCGACGGCGGCGACGACGCGGGGCAGCAGGCGGTCGTAGACGGAGGCGTCCGCGATGACGCGCTGCACCGAGATGCAGGACTGGCCGCCCTGGTAGTTGGAGAAGGTCGCGATGCGGGTCGCGGCCCAGTCCAGGTCGGCGTCGGAGGCGTAGTCGCCGAGGACGACCGCGGCGCCGTTGCCGCCCAGCTCCAGCGTGCAGTGCTTGCGCGGCACCGAGTCCATGATCGCGTAGCCGACCTTCTCGGAACCCGTGAAGGAGATGACCGGCAGCCGCTCGTCCTGGACGAGGGCGGGCATCTTGTCGTTCGGCACCGGCAGGATGCTCCACGACCCGGCCGGCAGGTCGGTCTCGGCGAGCAGGTCACCGAGGATCAGGCCGGACAGCGGGGTGGCCGGGGCCGGCTTCAGGATGATCGGGGCGCCGGCGGCGATCGCCGGGGCGACCTTGTGGGCGCACAGGTTCAGCGGGAAGTTGAACGGCGCGATGCCGAGCACGACCCCCTTCGGGAAGCGGCGGGTGAGCGCGAGCCGGCCCTGGCCGCCGGCGTCCGTGTCGAGCCGCTGGGCCTCGCCGCCGTTGAACCGGCGGGCCTCCTCGGCGGCGAACCGGAACACCGAGACCGCGCGGCCGACCTCGCCGCGGGCCCACTTGACCGGCTTGCCGTTCTCGGCGGAGATCAGCCGGGCGATCTCCTCGGTGCGCTCGGCCAGCCGCTTGCTGACGTGGTCGAGGGCGGCGGCGCGGACGTGCGCCGGGGTGGCGGCGAACTCGTCCCGGACGGCGTACGCGGCGGCCACGGCCTCCTCGACCTGGGCATCGGTCGGCACGCCGACCTTGCCGACGAGCCGACCGTCCCACGGGGAGGTGACGTCGAAGGTGTCCTCGCCGGTGACCTGGCGGCCGGCGAGCCAGAAGGCATGGGTGGAAGTCATGTACGAGTCCCGGCCCTTCCGCGTTGGGGGTGTGCTGCTTGGCTTGTGTGGTCCACGGTAGGTCGGGGGCCGCCGGGGGGCGTTTGTCCGAGTCGTAGCAGTGCGCGGACCGGGCACTACTGTTTGGACTACTCGGCCGGCGGGGCTACTCGGCGGAGGTCGCCTTGAGGGCCAGCCACAGCTCCATCCGCACGTCCGGGTCGTCCAGGCTGCGCCCCAGGATCTCCTCGACGCGCCGCATCCGGTAGCGCAGGGTGTGCCGGTGGACCCCCAGGTCGGCAGCGGCCGCGTCCCACTGCCCGTGCCGTGACAGCCACGCGCGCAGCGAGGCGACCAGGTCACCCCGGCCCGTCGCGTCATGCTCGTGCAGCGCCCGCAGCAGCCCGTCGGCGAAGGCCTTCACCGCGTCGTCGGCCAGCAGCGGCAGCACGGACCCGGCGGCCAGCTGCTCGTGCTCCACGAACACCCGGCCACGCCGCCGCGCCACCGACAGCGCCTGCTCGGCCTGCTTGTACGCGGCCGCCGCCGCGATCGGCCCGGCGGGCGCCGACAGGCCGACGACCAGCGCGTCCTCCTCCGTCCGGCCCTGCTCGGACACCGCCCGGTCCGCCTCCCGCGACGCCGCGAACGCCGCGCACGCGGCCACCGCCGCTCCCCCGTCGGCGGCCAGCACCACCAGCCGCTCCCCCTCCGGAACGACCAGTACGGCCTCCCCGGCCCGCGCCGCCGCGGACTCCACCGCCTCCGCGAGCTGCCCCAGCGGTTCGCCCGGCGCGCCCGGCTCCGACTCGGCGACGATCATCCGGAACGGGGCGTCCAGCAGCCCGCCGTACAGGTCCCCGGCGACGGCCCGGGCATGGTCGGGCTCGCCCGCCAGGAGCATGCGCAGCACCGCCGTGCCGAGGCGCTGTTCGGCCGCGTACAGGGAACGGGAGCGTTCGGTGGTGAGGGTGAGCAGGGCGATGGCCGAGTGCACGGCGTACCGCTCGGCGGTGCCGAGCGCGGCGGCCGTCCCCACGGCGAGCGCGGCGCGCGGGCGGCGGCCGGTGCCGAGGCTGTGCAGCTCCACCCGGTCCTCGTGCTCGGGGCCGCCGACGACGGAGGACGCGGGGGCGGGCCGCTCCCGCAGCCGCTCCACCTCGGCGGTGAGCCGGGCGGCGCGGCGGCCGGCCCAGTCGGGCGCGGCGGCGACGACGGCGCCCGAGGCGTCGTACAGCGCCGCCCAGCCGTCGACCTGGGTGGCGAGCACGGCGAGCACGCCCTCGGGGCCGGCATTCAGCGCCTGCCGGGTCAGCTCGCGCTGGACGGCGAAGCCCGCGGTGACCGCGCGGTACTGGTCGGCGGCGATCGCGGCGGAGACGGCCTTGCTGATGGCGAGGAAGGGGGTGCGGCGGGGGACCTCCAGCAGCGGCAGGCCCTCCTCGGCGCAGGCGTCGACGAGGGCCTCGGGGATCTCCTCGTAGTTGACGCCGACGGCGAAACCGAGACCGACCACTCCCGCCCCGACGAGGCGCCGTACGTACCGCCGCATGGCCTCCGGGTCCTCCGCGTCCAGTTTGAGCGCGGTGATCAGGAGCAGCTCGCCGCCCTCCATGTAGGGCACGGGGTCGGCCAGCTCGCTGACGTGCGCCCAGCGGACGGGTACGTCCAGGCGGTCCTCGCCCGCGCGCACGGCCAGCTTGAGCGCGGAGTGGTGGACGAGCGAGGCGAGAGTCGGGGGCATGGGGCCTTCACGGTGAGGGAGATCGCGGCGATCCCGGTGATCTTTTGGCCGCCGTGTATGAACGGCACAGCCCGATTCTGCCTCACCGTACGAGCCCCCGCCCGCCGCTCACCCCCGCAGATCCACCAGCAACGGCGGCGCGTGCTCGCCCTGCACGGTGGTCAACGACACCACGGCATGCCCCGGCGGCACCCCGTGAGCCAACTCGGAGGCCGACCACCGCTCCCGCTCCACCTGGCGCACGGTGACGGCGCGCGCGGTGGGCGCCTGCCCGGTGATGACCCGCCGCAGCATGTGCACGGCCTTGCCGGCCGGAGTCTCGGCGATGATCTGCCGGTCGGTGACGTCCCGGGTCTCGGTCCACTCCTTGCCCCACACCTCGGCGAAGTCCTGCCCGTCCCAGGGGGTGAGCCCGGACAGCGCCACCCGGCAGCCCGTGGCGCCGAGCAGCGGGCCGCGCAGCGGCCGGGGCACGTCGTCCAGGGTGCGCAGTGTGAGCACCGTGCCGGCGTTGCCGCTGCGCAGCCGCTGGATGCCGCGCACGGCCTCCGGCGTGACGACCCCAGTGGCGTCGTCGAGCAGCAGGCAGGCGAACAGCGACCGGTCCTCCCGTGCCGTCACGGAGGCCGTGAACTGGGCGAGCACCAGCCGGGCCAGGATCCGGGAGGCGTCGGCGTGGCCCCGCTGGGGCAGGTCGATGCGGACCCGTACCGGATGGTCGAGGGCGCGCAGCGAGAAGGGCCGGCTCTGCCCGGAGGTGTCGAAGAAGCCGGCGAAGGCGGGCCGGTCGAGCAGGGCGATCCGGTCGGCGAGGACGGCGCCGACGTCGCCCGGGTGGGCCATCTGCCGCTCCCGGGCGTCGAGTTCCCTGAGCAGCGAGGCGTGCCCGGTGTCGGTCAGCCCCTTGCGCAGCGCGGCCAGCGGGCCGGGGGCGCCGTCGAGCAGCTGCCGCAGCTCCGGCACGGAGGGAAAGCGGTCGTGGACGGCGCTGAAGGGGCCGAGCAGCTGGGCGAGGACGGTGGTGGAGCGGCGGCTGTCGCTGCCCGGGTGCGGGTCGGCTAGGTCGCCGACGAGGGCCTCGGCGAGTATGGCGGCGGCCTCGTCGGGGTCGGTGGTGCCGCCGTAGAGGTCGAGGTCGTGGGCGGAGTCGGGGTGGCCGACGCGGACGACGACGTCGTAGGCCTCCGCCGGGCCGAGGCCGGCGCCCGCGGCGCCGACCACCACGACCGCCGCCCGGCCGGCCAGGGCGTGCAGGCACAGGGACTCGGCGAGCGGCCGGACCAGGCCGCCGGTCTTGCCGGAGCCGGCCGGACCGACGGCGACCAGCGAGGTGGCGAGCAGCTCGGGGCCGAGGGCGAGGCCGGCGCCGCGGTAGTGGTAGGGGTTGCGGGGGTCGTCGGCGGTGGTGCCGAGCCGGACCTGGCCGGTGAGCAGGTCGTGCCGGGCGTACCGGGCGGGCAGGTCGCGGTCGCCCGAGGGGTGCGGGCAGGCGGCGGCGCCGTCCTGGAGCACGGCGCCGGTGAAGCCGGCGAGGCTGTGCCGGCCGGACCGTACGCTCTGCCAGGCCCGGCTGATCCGCGCGTGGTCCACGTCCCGCATGAGCCCGGCCCTCGCCTCGGCGGCGAGCCGCTCGGCGGCCTCGTACGCCCCGGCCTGCCGCAGCTGGGGCCATTCGGCGGGGTCGTGGTCGGGGGCGGGCGGGGGCGCCGCCACGGGCGCGGCGGGGCGCCAGGCGGGCGGCCCGTAGCGGCGCCACACCTCGCCCCAGCGGCCGAGGCGGCCGACGACCAGCACGATGGCGAGGGCGATGACGGTGTAGTACGAGTACCAGAGGAGCGCGTTGCCGACGCGGTCGTTGCCCTGGCGCCAGGAGTCGGGCGTGAACAGCTCCAGGGGCAGCACCCACCAGCCGCCCAGGTAGCCGTTCCACAGCAGGGACCACACCAGCCAGCCCACGAGGAAGGCGATCAGCGCGCCGCTGATCAGCTGCCGGGCCGGGATCTGCTCGGGCTCCTGCTCGGGCCGGGGGCGGTACCCGAAGCGCCACACGCCCGGCGCGGCCTGCGGGCGGGGGGTCCGCAGCCAGGTGAGGAAGGGGGAGCCGTCCGGTTTCGGCGGCGCTCCGGGCGGCACCGGCGGCATCCCGGGCGGCATGGGCGGGATCTCCACGCCCCCCGGCGGCGCGGCAGGCCGTGGTACGGGGTTCGTGTGGGTGCCGTGTGGCATGCGCGTGCTGTCGCCGTCCATCGACCTTGCCCCCTGACCAGCGCGTCCGTCCGCCGTTCCGTCCGTCATCAGCGAGTCAATCTAACGCCCCGGCAAGGGGAGTTCACCGCTTACGTGGCCGTAACGGGCCGGGCCCGCCCGGGTGGGCTATGTCCACGGCGGACAAGGGCGGCCGTCGACAACGCCCACATGGAGCATGCCGACCCCCGGGAACCGGTCTTAGCCTGCGAGAAAAGAAGGTATGCGTCCGAAAACGCACCGCCCGGAACCGCCCGGGACCGCCCGGTACGCAAGATCATCAGGGAGCCCCCCATGACCGCACTTCCGCAGGAGCGCCGCGTCGTCACCGCCATCCCCGGCCCGAAGTCGCAGGAGCTGCAGGCCCGCCGTACCGCCGTGGTCGCGCAGGGCGTGGGCTCCGTACTGCCGGTGTTCACCACCCGCGCGGGCGGCGGCATCATCGAGGACGTCGACGGCAACCGCCTCATCGACTTCGGTTCCGGTATCGCGGTGACGAGCGTCGGCGCCTCCGCCGAGGCCGTGGTGCGCCGGGCCTCCGCCCAGCTCGCCGACTTCACCCACACCTGTTTCATGGTCACCCCCTACGAGGGCTACGTGGAGGTCGCGGAGGCGCTGGCCGAGCTGACCCCGGGTGACCACGCCAAGAAGTCCGCGCTGTTCAACTCCGGCGCCGAGGCCGTCGAGAACGCCGTGAAGATCGCCCGGGCGTACACCAAGCGGCAGGCCGTCGTCGTGTTCGACCACGGCTACCACGGCCGTACCAACCTCACCATGGCGCTGACGGCGAAGAACATGCCGTACAAGCACGGCTTCGGGCCGTTCGCGCCCGAGGTGTACCGCGTCCCGGTCGCCTACGGCTACCGCTGGCCGACCGGTCCGGAGAACGCCGGCCCCGAGGCCGCCAAGCAGGCCATCGACCAGATCACCAAGCAGGTCGGCCCGGACAACGTGGCCGCGATCATCATCGAGCCGGTCCTCGGCGAGGGCGGCTTCATCGAGCCGGCCAAGGGCTTCCTGCCGGAGATCGTGAAGTTCGCCAACGACAACGGGATCGTCTTCGTCGCCGACGAGATCCAGTCCGGCTTCTGCCGCACCGGCCAGTGGTTCGCCTGCGAGGACGAGGGGATCGTCCCGGACCTGATCACCACCGCCAAGGGCATCGCCGGCGGTCTCCCGCTCGCCGCCGTCACCGGGCGCGCGGAGATCATGGACGCCGCGCACGCCGGCGGTCTCGGCGGCACCTACGGCGGCAACCCCGTCGCCTGCGCCGGTGCGCTCGGTGCCATCGAGACGATGAAGGAGCTGGACCTCAACGGCAAGGCCAAGCGCATCGAGGAGGTCATGAAGGGCCGCCTCACCGCCATGGCCGAGAAGTTCGACATCATCGGCGACGTGCGCGGACGCGGTGCCATGATCGCCGTCGAGCTGGTCAAGGACCGCGCCACCAAGGAGCCGAACCCGGAGGCCACCGCCGCGCTCGCCAAGGCCTGCCACGCCGAGGGCCTGCTGGTCCTGACCTGCGGCACCTACGGCAACGTGCTCCGCTTCCTGCCCCCGCTGGTCATCGGCGAGGACCTGCTGAACGAGGGCCTCGACATCATCGAGCAGGCCTTCGCGCGCATCTGAGCGGCGGGTCCGCGCCCGACGGAGCGCGCCTCGGCAGGCCGTGTGAAGAAGGTGTGCGGGGTGGATGGCGGGTGCCGGTTGCGGCTGCCCAAGCGCCCCGGCCTGCCGTAGGTTCTCTCCTGAGATGAGAGATACACCCGCCCACAGGGGACTGTGGACGGACGCCGGGCCGGGGCCTCCCCAGCTTCGACCTGGTCGTGCCCTCGCGCACACAACCGGCGCCTGACGCCGGGATCTCCTCACCGATCGGACGGTCGCCGCCCCAAACCCCCCGGGGCGCGCGACGTTCCGGTCCGGACGGCCGCCCCGGAACCACCCCCCCTGTTCCGGGGCGGCCGACCTCCTTCCCCGCCTCCCGGGGTACGTCTGCCAAGCTGGGCGCCGTGTCGACCGCAGTCCGCCGCGCCCCGCTCCTCGCCCTCCCGGCCGTCCTCTTCGCGCTGATCACCTGGCAGGTCATGGCGCACGGCCCGCTGCTGCGCCTGGACGCCCGGCTGAGCCGGGCCCTGGTCCGCCCGGACCGGTTCGCCGAGATCCTGTCCGACCTGGGGAACATCCAGGTCGCCGTCCCGGTCCTGGTGCTCGTCCTCGGCCACGTCCTGTGGCGGGGCCGGGCCGCCGGGGCCGAGCGGTGGTGGCTGCCGCCGCTCGCCGCGGCCGTGCTGATGGCGCTGGTCCCGGCGATCGTCGAACCGCTGAAGGACTGGACCGCCCGGCCCGGGACGCCGGTGGTGCCCCCGGCCGTCGGCTACTTCCCCTCCGGTCACACGGCCACGGCGGCGGTCGCCTACGGCTCGGCGGCCCTGCTCTGGCTCCCCTGGCTCCGCTCCCCCGCCGCCCGCCGCTCGCTGCTGGCCGGCACCGCGGTGCTGGTCCTCGGGGTGTCGTACGGTCTGGTCCGGCACGGCTACCACTGGCCGCTGGACGTGGTGGCCAGCTGGTGTCTGTGCACCGTGCTGCTGACCGCCCTGTCCCTCGTGCCGGGCGTCGGCCGGAGCGGCCGCCGGACGCCCGGGTGACCACACCGTCCGCCCGCTACCGGTCCTCGTCCCGGCGCCGGGCCTGCTCCGCGGCGGCCTCGTGCATCGCCAGTTCCAGCAGCGCCGGGTCGGTCAGCGTGCCCGAGCCGTCCGGCGGCACCAGCCAGCGCACACCGCGGGTCGCCCGGCCCGGGTACGGTACGACGATCCAGGTGCCGGCCCCGGCGGTACGGATGCCGGTGCCGAGCCAGCGGGTCGCGGTGCCCGGGGGCACGAAGAACCCGACCCGGCTGTCGCCGAAGTCGACGAGCACCGGGCCGAGCCGGTCCAGGACGCGGGTGAGCACGTCCAGGGTCGGATAGCCCAGGTCGCCCGGCAGGATCAGGACGTCCCACGCCCGGCCGGCGGGCAGCAGGGCGACCCCGAGGGGATTGCGTTCCCACTCCCAGCGGCAGGCCCCGGGGTCCGGTGCGACCGATGCCAGCCATTCGACCGCTGTCTTCGCCCCTGTCATCGTTGAGCCTCCCTCTCCTCTTCCTGTGACGCGGTCGCGCCGGGAGAAGAGAGGGAGGTTCTCCGCAGGGCATTACGCGACTGCGCCCGCCCCGTTGGAGTGAACCGGCTCACATCAGCTGTCGAAGCCGAGCCCCAGCCGGTCCATCGTGCGCAGCCACAGGTTGCGCCGGCCGCCGTGGGCGTCCGCGCGGGCCAGGGACCACTTGGTGAGGGCGATGCCGGTCCAGGCGAACGGCTCCGGCGGGAACGGCAGCGGCTTCTTGCGGACCATCTCCAGCTCGGTCCGCTCGGTGCGCTCCCCGTCCAGCAGGTCCAGCATCACGTCCGCGCCGAACCGGGACGCGCCGACCCCGAGGCCCGTGTAGCCCGCGGCGTAGGCCACCCGGCCCTGGTGGGCGGTGCCGAAGAACGCCGAGAAGCGGGAGCAGGTGTCGATCGCGCCGCCCCAGGCGTGGGTGAAGCGGACGCCCTCCAACTGCGGGAAGCAGGTGAAGAAGTGGCCCGCGAGCTTGGCGTAGGTCTCGGGCCGGTCGTCGTACTCGGCGCGGACCCGGCCGCCGTAGGGGTAGATGGCGTCGTAGCCGCCCCACAGGATGCGGTTGTCGGCGGACAGCCGGAAGTAGTGGAACTGGTTCGCGGAATCCCCGAGGCCCTGCCGGTTCTTCCAGCCGATCGAGGCGAGCCGGTCGGCGCTCAGGGGCTCGGTCATCAGCGCGTAGTCGTAGACCGGGACGGTGTACGAGCGGACGCGGCGCAGCAGGCTCGGGAAGATGTTGGTGCCGAGCGCGACCCGGCGGGCCCGGACGGCGCCGTACGGGGTGCGTACGGCCATCCCGGCGCCGTAGCTCTTCAGGGAGAGGGCGGGGGTGTGCTCGTACACCCGCACCCCGAGTTCCAGGCAGGCCTTCTTCAGGCCCCAGGCGAGTTTGGCCGGGTGCAGCATGGCCACGCCCCGGCGGTCCCACAGGCCCGCCTCGAAGGTGGGCGAGTTCACCTGCTCGCGCACGGCGTCGGCGTCCAGGAACTCGATGCCGTCCGCGAGCCCCCTGTCCACCAGCTGCCGGTGCCAGTCGCGCAGTTCCCAGGCCTGGTAGGCCGCGGTGGCGACGTCGATCTCGCCGGTGCGTTCGAAGTCGCAGTCGATGCCGTGCCGGGCGACCGCGGCCTCGATCTCGTCGAGGTTGCGCCGGCCCAGCTCCTCCAGCTTGTGGATCTCGCCCGGCCAGCGGGCCAGGCCGTTGGGCAGGCCGTGCGTGAGGGAGGCGGCGCAGAAGCCGCCGTTGCGGCCGGAGGCGGCCCAGCCCACCTCGCGGCCTTCCAGCAGCACCACATCGCGCCGCGGGTCGCGCTCCTTGGCGTTCAGCGCGGTCCACAGTCCGCTGTAGCCGCCGCCGACGACCAGCAGGTCGCAGGTCTCGGTGCCGGTGAGGGCGGGCTCGGCGGGCGGCTTGCCGGGGTCTTCCAGCCAGTACGGGACCGGCTGGGCTTCGGAGAGTGAGGCGATCCAGTTGTCTTTTCCACGGCTCATGGCGCTTGGGGCCATGATTTCAACTCCCTACAGATCCCTACGGAGGACGTTCCGGAAAAGGGCTAGGCCTTTTGCCTGTTGCGGCGGTTGTTGACGACCATCGAGGTCAGGACGAGGAGCACGGCGACGAGGAACATGGCCGTACCGATGACGTTGATCTGCACGGGCGTGCCGCGCTGCGCCGAGCCCCACACGAACATCGGGAAGGTGACGGTCGAGCCGGCGTTGAAGTTGGTGATGATGAAGTCGTCGAAGGAGAGCGCGAAGGAGAGCAGCGCGCCCGCGGCGATCCCGGGTGCCGCGATCGGCAGGGTGACCCGCAGGAAGGTCTGCACGGGACCGGCGTACAGGTCCCGGGCGGCCTCCTCCAGGCGCGGGTCCATCGACATCACGCGCGCCTTGACCGCGGTGACGACGAAGCTCAGGCAGAACATGATGTGGGCGATCAGGATCGTCCAGAAGCCGAGCTGCGCGCCCATGTTGAGGAACAGGGTGAGCAGCGAGGCGGCCATGACGACCTCGGGCATCGCCATCGGCAGGAAGATCAGCGAGTTGACGGCGCCGCGGGCGCGGAAGCGGTAGCGGACCAGCGCGAAGGAGATCATCGTGCCGAGGATCGTGGCGCCGACCGTGGCCCACACGGCGATCTGGAGGCTGAGGGACAGCGAGCCGCACATGCCGGCGACGCCGCACGGGTCCTTCCAGGCGTCCGTGGAGAACCGCTGCCACTCGTAGTTGAAGCGGCCCTTCGGCTTGTTGAACGAGAACACCGTGACGATGACGTTCGGCAGCAGGAGATAGCCGAGGGTCAGCAGTCCGGCGATGACGACGAGACGGCGCTTGAGCCAGTTGACGAAGGGCATTCAGACCAGATCCTCCGTGCCGGACCGGCGGATGTAGAGCGTGACCATGGCCAGGATCGCGGCCATGAGGATGAAGGACAGGGCCGCGGCCGTCGGATAGTCCAGGATGCGCAGGAACTGCGTCTGGATGACGTTGCCGATCATGCGGGTGTCGGTGGAGCCGAGGAGTTCGGCGTTGACGTAGTCACCGGCCGCCGGGATGAAGGTGAGCAGCGTCCCGGAGACCACGCCCGGCATGGACAGCGGGAAGGTGACCTTGCGGAAGGTGGTCCACGGCCTGGCGTAGAGGTCACCGGCCGCCTCGTGCAGCCGTCCGTCGATCCGCTCCAGCGAGGTGTACAGCGGCAGGATCATGAACGGCAGGAAGTTGTACGTCAGCCCGCACACCACCGCGAGCGGGGTGGCGAGGACGCGGTCGCCGGCCGTCCAGCCGAGCCAGTTGGTGAGGTCCAGGACGTGCAGCGAGCCCAGCGCGTGCACGACCGGGCCGTTGTCCGCGAGGATCGTCTTCCAGGCCAGGGTGCGGATCAGGAAGCTGGTGAAGAACGGCGCGATCACCAGGACCATGATCAGGTTGCGCCAGCGGCCGGCGCGGAAGGCGATGAGGTAGGCCAGCGGATAGCCGAGCAGCAGGCACAGCACGGTCGCGGCGGCCGCGTAGAACACCGACCGCAGGAACTGCGGCCAGTACTCGGCGAGCGCGTTCCAGTAGGTCGCGAAGTGCCAGGTGACCTTGTAGCCCTCCTCCAGCGAGCCCTGCTGCACGGAGGTGGAGGCCTGGTAGATCATCGGCAGCGCGAAGAAGACGATCAGCCAGAGCATGCCGGGCAGCAGCAGCCAGTACGGGGTGAACCGGCCGCGCTTGCGCGGGGGCTTCTTCCCCTCGGTGGGCGGGGCGAGCGGCGGGGGCGCCTCGGTGAGCGTCGACATCAGGCGGCCGCCTCTTCCTCGGTGCCCGCGTCGATGTCCTGGTCCGCGTCGAGGCCGAAGGTGTGGGCCGGGCTCCAGTGCAGGACGACGTCGGCGCCGGGGACCAGCCGGCCGTCGCGCTCGACGTTCTGGACGTAGACCGCGAACTCGGGGCACACCGCGCTGTCGATCACGTACTGCGTGGACACGCCGATGAAGCTGGCGTCGGCGATCCTGCCGGTGATGCGGTTGCGGCCCTCGGGGATGGCGCCGGACTCGTCGGCGTGCGTGAGGGAGATCTTCTCGGGGCGGATGCCGACCAGCACCTTGCCGCCGGCCGTCGTCGGCGCCGTACATCGCGCCTCGGGCAGGACCAGCTTGCCGCCGCCGGCCCTGAGCACGATGTCGTCGCCGTTCTTCGTGTCGACCTCGGCCTCGATGAGGTTGGAGGTGCCGAGGAAGTTCGCGACGAACGTGGTGTGCGGGTTCTCGTACAGGTCGGCCGGGGAGCCGAGCTGCTCGACGCGGCCCGCGTTCATCACCGCGACCGTGTCGGCCATGGTCATGGCCTCCTCCTGGTCGTGCGTGACGTGCACGAAGGTGATGCCGACCTCGGTCTGGATGCGCTTGAGCTCCAGCTGCATCTGGCGGCGCAGCTTGAGGTCGAGGGCGCCGAGCGGCTCGTCCAGCAGGAGCACCTTCGGGTGGTTGATCAGCGCGCGGGCCACGGCGACCCGCTGCTGCTGGCCGCCGGAGAGCTGGTGCGGCTTCTTGCGCGCCTGCTCGCCCAGCTGGACCAGCTCCAGCATGTCCTCGACCTGCTTCTTCACGCTCTTGATGCCGCGCCGGCGCAGACCGAAGGCGACGTTCTCGAAGATGTCGAGGTGCGGGAAGAGGGCGTAGGACTGGAAGACCGTGTTCACCGGCCGCTTGTACGGCGGCAGGTGGGTGACGTCCTGGTCGCCGAGGCGCACGGTGCCGGAGGAGGGTTCCTCCAGGCCGGCGATCATGCGCAGGGTGGTGGTCTTGCCGCAGCCGGAGGCGCCCAGCAGGGCGAAGAAGGAGCCCTCGGGCACGGTCAGGTCCAGCGGGTGTACGGCGGTGAAGGAGCCGTAGGTCTTGGAGATGCCGGAGAGGCGGACGTCGCCGCTGTTGTCCGGTGTCGTCTTCATCGTCGTCACGCCCCTGTGAGCTTCGCGAACTTCTCTTCGTAGGCCGTCTCTTCCTTCTGGCTCAGGGAGCGGAAGGCATGGGACTTCGCCTGCATGGCCTTGTCGGGGACGATCAGCGGGTTGTCCGCCGCGTCCTTGTCGATCTTCGCAAGGTAGGGCTTCACGCCGTCGACCGGTGTCACGTAGTTGATGTACGCGGCGAGCGCGGCGGCCTGCGGGGGCTCGTAGTAGAAGTCCATGAGCCGCTCGGCGTTCGTCTTGTGCCGTGCCTTGTTGGGGACGCACATGTTGTCGGTCGACGTCATGTAGCCGCTGTCCGGTACGACGTAGTCGACGTCCGGGCTGTCCGCCTTGAGCTGGACCACGTCGCCCGCCCAGGCCACGCAGGCCGCGAAGTCGCCCTTGGTCAGGTCGGAGGTGTAGTCGTTGCCGGTGAAACGGCGGATCTGGCCCTTGTCGACGGCCTTCTGGAGGCGGGCGATCGCCGCGTCGAAGTCGTCGTCGGAGAACCGCGCCGGGTCCTTGCCCATGTCGAGCAGGGTCATCCCGACGGAGTCCCGCATCTCCGACAGGAAGCCGACGCGCCCCTTCAGCCGGGGGTTGTCGAGCAGGTCGGAGACCGACCTCACCTCGATGCCGTCGAGCGCCTTCTTGTTGTAGGCGATCACGGTGGAGATGCCCTGCCAGGGGTACGAGTACGCCCGCCCGGGGTCCCAGTCGGGGTCGCGGAACTGGGCCGAGAGGTTGGCGTAGGCGTGCGGGAGGTTCGACGGGTCGAGCTTCTGCACCCAGCCGAGGCGGATCAGCCGGGCGGCCAGCCAGTCGGTGAGGACGATGATGTCCCGGCCGGTGTCCTGGCCCGCGGCGAGCTGGGGCTTGATCTTGCCGAAGAACTCGTTGTTGTCGTTGATGTCCTCGGTGTAGTCGACCGTGATCCCGGTCCGCCGGTGGAAGGTCTCCAGGGTGGGGTGGCGCTTGCCGCTCGCGTCCACGTCGATGTACTCGGTCCAGTTGGAGAAGTTCACGACCTTCTCGCGGGCCGAGTGGTCCTCGGCGGAGGTACCGCCCTGGGTTCTGCCCGCCGCGGGGATCCCGCAGCCGCTCAGCGCCCCGAGGCCGCCGGCCGCGAGCGCGCCGCTCGCGGTGACCCGCAGCAGCGAGCGGCGGGTGAGGGCGGCCCGGCCGCTGCGCAGACTGCGTCGCATGGCGGCCACTTGGGGCGGGGTGAGGCGGTCGGGCTCGTACTGCTCCATGCGCGTGGTGCCCTTTCGGGAGGGATCGGCCTGCTGGGTGGCCTGGTCGTTCTCTAGCGGTCCCCGAAGACGGTGCGGTGCCAGTCCTTCTCGGCCACCGCGGTGTTGTCGAACATGACGTGTTTGACCTGCGTGTATTCCTCGAACGAGTAGGCCGACATGTCCTTGCCGAAGCCCGAGGCCCGGTAACCGCCGTGCGGCATCTCGCTGATGATCGGGATGTGGTCGTTGATCCAGACGCAGCCCGCCCTGATCTCACGGGTGGCCCGGTTGGCGCGGTAGACGTTCGTGCTCCACGCGGAGGCGGCGAGGCCGTAGGGGGTGTCGTTGGCCAGCCGGATTCCTTCATCATCGCCGTCGAACGGAAGGACGACCAGTACGGGACCGAAGATCTCCGACTGGACGATCTCGCTGTCCTGGGCCGCGCCGGCGATCAGCGTGGGCCGGTAGTAGGCGCCGTCCTTCAGGTCGCCCCCGGGAGCCTCGCCGCCGGTGACCACGCGCGCGTAGCCTCGCGCCCGGTCCACGAAGGCGGCGACCCGGTCGCGCTGGGCGTGCGAGATCAGCGGACCGAGATCGGTGCCGGGCGCGAAGGGGTCGCCGAGCCGGACCGTCTCCATCAGCGCGGCCGTCCGCTCCACGAACGCCTCGTACAGCGGCCGCTGCACGTACGCGCGCGTGGCGGCCGTGCAGTCCTGCCCGGTGTTGATGAGGGCGCCCGCGACCGCGCCGTGCACGGCGGCCGTCAGGTCGGCGTCGTCGAAGACGACGAAGGGGGCCTTGCCGCCCAGCTCCAGGTGCAGCCGCTTGACGGTGGAGGTGGCGATCTCGGCGACGCGCCTGCCGACGGCGGTGGAGCCCGTGAAGGAGGTCATGGCGACGTCGGGGTGCCCGACGAGGTGCTCACCGGCCTCCTTCCCGGTGCCGGTGACGATGTTGATCACCCCGTCCGGGATGCCCGAGTCCGTGGCGGCCCGGGCGAACAGCAGCGAGGTCAGCGGGGTCAGCTCGGCGGGCTTCAGGACGACGGTGTTGCCCGCGGCGACCGCCGGGAGGATCTTCCAGGCGGCCATCTGAAGGGGATAGTTCCAGGGCGCGATGGACCCGACGACACCGATCGGCTCCCGCCGGATGTACGACGTGTGGTCGCCCGAGTACTCGCCGGCCGACTGCCCCTGCAGATGCCGGGCGGCGCCCGCGAAGAAGGCGGTGTTGTCGATGGTCCCCGGCACGTCGAACTCGCGGGTGAGCTTCAGCGGCTTGCCGCACTGGAGCGACTCCGCGCGGGCGAAGTCCTCGGCGCGGTCGGCGAGCACCGCGGCGAACCGGTGCAGGGCGTCCGAGCGCTCGCCGGGGGTGGCGGCGGCCCAGGCCGGGAAGGCGGCGCGCGCGGCGGCCACGGCCGCGTCGACGTCGTCGGTGCCGGCCAGCTCGTACGTGTACACCTCCGCGCCGGTGGCGGGGTCGGTCACGGCGTGCCGGCGGCCCGAGGTGCCCTTGGCCGGCCGGCCGTCGATGAACTGCGCGCCCTCGGCGAAACGGTCCTGCGCGGGAAATCGTTCCGGGGTGGCGGTGCCCGGGTTCTGCATGTCGCTCTCCTCCGCCGTGCACCCCGGCCCGGGGGCGGGTGGCGTAGCTCCAGCTCGATTTGAGTGCCGATCCTGGCAGAGGCATGGGGTCCGAACAAGTGATTCCGTTGTTGCCTTTTGGTTACGCGACGGAATCTGTCGACCAGGTGTCGAGTCGGTGCGGAAAAGGGCGGACGGAGTGTCAGTGGTGCCTGCCAGACTCGCGTGCATGGGGAAGATCGACGGGATGGCGTCCCTGATCAGGGAGGTCCGGGCGGGGACCCGGATCAGGTACCTCTACTTCTGGGGGCACCGGCCGCGACCGGACGGCCGGATCGGCGCGAGCTGCCTGAGTCAGTGGTGGCCCGCACCGTTCACGGTGGACGGCGTGGAGTACGCGACGGCCGAGCACTGGATGATGGCCGGCAAGGCCCGGCTCTTCGGGGACGCGGAGGCGGAGCGGAGAGTCCTGGCCGCGAGGCATCCCGCCGAGGCGAAGACGGCGGGACGGCTGGTGCGGGGCTTCGACGAGGCGACCTGGGAGCGGGAGCGGTTCCGCCTGGTGACCGAGGGCAGCGTGCACAAGTTCACCGCCCACGCCGACCTCGGGCGGTTCCTGCGGGGCACCGGCGACCGGGTTCTGGTGGAGGCGAGCCCGGTGGACCGCGTCTGGGGCATCGGCCTGCCGGCGGACGACGAGGCGGCCGCGGATCCGGAGCGGTGGCGGGGGCGGAATCTGCTGGGCTTCGCGCTGATGGCGGCGCGGGAGGGGCTGGGGGGCGGGTAGCGCGGGGCGCGGGTCGTCCTGCCGGGGGGCCGGCTGCGGTCGTCCTGAGGGGGAGCGCCCGCTGCCAGGGTTCGCGGTCGCCGGTCGCGACCTGTGCTTCCCGCCGCGTCTGCGCTGCCGTCGCGACCTGTGCTTCCCGTCGCGCCTGGGCTGCCGGTCTCTCTCTCTCTCCCCCCCCCGCGCTGCGGTCGGCGCAGGACGGCCCCGGCAGCGGTTACGGAGCAGCGGTGCCGGGAGTGCCCGGCGCCGGTTCAGCCGCGTACCGCGATGTACAGGGCCACCAGGCCCAGCGCCAGGACGATCCCCGCGGCGCCGCAGATGATGCCGGCCAGGGCCACGCCCGGGTTCGTCGCCTCGCCACGGCGGGCCTTGCCCCGGCCGATCCCGCCGAAGATCAGGGCCAGGACGCCCAGCACCAGGGCGAGCGGCCACAGGATGAAGCCGACGGCCGAGATGATCCCCAGCACCAGCGAGGCCGTCCCCATGCCGTTGCTCGGGGGTGCCTGCATACCCGGCCAGCCGTAGCCGGTGCCGACGGGGTAGGGCGCGTACGGGGTCTGCTGCGGGCCCGGGTGGCCGTACGAGGGCGCGGTGCCCGGGTAGCCGTACGGCACCTGGCCGGGGCCGTCCGGGGCGATGGGCGGCGGAGGCACCGGTTCCGTGCCCGCGTGCGGGGGCAGGGGATGCGCCGGGGGTGCGAAGGGGTTCGGCTGCGGCGCCGGGACGGGCGGTGCGAAGGGGTTCGGCTGCTGGGCGGTGGGCCCGGGGGCCGGGGGTGCGAAAGGGTTCGGCTGCTGGGCGATGGGCCCGGGGGCCGGGGGTGCGAAAGGGTTCGGCTGTGGTGGGGTCGGTGCGGGGGCCGGGGGTGCGTAACCGTCGGACGGGCCGGCCCAGGGCGCGCCACCGGCGTCGGCGGGCACGGGCGGGGGCCACGAGACCAACGTCTGCTGATCGTGGACGGAGCCGGATGCGGGCGCCTGAACCTGACCGTGGCCGGAGCCAGGGCCCGGAGGGGCGTCGTGGACGGCCTGGCCATGGCCGGAGGCAGGGCCCGGAGCGGCGTCGTGGACGGCCTGACCGTGGCCGGAGCCGGAATCCGGCACGGCGTGCTGCACGGGCCCCCGGTCCGCCCCCGGCTCCGCCGGTCCCCCGCCCCCTACCCCTGCCTGTTCCTTCGACAGGGACACCTGAGGCCCAGGGACCTCGTGGTCGGCGGGTATGGGCCGGCGCGGCTGGTCGGACATGGTGGAAGGGCCCCCTCGCTGGATGTCCTGTCATGCTACGGGCAGGGCGGGACGCGATCGCCCGGGGCCTACGATGATCCCGCGTCACCGATCAGCCGATCACCGCGCCCGCACCGCAGGACAACGCACCGTGTCCGCCCCGGGCGCCCGTCCCGGGGAGGACCCCTTGACCGACAGCTCCGTACCCGCCACCGGCACCGCCGACCGCGATCTGCGCGCCTTCGTCGCCGGGCTGCCCAAGGCGGAACTGCACGTCCACCACGTCGGCTCCGCCTCCCCCCGCATCGTGTCGGAACTGGCCGCCCGCCACCCCGACTCCAGGGTCCCCACCGACCCCGAGGCCCTGGTCGACTACTTCACGTTCACCGACTTCGCGCACTTCATCGAGGTGTACCTGTCGGTCGTGGACCTGATCCGCACCCCGGAGGACGTCCGGCTGCTCACCTACGAGGTGGCCCGTGACATGGCCCGCCAGCAGGTGCGGTACGCCGAGCTGACCCTCACCCCGTTCTCCTCCACCCGGCGCGGCATCGACGCGCGGGCGTTCATGGACGCGATCGAGGACGCCCGCAAGGCGGCGGAGGCCGAGTTCGGGACCGTACTGCGCTGGTGCTTCGACATCCCCGGCGAGGCGGGTCTGGACGCGGCCGAGGAGACCACGCGGCTGGCCACCGAGGACCGGTTCCGCCCGGAGGGCCTGGTGTCGTTCGGGCTCGGCGGGCCGGAGATCGGCGTGCCCCGGCCGCAGTTCAAGCCGTACTTCGACCGGGCCATCGCCGCCGGGCTGCGCTCCGTCCCGCACGCCGGGGAGACCACCGGCCCGCAGACGGTGTGGGACGCGCTGACCGAGCTGCGCGCCGAGCGGATCGGGCACGGCACAAGCTCGGCGCGGGACCCCGAGCTGCTCGCCCACCTCGCCGAGCACCGCATCCCGCTGGAGGTGTGCCCGACCTCCAACATCGCCACCCGGGCGGTCCGCACCCTGGAGGAGCACCCGATCAGAGAGTTCGCCCGGGCCGGGGTGCTGGTCACGGTCAACTCCGACGACCCGCCGATGTTCGGCACCGACCTGAACAACGAGTACGCGGTGGCCGCCCGGTTGCTGGACCTGGACGAGCGGGGCCTGGCGGACCTGGCGAGGAACGCGGTGGAGGCCTCCTTCCTCGACCCGGCGGGCAAGGCGCGGATCACGGCGGAGATCGACACCTACACCACCGCCTGGCTCGCCTCCTGACACCCACCACAATGGGGGCCATGCAGACCGTGACCGCCGTGGCCCACCGCGGCGACCCCTACCGTTTCCGTGAGAACACCCTCGACTCACTGCGGTCCGCGCTCGACCGGGGCGCGGACGCCGTCGAGGTCGACGTCCGGCTCACCCGTGACGGCGTGCCCGTACTGCTGCACGACGACACGCTGCGGCGGCTGTGGGGCGTCGACCGGCCGCTGGCCGCGCTGTCCGCCGACGAGTTGCGCGGGCTCACGGCGGACGGGGTGCCGACGCTGGCGGAGGCGCTGGCCGCGACCGGGGACAGCAGGGTGATGGTGGACCTGTGCGGGCCGGTCGGCCGCCGTACGGTGGAGCGGACGCTGGACGTGGTCCGGCAGAGCGGGGCCCGGGACCGGGTCTACTACAGCGCGCACGCCGAGGCGATGCTCGCCGTCCGCACCGCCGACCCGGCCGCCGAGATCGCCCTGACCTGGACGACCCTGGCCCCGCCCCGGCCCGCGGTACTGGCCGCGATCCGCCCCCGCTGGCTCAACTACCGCTTCCCCCTGGTGACCCGGGAGCTGGCGGCCCGCATCCACCACGACGGCCTCCTGCTGTCGGTGTGGACCCCGGACACCCGCCGCTCCATGAGCCGTCTGCTGGACCTGGGCGTCGACTCGATCACGACGAACCGGGTCGACGTCCTGCACTCCCTGCGCACCGCGGACGGGACGCCCGGTTAGCAGCCGGAGTGCTCCAGCGGGGGTGCGATCGCCTGGGCGTCCGCGCCCTCGCCCACCCACAGCCCGATCAGCAGCGCGGCCGTCGCCTCCAGCAGTCCGGCCCGGTCCAGCCCCCCGGCGTGCAGCGGCACGCAGCCCAGGTCGCGGACGAGCCGTCGTACGACCGTGAGCGCCTGCTCGTCGTCCCCGCACAGCGGGACCGCGAGCGGGCGTCCGGCGAAGACGGGCGGGGTGAGCCCCCAGACGCTGCTGTGGCACAGGTTGAACGCCTTGACCACGCGGGCGGTGGGCGCGGCGGCGGCGATGCGCTCGGCCATCGCCGGGCCGCCGGCCGTGAGCAGGGTGAAGCCCGGGCCCACCGCGTTGGTGCAGTCGATCAGCACCCGGCCGCGCAGGACGTCGCCGAGTCCGGTGGCCAGTTCCACGGCCGCCGTGTGGGGCACGGCCAGTAGTACGGCGTCGGTGCCGTGTTCCGCCGCGGCGCGCACGTCACCCCGCGTGCGGCTGCCCGCGACCACGGTGTGCCCGGCCCGTTCCCACTGCTCGCCCAGCGCCCGCGCCATCGCCCCGGTGCCGAGAATCCCTATCCGCACAATGTCTCCCCTTCACGGGTCTGTTGGATACGGACACGACAGTAGGAAGCCGCTCGGGCACCATTCGGTGCGTGACCGACGACCACGCCTTCCTCGCCGACTGCCGGGCCCGGCTCGCCTTCGACCTGCTCGCCAACACCTGGAACCCGGTGGTGCTGTGGGCCCTGAGGGACGGTCCGCTGCGGCCGGGGGTGCTGCGGGAGCGGATCGGCGGGATCAGCCAGAAGGTGCTGACCGAGACCCTGCGCCGGCTGGAGTTCAACGGCCTGGTGGAGCGGCGGTCCTACGGCGGTTCGCCGCCCCGCGTGGAGTACGGACCGACCCCGCTGGGCCGGACGTTGCTCGCGCCGATCGACGCCTTCGGTGCCTGGGCGTTCGAGCACGGCGACGAGGTGATGGCCGCGCAGGAGCGCCACACCCGCGACCGCCGGCCTCACCCGTAGGGGCTGTTCCGGACAACTCCCCGGGTTCAGAGGCCGGTTGATCGGGGCCGAGCAAGGGTCGTACGCCCTCCTCGGTGAGGATCCGCACCCCGCGCCGGGCCCCGGAAGATGATCACGAACCGTCTTCCGGTGCCCGATCGTCCGCAAGGAGCCCTCATGCGCCCCACCCGTCGTTCCGTCCTCCTGACCACCGCCGTCGTCACCGCGCTGGCCGCCGGCCCGCTGGCCGCTCCCGCGTTGGCCGCGCCCGCGGCCCCGGCGTCCGCCCCGGTCGCGGCGGGCCCCGACACCGAGGCCCTCGCCGCCGCGATCGCCGGGCTCCCCGACCACGACGCCACCGCGGCGCTGCTGCGCGTCGGCGGCGACGGGACCTGGCGCGGGACGGCCGGGGTGCGCGACGTGCGGAGCGGGGCGCCGGCCCTGCCAGACGCGCGGTTCCGGGCCGGTTCGGTGACGAAGGTGGTGACCGCGTCGCTCGTGCTGCAGCTGGCCGCGGAGGGCCGCATCGACCTGGACGGCACCGTGCAGCATTACCTGCCGGGCCTGCTCGGCGAGGACTTCGCGCCGATCACCGTGCGGCAGTTGCTGAACTACACCAGCGGCCTGCGCCCGGGCGCGTCCCTCGGCGACACCGTGGAGGACGGTTACGCGCACCGCTTCGAGACGCTGACGCCCCGCCAGGTCGTGGCGTCCTCCGTCGCGCAGGGCCCGGCGTACCCGCCGGGTACGCAGCAGAGCTACGGCAACATCCACTACACCGTGCTCGGCATGCTGATCGAGAAGGTGACCGGCGACTCGTACGCGCACCAGGCCGCGGTGCGGATCTTCCGGCCGCTCGGCATGCGGCACAGCTCCTTCCCGGCCGGCGCGGACCCACGGATCCACGGGCCGCACAACCGGGGCTACGACTGGATCGACGGCAAGCTGGTCGACGTGACCGACTGGAACATGTCCGACCGCTGGGCGGCCGGCGATCTCATCTCGACCACCGCCGACCTGGAGCGGTTGCTGGTGGGGCTGTTCGAGGGCCGGGTGGTGCCCGAGCCGCAGCTGAAGGAGATGTTCACGCTGCCGGACGTGCCCGGGGCGCGGTACGGCGCGGCGCTGGAGCGGTTCGACGTCGACGGCAAGGTGATCTGGGGGAAGACGGGCAGCCGGCCGGGCTACGCGACGGTGATCGCCGCGACACCCAATCTGTCCCGCACCCTGGTCTACTCGGTCGAATCGACGGACGCGAAGGGCGACGGCCTCTCCGTCGCCCGTCGCTTCGCGTTCCCCGCCTTCAACCGCTGACACACGGAGAGCGGTGCGCCGGCCACTGCGACCATCGTCTTCGCGGCCTGCACCCGCGCCCGCGAGGAGCTGCGCCGTACGCCGGGTTCAGCCCGACACGGCGACGGCGGGCGGGGCGGTCGGCGCGCCGAGCGCCTCCAGCCGCTTGATCTTCTTGCGTACGACGTACAGCGGGACGATCCCGAAGACGCCGAAGGACATGTCGATCAGGCTCCACCAGAACGGGATCCCGCGGACCGGTCCGCACACCAGGGCGAGGGGGACGATGCCGGCGCAGGCGATCATCCCGAACTCGACCACCCAGATGTTGCGGACGGGGTCGCGGTACGGGCCGTAGAACGCGACCGCGATGACGAGGTGCGCGAAGGCCAGCCAGTCGGTGCCGTACAGGAGGAAGGGGTACGCGGTGTCGACGCTGTCCAGCCCCTGCCGCACCCGCGCGATCCAGTCAGTCAGCCCCGGCAGGTACTCGGGCACGGACAGCGCCCGCAACGCCCCCTCCGTCCAGCGCACTTCGTGCACCAGCGGGAAGGCGGTGGCCCCGCTCAGGACGAGGCACACGACGAAGAGGGCCAGCCAGACACGGATGCCCCTGAGCAGGGCGGCTCTTTCGTTCATGGACGGAGCCTACGCCTGGAATTGAACATGTTCAAAACTGCGTGACGGCACGTCATCATTGCGGGATTACCGGACATGTCGGTACATTCCCTCCACGCTTCGACTGGGTACCGGCGGACGGGGGCAGGGCATGGGCACGGACGGCCGCGCCGCGGTGACACCCGGGATCGCACGGCTGCACGCGGACCCCTCGCTCGCCGGGCCCGGACGGCTCGGGCTGGTGACCAACCACACCGGCGTCCTGCCCGACCTGCGCCCGGCCGCGCCCGCGCTGCTGGAGGCCGGCGCCCGGCTGGTCGCCCTGTTCGGGCCCGAGCACGGGCTGCACGGCACCGGCCAGGCCGGCGAGAGCGAGGACGCCCGGACCGATCCCGTCACCGGGCTGCCCGTCCACGACACCTACCGCCGCGACGGCGAGCGCCTCGACAAGCTGCTGAACGGCAGCGGGGTCGACGCCCTGGTGTACGACCTCCAGGACGTCGGGACGCGGTTCTACACCTACGTGTGGACCATGTTCGACCTGATGGTGTCGGCGGCCCGCACGGACGTGCGGTTCGTGGTCGCCGACCGGCCCAACCCCCTGGGCGGACTCGTCAGCGAGGGCCCGCTGCTCGACCCGGCGTGGGCCAGCTTCGTCGGACGGGCGCCGATCCCCGTCCGGCACGGCCTGACCTGCGGTGAACTCGCCCGGTGGCTCAACTCCCACGTCGTCCCCCAAGTCGCCGGGCGCGCGGCCGGACTGACCGTGGTCGAGACGACCGGCTGGCGGCGCGACACGACCGCGGAGGCCACCGGTCTGCCGTGGGTCGCGCCCTCGCCGAACATGCCGACACCCTCCACGGCCGCCGTCTACCCCGGCACCTGCCTGTTCGAGGGGACGAACCTGTCCGAGGGCCGGGGCACCACACAGCCCTTCGAGATCGTCGGGGCCCCCTACGTGGACGCCCGGTTCGCGCCCGCGCTCGCCGAACTGGCCCTGCCCGGTGTGCGCTTCCGTGAGCTGCGGTTCGTACCGGCCTTTCACCGGCACGCCGGCCGGCCGCTGCGCGGGGTCCAGCTCCACCTCACCGACCGCGCCGCCTTCTCCCCTGTACGCACCGCCGTCGCGATGCTCGCCACGCTGCGCCGGCTGTACCGGGACGACTTCGCCTGGCTGCGGCCCGCGGAGGCCGGCGAGCGGCACTTCATCGACCTGCTGTGGGGGTCCGACCGGCTGCGGCGCGCGATCGACGCGGGCGAGGACCCGCTGCCGCTGTGCGGCCCGCCGGCACCACCGGGCCGGTGGGCCGGCGACGACGCGCTGCTCTACCCCTGAGACCGGGAAGGACACCCCGTCGATGACCGCTCGCACGACATCCCGGGCCGGGATCCGTGGCTTCCGCGTGGGCGACGGCCCGCGGCTGGTGGAGGCGTGGCGCCGGAGCGCGCCGGCCGACCCCGTCACCGCGGACCGCTTCCGCTCCCTGGTGCTGCTCGACGCCAACTTCGACCCGGAGGGGCTGCGGGTCGCCGTCGACGGGGACCGAGTCGTCGGCGCCGCCTACGCGGTACGCCGGCTGACCCCGATGGCCGGCACCGACCTGGAGCCGGAGCAGGGCTGGATCCCGTTCTTCTTCGTGGACCCGGCCGCCCGCGGGCGCGGACTCGGCCGCCGGCTGCTGACCGAGGCCCTCGACTGGCTGCACGGCCACGGCCGCACCCGGGTGGACTTCTCCTCGTACACCCCGCACTACGTCCTGCCCGGCCTGGACGCCGAGGCGTACCCGGAGGCGGCCGGGCTCCTCGCCTCGCTGGGTTTCCGCACGCTGTACGAGGCGGCGGCGATGGACCGCTCCCTGGTCGGCTACCGCCTCCCCGACGACGCGGCGCGCCGCCTGGCGGAGCTGACGGCGAGCGGCCACCGGTTCGCCACCCCCACCGACGACGACCTCGTGGACCTCGTCGCGCTCGCCGGGGGCCACTTCGGCGCCGACTGGGCGCGGGCGATCCGGACGTGCCTGGCCGCGGGGACGCCGCTCGACCGGATCGTGGTCGTCCGGGACCCCTCGGGCCGGCTGGCCGGATGGGCGATGCACGGCGCGTACGAGTCGGCGGACGAGCGGTTCGGCCCGTTCGGCGTGCTGGAGGAGATGCGCGGCACCGGGCTCGGCAAGGTGCTGCTGCACCTGGTCCTGGAGCGGATGCGGGCGCGCGGCGCGCACTCCGCGTGGTTCCTGTGGACCGGCGAGCGCTCCCCCGCGGCCCACCTGTACCGCGCGGCCGGTTTCCGTACGACCCGGGTGTTCCGCGTGCTGCGCCGGGAGGCCGCCCGATGAGACCGTCCCACGGCGGCGGCCTGAGCCGTCGTCACCTCGCGCTGGCGCTGCCCTCCGCGCTGCTCGCCGCCGGGTGCGCCGCACCGCACCGGGGCACCGGGCGGCCCGGGGATCCGATCGTCCTCACCCTGCTCTCCCACTACGCGAGCGGGGAGCTGAAGGAGGCGCTGCGGGGCCCGGTCGACGAGTGGAACGCCACGCACGACCGGGTCAGGGTGGAGCCGGTCGCCGTCGAGTTCTCCGACCTGCTGACCACGTTCATGGTCCGGCAGGCCGCCGGGCAGGGCGCCGACATCCTCCACCCGTACTGCCTGTGGAACGGCCAGCTGGTGCGGGCCGGCGTCCTGCGGCCCGCACCGCCCGGGGCCGCCGCGGAGATCCGGCGCGGCTACGGCCCGGCGGCGGTCGGCGCGGTCTCGGTGGGCGGCCGGGTCTACGGCTATCCGACGGAGGTGCAGACGTACGCCCTGTACTACAACAAGCGGCTGCTGCGCGCGGCCGGCGTCGACGGCCCGCCGCGCACCTGGCGGGAACTGGAGGACACCGCGTACCGCACCACCCGCCGGGACCGGTACGGCAACACGCTGGTCCAGGGGTTCGGGCTGTCGACGTACGACGACTCCACCACCGTCGGGCAGACCCTCGCCCTGCTCAACGCGGCCGGCGGGACGTTCGTCTCCGAGGACGGCCGGGGCACCGCCATCGACTCGCCGGCCGGCCGGGCCGTGTTCGGTCTGGAGCACCGCCTGGTGGCCGAGGGGGCGAGCGATCCCGGCGTCAACGTCTACCGGGCGTTCGCGTCCGGGCAGGTCGCCATGGTGATCAGTGCCGGCTGGTGGTCGGGCAGCCTGAGGACGCTGATGGGCCGGGCCTACCGGGACGTCGGGGTCGCGCCGGTGCCGGTCCCCCGGGCCGGCGACCGGCCCGCCACGCTCTGCACCGGTTTCATGCTCGGGGTCAACACGGCCAGCCGGCACCCGCGCGAGGCCTGGGAGTTCCTGCGCTGGCTGAACACCGGGAAGGTGACGGTGAACGGTGTGACGGCGACCCGGATGAGCGCCCTGCAGGTGTCGGTCGGCTCGCTCACCGGCCGCGCCGACGACATGCGGGCCCTGCTGGGTGCGGGCGGCACCGGCCGGGACCCGAATCTGCGCCCGTTCCTGGACGCGCTCGGGTACGCGGTGCCGGAGCCGAACGTGCCGGGCGCGCAGCAGGCCAAGTCGGTGCTGCGCACGAACATCGAGGCGATGTGGACCGGTCAGCAGTCGGTCGACCAGGCCCTGCGCACCATCAGCCGCCAGGTCGACCAGGAGGTGTCGCGCTCGTGGTGAACATCCTGGCGCCGGAGCCGACCGGACGGACCGGGCAGGACGCGCGGCCCGCGGCCCCCGGCACCGGCGGCCGCGCCCGGCGCGGGCGCCGCCAGAGCGTCGTCGCCTACCTCTTCCTGGCACCGGCCCTGCTGTTCTTCGCGGTCTTCCTGGTCCTGCCGCTCGGCTTCGCGCTGCTGCTGTCGATGTCCCGCTGGACCGGTTTCGACCTCGGCGGCATCGAGCCGGTCGGCCCGGACAACTTCGCGGCCCTGTTCTCGGCCGGATCGACGTTCCTGGTGCCGGTCCTCACCAACACGCTGCTGTTCGCCCTCGGTACCGTGGCGCTCGCGCTCGCCGGCTCCCTGCTCGTGGCCACCTGCATCGAGCGGCTGCGGTTCCAGGGGCTGTGGCGCACGCTGTACTTCCTGCCGATCGTGACGACCGTCGTCGCCGTCGGCAACGTGTGGAAGTACATGTACGAGCCGGGCGGCCTGGTCAACGGCGTCCTGAACGCGCTCGGCGCGGGCTCGGTGGCGTTCCTCGCGGACCCCGGCACCGCGCTGCCCTCGGTCGTGGTCGTCCAGGCGTGGGCCTCGCTGGGCTCGGCGATCCTCGTCCTGACCGCCGGGCTGAAGGCCGTACCCGGGTCGTACCACGAGGCCGCCGCGCTCGACGGGGCCGGGCCCGTCACCGTCTTCCTCCGGATCACCCTGCCGCTGCTGCGGCCGTCCCTGCTGTTCGTGTGCGTCACCCAGTTCCTGACCGGCCTCCAGTCGTTCGCGCTGATCATCGTGATGACCAGGGGCGGCCCGGGCGACGCGACCGACGTGGCCGCGCTGGAGATGTACCGGCAGGCCTTCTCCTACGGCGACTGGGGCGCCGCGAGCGCCGCCGCCTTCGTGCTGTTCCTGGTGGTCCTCGCGGTCACCCTGGCCCAGTTGTGGATCTTCCGGCGCAAAGGGGAGGACGTATGACGCGCCGCCGTTTCCCGTGGCTGTCGTACCTGGTGGTCGTGGCCGGCGCGGTGCTCACCGTGGTGCCGTTCCTCGACATGGTGATGACGTCCTTCAAGGGGCCCGGTGAGGCCGGCACGCTGCCGTACCGGTTCCTGCCGAAGGCGTTCGACCTGTCCAACTACCGGGCGGCCGTCGACCAGCTGGACCTGCCGGTGCTCTTCCGCAACAGCGTGGTCGCCACCGCCGTGATCACCGGCTCGGTCCTGCTGACGTCGTCGCTGGCGGGCTACGCGCTGGCCAAACTCCGCTTCCCGGGCCGGGAGCTGGTCTTCCGGCTGGTCCTGGCCACGATGATGTTCCCGCCGTTCCTCTTCTTCGTCCCGCGCTTCCTGATCCTGGTGCACTGGCCGCTGGCGGGCGGCAACGACCTGCTCGGGCGCGGCGGCGCGGGGCTGACCGTCAGCGTCGTGGCGCTCGTCGTGCCGTTCCTCGTCAACGGGTTCGGGATCTTCCTGATGCGCCAGTTCATGGTGGCGATCCCGGACGAGGTCCTGGAGGCCGCGCGGATCGACGGGGCCGGGGAGTTCGCCCTGTGGTGGCGGATCGTGGTCCCGCAGACCAAGCCGGTCGTGGTGACGCTCGGCCTGCTGACCTTCGTCGACGCCTGGAACGAGTACATCTGGGCGCTGCTCGTCTCGACCGCTAACCCGGACGTGATGACGCTGCCGGTCGGCATCCAGCTCCTGCAGGACCACGTCGACCCGGCCCGCACCATGCCCGTCGTCATGGCCGGCCTCGTGCTGAGCATCCTGCCGGTGCTGCTGCTCTTCCTGCTGCTGCAGAAGCACTACATCCGGGGGGTCATGCTGAGCGGCCTCAAGTGAGGGTCACAGCCCCACGATCCGGTTCCAGCGCCGGGCGAACTCCACGCGTTCCGTGGACCTGATGTCCCGGGCGACGGCGAGGCGTTCGCGCAGGGAGCCGTCGGGGAAGATCAGCGGGTTGTCGGCGAGGGCCGCGGTGTCCCTGTCCCCGGCCGCGGCCAGGACCTCGCGGGCGGCCGGCACCGGGCAGACGTAGGTGACCCAGGCGGCCAGCTCGGCGGCGATCGCGGGGTCGTAGTAGAAGTCGATCAGGCGCTCGGCGTTGGCCTTGTGGGCGGCCCGGTTCGGGATCATCAGGGAGTCCGACCACAGTTCGGCGCCCTCCTCGGGGACGACGAAGCGGATGTCGGGGTTGTCGGCCTGGAGCTGGATGACGTCGCCCGAGTACGCCTGGCAGGCCAGGACGTCCCCGCTGACGAGGTCCTTGGTGTAGTCGTTGCCGGTGAAGCGGCGGATCTGGCCGCGGCGCACCTCGCGCTCCACCTGCTCGCAGATCCGGTGGAAGTCGTCCGGGGTCCAGCGGGTGATGTCCACGCCGTTGCCCTGCATGAGCAGCGCGAACGCCTCGTCCAAGCCGGCCAGCAGGGTCACCCGGCCCTTGAGGTCCGGTGCCCACAGGTCGGCGACGGCGCGTATCTCGCGGCCGAGCTTGCGGCGGTTGTAGGCGATGCCGGTGATGCCGGACTGCCACGGCACGGTGAAGCGGCGGCCCTTGTCGAAGGCGGGCGAGCGCAGCAGCGGGTCGAGGTGCCGGGCCACGTTCGGCTGGCGGGCACGGTCCATCTCCTGCACCCAGCCCAGGCGGACGTACCGGGCGCACATCCAGTCGCTGATGACGATGAGGTCGCGGCCGGTGGACTGGTGGTTCATCAGCGCGGGGCTGATCTTCCCGAAGAACTCGTCGTTGTCGTTGATCTCCTCGACGTAGTCGACGGAGATGCCGGTGCGCTTCTCGAAGGCCTCCAGCGTGGGCCGCCGGTTGGGATCGGCGTCGTCGGTGTCGATGTACAGCGGCCAGTTCGCCCAGGTCAGCTTCTTGTCGTCGGCGGACCGGTCGGCGACGGCCCGGTCGCCGGGCGCCACATAGGCGGCGGGCACCCCGCAGCCGGCCAGGGCACCGAGCGCGGCGGTGCCGCCGAGGGCGGCGAGGAGGGAACGGCGGGACAGCGTCGTCCGGGAGGATGTCTGGGGCACCCGGGAAGTGTGCCGTCCCGTCGCGTGCGGCGACAATCGACGCTGCGTCGAGCGCGTACGGGCCGGCCCGACACCTTGTCGACCTGCCGCCCGGAGGGCGGCCGGGCGACCAGCCGGCCCGGAGGGGGCGTGGGGAACCGGGTGACCGGTCCCCACGCGCCCCAGCCGGGCCGGGTACGGGCGGTCAGCCGTCCAGGGACGTCATCACGTGCTTGATCCGCGTGTAGTCCTCGAAGCCGTACGCCGACAGGTCCTTGCCGTAGCCGGACTTCTTGAAGCCGCCGTGGGGCATCTCGGCGACCAGCGGGATGTGGGTGTTGATCCACACGCAGCCGAAGTCGAGCTTCTTGGACATGCGCATCGCGCGGGAGTGGTCCTTGGTCCACACCGAGGACGCCAGGGCGTACTCGACGCCGTTGGCCCACTGGACGGCCTGGTCCTCGTCGGAGAAGGACTGGACGGTGATGACCGGGCCGAAGACCTCGTTCTGGACGATCTCGTCGTCCTGCTTGAGGCCGGAGACGACGGTCGGGGCGTAGAAGTAGCCCTTGTCGCCGACCTGGTGGCCGCCCGCCTCGACCTTGGCGTGGGCGGGCAGGCGGTCGATGAAGCCGGAGACCTGCTTGAGCTGGTTGGGGTTGTTCAGCGGGCCGAAGAGGACGTCCTCGTCGTCCGGCTGCCCGGTCTTCGTCTCGGCTGCGGCCTTGGCGAGCGCGGCCACGAACTCGTCGTGGATGGACTCCTGGACGAGGACGCGGGTCGCGGCCGTACAGTCCTGGCCGGCGTTGAAGAAGCCCGCCACCGAGATGTCCTCGACGGCCTTGGCGATGTCGGTGTCCTCGAAGACCACGACCGGGGCCTTGCCGCCCAACTCCAGGTGGACGCGCTTGATGTCCTTGGAGGCGGACTCGGCGACCGAGATGCCGGCCCGGACCGAGCCGGTGATGGAGGCCATCGCCGGGATCTCGTGCTCGACCATCAGGCGGCCGGTGTCACGGTCGCCGCACAGGACGTTGAAGACGCCCTTGGGCAGGATCGAGCCGACGATGTCGGCGATGAGGACGGTCGAGGCCGGGGTGGTGTCCGACGGCTTCAGGACGACCGTGTTGCCCGCGGCGATGGCCGGGGCGAACTTCCACACGGCCATCATCATCGGGTAGTTCCACGGGGCGACCTGGGCACAGACGCCGACCGGCTCGCGGCGGATGATCGAGGTCATCCCGTCCATGTACTCGCCGGCCGAGCGGCCCTCCAGCAGCCGGGCCGCGCCCGCGAAGAAGCGGATCTGGTCGACCATCGGCGGGATCTCCTCGGAGCGGGTGAGCCCGACCGGCTTGCCGGTGTTCTCCACCTCCGCCGCGATCAGCTCCTCGGCTCGCTCCTCGAAGGCGTCCGCGATCTTCAGGAGGGCCTTCTGCCGCTCGGCCGGCGTGGTGTCGCGCCAGCCCGGGAAGGCGCGGGCGGCGGCCTCCATCGCGGCGTCCACGTCCGCCTGCCCGGACAGCGGCGCGGTCGCGTACGCCTCGCCCGTCGCGGGGTTGACCACCTCGGTGGTCCGTCCGTCGGCGGCGTCCCGGAACTCACCGTCGATGTAGTTGCGCAGACGACGCAGCTCGGTGCTCACTGCCGGCCTCCTGATCTGGTTCTTTGCTGTCCAATCGGTGAGACACCCACCCTAGTCGCCGTACCCACGTTTTCAACACCCCCATCGCCGCCAGTTCTGCGAAATCCGCACGGTCAGGTCTCGTAAACAACGAATTTCATCGATCAGGCCTTGCGAAACTGTCGAGACGTCGTGCACAGTGTGGCCGTGGCCAGTCGAAGCGCAGACCAGAGGGACTCCTCCCGCGAGTCCAGGAACGGCGGCAGTCCCCAACTGGACGCCGTCTCCCTCGCCATCATCCAGCAGCTCCAGGAGGACGGCCGCCGGCCCTACGCCGCGATCGGCAAGGCCGTCGGCCTGTCCGAGGCGGCCGTGCGCCAGCGCGTGCAGAAGCTGCTGGACCAGGGCGTGATGCAGATCGTCGCCGTCACGGACCCGCTCACCGTGGGCTTCCGCCGGCAGGCGATGGTCGGGATCAACGTCGAGGGCGATGTCGAGTCGATCGCGGACGCGCTGACCGACATGTCGGAGGTCGAGTACGTGGTGATGACCGCGGGCTCGTTCGACATCCTCGCCGAGATCGTCTGCGAGGACGACGACCACCTGCTGGACGTCATCAACAAACGCATCCGCGCGCTGCCCGGAGTGCGCTCCACCGAAAGCTTCGTCTACCTGAAGCTGAAGAAGCAGACCTACATGTGGGGAACCCGATAACCGTGAGCCAGAAGGACCTCAGCAAGACCGCGTACGACCACCTGTGGATGCACTTCACCCGCATGTCCTCGTACGAGCACTCCCCCGTCCCGACCATCGTCCGGGGCGAGGGCACCTACATCTACGACGACAAGGGCAAGCGCTACCTGGACGGTCTCGCGGGTCTGTTCGTGGTCCAGGCCGGTCACGGCCGCACGGAACTCGCCGAGACCGCCTTCAAGCAGGCCCAGGAGCTGGCCTTCTTCCCGGTGTGGTCCTACGCCCACCCGAAGGCCGTCGAGCTGGCCGAGCGGCTCGCCGACCACGCCCCGGGCGACCTGAACAAGGTCTTCTTCACCACCGGCGGCGGCGAGGCCGTGGAGACCGCCTGGAAGCTCGCCAAGCAGTACTTCAAGCTCCAGGGCAAGCCGACCAAGTACAAGGTCATCTCCCGCGCGGTCGCCTACCACGGCACCCCGCAGGGCGCCCTGTCGATCACCGGCCTGCCGGCGCTCAAGGCCCCCTTCGAGCCGCTGGTGCCGGGCGCGCACAAGGTCCCGAACACCAACATCTACCGCGCCCCGATCCACGGCGACGACCCGGAGGCCTTCGGCCGCTGGGCAGCCGACCAGATCGAGCAGCAGATCCTCTTCGAGGGCCCGGAGACCGTCGCCGCGGTCTTCCTGGAGCCGGTGCAGAACGCCGGCGGCTGCTTCCCGCCGCCCCCCGGCTACTTCCAGCGGGTGCGCGAGATCTGCGACCAGTACGACGTCCTGCTCGTGTCGGACGAGGTCATCTGCGCCTTCGGCCGCCTCGGCACGATGTTCGCCTGCGACAAGTTCGGCTACGTCCCGGACATGATCACCTGCGCCAAGGGCATGACCTCGGGCTACTCCCCGATCGGCGCGTGCATCGTCTCCGACCGGATCGCCGAGCCGTTCTACAAGGGCGACAACACCTTCCTGCACGGCTACACCTTCGGCGGCCACCCCGTGTCGGCCGCGGTGGGCCTCGCCAACCTCGACCTGTTCGAGCGGGAGAACCTCACCCAGCACGTCCTGGACAACGAGGGCGCGTTCCTGTCGACCCTGCAGAAGCTGCACGACCTGCCGATCGTCGGCGACGTCCGCGGCAACGGCTTCTTCTACGGCATCGAGCTGGTGAAGGACAAGAGCACCAAGGAGTCCTTCAACGACGAGGAGACCGAGCGCGTCCTGTACGGCTTCCTCTCCAAGGCGCTGTTCGACAACGGCCTGTACTGCCGTGCCGACGACCGCGGCGACCCGGTGATCCAGCTCGCCCCGCCGCTGATCTCCAACCAGGAGACCTTCGACGAGATCGAGCAGATCCTGCGGGCCACCCTCACGGAGGCGTGGACGAAGCTCTGACCATCCGACGGGATGACCCACCCGGCCCCGGCGCCCTCCGTTCGAGTGAGAACGGCGGCCCGGGGCCGTGTGCTGTCCGGCCTCCCCCGGGCGGCTGCCTAGCGTTCCAGTGACCGATCGGCCCAGCTCTCGTTCCCCCGGACGGGGGAACGGACCCAGGGAAAACGGATCAGAACCGAGGTGTACGCCATGGAGGCCCCGCCGGACAACGACGTGCTCTGGGCACGCTCCCTGCACTTCACGCACCGCGACGGCTCCCCCGGGCTCACCGGGATCTCGCTCGGTGTACGGGACGGCGAGATCCTCGCCGTCGGCGGCCCGCGCGGCAGCGGCAAGACCACGCTGCTGCGCTGCCTGTCCGGGCTGGTGCCGGTGCGCTCCGGCGAGGTCTGGTTCAACAGCTCCCCCGTGCACACGCTCGGCCCGGCGGCCCGCGAGCGGCTGCGCCGGGACCGCTTCGGCTGGATCGACCCCGAACCGGTCCTGATCCCCGAGCTGAACGTCTGGGAGAACGCCGCGCTCCCGCTGATGCTGCGCGGCGTCGGCCGCCGCCGGGCCAAGGTGGCCGCGCTGGAGTGGCTGGAGCGCCTGGACGTCGGCGACCGGGCCCGCAGCCGCCCGCACGCGCTCCAGCACGCCGAACGCCAGCGGGTGGCCATCGCCCGGGCGCTCGCCCCGGGGCCCTCGGTGCTGTTCGCCGACGAGCCCACCGCCCCGCTGCACCGCGCGGACCGCGCGCACGTCCTGCGCACGCTCACCGCGGCGGCCCGCTCGCACGGCATCACGGTCGTCCTCGCCACGCACGACCCCGACACCGCCGCCCTCGCCGACCGCACGGTGCACCTGCTGGACGGGCGGCGCGTGCACACCGTGCACCTGCCGGACAGCCCCGACACGGAAGGCCGGGCCGCGTGCTCGCTCTCCGTCTGACCCGCGCCGGCCGGCCCGCCGTCCAACTGCGCCGCCTGCTGGTGGCCGGGGCCTCGGCGGGCACCGGCTTCCTCCTGCTGTGCTGCCTCGGCCACGCCCTCCACCGCCCCGAGGCCGCGGACGCCGCCGCGCTGCGGCTGGCCTGGTGCGTGCTGCCGCTCGCCGCGACGGTGTACCTCGCGGTCGCGGTGGCCCGCACCGATCCCGGCACCCGGCCGCGCCCCGGGCTGTCCGCGGTGGGCCTGGGCCCGGCCCGCCTCATGGCCTTCTCCGCCCTGACGACGGCCCTGTCCACCGCCCTGGGCTCGATGCTCGCCCTGCTGGTCTTCCTGCACCTGCGCGGCGACCTCACGGGCCTGCCGTTCGACGGCGCGGCAGCAGGCTCCCTGGCCGCCGACCGCCCCCTGCCCGTCCCGGCCACCCTGACCCTGCTCGCCCTCCTCCCCACCACGGCCACGGTCACGGTGGCCCTGAACCTCCGCCCGAAGGACCCCAAGCACCCCACGACCCGGCAGCCGTCCGGGGCGCAGGGAGTATTCGGGACACGCTTCGGCCGCGGGCCGGGGGGCGGGGGTGGCTCACGGGGCGCGGGCGCGGGCTCGGACGGCCCGCTCGGTGCGGGTACGGGTGTCGGGCGCGGGCCGGCCGGGCGCCCGGGTGGCTCGCCGAGCGGGAGCGCCGGTGCGGGTGGTGGAGGGGGCGCGGGCGGCTCGCTGGACGCGGGTGGCGGTGGCGGAGTGGCCACGGGTGCGGGTGGCTCGCCGAGCGGGAGCGCCGGTGCGGGTGGCTCGCTGGACGCGGGTGCCGGTGGCGGTGGCGGTGGCGGAGTGGCCACGAGTGCGGGTGGCTCGCCGAGCGGGAGCGCCGGTGCGGGCGGCTCGCTGGACGCGGGCGATCCCTCTCCCGGGGGCGGCGCACGGCCCCTGCGCGACCCGCAGTCCGCGAGCGACGCCGTGGCCCAGGCCGACCCGCACCCCACGGGCGGCGCGCGGGCGGCTGGCGATCCGCGTCTCGCGAGCGACGCACAGGCGACGGGCGGCCCACATCCCGCCAACGGCGCACCGGTCGCGCAGGAACCGCAACCCCCCAGCGACGCACCAGCCGCAGGCGACCCGCACCCCGCGCGCGGTCGTGCCGTCCCGGCGATGGGGTTGCCCGTGCGGGCGCGGAGCCGGGCGTGGGGCCGGGTCGACGGGGACGGCGGCATCGGGGCGTCCGGCGCCGAGACTTCCACCCCGGGCAACGCGACCAGCACCGAGCGCACCGCCGCGGGCAACGCGACCAACACCGAGCCCACCACCCCGGACAACCCGGCCGGCACCGAGACCTCCGCCCCAGGCACCGGAGCGGGCACCGAGACCTCCGCCCCGGACGTCGTGGACGCGCCCGCTTTCGCGACCCCCGCCGACCTGCCGTGGGGGGTCGCGCTCGTCGCCGGCGGGCTGGCCGTGCATGCCTACACCGGGCGTTCCGCGCCCGTGCCCGCGCCCTCCCTCGCCGTACTCCTCGGCTGGCTGCTCACCGCCGCCGGGATCGTGCTGGCCTCCCCCGGCCTGACCCACCTGTGCGGCCGGCTTCTGCAGTGCAGCCGCCCGGGGGCGCTGCGGCTGCTCTCGGGGCGGGTCCTGATGACGGAGGCCGCCCGGATCGGCCGTCCCCTCGGCGTGGTCTGCGCGGTGGCGTCCGCCGGCTACGCCCTGACCGCCCTGCGCGGCGGCCCGGCCCCCGCCTTCGGCCCGCTCTCCGCCCTCGGCGCGCTCGTCGTCGCCGGCTCCACGCTCGCCACCCTGCTCACCGCCGCCGTGGAGGCCCGCCAGTGCCGCGCCGACACCACGGCCGCGCTGCTCCGCCTCGGCGCCCCCGCCGCGATGCTGCGCGGGGCCGCCGTCCTGCGCGCGGCCGCCCTGCTGGCCGTGTTCGGCCCGCTCACCCTGGTGATCGCCGCGCTGTCGGCCCTGCCCCTGAGCCGCTGACGAAAAAACCCGCGAAAACCCGTGCGAGTGCCGATGAGTTCGGCGCGGGCCGCCGGTCTACCCCCGAACACCACGCACCACGCACACCACCCGGACGGGAGAGCCCGCATGTACCAGCAGATGATCTTCGTGAACCTGGCCGTGACCGACCTCGACGCCTCGAAGAGGTTCTTCACCGAACTCGGCTTCTCGCTCAACCCCCGGTTCAGCAACGAGAACGCGGCGTCGGTGGTCATCAGCGACACCATCGTGGCGATGCTCCTGACGAAGCCCTTCTACGCGAGCTTCACCAAGAAGGAGATCGCCGACGCGACGACGACCAGCGAGGTGCTGCTCTGCCTGAGCGCCGAGAGCCGCGAGAAGGTGGACGAACTGGTCGAGAGGGCGATCGCGGCGGGCGGCACGTCGAGCGGCCCGGCCCAGGACCACGGCTTCATGTACGGCCGGTCCTTCGACGACCTCGACGGCCACTCCTGGGAGATCATGTGGATGGACCCGGCGGCCGCCCAGGGCTGACGCGGAGGGCGGTCAAACGTCGGGGTGGTTAATAAGAAGGCAAAGTCAACTGCTGTTGACGGCGGACGCGTTGACACTGCTTACGAGGCACTTATAAACCTGTGAGCCTCCCGGGGGTCCTGGGGCGCCGCCTCATCCGGCGCCGCAAGTCCTCCGCCACCCCCCGCAATTGCTCTCTGAAAAGGACAAACGTTGTCCAAGACTCGCCGTAGCGTACGCCGTTCCGTGCGCGTGCTGGCTGTCGCCTCCGGGTCGGCGGCGCTGGTGCTGGGCCTGTCCGGCTCCGCCCTCGCATGCGACATCAAGGACTTCTCCGCCGAAGCGAAGTGCGACGGCGCCAAGGGTGTCATCGTCGTCACCGACACCGACGCCTCCGCAACTCCGGGCACCGTCAGCGTCTTCCTCCAGGGCGACGGCGGTGTCGAGACGAACGTCGGCGAGCAGCCGGTCAAGGGCTCGAAGAAGGGCGTCGAGGTCACCTTCCCCGAGGACTGGAAGCCGAGCGCCACCTACCGGATCCACATCAAGGCCGGCAAGGTCGACCTGGACATCAGCCCCAACCTGGTCACCCCGTCCACCGCCTGCAAGACCGAGGAGAGCCAGAGCCCGAAGCCGACGTCCAGCGCGTCGTCGCCGACCGCCTCCGCGTCCCCGTCCGAGTCCGCCCCGGCGCAGCCCGCGACGACGACTCCGGCCCCGTCGGCCTCCGCGTCCAGCTCCGCCCCGGCCGGCACCTCCGGGAACGCGCCGTCCCCGGCGGCCGGTGACTCCAACCTCGCCGAGACCGGTGCCAACTCCAACACCGGTCTGATCGCCGGTATAGCGGCGGCCCTGGTCGCCCTCGGCGGCGGGGCGGTCTGGTTCGGCATGCGCCGGCGTGGCGCAGGCCGCCACGGCTGACCCCGCACCACGCCGTACCCCGGCCCGCCCCCGCTGTCCCCAGGGGGCGGGCCGGTGTGCGTGACGGGAGCGGACCCCGGGGTCGCGGGCTCAGTCCAGTACGAGGGTCTCGGTCACGTCGAACTCCACGCCGACCGAGGCGCCGGGCTCGGGTGCGTCCCGCAGCGCGCAGGCCGCCTCCAGCCGCGGGCCGCCGTCCGCCGGCTGGAGGTGGACGGCCACATGGGTGCCCTTGAAGGTACGGGCGGCCACCGTGCAGGGCAGGCCCCGGTCGGCCGGCACCAACCGGACCCCGGCCGGCCGGACGAGGACCGTACGACCGCCCTGCGCGGAGCCGTCCGGCACCACCAGCTTGCCCCACGGGCTGTCGGCGGCCGTACCGGCGACGGTCGCCCGGACCACGTTCTCGAAGCCGAGGAAGCGGGCCACGAACGCGTCGGCGGGCCGCTGCCACATCTCGAGCGGCGTCCCGGTCTGCGCGATCCGGCCGTCCCGCATCACCACCACCCGGTCGGCCAGCGCGAACGCCTCGCCCTGGTCGTGCGTCACGGCGAGCACGGTGGTACCCAACCGGTTGAACAGCTCCCGCAGTTCGACCACCAGCCGCTCCCGCAGCGAGCGGTCGAGCTGGCCGAGCGGCTCGTCCAGCATGAGCAGCCGGGGCCGGGGCGCCAGCGCCCGGGCGAGGGCCACCCGCTGCTGCTCGCCGCCGGACAGCGAGGCCACGGCCCGCCGGTCGGCCCCCGGCAACCCCACCAGCTCCAGCAACCGGGCGACCTCCGCGTCCCGTTCACCCTTGGCGGTGCCGTGCATGCGCAGCCCGAACGCCACGTTCGCGCCGACGTCCCGCTGCGGGAACAGCTGGTGGTCCTGGAACATCAGGCCGACCCCGCGCCGGTGCGCGGGCACCCCGGCCTGGTCCCGGCCGTCCAGCAACACCCGCCCGGAGTGCAGGGGTTGCAGCCCGGCCACCACCCGCAGCAGGGTCGACTTCCCGCTGCCGCTGGGCCCGAGGACGCACACCACCTCGCGTTCGGCGACCTCCAGGCCGACGGCGTCGAGCACCGCCCGCCCGCCGAAGCGCACGGTCGCGGCATCCAGGCCCAGCAGCATCTAGAACTCCCCCGTCCGGTCGGTGCGCAGCCGCTCCAGGACCAGCAGCGCGGCGGCGCACACCACCATCAGAATCGTCGAAAGGGCCATCGCCTGGCCGTAGTTGAGGTCGCCGGGGCGGCTCAGCAGCCGGGCCACCGCGACCGGGAGCGTGGGGTTGTCGGGGCGGGCGATGAACACGGTCGCCCCGAACTCGCCCAGCGACACGGCGAACGCGAACCCGGCCGCGACCAGCAGCGCGCGCCGCACCAGCGGCAGGTCCACCTCCCGCCACACCCGCCAGGGCGAGGCCCCGAGCACGGCCGCCGCCTCCCGCAGCCGGACGTCCACCGCACGCAGCACCGGCAGCATGGTCCGTACGACGAAGGGGGCGCCGACCAGCGCCTGGGCGAGCGGCACCAGGATCCAGGACTGGCGCAGGTCCAGCGGCGGCTTGTCGAGCGCGATCAGGAAGCCGAAGCCGACGGTCACGGCCGACACCCCGAGCGGCAGCATCAGCAGCGCGTCGAAGCCGCGCACCAGCCGACCGGCGTCCCGGCGGGCCAGCGCGGCGGCGGCGAGACCTCCGATCACCACGGCGATGGCGGTGGCGGCCACGGCGTACTCCAGCGAGGTCCACACCGCGTGCAGGGGCGCCACCAGGAACGTACCGCCGTCGGATGCGGTCAGCGCCCGGTAGTAGCCGAGGCCCGGCGCGTCGAGGGAGCGGCGGACGAGGACGGCGAGCGGCAGGACCAGCAGCAGCGCGATCGTGGTGAGGACACCGGCGAGCAGCGTCCACTGGCCGGCACCGCGCGGGCGCCGCACGGTCGTCTTCGGGTCCACGAGCCGGAGGGCGCTCTCCCGGCGCCGTACCGTCCAGGCGTGCACGACGAGGATCGCGCCGACGGCCGCGAACTGGACAAGGGTGAGGACGGCGGCCGTGGACAGGTCGAAGACCTCGGATGTCTGCCGGTAGATCTCCACTTCGATGGTGGAGAAGGTGGGGCCGCCGAGGATCTGCACCACGCCGAAGGAGGTGAAGGTGAACAGGAAGACCATCAGGCCGGCGGCGGCCACGGCGGGCGCCAGCGCGGGCAGGGCGACCTTCCGCCAGGCCGTCAGCGGGGAGGCGCCCAGCATCCGGGCGGCCTCCTCCTGGCGGGGGTCGAGCTGGGCCCACAGCCCGCCGACCGTGCGGACGACGACCGCGTAGTTGAAGAAGACGTGGGCCAGCAGAATCGCCCACACGGTGGTGTCGAGCCGTACCCCCCACAGCTGGTCGAGCAGCCCGCCCCGGCCGACCAGCGCGAGGAAGGCGCTGCCGGCGACCACGGTCGGCAGAACGAACGGGACGGTGACGACGGCCCGCAGCAGCTGTCTGCCCGGAAAGTCCAGGCGGGCGAAGGCGTACGCGGCGGGCAGCGCGAGCAGCAGGGTGAGCGCGGTGGAGGCGAGCGCCTGCCAGGTGGTGAACCACAGCACGTGCCGGATGTCCGGCCGGCCGACGACGTCCGCGATCCGCCCGAACCGCCAGGCGCCGTCCACGTCCAGCCCGCGCGCGATGATCGCGGCCACGGGCCAGGCGAAGAACAGCGCGAAGAACGCGACGGGCAGGGCCATCAGGCCTAGCCGGGCCGCGTTCCCCCCGCGCCGACGCCTGCGGACCGCTACTTCAGTACGAGCGAGGTCCACGACTTGACCCACTGATCACGGTTGGCGGCGATCCTGCCGGGGGCCATGGTCTCGGGGTCCTTGGCGGCCGGCCCGTACTCGGTGAACTCGGCGGGGACCTTGGCGCCCCGCACCACCGGGTAGACGAACATCTTCAGCGGCATGTCCTCCTGGAACTCCCGGGAGACCAGGAAGTCGATGAAGGCCTTGGCACCCTTGGGGTTCCTCGCGTTGCTCAGCAGCCCGGCGAACTCGATCTGCCGGAAGCAGGTGCCGGTGGCGACGCCGGTCGGGGCCGTACGGGGCCGCTTCTTGGCGTAGATGACCTCGGCGGGCGGCGAGGAGGCGTACGACACGACGAGCGGCCGGTCGCCGCCCGCCTTCCTCCCCTCCGACGATCCGGAGAACTCCTGGTAGTAGGCCTGGTCCCAGCCGTCGACGACCTTCACCCCGTTGGCCTTGAGCTTCTTCCAGTAGTCGGGCCAGCCCTGGTCGCCGAACCGCGCGGCGCTGCCGAGGAGGAAGCCGAGGCCGGGCGAGGAGGTGGCGGCGTTCTCCGTGACGAGGAGGTTCTTGTACCGCGGGTCGGCCAGGTCGGCGAAGGACGTCGGCGGGGCCAGCTTGTGCTCGCTGAAGTACGCCTTGTCGTAGTTGACGCAGATGTCACCGTGGTCGACGGGTGTGACCCGGTGCTTGTCCCGGTCGAGCTGGTAGGCGGGGTCGGCCTTGTCCAGGCCCTTGGCGGTGTACGGCTGGAAGAGGCCGTTGTCGAGGGCGCGGGAGAGCAGGGTGTTGTCGACGCCGAAGAAGACGTCGCCCTGCGGGTTGTCCTTGGTGAGGATCGCCTTGTTGACGGCCTGCCCGGCGTCGCCGTCCTCAAGGACCCTGACCTTGTACCCGGACCGCTGCTCGAAGTCCTTCAGGACCTTCTTCGAGACGGCCCAGGAGTTGTGGCTGACCAGGGTGACGGTCCTGGAGTCCGCGCCGCTCCCGGTGTCCGTCGAGCCGCACGCGGACAGGGAGATCAGCCCGAGCCCGACCGCGACGGCCACGAGGGTCTTGTTGTGCACTGGATGTCCTCCTGGGGTTGGCCAGGAAGAGACGCGGCCCTGCCCGGACCCCGCGAGGGGCCCGGGCAGGGCGCAACAGCTTGAGTGGTGACCGAACTTCCTACCCAGAATGACCTGGGCGAGGTTCAGAGGGTCTGCGGCCCGGTTGCCGCACTCTCAGCGCTGTGGCGCTCCCCTGTCGGAATATGCAGATGTTGGACTATGCGGATGTCGGACGATGCAGGTGTCCGACGATATGAAGTTGTGTCGGCATGAAATCGTGTCGACCGGCTCAGATTACCGCTCGGTGGCCGCGAGCTGCCCGCAGGCCCCGTCGATCTCCTGACCTCGGGTGTCCCGGATGGTCACGGGCACCCCGTGCGCCGCGATGGCCTCCACGAACGCCTTCTCGTCCTCGGGCCGGGACGCGGTCCACTTCGACCCCGGCGTCGGGTTCAACGGGATGAGGTTGACGTGCACGGGCTTGCCCCTGAGCAGGCGACCGAGCCGGTCACCCCGCCAGGCCTGGTCGTTGATGTCCCGGATGAGCGCGTACTCGATGGACAGCCGGCGCCCGCTCTTCTCGACGTACTCGAACCCGGCGTCCAGCACCTCGCGCACCTTCCACCGCGTGTTCACGGGGACGAGGGTGTCGCGCAGCTCGTCGTCGGGGGCGTGCAGGGAGATCGCCAGCCGGCACTTGAAGCCCTCGTCGGCGAACCGGTGGATGGCCGGCACCAGCCCGACCGTGGACACGGTGATCCCGCGCTGCGACAGCCCCAGCCCGTCCGGGGCCGGGTCGGTGAGCGCACGGATCGCACCGACGACCCGCTTGTAGTTGGCGAGCGGCTCACCCATGCCCATGAAGACGATGTTCGACAGCCGCGCGGGCCCGCCGGGCACCTCGCCGTCCCGCAGCGCGCGCATCCCGTCGACGATCTGGTGCACGATCTCGGCGGTGGACAGGTTGCGGTCCAGCCCCGCCTGGCCGGTCGCGCAGAACGGGCAGTTCATCCCGCAGCCCGCCTGCGAGCTGATGCACATGGTGACCCGGTCCGGATACCGCATCAGCACGGACTCGACCAGCGTCCCGTCGAACAGCCGCCACAGCGTCTTGCGCGTGGTCCCCTCGTCGGTGGACAGATGCCGGACGACCGTCATCAGCTCCGGAAACAGCGCCTCCTGGAGCTTGGCGCGCGCACCGGCGGGGATGTCGGTCCACTGCTCCGGGTCGTGCGCGTACCGCGCGAAGTAGTGCTGCGAGAGCTGCTTGGCACGGAACGGCTTCTCACCGATCCCGGCCACCGCGTCCTTGCGCTCGGCGGGCGTGAGGTCAGCGAGATGCCGCGGCGGCGACTTGGCTCCGCGCGGCGCGACGAATGTGAGTTCTCCGGGCTTAGGCATGGCCTTACCAGTGTCGCAGATCATCTCCGGGACCCAGCCCAGAGCGGGGTGGGGGTGGTCACCCGCGGGTGCCGACTGTCAGCGTTGGTCGGCTTCGGACGGCCCAGGGACGGCCCAGGACTCGGTCAGCCCTCAACCGGCCATCTCCAGGCAGGGGCGCCACCGCCGGTCACTTCAGGTACACGGGATCGACTGGGAGCTGTTCCTTGTAAGACCACGTGAACGTGCGATCGGGTTCGAGGTGGGCGTCCCCCCAGTGGATGGCGTGGATGCCGTTTTCGGCGTCGGCCGTGAAGAACACACAGACCAATCTGGTGGAAACTCCCAACTCCTCGAACACTTCATGCAGCCCGAGATACTCCTCGGTCGCCAGGTCCTCATCAACGTCGAACAGGCCTTCCGGAGGTTGCGGCCCGTGCGCCCGAAACAGCCGGTGCCGAGTGGGCGACGCGTTGGCCGGCAGTCGCGCTCGGTCAAGGGGCCTCGGCCTGTCCGCGTACCGAAAGGGGAAGAGCGCGTGATCGTTGATCACCGCGTACTCATATCCGCGCACGTCTCGCACGGCTTCCCCCAGCTCACGCGCCGTCTCCGCCAGGTGCTCGCGGACCAGCCCCGCAAGGGCGACGCCGTAGGGACTCCGCTTCTTCAGCCCCGCGGCGAGGTGCGCGGCATGAGCCTTCCCATGCGCCTTGGCCAGTTGCACCGGGACCGCAGCGGCAAGCGCGCCGGCATGCCGCCCAAACCGCTCGACGGCCCAGGCCGATGGCCCTACCTGATAGCCACCCAACACCGCCATACAGTGCCTCCCTCCCCCAGGTCCCGCCTCTGAACTGTGTGACACGCACACGAAGGGCGCACAAGGGGGCGATCTGGCCAGTACACGGCAGCACACTCTCGCTTATCAGAACAGCCACAACTGATCACGGGCGGCCGTGACCTGCGGCCCAGCCGTCGGCATCTGTCGATGTCGGTCACCATTGAGCGCCCTCCTACGGCCCGACGACGGCCGGGGGAGGGCGCTCATATGCCGGTCTCTTGATCGGCCTGCTGGATGACCAGCGTGCCTAAGGAAGCCCACGACTCTAACCAGCTCAGACGCCGTGGGCTTCTGTCGTTGTCGGTCGTCAGTGCGGGCTGACCTCGTACGGCCCACCGCGATGTCCGTAGCAGCGTGGTGTGGTCGGAGCAAAGCAGCGTTGCACGACTCATATTCTCGGATCAGCTCGAGCGCAAGGATCAATAGGGCGAGGGGGTATGTCGAAGCCTACGCAAATGCAGGTGAGCCATCCGTAACGCTTGGTCCAGATGTCGACGCGTGGCTTCGACAGGGAGTCAGGCAAATTGTCATCGTGCCATTCGTCTCCGATTTGGAAACCGAGTATATGGAAGTCCTCTGGGGGCCGCTGCGAGAGGAAGGCCGCGGGCGCGCGGAATGGGAATATGCGGGCGGTTTCAGTGAGCAGCGTTTGACAGGTAACGCCTAGTCTTTCATCCAGGTCGGTGGAGTCTTAATACCCAGTCAAGCGCCGTTGGCCGGGTGCTTCAGCGCCAGTCTGGAGATCGCCTACGCGGATGGTGTCTTGTCTGCGGTGTCGCTGATCTGGGCCGCGACTGGCCGGGATCTTGGTGTGCGCTCAGAGCTGCGGCGTCCCGGCAGCGATCTCGAATCCGGAGGACTCGTCCCATGGAACCGCCCCCCACAGGCTCACCACGGCGGCCCCGATGCGGTGCACCAGAGGCCAGTCGGGGTTGTCCCCGCTGAGGGTGACGGTGGCTAGCAGGTCGCATCCCCAGATGCCTTGCTCATCGTTTGGCGATGCAGCGATCACAGACTCCGCGATCTCGGCTACGCCCACGTGTACTTCCAGCGTCAACAAGTCCGCGACTGGCCTGTCGCTGTCGCTGCAGCCCGTACCGAGCCTGAACGCGGCCACGGATTCCTCGAAGGGCCCCAACCACTCGCCGACCAGACGGTCACCGCTCTCCAGGAGGCGGTCCAGCAGGCGATCAAGCGCCTCGTCGCCTCTGTCTTCTCCAGAGCGGCAGAAGAAGCTGAGTTGGTAGGCCACGATTCCCCCGTCGTACGCGCTTGACCGCAAGCTGTTTCCACTGCGTCATCATGCACGCCGCACCTGCGATTGCGGTCGGCGGTGTCTTTACGACCGAGTCAGGCTGCTGTGGTGGTGCGCGTGCTCGCTGGTGGGCTCGTGGTGAAGAGGCGGTTGTCGCGAAGCAGAGCCCAGAGGACGTCGACGCGGCGGCGGGCGAGGGCGATGACGGCGGGGATGTGTTTGTGGCCCTGGGCTCGTTTCTTCAGGTAGTAGGTGCGGTTGGGGCCGTCCCGGATGATGCTGGTCTGCGCGGAGAGGTAGAACACGCGGCGCAGGCGGCGGCTGTAGCGCCGGGGTCGGCGGAGGTTGCCGGTGCGGCGTCCGGAGTCCTTGGCGACGGGGACCAGGCCAGCGGCGGAGGCGAGGTGACCGGCGTCGGGGTAGGAAGCCAGGTCACTCGCGGCGACGAGGAACTCCGCGCCCAGGATGGGGCCGATCCCCGGCATCGACTCGATGACCGCGGCCTGTGGATGGGTGCGGAAGGCGTCGCTGATCTGCCGGTCGAGTTGCTTGAGCCGCTCGTCCAAGGCCAGCACTTGCGCGGCGAGGTCTGCGGTGATGCCCGCGGCCGTGTCCTCCGGGGGCACCGTCACGCCGGGCAGCACCCGCGCGATGACCGCGGCCGGACAGTTCAATGTGTTGGGCGTGCGCGGCGGTGAGGGCGGGTGGCGGCGACCGCCTCGGGATGGCGCACACCTCGCGCGGCGAGCCAGCGGGTCAGGCGGGCCTGGCCGCAACGGCGCAGGACGGCGGAGGTCTGGTAGCCGCGGTGAGCAGGGTGCTCGGATCCAAGGCCCGCAGGTCAGCCGCCGTAGAGGCCCCACTCGTCGAGGCCGCCGTAGATGTGCGCTTCGAGGCATTGCGGGGCGTCGAGGCCCACGGCCTCACCCCGGTACACGGCGATGAGGGAGCCCCTGCCCCGCCACCAGGAGTCGGTCGCACCCTGTACTTCGGGCACCGGCTCGAATGCGCCGAGATCCAGTGCATCGACGGCCTTGCCCGTGACCCTTGTGACGGTTGTGGCCCAGCGGCGGGCATGAGCGGCGAGAGCCAGGGATTCCACCCATCCGTCAGTGCTGGCATGCAGGGGCGTCCAGCGGTGGGCGTCGACACCGAACGCACCGTCGGGGCCGATCACGAAGCTGTAGGCCATGGACACCCGGCAGTCCCCTGCCGGGAACGACCAGCCTTCTGCGGGCATCTCCTCGGGGCAGTCGGCGTCCAGGATGCGCGGACCGCCCTCGTAGAAGGGGGCCGGCGGCAGGGCGAGGCCGCCCCAGCGGTCCTGGAAGACAGCGGCCCGTTCGATCTCCGCAGCGGGGATCCCGTGCTCGATCCACGCGTCGCTGTGTCGCCTGAGGTCCTGCCGGCGAACGCGGATGCCCTCCGTCTCGATGAACCGCCGGGCCCTGCGGCTCAGTCCGGCAGGCGCGATCGGGACAGGCGATACGGGCTGGTCAGCCATCACCGCTGGTCGCCATTACCGGCTTGGAGCACGACATCACTGGTCATGGGCCCGGAGCCTAGCGACGGACTCCAGACGTACCCGAAGAGGGCTTGGCCGGCCACCGCTCTGCGCGGCCGACTACCGCGCTCAGTCACCGCTGGTTGCCCCGAGAACAGGTGAGGGCAAGCGGCTCCCCTGGCGCCTTGGCACTGGAATACCGCAGCTACCAGGTCACCGGCAGGGATTTCGGGCCGCGGAGCAGGCCCCGGCGTTGGAAGGCGACCTGGTCGGGGGGTACGGCCAGGTGGAGGGTGGGGAAGTGGGTGAGGACGGTGCCGATCATGACCTCGGCCTCCATGCGTGCCATGGCGGCGGCCAGGCAGTGGTGTGGGCCGTGGCCGAAGGCCAGGTGGGTGGGGTTCTCGCGGTCGAGGTCCAGGGTGTCGGGGTCGGGGAAGACCGCGGGGTCGCGGTTGGCGGCGACGTAGGCGTTGTAGACCACCTCACCGGCGCGGATCAGCCGGCCGCCGACCTCGACGTCCTCGGTGGCGACCCGTGGGATGCCGACACCGTTGCGGTGCGGGACGTAGCGGAACAGCTCCTCCACCGCCCGGGGCAGCAGTTCCGGTTCCCGGCGCAGCCGGTCCAGTTGTGCGGGGTGGGTGAGCAGCGCGTACATCATCGAACCGCTGTTGCCGCGGACCGCGTGGCCGCCGCTGACCTGCACGGCGGTGGCGAGGGAGAGGGCCTCGTCGTCGGTGATCTCGCCGTTCGCCGCGGCCTGCGCCAGCACTCCGGCCAGGTCCTCGCGGGGTTCCGCGCGGCGGCGCCGGAGCAGTTCGGTGATCCGAGCCCGGGTGAGCCGGGCGGCCTCCCGGGCCCGTTCCTCGGCGTCGGCGCCCGCGGACAGCAGGGCCTCGCCCGTCTCCGCCCAGCGGTGCCAGTCCTGCTCCTCGACGCCGAGGAAGTCGCGCAGCACGGCAAGCGGGAAGGGACCGTGCAGGTGCTCCATGAGGTCGGCCGGGGGGCCGGCGCGCCGCATGCCGTCGAGCAGTTCGGCGGCCCGGCGTTCGGCGAGCGGGCGCAACCGCCGCATGCTCGCGCCGGTGAACGCGCGGGCGACGACCCGGCGCAGCCGGGTGTGGCGGGGCGGGTCGATGTACTGCACGCCCGCCGTCTGGGAGGCCACCGGCACCGGGCGCATGGCGGGGACGTCGCGGCCGACGACCCGTTCCCGGGAGAAGCGCGGGTCGGAGGTGACGAAGCGGACGTCCTCGTAGCGGGTGACCAGCCAGGCGTGTCCCTCGCCGTACGGCAGCCTGATCCGGGTGACCGGCTCCTCGCGCAGCAGCTCGTCCAGGAACGGGTCGGGGTCGAGCGCGGGCAGGTCCTCGACGGCCCAGAACCGCACCGGCGGGGCGGCGGCCTGGCCGAACGGGGCGGGGGCGGGGTCGAGGGGCATGGGGCGGACTCCCTGCTGCGGCGCCTGGGCGGCGCGACCGCCGTCCTGTGAGGGAGTCTGCCGCGCGCCGCTCCCCGCCGCCGATTCCTGCTGCGGCATCCGGGTGCGCGGGTCGCCGGGTACGACGACGGCCCCCGCCCTGTATCCAGGGGCGGGGGCCGAAAGCCGTACGGAAGCGACTCCTGTCACACGGGGAGCCGTACCGCTCACGCCGAGCCGACGAAGACCACCATCAGCAGCCACACCACCGGAGCCGTCGGCAGCAGCGAGTCGAGCCGGTCCATGATGCCGCCGTGCCCGGGGAGCAGGGTGCCCATGTCCTTGATGCCCAGGTCCCGTTTGATCATGGACTCGCCGAGGTCGCCCAGCGTGGCACTGGCCGCGACCGCGAGGCCCAGCAGCAGGCCCTGCCACCAGACGCCGTCGTGGATGAGGTACTGCATGCACAGCGCGCCCGCGACCATCGCGAACAGCACCGCGCCCAGCAGGCCCTCGCGGGTTTTGCCGGGGCTGATGCGCGGGGCGAGCTTGTGCCTGCCGAACCGCCAGCCGACCGCGTAGGCACCGGTGTCGCTGACGACCGTCAGCAGCAGGAAGGTGAGCACCCGCCAGGGCCCGTCGTCGGCGGCGAGCATCAGCGCGACGAACGTGGCCAGGAAGGGCACGTAGAACGCCGCGAAGACGCCGGCCGTGACGTCCCTGAGGTAGCCCTCCGGGGGTTCCGTCATGCGCCAGACCAGCGTGGCCAGGGCCGTCAGCGCCATGGCGACCCACGCGCCCTCGGCGCCGCGCACATAGCCGGCGACGACCATCGCCGCACCGCCGAGCGCGAGCGGCACCAGCGGCGCCTTGATGGCCTTGCGCTCCTGGAGCCTGCTGGTCAGCTCCCACAGGCCGACGACGACGGCGACCGCGACCACGCCGACGAACACGGCCTTGACGATGAACAGGGACGCGACGATCACCACACCGAGGCCGACCCCGACGCCTATGGCCGCGCTCAGGTCACGGCCCGCGCTCTTCTTCTGCGGCACTGGCGCCGGCTGCGGGGCGTCGGGCATGGGCTCCGGGTTCTGGTTCTCGGCCGGGAGTCCCCGGGCCTGCAACGTCTCGTCTCGGAACAGGGGGCCGCCCAGCCGGGCGGCCCCCCGGTCGTCGTCCTGGTCTCCGCCGTACGCGGCTACGTCGGGCACGGGCATGGGGCGAGTCTGCTGCGCCTCAGGCGCATCGTACGCGGGACCCGCCGGGACGGCCCCCGGGACAGGCTGGGCGGGGCCGCCCCCGGTGGGCCCCCAGTACCCGGCCTGGCCCGCCGCTGGCGGCACTCCCCAGGAAGAGTCGCTCATCAGACTTCGAGCAGCTCCGCTTCCTTGTGCTTGAGGAGCTCGTCCACCTGGGCGACGTACTTCGCCGTGGTGTCGTCGAGCTCCTTCTCCGCGCGGCGGCCCTCGTCCTCGCCGACCTCGCCGTCCTTGATCAGCTTGTCGATGGCGTCCTTGGCCTTGCGGCGCACGGACCGGATGGACACCTTCGCGTCCTCACCCTTGCCCTTGGCGACCTTGATGTACTCGCGGCGGCGCTCCTCGGTCAGCTCGGGGAACACCACCCGGATGATGTTGCCGTCGTTGCTGGGGTTGACGCCCAAGTCGGAGTCCCGGATGGCCTGCTCGATGTTGCGCAGCGCGCTCTTGTCGAACGGGGTGACGACCGCCATGCGCGGCTCCGGCACGGAGAACGAGGCCAGCTGGTTGATCGGCGTCAGGGCACCGTAGTAGTCGGCCACGATCTTGTTGAACATCGCCGGGTGCGCACGCCCGGTGCGGATCGCGGCGAAGTCCTCCTTGGCGACCACGACGGCCTTCTCCATCTTCTCCTCGGCCTCGAGGAGGGTCTCTTCGATCACCACTTGCTCCTGCGTGTCTTGAGTAAGGCCCGGCTGCGGTTCCTGAAGTCGGTCGGCGGCCGGCTGCGTCGCGTCTTCTTCCTGCACGGTTCCCCACCGGCAGGACATTGTCCATCCCCCGGCCGGGGTCCGGCTCCCTCACGGGGCCGCAGGTGACCGGCCGGGTTGATCCCGGGTCAGTCCCGGTTCGCCTCGTCACCCACCAGGGTGCCGATCTTCTCACCCTTGACGGCGCGGGCGATATTGCCCTCCGCGAGAAGCTCGAAGACCAGGATCGGGAGCTTGTTGTCGCGGCACAGCGTGATGGCGGTGGCGTCGGCTACCTTGAGGTCACGGGTGATGACCTCGCCGTAGCCGAGGGCGTCGAACTTGACGGCGTCGGGGTTGGTCTTGGGGTCGGAGTCGTAGACCCCGTCCACGCCGTTCTTGCCCATGAGCAGCGCCTCGGCGTCGATCTCCAGGGCGCGCTGGGCGGCGGTGGTGTCGGTGGAGAAGTAGGGCATGCCCATGCCGGCACCGAAGATGACCACGCGGCCCTTCTCCAGGTGCCGCACGGCGCGCAGCGGGATGTACGGCTCGGCGACCTGGCCCATGGTGATGGCGGTCTGCACGCGGGACTGGATGCCCTCCTTCTCCAGGAAGTCCTGGAGGGCGAGGCAGTTCATCACGGTGCCGAGCATGCCCATGTAGTCGGAGCGGGCGCGGTCCATGCCGCGCTGCTGGAGTTCGGCGCCGCGGAAGAAGTTGCCGCCGCCGATGACGACCGCGATCTGGGCGCCGTCACGGACGACGGCCGCGATCTCACGGGCGATCTTGTGCACCACGTCGGGGTCGACACCCAGGCCCCCACCACCGGAGAAGGCCTCACCGGACAGCTTCAGCAGAAACCGGCCGGGTACTTTGCCGTCGTCGCTCTTCTGGGCCTTGGTCGTCATGGGGGATCCCGCCTCTTTCACGTGGTGCACATACGAAGAAGGCCATTGCCGGTGGGGTTGCTTTTCGCTCCCATGCGCGGCAATGGCCTCCTCGTCAGATCTGCTGCCGTCCGCCTCACGCCGGGGTGTGGCGGTGTGCGCGGACGACTGCTCTCGACCCTATCGAGAAATCTCGCCGGGTCGCGGTCGATCGCGGTACGGACTCAGATGCCGACCTTGATGCGCGAGAAGCGCTTCAGGGTGACACCGGCCTCGTCCAGGACCTTCTGGACCGACTTCTTGTTGTCGAGGGCGTACGGCTGACCGAGCAGCGTGGCGTCCTTGAAGAAGCCGTTCAGGCGACCCTCGACGATCTTGGCGATCGCGGCCTCGGGCTTGCCCTCGGCGCGGGTGGTCTCCTCGGCGATGCGGCGCTCGGACTCCACGACCTCGGCCGGGATGTCCTCCTTGGCGAGGTACTTCGGCGCGAAGGCGGCGATGTGCTGGGCGACGCCCTTGGCGACCTCGGCGTTCGGCTTGTCCAGCTCGACCAGGACACCGATCTGCGGGGGCAGGTCGGGCATGGTGCGGTGCATGTAGGCGAGCACGAAGCCGTCGCTGAACTGCGCGAAGCGGTCGAGGACGATCTTCTCGCCGAGGTTGGCGTTGGCCTCGTCCACGAACGCCTGGACGGTCTTGCCGGCCTCGATCTCGGAGGCGAGCAGGGCCTCCAGGTCGGCCGGGTTCGTCTTGGCAACGTGCTCGGCGATGGCGTTGGCCACGGCCTGGAACTTGTCGCCCTTGGCGACGAAGTCCGTCTCGCACTTCAGCTCGACCAGGACGCCGGAGGAGTTGTCGTCGGCGATGATGGAGACCACGGCGCCGTTCTCGGCGGAGCGGCCCTCGCGCTTGGCGACGCCCTTCTGGCCCTTGATGCGCAGCGCCTCGACGGCCTTCTCGACGTTGCCCTCGGCCTCGTCCAGCGCCTTCTTGCAGTCCATCATGCCGGCGCCGGTCAGCTCACGGAGCTTCTTGACGTCGGCGGCGGTGTAGTTCGCCATGAGTCTGTAAGTCTCTCTCGAAGTCTGGAAGATCTTCAGATCAGCACGGTGTGCGCTCCACATGTGAGCGCGGAGCGCATACGACGCACCGACCTACGGGTGAACAGCGGGGGCGGACTTCATGTCCCGCCCCCGCCGTCGACGCGTACGTCAGGCCTGCTCGCCCTCGGCGACCGGGGCCTCGGCGGCCGGGGCCTCCGCAGCCGGGGCCTCCGCAGCCGGGGCCTCGGCGGCCGGGGTCTCGGCGGCGGCCTCGGCCGGCTTCTCGGCCTCGTCGGCCTTCTTCTCGCCCTCGAGCAGGTCGCGCTCCCACTCGGCGAGCGGCTCGCCCGCGGCCTTCTCGCCCTTGTCGCCGGTGGCGACGCCGGAGCGGGCGATGAGGCCCTCGGCGACGGCGTCGGCGATCACGCGGGTGAGCAGGGTGACGGAGCGGATCGCGTCGTCGTTGCCCGGGATCTTGTAGTCGACCTCGTCGGGGTCGCAGTTGGTGTCGAGGATCGCGACGACCGGGATGTTCAGCTTCCGGGCCTCACCAACGGCGATGTGCTCCTTCTTGGTGTCCACGATCCAGACGGCGCTGGGCACCTTCTGCATCTCGCGGATACCGCCGAGGGTCTTCTCCAGCTTGGCCTTCTCGCGCGAGAGCACGAGAAGCTCCTTCTTGGTCAGACCGGACGCGGCGACGTCCTCGAAGTCGATCTGCTCGAGCTCCTTGAGGCGCTGCAGACGCTTGTAGACGGTCGAGAAGTTGGTGAGCATGCCGCCCAGCCAGCGCTGGTTGACGTAGGGCATGCCGACACGGGTGGCCTGCTCGGCGATGGCCTCCTGCGCCTGCTTCTTCGTGCCGACGAACATGACCGTGCCGCCGTGGGCGACGGTCTCCTTGACGAACTCGTAGGCGCGGTCGATGTACGACAGCGACTGGAGCAGGTCGATGATGTAGATGCCGTTGCGCTCGGTGAAGATGAAGCGCTTCATCTTCGGGTTCCAGCGACGGGTCTGGTGACCGAAGTGGACGCCGCTCTCCAGCAGCTCCCGCATCGTGACGACGGCCATGGCCGTTTCTCCTTGGTGTTCTCGGTTGTGCCGCGCCCGCCGGACGGCGGCCGCGCCTGACGCCCGCGACGCGCCGTGCCACGAAGGACCGAGGGGCGCTTGGTACGAACCGTTGCCGGCCGTCGTACCGGGGCGTGCGAAGTCGACCCGGTGACCCGGATCGCCAGAAGAAGTGTACGGGACCGCCGGGGTGCCGGGTGACGCCCCTGTCCACAACCGGCGGGTGGTCCACAGGGTCCGGCGGTGATCGGCGGGGTGCGGGACGGTGGGCGGCATGCGATACGTGATGGTGTGGACGACCCTGCTGCTGGCCTCGGCGGTGGCCCTGCTCACCCCGCCGGCCTGGGCGGACCCCCCTCCGCCGCCCGTGGGACCCCCGGTCCCGGCCATCGGCCGCGCCTGGCCGGTGGGCGTACGGCCGCTGGTCCTGCGCGGCTGGCAGCCGCCGGCGACGGTGTACGGCCCCGGGCACCGGGGTGTCGACCTCGCGGCCCCGCCCGGCGCGCCGGCGCGGGCGGTCGCCGCCGGCCGGGTGCTGTTCGCGGGGCGGGTGGCCGGGCGGGGCGTGGTCTCGCTGGCCCTGGCCGGCACGGACCTGCGCACCACCTACGAGCCGGTACGCCCGTCGGTGTCCAGGGGGGACGAGGTGAGCGCGGGCGAGGTGGTGGGCTCGGTGGACCCCCCGACCTCCCACTGCGGCCCGACACCCTGCGTCCACTGGGGCCTCCTGCGTGACGAGACCTACCTGAACCCCCTGTCCCTCCTCCCACCATGGCTCCTGGGCAGCGGCCCATCGAGACTGCTACCGGTCCCGGCGCGGCGGTGAGCTGCGGTGAGCTGCGTGGCGGGGGTGCCGGGGGCGCCGTGCGCGAGCGCGGCCGGACGCGGGGGCCCCGAGGCGCCCCTCACCGTCTGCACGTGGCAGTCGGTCCGGCGGCCGTCAGCCGCTCACGCCTCGCAGGGCCATGGACACGGCCGCGGCAGTCACCGCTTCCGGCGTTTCCGCCGCGCCCAGTTCGATTCTGCGTACCGCCGCGTCCACGACCCCCTGCAGCAGCATCGCCGCCAGCCGGGGCTGCTCGTGGCCCAGTCGCTCCAGGGCCTCGACGATCATCGTGACCAGGCCCCCGTGGGCCGCGCGGATCTTCTCCCGGGCGCCGGCGTCCAGCTCACTGGCCGAGATCGCCACGACCGCCCGGTGCCGGCGGTCCGCGACCAGCGCCAGCTGCCGGCGCACGTACGCCTCGACCTTGTCCTCGGCCGACTCGGCGCGTTCCATCGCCGCGGCGACCTCCGCCGCCCACACCGGGAAGTCGACCGCGCACAGCTCCTCGACCACGGCGGCCCGGGAGCGGAAGTACTCGTACACGGACGACCGCGCCAGCCCCGTCCGCTCGGCCAGCGCGGGGAAGGTCAGCGCGTCCGTCCCGCCCTCGGACAGCAGGGACCGAGCCGCGTCCAGCAGAGCGGCTCGCTGCATCGACCGGTGTTCGGCCACGGAGGCCGCTCGAATCCTTGGCACGCCGTCCACTGTACGGACGGGCCTCGTCGGAAGGGAGGACTCAGCGCCCGAAGCTCGCCAGCTTGGCCCGCAGCTGGAGCACGGACTTGGTGTGGATCTGGCTGACCCGGCTCTCGGTGACGCCGAGCACGTTGCCGATCTCGGCGAGGGTCAGGCCCTCGTAGTAGTACAGGGTGACCACGGTCTTCTCCCGCTCGGGCAGCGTGTTGATCGCCCGCGCCAGGAACCGGCGCAGTTCCCGGTCCTCGGCCACCTCCACCGGGTTGTCCGCGGCGGTGTCCTCCAGCGTGTCCATCAGGCTGAGCCGGTCCCCGCCCTCACCGCCGACGTGCAGCAGCTCCTCCAGCGCGACCACGTTGGCCAGCGACAACTGGCTGAACACGGCGTGCAGGTCGTCGACCTCCATGCCCAGCTCGGCGGCGACCTCCCCCTCACTCGGCGTCCGTCGCAGCCGCGCCTCCAGGGTGGCGTAGGCCCGCTCGACGTTCCGCGCCTTCTGCCGGACCGAGCGGGGGATCCAGTCCAGCGCCCGCAGCTCGTCGATCATCGCGCCGCGGATCCGGGTGATCGCGTACGTCTCGAACTTGATCTCCCGGTCGATGTCGAACTTCTCGATCGCGTCGATCAGCCCGAACACCCCGGAGGAGACGAAGTCGGCCTGCTCCACGTTGGGCGGCAGCCCGACGCTCACCCGGCCTGCCACGTACTTGACCAGCGGCGAGTAGTGCAGGATCAGCTGCTCCCGCAGCCGGTCGTCCCCTGTCGCCTTGTACGACCGCCACAGCTCGTCGAGCGTCGAGGGTGCGGGCGGTCGCACGCTGCCACCGTCGCGGGCGGCTGGGGGGATCGCCGCCCGGTCGGACCCGGAGGTGTGCTGGGGCATTCGTCGCCTTGTGCCGTTCTGCCGTGAAGTGCCGTGAAGTGCTGCGGAGTGGGAGGGAGTGGGGGCTCGTGCGGTGAAGTGGGCTGCCTGGGTGAGGTGACTGTCTGATGCCGGGTTGGCGCGATCTGCGCCGCCGCCTTTGTGAGCGTAGCGTGACTGGGGAGTCGCGGTGTGCGAACAGTGCGGCACCACCCGTGCGCGGGGCGCGCGGGTCGGCAGGGTGACCAGGGGCCGCGGCTCGCTCTGTGTGACCGGCCGCGGGCGCCAACTCCGGGAAACGCCAAGGGCGTCGGGGATTCCCCCGGACGGCCGAACACGGTGGGTCAGCACGGCGCCCGGCCGTCCCGGACCGAGATCATCGCCTGGCGTGTCAACTTCCAGCCGTCGCCGTGTCGTTCGACGTAACCAAGTGCTCGGAGTTCGTACAGTCTCGCGATCGCCTCGTCACGCGTGGTGCGGGCGCCGAGCGCGATCTCGTCGGCCGGTGCGGCACGGCTGCCGGGCAGGGCGGCGAGCACCGTGCGCGCGGCCGGTTCCAGCAGGTCACGCGGGAGCACAGGCCCCCGCCGGGGCGGCGCCAGCTCACCCATGTCGCCCACGAGTTCGACGACCTCCGTGGCGTCGGTGACCAGGGTGGCCTCCCCGCGCAGCAGTTCGTGCACGCCGGCGGAGAGGGCGCTGGTGACCGGGCCCGGCACGCCCATGGTGAACCGGCCGAGGCGCTGGGCGGCCCGCGCGGTGGACAGCGAGCCGCTGCGGCAGGCCGCCTCCACGACGACGGTGCCCCTGGTCAGCGCGGCGATGACACGGTTGCGCAGGATGAACCGGCTGGGGGTCGGGTGGTCGCCCGGCGGCAACTCGCCCACCACCAGCCCCTGGCCGGCGATCCGGCCGATCAGGGCGGCGTGGCCGCGGGGGTAGGGCTGGTCGACTCCGCAGGCCAGGACGGCGACGGTGGCGCCGCGGACGGCGAGGGCGCCCCGGTGGGCGGCCCCGTCGATCCCGAAGGCGCCGCCCGACACGACCACCCAGCCGCGTTCGGCGAGGCCGGAGGCGAGGGTGGCCGCCGCGTGGGTGCCGTACTCGGTGCAGGCGCGGGCGCCCACGACGGCCACGGAGCGCAGCGCCCACATCCGCAGGTGCGGCCGGCCGCGTACCCACAGTCCGAGGGGCCGCGCGTCGCCCAGGTCGTCCAGTTGCCCGGGCCACTCGCCGTCCCCCGGGCACACGAACCGCGCGCCGGCCGCCCGGGCCACCTCCAGGTCCCGCTCGGGCTCGGCCCGCCGGGCCCGGGCGACGAGCCCCGCCCACCGGGTCCCGCTCACCCCCGGCAACGGATCCCTGCCGCACCGCAGCCGCCGTACCACCTCCGCCACCCCGCACTCCCGCACCCAGCGTCCCCCGGTCTCGTCCCCGGGCTCGATCACCCGGCCGAGGAAGGCCCGCCCGAGCCGCTCGGCGCCGGGGTCCTCCGCGCCGGTCATGTCAGGGCCCCGATGGCCATCGCCACCCCCCGGGGGACACCGGTGCGCAGGTGCAGGGCCAGGGCGACGTCGGTGGCGTCCGGGCGGTCGTGTCCGACGAGGTCGGCGACCGTCCAGGCGACGCGCAGGACGCGGTCGATGCCCCGGGCGGTGAGCACGCCCCGTTCCAGGTTGCGTTCGGCCTCGTCCATCGCCCCGGCGACGGCGTGGTACCGGCTGCGCAGCTCGCGGCCGGGCACCTCGCTGTTGGTGCGCCACGGGGTGCCGGCGAGGCGGGCCGCCGCCCGCTCGCGGGCCTGGCGCACCCGGTCGGCCACGGTGGCGGTGGACTCTCCGCGGGCGCCGGGCGCGGTGAGCTGTGCCCGGGTGACCGGGTCCACCTCGACGCGCAGGTCCACCCGGTCGAGCAGCGGCCCGGACAGCCGGGACTGGTACCGGCGGATCGCCGACGGCGGGCACTCGCACAGGGAGTCGCGCAGGGAGAACCGTCCACAGGGACAGGGGTTGGCGGCCAGGACCATGAGGAACCGGGCCGGGAACCGGACCACGCCGGCGCTGCGTGCGATGACGACGTGCCCGGACTCCAGTGGCTGCCGCAGCGCGTCGAGGGTCTGGCTGTGGAACTCGGGTGCCTCGTCCAGGAACAGGACGCCGCGGTGGGCGAGGGAGACCGCGCCGGGGCGGGCGATGCCCGGGCCGCCGCCGACGAGGGACTGCATCGTGGCCGAGTGGTGCGGGGCGCAGTAGGGTGCGACGTCGATGAGCGGCTTGCCCGGGGGCAGCAGTCCGGCGACCGAGTGCACGGCCGTGACCTCCAGGGAGTCCTCCCGGGTGAGCCGGGGAAGGACGGCGGGCAGGCGCTCGGCGAGCATGGTCTTGCCGGCGCCGGGCGGCCCTTGCAGGAACAGGTGGTGTCCGCCGGCCGCGGACACCTCCACCGCCGTACGCGCGGAGGTCTGCCCCACGACGTCCGCCAGGTCGTGATCGTGGTCGTGCTGCGCGGCGCCGATGCTGTGCATCCCGGTGGCCGCGCCCGTGCCCGGTACCCGCAGCCCGGCCAGGAGGGGGTCGGGCCGTCCCTGCTCGTCCGGTGCCTCGTCGGGGACGGGTTCCTCGGTCAGGACGGCGATGAGCTGCCGGAGACTGCGCACGCCGAGCACGGACACCCCGGGGACCAGTGCCGCCTCGGCGGCGGCGCACTCGGGCACGACCACCTGCTCGTATCCCGCGTCGGCCGCCGCGAGGACGGCCGGCAGGATGCCCCGGACCGGGCGCACCCGGCCGTCCAGGCCCAGTTCGCCGATCATGACGATGTCGGCGAGGACCCGGGGGTCGATCCGCTCGGCGGCACCGAGCACCGCGCAGGCGACGGCGAGGTCGAAGCCCGAGCCGGCCTTGGGGACCGAGGCCGGGCTGAGTCCGACGGTGAGCTTCTTCTGCGGCCACTCGCCGCCGGAGTTGACCACCGCCGCCCGCACCCGGTCCCGGCTCTCCGTCAGGCTCTTGTCGGGGAGGCCGACCAGGGTGAAGGCGGCGACGCCGGGTTCGAGGTCGGCCTGGACCTCGACGACCACGCCCTCGACGCCGACCAGGGCCACGGAGCACGTACGGGCGAACGCCATTCAGGCCACCCCCCGGGCGTGCTCGACGGTCGGGGCGCCGCGGCGGGGCAGGAGGACGCCGACGAGGTCGATGCGGACTCCGCCCGGCGGGGCTCCTCCGTGGGCCTGGGTCCAGTGCGCGGCCAGGGCGCGGAGCCGGGCCGCCTTCTCGGGGGTCACCGCGGCCATCGGGTGTTCGTACTCCCCGCCGGTGCGGGTCTTGACCTCGCAGACGACGACCGCGTCCCCGTCCCGGGCCACGATGTCGATCTCCCCGGACCGTCCGCAGCGCCAGTTGCGCGCCAGGATCGTCAGGCCGGCCTCGGTGAGCCGCCGGGCGGCCAGCTCCTCGCCGTACTTGCCGATTGCTTCTCGTGCGTTCATGTCGGCACCTCCTCAGGCGCCAACGGTCACGCATGCCGTCCCCGGATGTTGATCTTGGGGGACTACTCGGCGGTTGTGGAAAACCCCCTCACCCGCACGAGCGGACATCAGCCGCCCGGCAGCTCCAAGTCGCTCTTGTTCAGCTCCTCGATGTTCACGTCCTTGAACGTGAGCACCCGGACCTGCTTGACGAAGCGAGCCGGCCGGTACATGTCCCAGACCCAGGCATCGGCCATGGTGACCTCGAAGAACACCTCTCCTTGCACCGAGTGCACCTGCATCTCGTAGTCGTTGGTGAGGTAGAACCGTCGCTCGGTCTCGATCACGTATTTGAACAGACCGACGACATCTCGGTACTCCCGGTAGAGCTTCAGCTCCATCTCGGTCTCGTACTTTTCGAGGTCCTCGGCGCTCATGGCATGTTCCCCTTCAGCCGTGCGATCCCCCCATTGTGCGCCAGTCCCGGGAGCCCTCAGACGATTTCCGTGTCGAGGGTCACGGGCGTGGCCGGGGGACCTTCGACGAGCAGCGTGCGCAGCAGCTCGGCGAGTCTGGTCGGATACACCGTCTCATGTGCCCGGGTCAGTTCCCGACACGTCCACCAGCGCGCTCCGGCGACGCTGCGCCGCTCCAGCTCGGTCAGCCCCGTCGCCACGGTCTCCGTCCGGGTCGTACGGGCCAGGTAGTACCACTCGTCCTGGTCCCAGCGGCGGCCCGCGAACGGGAACGAGCACCGCCGCCGCCAGAGCACGGGGCCCAGTTCGACGTCGGTGATGCCGGTCTCCTCGGCGAGTTCCCGCAGCGCGGCCTCCTCGCGCGTCTCGGCGCCCTCCAGGCCGCCGCCGGGCGTGAACCACCAGTCGTCGGCCGGATCGTCCGGCTCGTGGCCGTGCAGGAGCAGGATGCGGTCCGCGGGGTCGAGCAGCACCACCCGGGCCACCTTCCGCAGCCCGCCCCCGTCACCACCGTCCCCTTCGACGCCGCCGGGCCCGCCGGCCGCGCCGTGCCCCCGCGCGCCGCCGCTCCCTTCACCGCCGTACGGCCCCGCGCCCTCGTACGGCTCCCCCGGTGCCCGCGTCGTGTCAGCGGGCACCGGCCGTCTCCGGTCGGGCGGTACGGGTGCGGGAGCGGTGCAGGCGGGCCGCGACGGGGCCGTAGGCGCCGCCGCCGAGGACCAGGACCGCGCCGGCGACGACCAGCAGCTCGATGGTGCGCAGCGGACCGGGCCGGGAGAGGGAGCCGAGCGTCTCGAAGCCGGTGGGGCGCTTGAGCATGCCCTTCCAGGGCCAGACGACGGCGTCCACGCGGGCGGACACGGCGGTGCGCGAGACGGTGCCCCGGGCCGCGTCGGTGAGGTGGGCGGTGGAGTCAAGGGAGCCCTGGCGTTCGTCGCCGAGCAGGAAGAGCCGGCCCTCGGGCACGGTCACCTTGCCGAAGCCCTTGATCTCGGCCAGGCTGCCCGCGGGCAGGTACGGCTCGTCGATCTGCTTGCCGTTGACGGTCAGCTTGCCGTCGGTGCAGCAGGAGACGGTGTCACCGCCCACGGCGACCACGCGCTTGACCACCTTGGCGTTGGTGACCCAGCTCTTGTCCTCGAAGACGACCACGTCACCGCGCCGCACCTCGTCGCCGTCGACGCGCTGGGCGAGCACCCGGTCGCCCGCGTCGATGGTGGGGGTCATGGAGCTGGTGGGCACGGTGTACGGCCGGTAGACCAGCGCTCCCCACGCGAACCCGCCGAGGAACAGCACCAGACCCAGCGCCACCGCCAGCCCGGACAGCCGCTGCCCGAGCCGGCCGCCGGCCGGTGCCGTGCCGGTGCCGCCGCTCCGCGGGGCCGTACGCGTCATGCTCTCGCCACCCATGGACCCGCACCCTACCCGGCGGTACCGGGCAGGGGCAGCCCCTCTTTTCCGGCCCGGGGGACGGTCAGCGCCCGCCAGCCTCCGGCCGGTCCGTGCGCCGGCGCCGCCACAGCGCCACCGGGAGCAGCGCCGCGACGGCGGCGCCCTGCGGGGCCACCGTCAGGGAGGCCGCGGCGGAGGACTGGTCGCCGAGGCCGGGCTGGTCGAAGGTGTCCGGGATCGGCAGGGTGCCCCAGCGGTTGATCGGCCAGGCCTTGACGACAGCCCGGCCCACGACGTCCTTCACCGGGACCATGCCGTGGTTCCTGTCGGACTGGTTGTACCGGGAGTCACGGGAGTTCTGGCGGTGGTCGCCCATCACCCAGATGTCGCCCTTGGGGACCTTCACCTTGAACTGGCCACCCTGATCGTCCACGCTGCACGGCGTGTTGCCCGGGTAGACGTACGGCTCGTTCAGCGCCTTGCCGTTGACCCGGAGCGGGCCGCTGCCCTTGCACTCGATCGTGTCGCCACCGACGCCGATCACCCGCTTGATCAGGTCCTTCTCCTCCGCGGACGGCATCAGGCCGATCCAGCTGAGGACCTTCTGCACCGGGTTCGGGGTCGGTGTCGGCTCGCCCGCCAGCCAGTTGTCCGGGTCGTGGAAGACGACGACCTCGCCCCGCTCGGGCTTGGAGCCGAACCACGGGGTGAGCTTGTCGACCAGCACCCGGTCACCCTGCTGGAGGGTGTTCTGCATCGAGTCGGACGGGATCGAGAACGCCTGGACCAGGAACGTCTTGATCAGCAGCGCCAGGACCAGCGCGATGCCGATCAGGATCGGCAGCTCCTTCCAGAAGGAGCGCGGCTTCCTGGGCCGGGGGGTCGTCTCGCCCGCTCCCGCGCCCGCGGCGCTCGGCCGCTGTTCGCCGTCCGGCGTGCCGTCGTCGTCCGCGGAACGCTCGTTCCCGGAGGTCATGGCGCCGTCCGGTACGGGAGCGTCCGGTTCCACGGGGCGCCCGCGGTTTTCCTCGCCGTCGTGGCCCGACCGTGCGCCAACCGCCACATCCCCCACGCCAACTCCTCACTCTGTGTCGCCGCCTGCCCCGCACGCGGTGCAGGCCCACCACTCCCATAACGAGCGGGAGTTCCGCAGGGGTCGGGAGCCGGGTCGTTCCGTTCGGATTCTCGTGGGCAACCCTATGCGACGCCCGGGGAGCAGCGGTCGTTCCCGACACCGAGTCGGTGACGCTTGCAAAGGTTTTAGGTTCCTGCAGGCGCGTCCAGTGCCCGACGGGCCAGCCGATGACCATGGCCCGGCCGACCACCGAGTCCTCGGAGACCGTGCCGCCGTAGGGCGTGTTCTGGTGGGACCGGGAGTCCGCCGAGTTGCCCCGGTGGTCGCCCATCATCCACAGCCGGCCCTTGGGGACGGTGATGTCGAAGGGCATGGTGGACGGCGCGTCCCCCGGATACAGGTAGTCGCCCTCGGTGAGCGGTACGCCGTTGACGGTGACACGGCCTTGCGCGTCGCAGCACTTGACGTGGTCGCCGCCGACCCCGATGACCCGTTTGATCAGGTCCTTCTCGTTGTCGGAGGGCAGCAGGCCGATGAAGGTGAGCCCTTCTTTGAGCTGCTTGACGACGACCGGGTCGTTCTTCTTCGCGGTCTGCTCGTCCTGCAGCCAGCCGCCCGGGTCGTGGAAGACGACGACGTCACCGCGCTGCGGCTTGGAGCCGAACCACGGGGTGAACTTGTCGACCAGGACCCGGTCGCCGATCCGGATCGTCTCCTCCATGGACCCGGACGGGATCACGAACGCCTGGACGAGGAACGTCTTCAGGACGAGCGCGATGAGGACGGCGACACCGACCAGCAGGGGGATCTCCCGGACGGCCGACCGTCTGCGCTTGCGTTTGACCTTGCGCTGCAGTTTCCGGCGCTCCGCGCGCGTGCGGCCACCGCCGGGCGCGGAGGTGCGGCGGGAGCCGGTGGGCAGCAGGTTGTCGGCGGGCGTGGCGGGCACGCCGCGCGGTTTGCCGCGGTTACCCATGGGCCGCCCCCGCGGCGGCGGGCACGCGCGCGTAGGCGGACGGCCGGGTCAGATGCGTCCAGTGGCGGTACGGCCACACGATCCAGTCGGCGCGGCCGATGACGTCACCGACGGGGATCATGCCGCCGCCGGGCGAGCCGAGGTGGTCGCGGGAGTCGCTGGAGTCGCTGCGGTGGTCGCCGAGGACGAACAGGCGGCCCGGGGGCACGACGATGTCGAAGGGCACGCTGGAGGCGCTGTTCCCGGGGTAGAGGAACGCCGTCTCGTCGACCGGCCGGCCGTTCACCTCGATCCTCCCGTTCCCGTCGCAGCACACCACATGGTCTCCCCCCACACCGACCACGCGTTTGATGTAGTCGGCGTCCCCGAAATACCCGGTGCCGTCGAACACAACCACGTCACCGCGACGCGGCTGGGCACCGAAACGGTACGCGACCTTGTTTACGAGAACGCGGTCCCCGATCCTCAAACCGCGCTCCATGGATCCGCTCGGAATCTCGAACGGCTGCACCACGAAGGCGTTGAGGACGAGCAGGAACACCAGTCCGGCGAAGACGGCGAGGGTGATCCGGCCACCCGGTAGCCAGTCGGCGACCCGGGACGGCAACGCGAAACGCGACCGGCCCTCCGGCCCCGGAGTACCGGGGTGGGAGGAGCGGTCGCGTTCCGTCTGCTGTGCTTCGGTGTCCATCGGAGCCAGATGCTATCCGGCCCCGCTGTGACTCCGGGAAAGCGCTCAGTTGTCGCGCTTCTCCTTGATCTTCGCGGCCTTGCCGCGCAGGTCACGGAGGTAGTACAGCTTGGCGCGGCGCACGTCGCCACGGGTGACCAGCTCGATCTTCTCGACGATCGGGGTGTGCACCGGGAAGGTGCGCTCGACGCCGACGGAGAACGAGACCTTGCGGACCGTGAAGGTCTCGCGGACACCGGCGCCCTGGCGGCGGATCACAACGCCCTTGAACTGCTGCACACGGGAGCGGTTGCCCTCGATGACGCGCACGTGGACGTTGACGGTGTCACCCGGACGGAAGGCCGGGATGTCGCTGCGCAGCGACGCGGAGTCGACGGAGTCGAGCAGGTGAGACATTTCGTCTGCTTTCCTCGCTGATGCCACAGGTCATCAACGGAAACTAGGGGTTCCAGGAGGTCTGCCGTGCGGGTCGGGGCGGGCGTCGTGTCCCCCTGTGGCAGGGGCGCACGCCGGACGGACGCACAACAGCGGTCTATTCTTCCACGCCGTCGGCCCGCCGCCAAAATCGGCCGTACGGCTCCCCGTCCGGGTCCGGTTCCCAGCCCAGGATGGACAGCATCTCGCGGTCCTTCCTGTCGAAGGCCTTGGGGTCGCAGCGCTCGATCAGGTCGGGGCGGTTGCGGGTCGTGCGCTTCAGGGCCTCGTCGCGGCGCCAGCGGGCGATCCTGCCGTGGTGGCCGCTCAGCAGCACCTCGGGGATGTCCCGGCCGCGCCAGACGGGCGGCTTGGTGTAGACGGGGCCTTCGAGGAGGTTGGCCATGGCGCCGGGCGCGAAGGAGTCGTCGCGGTGGGACTCGGCGTTGCCGAGGACGCCGGGCAGCAGCCGGGCGACGGCCTCCGTGACGACGAGTACGGCCGCCTCCCCGCCGGCGAGGACGTAGTCGCCGATGGAGACCTCGTAGACCGGCATCCGGGTCGCGTACTCGTCCGTCACGCGCCGGTCGATGCCCTCGTAGCGGGCCGGTGTGAAGACCAGCCATGGCCGCTCGGACAGTTCGACGGCGAGTTCCTGGGTGAACGGGCGGCCGCTCGGGGTGGGGACGATGAGCGCGGGGCCCCGGGCGCCGGCCTCGTAGCCGTCGGCGATGACCGTGTCCAGGGCGTCGCCCCAGGGGTCGGTCTTCATGACCATGCCGGGACCGCCGCCGTAGGGGGTGTCGTCCACCGTGTTGTGCCGGTCGTACGTCCACTCGCGCAGGTCGTGCACGTGGACGTCCAGCTGCCCTCGCGCGCGCGCCTTGCCGACGAGGGAGACGTTGAGGGGCTCCAGGTACTCGGGGAAGATCGTGACGACGTCGAGCCTCATGCGCTGTCGTCCCTCGACGAGGCGATTTCCGCGCGGTCGTCGATGAGGCCCGGCGGCGGGGCGATGACCGCCCTCTGCTCCTCCAGGTCGATCTCGGTGACGATCTCCTCCACGAAGGGGATCATCACCTCGCTGCCGTCGGGGCGCTCCACGATGAACAGGTCCTGCGTGGGCAGGTGCGAGATCTCGGTGATCCGGCCGACCTCGGTGCCGTCCTCGGTGACCACATCGAGGTCGATCAGCTGGTGGTCGTAGAACTCGTCCTCGCCCTCCGGCAGCTCCTCGGGGTCCACCTCGGCGATCAGCAGGGTGTTGCGCAGCGCCTCGGCGGCGTTGCGGTCGGTGACGCCCGCGAAGCGCAGCAGGAGGCGACCGCTGTGGACGCGTCCCGTCTCGATGGTCAGCGGTCCCGTGGAGGCGGGGTCCGTGGCGAGTACGGCACCGGGCGCGAGCCGCAGCTCCGGCTCGTCGGTGCGTACCTCGACGGTGACCTCGCCCTTGATGCCATGGGCACGGCCGATCCGTGCGACTACCAGCTGCACGTGTCCAATTCTCCTGTCATCTGCTGCTCGCGTCCTGCCGATACGACTGCGGGCCGGGGACGGCCAGTGGCCCTCCCCGGCCCGAGCCGGTTGCGATGAAGCGTCAGCGGACGTGGTCCACGTCGACGAGGTCGACGCGGACACCGCGACCGCCGATGGCGCCCACGACGGTGCGCAGGGCGCGCGCGGTGCGGCCGTTGCGGCCGATCACCTTGCCGAGGTCGTCCGGATGCACCCGGACTTCGAGCACGCGTCCGCGACGCAGGTCGCGCGAGGCCACCTGCACATCGTCAGGGTTGTCGACGATGCCCTTCACGAGGTGCTCAAGCGCCTCTTCGAGCATGCTGCTCAGGCCTCGGTCGACTCAGCCGCGGAGGACTCGGCGGCCGCCTCGTCCTTCTTCTCGGCCTTCTTCTTCTGGGTGATGGCCTCGCCCTTGCCCTCGTCCTCACCGGCGAGCGCCTCGAAGGACGGACGGGCCGGCTTGGGCTCGGCGACGAGCAGCGGCGCGGGAGCCGGCTCGCCCTTGAACTTCTGCCAGTCGCCGGTCTTCTTCAGGATGGCGAGCACGGGCTCGGTCGGCTGGGCGCCGACACCGAGCCAGTACGCCACACGCTCGGCGTCCACCTCGATGACCGACGGGTTGTAGGTCGGGTGGTACTTGCCGATCTCCTCGATGGCCCGGCCGTCACGGCGGGTACGGGAGTCGGCGACGACGATGCGGTAGTGAGGCGAACGGATCTTGCCCAGACGCTTCAGCTTGATCTTGACTGCCACGGGAGTGGGTTCTCCTGGATTTGACGTGGTTGGGCACGGCGAGTTGCCGCGTGGGGTTGCGGTACCCGAGTGCCCGATGGACGCGTCAGCCGGAGGAGAGAGGGGTCCTGTGCGGCTGTCGAGTACAGCTGGCCATTCTGCCACACCTCGCGGGCCGCTTCGGGCCGAGGGTGGCCGGGCCGGGCCCGGGCACGCCGGAGCGGCACCCGGCGTGGAGGTGAGTCACGTCGGATGCGCGGCCCGGCGCGGTGCGGGGACCGGCCGGCTCACGGCTGCCACGAGCAGCCGTGGGCCTACGCCGCTCCCACGACCTCCGGGATCCTGAACGGCTTGCCGCAGCCGCCGCAGACGATGGGCGCCTGGGCCAGGACCGAGGGCACCACCCGGACGTTGCGCCCGCAGTCGCACACCGCCTTGACCCGGACGCCGCCGCCGGAGGAGCCGTGCCGGGCGGCCGGGCCCCGGAAGGTGCGGGTGGTGTCGGCCGAGGTGGCCGCGGTGTGGGCCTTCAGCGCGCGCTGGAGCCGCTCGATGGTCGGGCGGTAGCGCCGCTTGGCCTCGGGGTTGAGCGTGACCAGGGAGAAACCGCTGCTCGGGTGCGGCTCCTCGGGGTGGTCCAGGCCCAGCTCCTCGGCGATCGCGAGGAAACGACGGTTGTGGTAGCGGCCCGCCCGGGAGGTGTCACGGATACCGCGGGCGGCGGCGATGCCGTGGACTGCCTCGTGGAGGAGCCGCTCGAAGGAGAGTTCGTGACCGCACGCGGACGACGACTCCCCGATCAGGGATTCTGGCGCGGCGAGGTCCGGCAGTTCGGGGTGGTACCGCTGAATGTCGGCCCACGCCTGCGCCAGCTCCGCGGCGAGAACAGGTGGTGTCTGTGTCGTGCTCACGTAATGACAACGAGCGGGGGTGCCGCTGTGTTCCTATTCCGGGGCATCCCAAATAATTTGCACGTACCCGTCAGTTGCCGCTGATGCGTCGTGACGAGGGCGGGTGCGCTGATCTGCGGAGAAGCGTCACAGCTCGTACCAAGCTGGTGCGTAGTTGGCGCTACGTACCGCTCGGGAGCCCTGGTGCGACGGTGGCTGGTCGCTGCGCAAGGGGTGTTTCGGCCGCTCTCGGCGGCGGCCCCCACCCTGGACAGCGTCCACGACGTCCGTGACGTTACCCGGTGCCCGGGCATCCTCGGTCACCGGCCCGCCCGCGGGACGGACGGCGCGGGGTCGTCCAGGTTGCCGGGGTGTGAAATCTCGCCACACCCGCGCCCGCACCCCAAGCCGGGCCCCACGACCCCTGGACGGCACCGCGAGCCGGGAGTTAGGTGGCATACGTGGGAAGTGCGCGCGCACGGCACGGGGGCCACGCGACCGGGCGCAGCGGCGAACCGTCGGCTGATTGGGGCGCATACCTATGACACCTACGCTCGTGCGGCAGCACCGGTCCCAGGCGGGCTCCGCACCCCGCGTGGACCTGGGCGCACGCGCGCGTGACTGGTCCGAGATCCAGGAGCGGATGCTCGTACCGCTCTACCAAGCCGTGTACGACCGACTCGACGTGGGCCCCGCCACCCGGCTGCTGGGGCTGCGCTGCGGCTCCGGGCTCGCCCTGCTGATGGCGGCCGCCCGCGGCGCCGCCGTCACCGGTGTCGACCCGGCCTCCCCCGAACGCCTCGCCCTGGCCCGCGAGCGCCTCCTGCCGGACCCGCCGCCCGGCGCGCGCAGGGCCACGCGCGCGCGTACGGCGGTGGAACTCGTCGGCGGGCCGCCGGCGGACGCGGTCGGTGCCGGCCCGGCCGGCGCGGATCCGGCCGGATACACGCTGGTGACCGCCTTCGAGCCGATCGGCGGCCTCGCGGGCGACGCCGAGGGCCTCGGCGGTCTGCTCGCCGGCGCGATGCCGCTGGCCGGCCGCGGGGCCGCCGTGGTGCTGGCCGGCTGGGGGCCGCCGGAGCGGTGCGCCACCTCCTCGGTGTTGCGCGTAGCCACCAAACTGGCCGATCCGGTGGGCGGCGCGCGCACATGGCGGGCGGCCCGGCGCGACGACCTGGAGGAGGTCGCGGGGCGGGCCGGGCTGAGGCCTGACGGCTCGGGACGGGTCGCCTGCCCGTTCGGGTACGCCGATCTCCCCAGCGCGGTCCGCGGACTGCTGTCCACCGGTCTGTTCGACCCCGCGATCGCCGCGACCGACGCCAGGCAGGTCGACAAGGAGCTGACGGAGGCCCTGCACCCGCACCGGCGCCCGGACGGCACGGTGTGGATGCCGAACGTCTTCCGCTACCTGGTCGCCCGCGTGCCCTGACCCGCGTTCACTCCTCGCCGTCCTTGGTGAGGCGGGTGATTCCCGCGATGCGGTACGCGTCGGCCTCCTCCAGGGTCTCGGTCTCCAGCAGCGCCTGCGCCAGTGCGTCCAGCCGGCCCCGGTGGTCGCGGAGTTTGCGGCACGCCTCCTCGTAGCAGGCGTCCACGATCCGCCGCATCTCGGCGTCGATGACGTCCAGGGTCCCCGGGGCTGCGGACAGGCCGTACGCCTGCTGGGCGTCGCTCGGCAGCGCGGACAGCCGGCCGACGCGCTCGCTCATGCCCCAGCGGCCCACCATCCCGCGCGCGATGTTGGTGACCTGTTCGAGGTCGTTCTCCGCGCCCGTCGTGACGACCCCGTAGACGACCTCCTCCGCCGCCATGCCGCCCAGGGCGCCGATGATGCGCCCGCGCAGGTACTCCTCGGAGTGCGCGTACCGCTCCACCTCGGGCGTGGACATGGTGACGCCGAGCGCCCGGCCGCGCGGCACGATGGTGATCTTGCGGACGGGGTCGGCGCCGGGTTGCAGCATGCCGAGCAGGGCGTGGCCGCTCTCGTGGTACGCGGTACGGCGCCGGTCGTCCTCCGGCATGATCAGGGTGCGTTCGGCGCCCAGCTGCACCTTCTCCAGCGCCTCGGACAGGTGGGCGCCGGTCACCTGCTCCTGCTTGCGCTTGACCGCGAGCAGCGCGGCCTCGTTGGCGAGATTGGCCAGATCCGCGCCGGTCATGCCCGGGGTCACCCGGGCCACCTGGGTCAGGTCGACGTCCGGCGCGAGCGGGATCCGCCGGGTGTGGATGCGCAGGATCGCCTCGCGGCCGCCGCGGTCCGGCGGGGACACGGTGACCACCCGGTCGAAGCGGCCGGGGCGGGTCAGTGCCGGGTCGAGGATGTCCGCGCGGTTGGTCGCCGCTATGACGATCACGCCCTCGGAGCCCGAGAAGCCGTCCATCTCCGTGAGGATCTGGTTCAGCGTCTGCTCGCGCTCGTCGTGACCGCCCATCGAGGAACTGCCGCCGCGCGCCCGTCCGATGGTGTCGATCTCGTCGATGAAGATGATCGAGGGGGCCACCTTGCGGGCCTCGGCGAACAGCTCGCGGACGCGGGACGCGCCGACGCCCACGATCATCTCGATGAACTCGGACGCCGAGGCCGAGAAGAACGGCACGCCGGCCTCCCCCGCGACCGCCCGGGCGAGCAGGGTCTTGCCGGTGCCGGGCGGGCCGGAGAGCAGTACCCCGCGGGGCAGCTTCGCGCCCATCCTGCGGTAGACGTCCGGGTGCTCCAGGAAGTCCACGACGTCGTCCAGTTCGCCCTTGACCTCGTCGATGCCGGCCACGTCGGCGAAGGTGGTGCGCTCCGTGTCCGGCCGGGGCCCGACCGGTCTGGGTGGTGCCCGGCGGCCGAACAGTCCGCCCGCGCCGGACAGCGCCCCGCCGAGCCGCCGTGAGACGAGGACCCACACCACGACCAGGACCACGATCGGGACCAGGGAGATCAGCGCGTTGGCGACGAAGCCGCGTTCCTGCACCACCGGCCGCGCGGTCACCGTGACCCCGTGGCTGCTCAGGTTCTGCCACAGCCGGTCGGCGGCGAAGGCCGGCCGCTGCGTCGTGAACCTGGTGTAGTCGCCGCCGCCGTCGGGATTGGCGCGGGGGCTGCGCAGTTCGCCCTGGATCGCGTCGCCCTTGGAATAGATCCTGGCGACGTTGCCCGCGCCGACCTGCCGGCTGAACTCCGTGTAGGAGATCGTCGGTTCGTTGCCCTGGCCGAAGTAGTGCAGTCCGAGGTAGGCCAGCACGAAGACGATCACCGCGGTGGCGAGCAGGCCCCACCATCTGCCGCCCCGGAGCCGGCCGGGTCGCCGCGGGGGCTCGTCCGGTGTGCCCTCGGCGCGCCACGGCCGATCGGGGTCCCTGCGGGGCGGCGCCGCGTCGCTCATATCTGGACGTTACGACACCCGGGGGACCTCGGCACGCGCAAGGGGCGCCCCCCGTGGCGGGGGGCGCCCCTTGAGGTCGTAGGCGCGGAACTCAGCCCATGAACTTCTTGAACTCGTCGGGCAGCTCGAAGTCCTGGCCGCCCTGCTGGCCCGGCAGACCGAAGGCGCCGCCCTCCGCCGCCGCGGCGGCCCGGCGGGCGGCCTCCTCCAGCTCCTGCTGCTTGCGCTTCATCGGGTTGCCGGAGCGCTGCTTGCCCTTGGCCTTCTTCTGCTGCTTCTTCTGCCGGCCGGGGCCGCCGCCCATGCCCGGGATCCCCGGCATGCCCGGCATACCGCCCTGGGCCATGCGGGACATCATCTTGCGGGCCTCGAAGAACCGCTCGACCAGGCCCTTGACCGCGCTGACCTCGACACCGGAACCCTTGGCGATACGGGCGCGGCGCGAGCCGTTGATGATCGTCGGGTCCTGGCGCTCACCCGGGGTCATCGACTTGATCATCGCGGCGATGCGGTCGACCTCCCGCTCGTCCAGGTTGTTGATCTGGTCCTTGATCTGGCCCATGCCCGGGAGCATGCCGAGCAGCTTGCTGATGCTGCCCATCTTCCTGACCTGCTCCATCTGGGACAGGAAGTCGTCCAGGGTGAAGTCCTGGCCCTTCTTCGACGCCAGCTTCGAGGCCATCTTCTGGGCCTCTTCCTGACTGAACGTCTTCTCCGCCTGCTCGATCAGGGTGAGCAGGTCACCCATGTCGAGGATGCGGGAGGCCATCCGGTCCGGGTGGAACGCGTCGAAGTCGTCCAGCTTCTCGCCGTTCGACGCGAACATGATGGGCTTGCCGGTGATCTGCCGGATGGACAGGGCCGCACCACCGCGGGCGTCACCGTCGAGCTTGGACAGGACCACACCGTCGAAGCCGACGCCGTCGCGGAAGGCCTCCGCGGTGTTGACGGCGTCCTGACCGATCATCGCGTCGACGACGAACAGGATCTCGTCCGGGGAGACCGCGTCGCGGATGTCCGCTGCCTGCTGCATCATCTCGGCGTCGATACCGAGGCGGCCGGCGGTGTCCACGATCACGATGTCGTGGACCTTGGACCGCGCGAAGTCGATGGAGTCCCTGGCGACCTTCACCGGGTCGCCGACGCCGTTGCCCGGCTCCGGCGCGTACACCGCGACGCCGGCGCGCTCGGCGACGACGCTCAGCTGGTTGACGGCGTTCGGGCGCTGGAGGTCGGCGGCGACCAGCAGCGGGGAGTGGCCCTGCTCCTTCAGCCAGCGGCCGAGCTTGCCCGCGAGGGTGGTCTTACCGGCGCCCTGGAGACCGGCCAGCATGATCACGGTGGGCGGCTGCTTGGCGAAGCGGAGACGCCGGGTCTCGCCGCCGAGGATGGTGATCAGTTCCTCGTTGACGATCTTGAGGACCTGCTGGGCCGGGTTCAGCGCCTTGGAGACCTCGGCACCGAGCGCGCGCTCCTTGAGGTTCTTGATGAACGCGCGGACCACGGGGAGAGCCACGTCGGCTTCGAGGAGCGCGATACGGATCTCACGTGCCGTGGCGTCGATGTCCGCCTCGGAGAGCCGTCCCTTGCCGCGCAGGTTCTTGAAAGTCGCTGACAGGCGATCGGAGAGAGTGTCGAACACGGCGCTCGCGGTCCTCGGGGTCGGTGACGGTCTTGATGGGAATCGCCCTCCAGGGTATCCCGGCGCCGACGGCACCGGGGCAGGGTCATCCCCGCAGCGTCTCCTCCAGTACCCCGGCCAGGGCGGACGCGTCCCCGGCCGGCAGCGGGGCGCCGGTGCCCGTGGTGACGTAGAACGCGTCGACCGCGTTGGAGCCGAGGGTGCTCACGTGCATGCTCCGGACCCGGACGGCCGCCTTGTCCAGGGCCATGCCGATGCGGTGCAGGAGGCCCGGGGCGTCCTGGGCGCGGACCTCGATGACGGTGGCGTGGTGGGAGGCGGCCGGGGCGACCGTGACGCGGGGCGGCGGGGCGGTCCAGCCGCGGCGGCGGGGGTAGGCCGCGTCGCGTTCGGCGAGGCGGCCGGCGATGTCGAGGCTGCCGTCCAGGGCGCGGACCAGGTCGCCGCGGAGCCGGGCCGCCTGGGGCAGGGAGCCGTACTCGGCGGCGACCCGCCAGTTGAGCAGGAGGACCGCGCCCTCGTCGTCCACGTCGTCCGGCAGGCTGACGGCGCGCAGTTCCGCCGTGCGGACGGTGAGGCGGTGCACCGCGAGGACGCCGGCGACGGCGGGCAGGACGCCGGGCTGGTCGGGCACGGCGATGAGGAGTTCGACGCCCAGGGGCTCCGGGTCGCCGGACGGCTCCTCGGTGACCGGTTCGGTCTGGGCGCGCAGGGCTAGGACCGGGCCGCCGGTGCGGAAGGACTCGATGGCGAGGCGTTCCTGCTCGGCGGTGGGCGCGGCCGGCTCGGGCTCGTCGGGGGCGGCCCCGGCGAGCAGGGCGGAGACGCGTCGTACGAGGTCGGCGACGAGGGATCCGCGCCAGGAGGACCAGGCGGCCGGGCCGGTGGCGAGGGCGTCGGCCTCGGTGAGCGCGTGCAGCAGTTCCAGGGTGCTCTGGCTGCCGACCGCCTCGGCGACGGAGCGGACGGTGGCGGGGTCGTCCAGGTCACGGCGGGTGGCCGTCTCGATGAGCAGCAGGTGGTGGCGGACCAGCAGGGAGAGCACGGTCACGTCCGCCCGGTCGAAGCCGATGCGCGCGGCGACGTCCCTGGCGATGATCTCGCCGGCCACCGAGTGGTCGCCGGGCCAGCCCTTGCCGATGTCGTGCAGCAGGGCGGCGACCAGGAGCAGGTCGGGGCGGCTGACCCGGCGGGTGAGTTCACAGGCGCGGACGGCGGTCTCGATGAGGTGCCGGTCGACCGTCCAGAGGTGGACGGCGTTGCGCTGGGGGCGGCAGCGGACCCGTTCCCAGTCCGGGAGCAGGCGGGTGATCAGGCCCTCGGCCTCCAGGGCCTCCCAGACCTCGACCGTGGGGCGGCCGGAGCCGAGCAGGGTGACGAGCTGTTCGCGGGCCTCGGCGGGCCAGGGCGTGGGCAGGGGGCCGGTGGTGGCGGCCATGCGCCGGACGGCGTGCAGGGAGAGCGGGAGGCCGGCCTGGGCGGCGGCGGCCGCGGCGCGCAGCGGGAGCACGGGGTCGCGTTCGGGGCGTGCGGCGCGGGCGAGCACCACCTCGCCGTCCTGTTCCACGACGCCCTCGGCCAGCGGCGACCGTTCCGTGACCGGCCTGCCGCCGCCGCCGAGCATGGCGCGCAGGCGGGGCCGCACGGCGCGCGAGCGCAGGACGCGCCCCACTTCACGCCAGGTGACGTCACTGGCGTACGCGATCACGCGTGCCGCTTCGTAGACCTGCCGGAGCAGGGTGTCGGCGTCGAGCAGCCCCAGCCCGGCGGCGACCTGGTCCTGTTCCTGGAGGGCGAGCCGGTCGGTGGCGCGGCCGGTGGCGAGGTGGAGGGCGTCGCGTACGTCGAGCAGCCGGCGGCGGGCGTCGTCCAGGCCCTCGCGCGGGGCGTCGGCGAGCCAGGAGGCGGCGACGGCGCGCAGGGCGGTGGCGTCGCGGAGGCCGCCGCGGGCCTCCTTGAGGTCGGGTTCCAGCAGGTACTGGAGTTCACCCTGGCGTGCCGCGCGTTCGGCACACAGCTCCTGGAGTTCGGGGAGGCGTTTGGGGGCCTGGTTGCGCCAGTCGGCGAGGGCGGCGGTGCGCAGGCCGGCGGTGAGCGCGGGGTCGCCGGCGAGGTGGCGCGCGTCCAGCAGGCCGAGGTGGACCTTGAGGTCCTCGCCGGCCGTCCTGCGGGCCTCGGCGGGCGTGCGTACGGAGTGGTCGAGGGCGAGGCCGAGGTCCCAGACGGGGTACCAGATCCGGTCGGCGAGGGCGGCGACGGCGGCGGGGTCGGTGCCGTCGTGCAGCAGGACGAGGTCGAGGTCGCTGCGCGGGGAGAGCTCCCCACGGCCGTAGCCGCCGACGGCGACGAGCGAGATCCCGGACGGCTCGCCGGCCGCGGCGCCGAACAGTCCGGCGAGCCAGTCGTCGGTCAGCGCGGACAGGGCGGTACGGCGCGGCGGCCCGGACCGCGCCTCCTCGGTGAGGAGGCGCAGCCGGGCCGCCGCGTAGCCGCCGGGCCCCGGGGCTTCCGTCTCTTCGCGCGTATCCGTACCCGTCACCCGGCGGCTCCTGTTCTGTTTCCGCTGTTCTGTTTCCGCGGACTGTCCCTGACCCGGATTCTCCTGCGTCAGAGCGCGTCCGGCCCCCGCTCGCCCGTGCGGACCCGTACGGCGGTCTCGACGGGCAGGGACCAGACCTTGCCGTCCCCGATCTTGCCGGTGCGGGCGGCCTTGACGATGACCTCGATCAGCTGGTCGGCGTCGTCGTCCTCGGCCAGCACCTCGACGCGGATCTTGGGGACGAGGTCGACGGTGTACTCGGCGCCCCGGTACACCTCGGTGTGGCCGCGCTGCCGGCCGTAGCCGCTGGCCTCGGTGACCGTGAGGCCGTGGACGCCGAAGGCCTGGAGGGCCTCCTTGATCTCGTCGAGCCGGTGGGGCTTGACGACGGCGGTGATGAGCTTCATGCGTCCACCTTCTTGTTCTGCGCGGTGGCGGCCAGGGCCGGGCCGGCGAGGGACCCGGTGACGCCGCCGCCGGCGCCGCTGAAGTCGTATGCGGTCTCGGCGTGCTCGGCCTGGTCGATGCCGGAGATCTCCTCGTCCTCGGTGACCCGCATGCCGAGGGTCCTGTCGAGGAGGAAGGCGAGGACGGCGGAGACGATCAGGGAGTAGGCGAGGACCGCGAAGACCCCGGCGCACTGCTTCCACAGCTGGGTGAAGGTGTGGTCGCCGTAGAGGACGCCCGTGGCGGTGGACTGGCCCTTGCCGGTGGCGAAGAAGCCGATCAGCAGGGAGCCGATGATGCCGCCGACCATGTGGACGCCGACGACGTCGAGGGAGTCGTCGTAGCCGAACCTGAACTTCAGGCCGACGGCCGCCGCGCAGGCGACACCGGCGATGGCGCCGACGGCGATCGCGCCAAGCGGGGAGACCGCGCCGCCGGACGGGGTGATCGCGACCAGGCCGGCGACCGCGCCGGAGGCGGCGCCGAGCGTGGTGAACGCGCCGTGCCGGATCTTCTCGTAGGCGAGCCAGGCCAGCATGGCGGCGGCGGTGGCGACCTGGGTGTTGACGAACATCAGCGCGCCGACGCCGTCGTCGTTGCCGAGCCAGGAGCCGGCGTTGAAGCCGAACCAGCCGAACCAGAGCAGACCGGCGCCGAGCATGACCAGCGGGAGGCTGTGCGGGCGCATGGGGTCGCGCTTGAAGCCGACGCGCTTGCCGATGACGAGGATGACGCCAAGGGCCGCCGCGCCCGCGTTGATGTGGACCGCCGTACCGCCCGCGAAGTCGATCACGCCGAGCTTGAAGGCCCAGCCGTCGGCGCCCCAGACCCAGTGGGCGACCGGGACGTAGACGATCGTGGCCCACAGGGCGATGAACAGCGACCACGCGGAGAACTTGACCCGGTCCGCGAGGGCGCCGCTGATCAGGGCCGGCGTGATGATCGCGAACATCAGCTGGAAGACCATGAAGACGAAGACCGGGATGGTGTAGCCGTCCCAGAGGTCGGTGAGGCCGACGTGGCTGAGGCCGATCCAGTCGGCGTTCCAGCCGAGGAGGCTGTTGCCGGTGCCGAAGGCGAGGGAGAAGCCGTAGAGCACCCACAGGATGGTGACGATCCCGAGGCTGATGAAGCTCATCATCAGCATGTTCAGGGTGCTCTTGACGCGGACCATGCCTCCGTAGAAGAAGGCCAGTCCCGGGGTCATGAGCATCACCAGGGCGGAACAGATGAGCATGAAGCCTGTGTTGGCGGACGACAGTCTGGGTGCGTCCGCCGCAAGCATGATGGCTGGTGCCATCGGCGTCTCCTCGTCGGTTGGTACGGCCCCGTGCGGGCGGTGCCTGAGCGGTCCGGTCGGGTGAGGGGTGGGCCGGTTATGCGCCACGAGACTGGCGCAGCGCGGTTTCGGTGGAAGCCCCTCGTTGTTTCACCGGGATGACGAAGGCGCCCTGTGTGTTACGCCTGGATGAAGCGCCGGATTCCGGGCCCGTCGATCGTTATCGTGGCGCAACCTCGTGCGGGGGCGGCTCGACGGACGCGAACCGGCCGCGGCCGGCCTTCCGACGACCTGGCATGGGGGAGCCGAGTCGGGCAGTTCGGGAGGGCCGGCCGCGGCCGGGGACCGGGGGTCGCGGGGTCAGACGGCTTCGGCGGACTCCGGCAGGTCGACGGCGAGCTGCTCGGAGAGGTCGACCACGGCGGCGAGGTCGCCGTAGTCCCGTACGGCCGTGGCGACCGTCTTTCGGATACGCGTGTTCACCCGCTCGGAGCGGACCTTCTTGGCGATCTCCAGGGCCCGCGTGGCGTAGGACGTGCTCTGCTCGGGCTCGCGCTGGAGCAGGTGCACGGTGGCCATGCCGATGAGGTTGAGCGCGTACGACCGCTGGTGCTCGGTGTCCTCGGAGAACTTCTCCACCGCCTTGCGCATCAGCGGCTCGGCCAGGGAGGCGTAGGTGGGGCTGCGGCCGGCGACGTAGGCGAGGTCGCGGTAGGAGTGGGAGTTCTCGCCGTACAGCTCGGCCTCGGAGAAGAAGCGGATCCAGTCGGGGTCCGGCTCGTCCCACTCGTCGGCCTCGGCGAAGGTGTCCTCGGCCATGCGGACGGCGCGCTTGGTCCGGCCGGGCTGGCCCATGTTGGCGTAGGCGCGGGCCTCCATCGCATACAGCATGGCCTGGGTGCGCGGGCTCGCGCAGTCGCGGCTGCCGTACTGGGCGAGGTGGATCAGCTCCAGGGCGTCCTCGGGCCGGCCGAGGTGGATCATCTGGCGGCTCATGCTGGACAGCACATAGGAACCGAGCGGCTTGTCGCCCGCCTCCTTCGCCGCGTGCAGGGCGAGCACGAAGTACTTCTGCGCGGTGGGCTGGAGGCCGACGTCGTAACTCATCCAGCCCGCCAGCTCGGCCAGTTCGGCGGCCACCTTGAACAACTTGCGCGCGGTGGACTCCGGCTGGGGCTCCTGGAGCAGGTCGGTGACCTCGTGCAGCTGACCGACGACCGCCTTGCGGCGCAGGCCGCCGCCGCACTGGGCGTCCCACTGGCGGAACATGCGCGTGGTGGACTCCAGCAGGTCCAGCTCGGGCTTGGAGAGCCGGCCCGGCCGGTGGGAGTCGACGGCGGGCCGGGGCTCGGGCGGGGCCGGGGAGGCCGGAGAGGGGACGAGCCAGCGCTGCATGGGCTCGACCAGGGAGGGGCCGGCGGACAGGGCGAGCGAGGTGCCGAGGAAGCCGCGCCGGGCGAGCATCAGGTCGCTGCGCGAGAACTCGCCGAGCAGGGCGACCGTCTGCGGGGCCGTCCAGGGCAGGTCGACCCCGGAGGCGGCGGGCGACTGGCGGGCGGCGCGCAGGCCGAGGTCCTCGACGGAGACCACGCAGCCGAAGCGCTCGGAGAACAGGTCGGAGAGGATGCGCGGGATCGGTTCGCGGGGGTTCTCCCCGTCCAGCCAGCGGCGCACCCGCGAGGTGTCGGTGGAGATGTGGTTGGCACCCAACTGGCGTGCCCTGCGGTTCACCTGGCGGGCCAGCTCGCCCTTGGACCAGCCGCTGCGCGCGAACCACGAGCCGAGCAGCTCGTTGGGGCGCTTGTCAGCGTTCGTCCCGCTACCGCCGTTGCCGCCCACTGGAACGCCCCCATCCCTGAGACCACTTGTCGCCTGGTGCGCCAAGCCCTATCAGAATGCCGGTAAATACGGCCTCCCGTCCGCCGGTTCTCACCCTTCGAACGAGATGACGACTTGCCTCCGGCATACCCGTGACGGCATGTGCCCCCAGGGCTCGCACACTCACAGTAATCCTACGATCACCCGTCCAGCCACAGGGATCCCGGAAACGCCACCATTCGCCACCCCTTCGAATGAACTCACGGTGGCGCGGGCGCGATTCACTTGACACAGGACCGCCGGAAGTGGGTGGAGTGACGCACTCGGGGGCGCGTAACCCAGGGTGTTCCACCGGTCGCGCTCCAAGGCGCCGCCTTGTCCCCCCGCCACCGCGGGGAGGCGGAGCCGTAGCGTTACGTTCCGCTTCCGTCTCGTTCCGTGTCGTAACCACCGGCGCGCAGGACCCGTTGGAGGGGGCATGGGCTTCACGATCGGCGGCATCCGCGAGATCCGCTCCGGCACGCGTCGGCGCGGCCGGTCCGCGGACTGCACCGCCGTCGCCGAGTTCACCGGACTGTGGGGCTGGGACGTGGTGCCGGGGGCGCGGGCCGCCGGGGGCGTCTGCTCCTGCGGGCGGTCCGACTGCCCGGCGCCCGGCGCGCATCCGCTCTCGTTCGCGCCGCCGGTGCCGGCCGGGGCCACCCTGGACGAGGTGATCAAGGCCTGGTCCGAGGCGCCGGGCGCGTCGGTGATGCTGCCGGTGGGGCGGGCCTTCGACGCCATCGAGGTCTCGGAGGCGGCCGGCCGCCGCGCCCTGGTCCGGCTGGAGCGCATGGGCCTCCCCCTCGGCCCGGTGACCGCCACACCGGACGGCCGCGCCCACTTCTTCGTCGCGCCCGGCGCCGCCGCCGACCTGCCCCGGCTGCTCTACCGCATGGGCTGGGACGACCCGGCCGCGCTGGACCTGCGCGGCCTCGGCCCCGGCACGTACATCACCGCGCCCCCCTCCGACCGGGGCGGCCTCGGCCCGGTGCGCTGGCTGCGCCCGCCCGCGCTGGACTCGGCGACCCGCCCGCCGGCGGCCCGGCTGCTGCTGGGCACGCTGGCGTACGTGGCGCACCGGTCCCGGGCCTGACCGGGGCCGGACACGACGAAGCTCCCGTCCCCGACTGCACCTCGGGGGCGGGAGCTTCCCATCGCCCACCCGGGAACTCCTCCCGGGTGGTCAGTCACCGATCAGGGCGTCCACGAACGCCTCCGGCTCGAACGGCGCGAGGTCGTCGGCGCCCTCGCCGAGCCCGATCAGCTTGACCGGCACGCCCAGCTCGCGCTGGACCGCGACGACGATGCCGCCCTTGGCCGTGCCGTCCAGCTTGGTCAGCACGATGCCGGTGATGTCCACGACCTCGGCGAACACCCGGGCCTGCACCAGGCCGTTCTGGCCGGTGGTCGCGTCGAGCACGAGCAGCACCTCGTCCAGCGGCGCGTGCTTCTCCACGACCCGCTTGACCTTGCCCAGCTCGTCCATGAGCCCGGTCTTGGTGTGCAGCCGGCCCGCGGTGTCGATGAGCACCACGTCGACGCCCATCTCCTTGCCCTCCTTCACCGCGTCGAAGGCGACGGAGGCGGGGTCACCGGCCTCCGGTCCGCGCACGGTGTGCGCGCCGACGCGCTCGCCCCAGGTCTGGAGCTGGTCGGCGGCGGCGGCCCGGAAGGTGTCGGCGGCGCCGAGGACGACCGTACGGCCGTCGGCGACGAGCACGCGGGCGAGCTTGCCGGTGGTGGTGGTCTTGCCGGTGCCGTTGACGCCGACGACCATCACGATGCCGGGCTTGCGGCCCTCGGGCTCGGTCCGCACCGCGCGGTCGACGTCGGTGCCGACCAGCTGGAGCAGCTCTTCGCGCAGCAGGCCGCGCAGTTCCTCGGGGGTGCGGGTGCCGAGCACCCTGACGCGTTCACGCAGCCGCTCGACCAGCTCCTGGGTGGGCTGCACGCCGACGTCGGCGGTGAGCAGGGTGTCCTCGATCTCCTCCCAGGTGTCGTCGTCCAGGTGCTCGCGCGAGAGCAGCGTGAGCAGGCCCTTGCCGAGGGCGTTCTGCGAGCGGGACAGGCGGGTGCGCAGCCGGACGAGCCGGCCCGCGGTGGGCTCCGGGACCTCGATCCCGGGAACCTCGACAACGGGGGGCTCCTCTACGACGACCGGTGCGGGGCCGCCGGGAAGATCCACCTCCTCGATCGTCCGGCGCGGTTCGTCGCGCGGGGTCTCGGCCTCGTCGCCGACGTGCGGCTCGGCCGGGGGCGCGGTGATGTCGGGCGTCCGGGGGGGCGGCGGGGGCAGCGGCTTCCGGCGCCGGCTGCCCACGATCAGCCCGCCGAGCGCGCCGAGCACGACCACGGCGATGACTACAGCAAGGATGACGGTTTCCATAACCCCACCAGTATCGGCCATGGCATACACGGCAGCCTCGTTTGTGGCTTCCTCCGAAAGACAAACGCCGCTTATGATGAGGACTCGGAGCAAAGTACGATGGTGGCAGCTCTGTCCACGCGCGTAGAGTCCCCACCGTCACCCTGTCCCCCCACGTCTGGCCCTCTTTCATGAGCAAAACCGTCGAGACCGAAGGCGCTCTCGAAACCCGCGGCATCGAACAGGTCCCCGACCACGAGCGCACCGCGCGGACCCGGGAGCTGTTCCCGACCTGGGTCGGCGCCAACATCAGCGTGCTGCTGCTGACCATGGGCGCGAGCCTGGTCGTGGCGTACCACCTGGACATCTGGCAGGCGCTGGTCGTCGCGGTGGCGGCGCCGGTCGTGTCGTACGGCCTGGTCGGTCTGATCGGCATCGCGGGCAAGCGGGGCGGGGCGCCCGGCATGGCGCTGTCGCGGGCGGTCTTCGGACAGCGCGGCAACCTGCTGCCCGGCTCGCTGATCTGGGTCGCGCGCTGGGGCTGGGAGACGATCAACGCGGTGACCGGCGCCTACGCGATGCTCACCATCCTGGACATCCTGTTCGACCTCAAGGCGGGCAGCGTGCTGGACATGGTGATGCTGCTGGTGTTCGTCGTCGCCACCTTCGCGATCTCCGGGCTCGGCATCAACGCCGTGCAGAAGTGCAACAAGTACGCGACCTATCTCTTCGGCGTCTTCTCGGTGCTGGTCCTGGGCTACCTGGTGGCGAACACCGACTGGTCGAGGGTGCTGGACCACGGCGCCGGTTCCACCGCCTCGGTGATCACCGGCATCGGCATGATCGCGGCGGGCGGCGTCAGCTGGATCCCGACCGCCCCGGACTTCACCCGCTACCTGCCGCGCACGGCCTCCTCCAAGGCGATCGTGGGTACGGCGGTGGGCGGCGCCGGTGTCGTCGTGCTGCCCATGGTCCTGATGGGCGCGGTGATGGCGGTCGCGACGCCGGACCTGGCCTCGGCGAGCGACCCGGTGTCCTTCCTGGGCGAGATCCTCCCGACCTGGATCGCCGTGCCGTACCTGTGCATCGCGCTGGTCGGCATGCTGCTGATCAACTCGATGTCGATGTACTCGGCGGGCTTCACCGCGCAGACCCTCGGCTTCAAGGTGCCGCGGCACTGGGCGGTCTCGGTCAACGCCGTGATCTCGCTGGTCTTCGGCGGGGTGCTGATGCTGGTGGCGACGAGCTTCATGGGCTCGTTCATCGCCTTCCTCTCCCTGCTGGCGGTCGCGTTCTCCGCGTGGGTCGGCGTGTTCGGCGCGGACATGCTGCGCCGCACCGAGTACGACGGCCGGGCCATGGCCGACACCACCCGCACCAGCGCCTACTGGTACCGGGGCGGCTTCTCCCCCGCGGCCGTGGCCGCCTGGGCGATCGGCCTGGTGTCGGGCCTGCTGTTCACCACCTCGGACTGGTTCACCGGCCCGCTGGCGACGAACAACGTGATCGGCGAGTACGGCCTCGGCTGGGTCGCGACCATCGTGGTCTCGGGCGTGCTCTACCTGGTCCTGCCGAAGCCGGCGGTGGCCGTCCCGGCCGGGGCGGCCGAGCCGGCCGAGCAGCGCGAGACCGCCGGCGTGTGACCCACCCGGCCGGACGGCCATGGTGATCTGACGTCTCGTCAGCTAAGGTCCCCCTCCACCGCAGCGCACCGGAGGGGGACCTTTCCCATGCCCGTCACGGTCGTACGTTTCAACCTCGTCGCCCCCGGCGCCTCGCCCGCCGCCCTCTCCGCCCGCTACCGGGCCGCCGTGGAGATGGCCGCGTACGCCGACGAGCACGGGATCACCACCGTGCAGACCGAGGAGCACCACGGCGCGGCGGACAACTGGCTGCCGTCGCCGTTCACCTTCGCGGCCGCGGTGTTCGGGGCGACCCGCCGGATCGCGGTGACGGTGTCGGCGGCCATCGGCCCGCTGCACGACCCGCTGCGGCTGGCCGAGGACATCGCCGTCCTGGACCTGCTGAGCGGCGGCCGGCTGGTGACCGTGGCGGGCATCGGGTACCGGCCCGAGGAGTACGACCTGTTCGGCGTGGACTGGCGGCACCGGGGCCGGCTCCAGGACGAGTTGCTGGAGACGCTGCTGAAGGCGTGGACCGGCGAGGAGTTCGGCTACCGGGGCCGCCGGGTACGGCTCACCCCGCGCCCGGCCACCGAGCCGCATCCGCTGCTGCTGGTCGGCGGCTCCTCCAGGGCCGCCGCCCGCCGGGCCGCCCGGCTGGGCCTGCCGTTCTTCCCGAGCGCGCACCTGCCGGAGCTGGAGGCGTACTACAAGGAGCGGCTCACCGAGTACGGCACCGAGGGCTGGACGATGATGCCGGCCGCCGAGACCCCGCTGCTCCACCTCGCCGAGGACCCGGACCGGGCGTGGGCCGAGTACGGCGGGCACCTGCTGCACGAGGCCCGGACGTACGCCTCCTGGCAGTCGGCGCAGATCCGCTCGGCGGTGCGCTCCGGCGCCACGACCGTGGCGGAGCTGCGCGCCGAGGGCGTCTACCGCATCCTCACCCCGGAGCAGTGCGTGTCCCAGGGCCTGGACACCCTGGTTCTCCATCCCCTGGCGGGAGGCATGCCGCCGGATGAGGCCTGGCGCAGTCTCACCCTGTTCGCGGAACGGGTGCTGCCGGCCCTGGCCGGCTGAGGACGGACAGCCCCCTCGCCGACGGCACGCCCGCTCGGTCCCCGGTGTGCCCGCCGTACACACGACACCGCCGCCCCCGGGCCCGGTGGTGGCCGGGGCGGGGGCGGCGGACGGTACGGGGAGAGGGCAGCGGGGACTTGGCCCTTCTCCCCGAGTGCGGGGGGCGGGGCTCAGCCCATCTCCTCCAGGGACTTGCCCTTCGTCTCCTTGACGAACCTGAGGACGAACGGGATGGAGAGCGCGGCGAAGACGGTGTAGATCACGTAGGTGCCGGAGAGGTTCCAGTCGGCCAGCGACGGGAAGCTCGCGGTGATGGCCCAGTTGGCGATCCACTGCGCGGCGGCGGCGACGCCCAGCGCGGCGGCGCGGAGCCGGTTCGGGAACATCTCGCCGAGCATGACCCAGACGACCACACCCCAGGACAGGGCGAAGAAGAGGACGAACACGTGGGCGGCGACCAGAGCGGTCCAGCCCTGGGTGCTCGGCAGCTTGCCGTCGACCAGGTGGTAGCTGAACGCCCAGGCCTCCAGGGCGAGGCCGACGGCCATACCGACCGAGCCGATGAGCGCGAGCGGCTTGCGGCCGATGCGGTCCACGAAGATCATCGCGATCACGGTGCCGACGATGTTGATGATCGACGTCGTGAAGGAGTAGAAGAACGAGTCCGTCGGGTCGACACCGACCGACTGCCACAGCGTCGAGGAGTAGTAGAACGCGACGTTGATGCCGACGAACTGCTGGAAGACCGACAGGCCGATGCCTATCCAGACGATCGGCTTGAAGAGGAAGCCACCGCCGAGCAGGTCCTTGAAGGAGGACTTGTGCTCGCTCTTCATCGCGTGCTCGATCTCGGTGACGCGGGCGTCGAGGTCGACCTCGTTGCCCTCGACCTCGGCGAGGATCTCCTTGGCCCGCTCCCGCTTGCCGACGGAGAGCAGGAAGCGCGGGGACTCGGGGATGGCGAAGGACAGCAGGCCGTAGAGGACGGCCGGTACGACCATCACGCCGAGCATGACCTGCCAGGCCTCCAGGCCCATCAGCTTGCCGCGCTGGTTGCCGCCGGCGGCGTTGAGCAGACCCCAGTTGACCAGCTGGGAGATGGCGATGCCGACCACGATCGCGGCCTGCTGGAAGGAGCCGAGCCGGCCGCGGTAGGCGGGCGGGGCGACCTCGGCGATGTAGGCCGGGCCGATCACGGAGGCCATGCCGATGGCGAAGCCGCCGACGATGCGCCAGAAGGCGAGGTCCCACAGCGCGAAGGGCAGGGCGGAGCCGACGGCGCTGATCGTGAAGAGGACGGCGGCGATCTGCATGCACCGGATGCGGCCGATGCGGTCGGCGATACGGCCGGCGGTGGCGGCGCCGATGGCACAGCCGATCAGGGCGATCGCGATGACCTGGGCCAGGGCGGCGGATCCGATGTCGTAACGGCCGCGGATGGCCTCGACGGCGCCGTTGATCACGGAGCTGTCGTAGCCGAAAAGGAAACCGCCCATCGCGGCGGCCGCCGCGATGAAGATGACGTGCCCGAGATGTTCGGGATGGGCCGTCCTGGCTCCTGACTGAGGTGCCTGCGCTGTGCTGGTCACGTGTTTCTCCTCGGGCCACGGCAACGCTGCCGTGTGGGGTGAGCCCTGTCAGGTAGTGACACCTGAAGGTAAAAGCAACGTTGCAGAGACTATGCCTTCAAGTTTCGAAGTCAATAGTTCAACCGCTGTGAGTTTTTAGATAAGACCCGAGGGATTGTGTTCACTTCTTGAACAGATAGTCACCGCAGTCGCTGGGAGATGACCTTCGACACACCATCACCCTGCATGGAGACGCCGTAGAGCGCGTCGGCGACCTCCATCGTGCGCTTCTGGTGCGTGATCACGATCAGCTGCGAGGCCTCCTGCAGCTCCTGCATGATCCGGATCAGCCGCTGCAGGTTGGTGTCGTCCAGCGCCGCCTCGACCTCGTCCATGACGTAGAAGGGGCTCGGCCGCGCCTTGAAGATCGACACCAGCAGCGCGACGGCCGTCAGCGAACGCTCGCCGCCCGAGAGCAGGGAGAGCCGTTTGACCTTCTTGCCCGGCGGCCGCGCCTCGACGTCCACGCCCGTGGTGAGCATGTTGCCGGGGTCGGTCAGCACCAGGCGGCCCTCACCGCCCGGGAACAGCCGGCCGAAGACACCCTCGAACTCGCGGGCGGTGTCCCGGTAGGCCTCGGTGAACACCTGCTCGACGCGCTCGTCCACCTCCCTGACCACCTGCAGCAGGTCCGCGCGGGTCTTCTTCAGGTCCTCCAGCTGCTCGCTCAGGAACTTGTGCCGCTCCTCCAGCGCCGCGAACTCCTCCAGCGCCAGCGGATTGACCTTGCCCAACTGCTGGTACGCCCGCTCGGCCGCCTTGAGCCGTTTCTCCTGCTCGGCGCGGTCGAAGGGGCGGGGCTGGTTCCGCGGGTGCTCGGGGTCCTCGGGCAGCTGCTCGCCGTCGGCGGGGGGCGAGGGCGGCACGAGCCGGCCCGGCCCGTACTCCGCGACAAGACCCTCCGGCTCGACACCGAGTTCCTCCAGCGCCCTGGTCTCCAGCTGCTCTATGCGCAGCCGCTTCTCAGCACCGAGTACCTCGCCGCGGTGAACCGAATCCGTCAACTTGTCGAGTTCGGCCTTCAGGTCGCGGCCCGCCGTACGGGCGGCGGCCAGCTCCTGCTCGCCCCGGGCCTTGGCGGCCTCGGCGGCCGACCGTTCCCGCCCGGCCCGGGCGAGGGACACCTCGACGTGCGCGAGCAGCTGCCGGGCACCGGAGGCCACGGCCTGCGCGACCGCGGCCTCGTGCCGCAGCCGGGCCCGCCGCTGCTCGGCACGCGCGCGTGCCTCACGCTCCGCGCGGGCCGCCCGGTCGAGGCCGTCGGCCCGCCCGGCGAGCCCCTTGACCCGCTCCTCGTGCGTACGGACCTGGAGGCGGGCCTCCATCTCGGTCTGCCGGGCGTTGGCCCCGTCGGCGGCGAGCCGGTCCCGCACCGAGGTGTCCGGCTCCTCCTCCACCGGCATCTCCTCGGCGACGGCCAGCCGCTCGGCCAGCTCCTCGGCCTCCTGTACGGCCCTCTCCAGCGCCTCCTGCGCGCGGGCCGCCGCCGCTGCCGACCGCTCGGCCTCCCCGGCGGCCCCCCGCGCCTGCCCGGCCAGCCGTCCGAGCTGCTGGGCCACGGACGACTTCTCCCGGTCGGCGGCCCGCCGGCGCTCCGCGAGCTCTTCCACGAGCGTCGCGGCCCGCTCGCGGTGCCCGGCCGCGGCCCGCTGCTCCCCGGCCAGCTCCGCGCAGCGCACCTCCAGCTCCGCCAGCTCGGCGGCGGCCTCGTCCACGGAGGCCTGCACCTCCAGCAGACTGGGCGCCCCTGCGGAGCCCCCGTGCGCGAAGTGGGCACCGAGGAGATCGCCCTCCGCGGTTACGGCGGTCAGTCCCGGGCGCGCGTAGACCAGCGCCTCGGCGTCGTCCAGGGTGTCCACCACGACGATGTCACGCAACAGCCGACGCACGGCGGGCATCAGCTCGGCGGGACCACGGACCAGGTCGGCGGCGGAGCGGGGGGCGGTGACGGGCTGGGCCCCGGGGCCGTCGTGCGCGGTCGGGCCGCTAAGGGGGGTTTGCTGCGGGGTGCCGGGGGGCCGGGTGTCCGCGGGGCCTCGGTGGCCGGCCGGGCCGCTGCCGGGTGTCGCCTCCAGGGCGCCGGGGGGCCGCATGTCCGTGGGGCCGCCGTGGCCGGGTGTCGCCTCCAGGGCGCCGGACGGCCGCATGTCCGCGGGTTCGCCGTGGCCGGTCGCGCCGCTGCGGGGCGCCTCCCCCGAGGCGCCGGACGACCAGGTGGCCGTGGGTTCGCCGTGGTCGGTCGCGCCGCTGCGGCCCGCCTCCCCCGAGGCGCCGGACGACCAAGTGGCCGCGGGGCCGCCGGGGCCGGCCGCAAGGCCCCGGGATGCCTCCTCCGGAGCGCCCGACCAGGTGGCCGTGGGGCCGCTGCGGCCGGCCGCAACGCTGGGGGGCGCCTCCTCCGAGGCGCCGGACGACCAGGTGGCCGCGGGGCCAGCGTGGCCGGCCGCAACGCCTCGGGATGCCTCCTCCGACGCGCCGGACGACCAGGTGGCCGTGGGTTCGCCGTGGTCGGTCGCACTGTCGCGGTGGGGTTCCTCCGGGGTGCCTGTCAGGAGGAGGGTGGCCCGGCCGCCGTCCTGTTTGCGGAGGAGGCTGATGGCTTCGGCCGCCGCCGCGGGGGTCGTCACGGCGATCGCGTCCGCCGCCGCGCCGAGGGCCGCGGCCAGGGGGGTCTCGTAGCCCGGGGTGATCCTCAGCAGCTCCGCCGCCGGGCCCAGGATGCCGGTGAGCCGGTCGCGGGCGCCCAGCAGTATGCCGGTGCCGTCCTTGCGCCTGAGGCCGAGCGCCAGCGCCTCGTGGCGGGCCTGGGTCGCGGCGCGCCGGCGTTCGGCCGCGGTGAGTGCCTCGCGGGCCGCGGTCAGGGCGGCCTCGGCCTCGGCGAGCCGCCGCTTCTCCGCCTCGTGCCGCCCGGCCAGGTCGGCGTCGCCGGCGTCGAGCCCGTCGACCTCGGCCTGCAGGGCCTCGTACTCCTCCTGGGCGCGGACCGCGCGGTCCTGCGCCTCGTCGCGGGCCGTGGCCAGCCGGTCGATCTCGGCCTGGGCGGAGGCGGCGCGCGAGCGGGCCGCGTTGACCTGACCGGAGAGGCGGGCGAGACCCTCGCGGCGGTCGGCGATGGCCCGGGCCACGTCCTTCAGCCGGCGCTCCTCGACCGCCAGCTCCCGCTCCAGTTCGGCGCGGTGGGCGACGGTGTCGTCCAGCGCGTGCTGGGCCGCTTCCAGGGCGGCCTCCAGCTCGGCCTCCTGCTCGCGGACGCGGGCGGCCTCGCGCTCCAGGTCCTCCGGGTCCCGGCCGCGCCGTTCCTCGGGCGGCGCGGAGGTGGCGCTCTTGACCCGGGCGTCGGCCAGCGAGATGGTGCCGCGCACCCGTTCGGCCAGCTGGGACAGCTCGTACCAGGTCTGCTGGGCGCGCTGGAGGCGTGGGGCGAGCCGGCGAACCTCGTCCTCCAGCAGGGCCTCGCGGTGCAGGGCCTTCTTCAGTTCCTGCTCGGCGGTGTCCTTGCGCTCCTTCAGGGCGGCCTCGTCGGCGATCTCCGTCTGGAGGGCCTCGCGCAGCCGGACCAGGTCGTCGGCGAGGAGGCGTAGGCGGGCGTCGCGGAGATCGGCCTGGATGACGGCGGCCCGCCGCGCCACCGCCGCCTGGCGGCCCAGGGGCTTGAGCTGGCGGCGCAGCTCGTCGGTGAGGTCCTGCACGCGGGCGAGGTTGGCCTGCATCGCGTCCAGCTTCCGCAGCGCCTTCTCCTTGCGCTTGCGGTGCTTGAGGACGCCGGCCGCCTCCTCGATGAAGGCGCGGCGGCCCATGGGGTCGGCGTGCAGGACGGAGTCGAGCTGGCCCTGGCCGACGATGACGTGCATCTCGCGGCCGATACCGGAGTCGGAGAGGAGTTCCTGGATGTCCAGCAGGCGGCAGGTGTCGCCGTTGATCTGGTACTCGCTGCCGCCGTTGCGGAACATGATCCGCGTGATGGTGACCTCGGCGTACTCGATGGGCAGCGCCCCGTCGGAGTTGTCGATGGTCAGGGACACCTCGGCGCGGCCCAGCGGCGGGCGGCCCGTGGTGCCGGCGAAGATGACGTCCTCCATCTTGCCGCCGCGCAGCGACTTGGCGCCCTGTTCGCCCATGACCCAGCTGAGCGCGTCCACGACGTTGGACTTGCCCGAGCCGTTCGGTCCGACGACACACGTGATCCCTGGTTCGAACCGGAGCGTGGTCGCCGAGGCGAACGACTTGAAGCCGCGGAGGGTCAGGGCCTTGAGGTGCACGCCGGTGGACTCTACCCGGCGCCGCTATCCCACTCCACGAACCCTCGCAACCCCGCGGTTTCGCCCATGAACGGGAAGGGCACACCAGACGTTGAAGAGGGTGAAAGGATGCGGGGGGAAAGAAAGAAGGGACGCCGAAGCGTCCCTTGCATACTCTGACGACGACTGGGTTCCAGCCGTCCGATCAACTGAGCGGTTGATACGGGCAGCCTGATCGCTGTGACTGCTGTTGTGGAGCTTTGCAACGATCAGGTGAGCGCAGGCTCCGCCTGGTGTGCGTCGATGCTCTCCATGATCCTGTCCTGAGAAGCGGCAGCCGCCAGCGCTTCGTTCTCCGCCTGGATCCGTCCGAGCTCGGACTCCAGGTCCTGGACGCGCTGCTGCAGCCGTCGCATCTCGGCGAGGAGTCGAGGGTCGGAGCCGCCGACGTAACCGAGAAGCGCCTTTGCCATGATGGATGGTCCTCCACACTGAGTGACCGACCGATGCGGTGTGGGTCGTGAGGGATTCGCACCCGCGGTGCTTGGCACATCCGGGTGTTGCTCTGCTGTTGTTCCATGCCAAACAGCTAAGGTGCGCGGGGCTTTCAGCGTCTCACCAAAAAGTTTGACGGTCAACACGATCACGCCCCGTATTGGCGGGCAAACCGGGGTACGCGGCCGGACGACGGCGGCGCTGTGACTCCTCCGGGCCCTCGGGGCGTGGCGACCAGCAGTACCAGCGGAGCCTGCCATGCCCCGCCTCCGTTGGCAACCACCAGGGCGTTTCCGTTTTCGCACATGCCTCCGGCAGCTTGCCGCACCCCCGGCAGCGGGTCCGTACGCCCGTGGCTCACCGGATGGCGAAGCCGTCGTAGCCGCCGCGAGGTGTGTCCCAGATCTCGGTGACGCCGTCCACGCGCCCGGGCGTGTCGCTGCCCTGGAGCCAGTTCAGCAGGCCCTCGCAGCCCTCCCGTGAGCCCTCGGCGACCACCTGGACCCGACCGTCGGCCAAATTGAGAGCAAAGCCACTCAGCCCGCCGATCTCCAGCGCCTTGGCCCGCGTGAACCAGCGGAAACCCACGCCCTGTACGTGTCCACGGACCCAGGCGACCAGTCGTACTTCCTCGCTCATGGGTGCAACCTAACCGGCCGGTGTCGCTCGGGACACATCGCCCCGGAGCGCCATGAGGTACCGTCCGGACCCGATGAATCGCATCTGAAACTCACTCGATCGGGTGAGTCGGGTTGGCCAGAGGGAGTCACTCGGCAGCGAGCCGCTCGCCCTGCGGCACCGGGTCGACCGCGAGGCAGAGGCACGAGGAAGAGGGCAGGGACATGGGACGCCACCGACGCTCCGCCGCCGGCCGCGCCGAGGGGGCCACCCCCGCGCAGCGCTCCGGCTCCGGGAGCGGGGACCCCTGGCAGGCGCCGGGGGGACGGCAGATACCCATGGGCATCGCGCCCTACCTCAACCCGGAGGCCTACGCCGAGGCCACCGCGAAGGCCCAGGCCTACCTGTTCGCGACGGAGGACGAGCACGCGGCGTCCTCCTCCGGCGCAAGCTCCGGCTCCGGCTCCGGCGGTTCCTCGCCCGGCGGGCCGTCCCGCGGTCGGCGGCGGCGGGGCAGGTCCGGCCGGCCCGTGCGCGCGGGGCTGCTCGGGGTGTCCGTGGCCGTGGCCCTCGGTACGGCCGCGGTGGCGGCCGGTGTGGTGCCGGGCCTGGACCACTACCGGCTCGGCGGCGGTACGCACACCACCGGCGGGGAGCGGGTGCAGGCCCCGCGCCTTCCCAGCAACACGGCCAGCGAGCAGGGCGGCACCTCGGGCAGCGCCGACAGCCCGGCCGGCCCGGCCACCACGCCCGCCGGCGGTGACGCCGGGCACGGCGACTCCCCCGCCTCCTCCCCCAGCCGGTCGGCCTCCGTCTCTCCCTCGGCCTCCCCCACCCCCTCGAAGCCGGCGTCGGCCTCGAAGCCGGCGTCCCCCACGGCCACTCCCTCCACGACGGCGACCGGGAAGCCCGTACCCAAGCCGACGACGGCCCCGGCCAAGCGCGTCACGCCGTCCGCGTCCGCGTCCGCATCCGTCAAGCCGAGGAGCACCCCCTCCCGTACGGCCACCAAGGCGCCGGCGCCGGCCTCGACGCCGGTGACGGTGTCGAAGGAGGCTGAGGTCGCGGCCCAGGTGCTGAACCTGGTGAACGAGGAGCGGGCGAAGGCCGGCTGCGGCCCGCTGGCGGCGAACTCCTCGCTGACGAAGCTGGCCGAGTCGCTCAGCGACGACATGGCCGCGCGCGGCTTCTTCGACCACACCGACCCGGACGGCAGGACACCGTGGGACCGGGCCGCTGCGGCCGGTGTCACCGACCTCGGCGGGGAGAACATAGCCCGCGGCCAGACGGACGCGGCGGCCGTGATGCAGGCCTGGATGAACAGCCCCGGCCACCGCGCCAACATACTGAACCCCGGCTTCAGGACCCTCGGCGTCGGCGTCCACTTCGGCCCGGGCGGCCCCTGGTGGACGCAGGACTTCGGCTACTGAGACAACCGCAGGTCAGACGGCTGGGCACCCTCCTGGGCCGTGTCCGGGCCGTCAAGCGTCGCCTCCTGCCTCCGGCCCGCTCCGCGCGCGCTGCTCCGACGCGCGCCCTGGTGAGGGCTGGCCGGCGGCATGAGGTCCGAACACCTCGTGGCTGGGGCGGTCGGCTCCGCGACTCAGGCGCAGACCTCACTCATTCACGTGGCTTGAGGCGAACTTGCACGCCGTCGATGACTGACGACCACTCCTCATCCCGTGCCAGCGCCTGTCGCCCCTCGGCGAGCATGCGCGCCTTCATGCGGTCCGCCGCGTCCCTCAGCGTCTCCCACTGAGAGTCAGCCTCGAAGACCCGTCGTGCGCGTTCAACGGAGGTCTCGACGGCACGGACAGCCGCCATGACGTCTTCCGCTTCCTCGCCGGCGCTGCCGACACCGTCGAGCGACCAGTCGATCCATAGACTCACCTTGCGACGGTCTCACTGCACCCCGATGGTCACCACCCGCGTCCGCTAACCGCTGGTTAGTGCAACCTGGTAGTGAGCGCTGTGCGGGCGTACCCTGCTGGCATGACCGTCACCTCCCAGGACCAGGACGACCTCGCGTACGACGTCTTCGCCAAGGCCTGTCCGTCGCGCGGCACGCTGGAGCACGTCACGGGCCGCTGGGGCGGGCTGACGCTCGGCGCGCTGTACGAGGGCTCGCTGCGCTTCAACGAGCTGCGCCGGCGCGTCGACGGGGTGAGCGAGAAGATGCTGTCCCAGACGCTGCACGCGCTGGAGCGCGACGGCTTGGTGCACCGCGAGGCCCAGCCGACGAACCCGCCGCGTGTGGACTACGAGCTGACACCGCTCGGCCGCCGCGTCGCCGAGCGGCTGCTGGCGCTCATCCACTGCGTGGAGGGCGCGATGGACGACGTCCTCGCGTCCCGCGCGCGTTACGACGAGACGCGCGGCGCCCGCTGACACCTCGGGCAGAAGTAGCTCGACCGGTTCATCCAGGGGCGGCGCCGCATGGGGGTGCCGCAGCGCTTGCAGGGCAGGCCCTCGCGGCCGTACGCGTCCAGGGAGCGGTCGAAGTAGCCGGACTCGCCGTTGACGTTGACGTACAGGCTGTCGAAGCTGGTGCCGCCGACGGCGAGGGCCGCGTTCATCACGTCCCGGACGTGCCCGAGCAGTTCCGCCGTGACCGGGCGGGTGAGGTTCGCCGTCGGGCGTTCGTAGTGCAGGCGGGCGCGCCAGAGGGCCTCGTCCGCGTAGATGTTGCCGACGCCGCTGATCAGCGACTGGTCCAGCAGGGCCCGTTTGATGGTGGTCCGCTTGCGGCGCAGCGCCTGGTGGAAGGCCTCGTCGTCGAAGAGCGGGTCGAGGGGGTCGCGGGCGATGTGCGCGATGACATCGGGCAGGCCCTCGGGGGTGTTGTCGTGCAGCGACAGACCGCCGAAGGTGCGCTGGTCCACGAAGCGGAGTTCGGTGCCGAGGACGTCGGCGAACCGGACCCGGATGCGCAGGTGCCTCTCGTCCGGCGCCTCGTGCGGCTGGACGAGCAGCTGGCCGCTCATGCCGAGGTGGGCGAGGACGGACTGGTCGGTCTCCTCCAGCGGCAGCCACAGGTACTTGCCGCGCCGCCGGGGCATGCCGATGTGGCGGCCCTTGAGCCGGTGCGCGAAGTCCTCGGGCCCGGCGACGTGCCGGCGCACGGCACGGGGGTGCAGCACCTCGGTCTCGGCGACGGTCCGGTGGGCGACCCAGCGCTCCAGGCCCCGCCGGACCACCTCGACCTCGGGCAACTCGGGCATCGGGCCCCCTGTCAGAAGCGTACGGACCGGTGGACGAAGCGAGCGCCCGCGCCGGCGTCATCGGCCGGGCGGGCGCTCGCGTCCTGCTTGCTCAGACGGTGGCGGACGACGTGTCTCCGCCCGCGAGGGCTTCGTCGGCCGTCTCCTTCACGGGTTCCGCGGCCGGCTCCTTGGCCGCCTCGGCCCGCTCGTCCGCGGCGGCCCGGATGGACCGCCAGGCGGACTCGGCGGCTTGCTGCTCCGCCTCCTTCTTGCTGCGGCCGGTGCCGGTGCCGTACGAGACGCCTCCGACGCGGGCGGCAGCAGTGAAGATCTTCTCGTGGTCGGGGCCGGTCTCCGTGACCAGGTACTCGGGCACGCCGAGCCCCTCGATCGCGGTCAGCTCCTGGAGCGACGTCTTCCAGTCCAGGCCCGCGCCCAGGTTGGAGGACTTCTCGATCAGCGGGTCGAACAGGCGGTGCACCAGTTCGGAGGCCGCGTCGAGGCCCTGGTCGAGATAGACCGCGCCGATCACCGCTTCGAGGGTGTCGGCGAGGATGGACGCCTTGTCCCGGCCGCCCGTGCCCTCTTCACCCCGGCCGAGCCGGATGAAGGCGCCCAGGTCGAGGCCGCGACCCACTTCCGCCAGCGCACGCGAGTTGACCACCGCGGCCCGCAGCTTGGCCAGCTGGCCTTCGGGCAGGTCGGGGTGGGTGCGGTACAGCGTGTCCGTGACGACGAGGCCGAGCACGGAGTCCCCGAGGAACTCCAGCCGCTCGTTCGTCGGCAGACCGCCGTTCTCGTACGCGTAGGAACGGTGGGTCAGCGCTCGCACCAGAAGGGCGGACTCGAGCTGATAGCCGAGCCGCCCTTCCAGAAGCGTGTGGGACGAGGCCTGGTTGTCCGCTGAGTTCTTCTTCGGCGTGGACACAGTGCCTCTCACCAGCCGCTCAGACCTCGAGGACCTGGCGCTTGTTGTAGGTGCCGCACGACGGGCACGCGATGTGCTGCTGCTTGGGCTCGTGGCAGCGCTCGCACGCAACCAGGGTGGGGACCGCAGCCTTCCACTGCGACCGGCGGTGGCGCGTGTTGCTGCGCGACATCTTCCGCTTCGGAACAGCCACGGCTACTTCTCCTGCTTCTCGTCGACGCCAGCTTCGGCGCCGCTCATCTCGTCCTTCTCGCCGTCCGTCATCGAACCGGCGAGTCCCTGCAAAGCCGCCCAACGGATGTCGACGGCGTCATGGTGGTGGTCCGGGTCGTCCGCGAGCCGTGCTCCGCACTCGGAGCACAGGCCCGGGCAGTCGTCCTGGCACACCGGCTGCATCGGCAGTGCGAGCACCACCGCATCGCGCAGCACGGGTTCGAGGTCGAACAGGCCGTCCTCAAGGAAGTACCTGTCCTCGTCGTCCTCGGCGTCGTCGCCCGGTTCCGCGATCACACGGCCCCGGTCGTCGGCGTCAGGGTACGTGAACAGTTCCTGGAAGTCCGCTTCGAGCTCCAGCCCGACCGGCTCCAGACACCTTACGCACTCCCCCTCGGCGGTTGCACGGGCGGTGCCTGTGACAAGCACCCCTTCCATGACCGACTCGAGACGGAGGTCGAGTTCCACCGGGGTGCCCTCCGGCACTCCGATGACCCCCTGGATGCCGAGATCCCGGGGAGCGTCGATCTCACGGGTCAGGCGCTGCAGCGCGCCAGGACGCCGACCCAGCTCGTGCGTGTCGAACACGAGGGGGTTGCGGTGGTCGAGGCGGGCGTTGGGAGCCATTCCTGCTTTCGATCTGCGAACTCGGAGGGACGCCGCCCGCGGTTGTCCGGGCAGCGGTGATCGCGGGCATACGCGCGACCGAAGAGCCAGGATACTGGACCTTTCGCTCAGCGCCCAATCCGGTGCGCGGCTACAGCCCCCGGCCCTGCTCGTACGCCCTCAGCTGCTCCGCGCTGATCATGCCCGTGTCGAAGAGGCTGGTCTCGTCCAGGGCGTAGCCCTGCTGGGACTGCTGCTGCGGCTGCTGCTGGTGCTCGTGGGGCTGCCGGGAGTCGTAGCCGGCCTGCTGGGGGTCGTAGGAGCCCTGGTAGGCGTAGGGGTCGGCCTGCTGGTAGCCGTACGGGTCCTGCTGCGGGGCGTACTCCGGCTGCTGCGGGAAGCCCGCGTAGGGGTCCGGCTGCTGCTGGTAGCCGTAGGCCGGCTGCGGGTCGTACGACGGCTGGGCCGGCTCCGGACGCTCCTGCTGCCGCTCCGCCGCGCGGTCGCTGTCCGCGAGGGCGGCGAGGTCCGCGAGGTAGTCGGCGTCGCTGGAGTGCTGGAAGGTCGTGGTGTCGTCGGCGAGGGCGCCGAGGTCGTCGGTGGCGATCCGGCCGTGCAGCTTCTGCCGGCCCCGGCCGACCGCCTCCAGGGTCTTGGCGAGGACCGCCTCGAAGGCGCCGAGCTTGGCGTCGACGTACTGGTCGGCGTTCTGGCGCAGGGTCCCCGGGTCGGGGCTGCGCTCGGGGGCGTCCTCGTCCTCGTAGCCGTTCTCGTCCAGACCGGGGCCGGTGCCGAGGAGCTTCTCGCGGCCGCGGCCGACCGAGCCGAGGGTCTTGGTGAGGACGACCTCGAAGTTGGCGAGCTTGGAGTCGACGTAGTCGTCGGCCTCGGCGCGGATCTCCTCGGCCTCCTGGCGGGCCTCGGCGAGGATCCGGTCCGCCTCGGCCTGGGAGCGACGGGCGATCTCGGTGTCGGAGACCAGCGAGCCGCGCTCGGCGTGCGCGGTCTCGATGATCCGCTCGGCCTCCATGCGGGCCTGCTCGACCATCTGCTCACGGTCGCCGATCAGCTCCTGCGCCTGGGCGAGGGAGCCGGGCAGCGCCTGGCGCAGCTCTTCGAGCATCGCGAGCAGCTCGGCGCGGTTGACGACGCACGACGCCGACATGGGCATGGAACGGGCGCCGGAGACCGTGGAGACGATCTCGTCGAGCTTCTTCTGCACGTCCACCTGTGCTCGCCACTCTCTACAGCCGGGTTGGAGACGGACGGGACGACTGTAGCCCCATCAGTCCTTGCGCAGGCGCTCGTTCAGGGCCTCCAGTACCCGGGCGGGCACCAGGTGGGAGACGTCGCCGCCCCAGGCCGCGACCTCCTTGACGAGGGAGGAGGACAGGAAGCTGTACGTGGGGTTGGTGGGCACGAACAGCGTTTCGACGCCGGTCAGGCCGATGTTCATCTGGGCCATCTGCAGTTCGTAGTCGAAGTCGCTGACGGCGCGCAGGCCCTTCACGATGGCGGGGATGTCGCGCTGCTTGCAGAAGTCGACGAGGAGGCCGTGGAAGGCCTCGACGCGGACGTTGGCGTACTCGGCGGTGACCTCGCGGATCAGCTCGATCCGCTCCTCGATCTCGAACAGGCCCTTCTTGGACTTGTTGATCATCACCGCGACGTACACCTCGTCGTAGAGGCGGGAGGCTCGGGCGATGATGTCGAGGTGTCCGTTGGTGATGGGGTCGAACGACCCGGGACAGACGGCGCGGCGCACTTGTGATCCCTCGCTCTCCGGTCCGGTCATCGTGCGTCTTCGCACGTAGAGGCGGCGCGACCGTACCAAAACGTTCCCTCGCCGTAGCGACGGGACCGGATCGGCTCGAAGCCGTCCGGCCAGTGGAATTCGCCGCCTCTGGTGCTGCGCTCCACGGTGACGAGCGCTTGCTCAGCGAGCCAGCGTTCCGAGGCGAGTGTGAGGAGAATCTCGCGAAGATCGTCGTCCGTGACGGCGTACGGCGGGTCGAGGAAGACCAGGTCGTACGGCTCCTCGGGGGCCGGCTGCCGGATGATCTGTTCCGCTTTGCCCGCTCTGACCTCGGCGCCGGGCAGGCCCAGGTTCCGCACGTTCTCCCGGATGATCCGCGCGGCCCGGGCGTCCGCCTCCACCAGCAGGGTGTGGCCCGCGCCCCGGGACAGGGCCTCCAGGCCCACGGCGCCCGAGCCGGCGTAGAGGTCGAGGACGCGTTCGCCGTCCAGGGGGCCGCCGAGGAGGGACTGCCAGGTGGAGAAGAGGCCCTCGCGCGCGCGGTCGGAGGTGGGGCGGGTGCCGGTGCCGGGGGGGACGGCGAGGCGACGTCCGCCGGCTGCGCCGGCGATCACGCGGGTCATCTTCGGTCCTTGGGTCGAGGCGTCTTCAGGTTCAGTGTGGCTGGTCGCGCGGTTCCCCGCGCTCCTCGGGGAGTCTGCCTCACCCCTTTTCCAGGTACTGCTCCCTCTCCTCGTCCAGGAGTGCGTCCAGGGCCGTGCGCAGCGCCGGCAGGCTGGTCAGCTCGGGGTCGGCCGCCACCACCGCCGCCGCTTCCTCCCGGGCCTCGGCGATGACCTCCTCGTCCTCGATGACCGCCAGGACCCGCAGGCTGGAGCGGGCTCCGGACTGGGCCTGGCCGAGGACGTCGCCCTCGCGGCGCTGTTCGAGGTCGATGCGGGAGAGTTCGAAGCCGTCGAGGGTGGAGGCGACGGCGCCCAGGCGCTGGCGCGCGGCGCTCGCCTCGGGCATCTCGGTGACCAGGAGGCACAGGCCGGGGGCCGAGCCGCGGCCGACCCGGCCGCGCAACTGGTGGAGCTGGGAGACGCCGAAGCGGTCGGCGTCCATGATGACCATGGCCGTGGCGTTGGGGACGTTGACACCGACCTCGATGACGGTGGTGGCGACCAGGACGTCGGTCTCGCCGGCGGCGAAGCGGCGCATCACGGCGTCCTTGTCGTCCGGGTGCATACGGCCGTGCAGCACCTCCACCTTCAGGTCCTTCAGGGGGCCGCGGCCCAGTTGGCCGGCCACGTCGAGCACGGCCAGCGGGGGCCGTTTCTCCGCCTCGTCCTCGGGGGACTTCTTCTTGCCGGCCTTCTTCGGGTCGTCCTCCTCGTCGCCGATGCGCGGACACACCACGTACGCCTGGTGGCCGTTCGCGACCTCCTCGCGGACCCGTTCCCAGGCGCGGGCCAGGAAGTGGGGCTTGTCGGCGGCCGGGACGACGTGGGTGGCGATCGGGGAGCGGCCGGCCGGGAGCTGGTCCAGGACCGAGGTCTCCAGGTCGCCGAAGACCGTCATGGCGACCGTGCGCGGGATGGGGGTGGCCGTCATGACGAGCAGGTGCGGGGGTTGCCTGCCCTTGCCGCGCAGGGCGTCGCGCTGTTCCACGCCGAAGCGGTGCTGTTCGTCCACCACGACCAGGCCGAGGTCGTGGAACTGCACCTTGTCCTCGATCAGGGCGTGGGTGCCGATGACGATGCCCGCCTCGCCGGTGGCCAGGTCGAGCAGGGCCCGGCGGCGGGCGGCCGTCCCCATGGAGCCGGTGAGCAGGACGACCTTGGTGGCGTGCTCGGTGCCGCCCAGCATGCCGCCCTCGGCGAGGTCGCCCATCATCTCGGTGACCGAGCGGTGGTGCTGCTGGGCGAGGACCTCGGTGGGCGCGAGCAGGGCCGCCTGGCCGCCGGCGTCGACCACGGCGAGCATCGCGCGCAGGGCCACCATGGTCTTGCCCGAGCCGACCTCTCCCTGCAGCAGCCGGTGCATGGGGTGGGTGGCGGCGAGGTCGGCGAAGATCTCCGCCGAGACCTTCCGCTGGCCCTCGGTGAGGGTGAAGGGCAGGCGGTCGTCGAAGGCCGTGAGGAGGCCGTCCGCCTTGGGGGCGCGGGGGGCGGCGGGCAGCAGGGTGTCGGCGTGCCGGCGGCGGGCCAGGGCGACCTGGAGGACGAACGCCTCGTCCCACTTCAGGCGGTCGCGGGCGCCCGCGATGTCGGCCTTGGTGTGCGGGCGGTGGATCTTGAGCAGGGCCTCGGGGAGCGGGAGCAGGCCGCGGCCGGCGCGCAGCGAGTCCGGGAGCGGGTCGAGGGCCTCCTGGGCGCTGGGCAGGACCGTCTGCACCGCCTTGCCGATCTTCCAGGACTCCAGTTTGGCCGTGGCGGGATAGATGGGGATCAGCGCGCCGGCCCAGGTCTCGACCGTCTCCTCACCGTCTCCGCGCAGCAACTCGTAGGCCGGGTGGGCGAGTTGGAGGCGGCGGTTGAAGACGGAGACCTTGCCGGCGAACATCGCGCGGGTGCCCGGCAGCAGCTCCTTGTGGGGTTTGTGGACGCCGTTGCCGAAGAAGACCAGTTGGAGCCGGCCGCTGCCGTCGGTGATGGTGACCTCCAGGCGCTGGCCCTTGCCGCGGGGGGCCTTGGCCGAGGCGAAGGTGAGCAGGCGGGCGTCGGCGACCTGCGCGACCACCGTGACGTGTTCGTCCATGGGGAGGTCGGCGAGGTGGGTGAGCTGGCCGCGCTCCTCGTATCTGCGGGGGTAGTGGTGCAGGAGGTCGCCGACGGTGTGCAGGCCGAGATGCTCGGCCATCACCTTCGCGGTGGCGGGGCCGAGCACCTTCTTGAGCGGTTCTTGCAGTGCGGGCACGAGATCCATTGCACACCACGGCACTGACAATGCCGTAGACGCTGCCCCGCCCGTCGCGCCCGAGGCCCTGTAAACAACGGGGAAACTCCTGGTCAGGCGGGCTGTTCCGCTCTAGGATGACGCGCTCCGGCCATCCTCCGCGGTCACCGCCCCGACGGGACCGCCCGACCCCGCGCCGCACGCACGCCCCTCCGGCGCAGTGACGATGGACTCCCAGACCCCTCAGGCATCCCAGCCATCCCAGTCGCCCCACCCACCCCACAGCTTCCAGGTCGATCTGCGCGGCCTGGTGGACCTGCTCTCCCATCACCTCTACTCCAGCCCCAGGGTCTACCTGCGCGAGCTGCTGCAGAACGCCGTGGACGCCGTCACCGCCCGCCGGGCCGCCGAACCGGACGCCCCGGCGCGGATCCGGCTGTACGCGGCGGACGGCGGCCTGCGCGTGGAGGACACCGGTGTCGGGCTCACCGAGCCGGACGTGCACAGCCTGCTGGCGACCATCGGCCGCAGCTCCAAGCGGGCCGAGGGCGTGCAGGAGGCCCGGGCGGACTTCCTCGGCCGGTTCGGCATCGGGCTGCTGGCCTGCTTCCTGGTCGCCGAGCGGATCCGCGTGGTCAGCCGCAGCGCCCGGACGCCCGGGGCGCCGCCGGTGGAGTGGACGGCCCGGGACGACGGCTCGTACACCGTGCGCACGCTGCCCGACGCCGAGCGGCCCGAGCCGGGGACGACCGTGTACCTGACGGCGCGGGCCGGCGCGGCCGAGTGGCTGGCGCCCGAGCGGGTCCGCGCCCTGGCCCGGCACTTCGGCTCGCTGCTGCCCTACGACGTCCGGGTCGGCGACGAGCCGGTCACCGAACTGCCCGCGCCCTGGGACCGCGCCCACCCGAGCCCGGCCGGCCGGCGCCGGGCGCTGGCCCGGCACTGCCACGACCTGTTCGGGTTCACCCCGCTGGACGCGATCGACCTGGACGTGCCGCTGGCCGGGATCCGCGGGGTGGCGTACGTGCTGCCCGCCGCGGTCGGCCCGGCCCAGCGGGCCACCCACCGGGTGCACCTGAAGGGCATGCTGCTCACCGAGCGGGCCGAACAGCTGCTGCCGGACTGGGCGTTCTTCGTGCGCTGCGTGCTGGACACCGACAGCCTGCGCCCCACCGCCTCGCGCGAGGCGCTGTACGAGGACGAGACACTCGCCGCCGTACGGGACGCGCTGGGCGAGCGGATCCGGTCCTGGCTGACCGGGCTCGCGGCCGGTGACCCGGAGCGCCTCGCCGCCTTCCTCGCCGTGCACCACCTGGGCGTGAAGTCCCTCGCCCGGCACGACGCGGGGATGCTGCGCACGATGCTGCCGTGGCTGCCGTTCGAGACGACCGACGGGCAGCTGTCCCTGGAGGAGTTCGCGCGGCGGCACCCGGTGGTGCACTTCACGCGGACCGTCGAGGAGTTCCGGCAGGTCGCGCCGATCGCCTCGGCGCAGGGCGTCGGCGTGGTCAACGGCGGCTACACCTACGACAGCGAGCTGGTCGAGGCGCTGCCGCGGGTGCGACCGGGGACGGTGGTCGCCGAGTTGGACGCGGACACCGTGACCGCGCACCTGGACACCGTCGACCCGGGCGAGGAGCTGGCGCTGGCCGGGTTCCTGGCCGCCGCGCGCGCCACACTCGACCCCCTGGGCTGTGACGTCGTGCTGCGGGCCTTCCACCCGCTGTCCGTGCCCGCGCTGCACCTGGACGACCGGGCCGCCCGGCACGAACAGGCCCGCGCGGCGGCCGAGGAGCAGGCCGGCGACCTGTGGGCGGGCATCCTGGGCTCGCTGCGCGGCAGCGCCCCGCGCGCGCGTCTGGTCCTCAACCACCTGAACCCGCTGGTCCGCAGAATCGGTTCGCTCGGCGACCGGGAGCTGATCGGCACCGCCACCGAGTCGTTGTACGGGCAGGCGCTGCTGAGGGCGCAGCGCCCACTGAGGCCGGCCGACTCGGCGCTGCTGAACCGGGCGTTCATCGGGCTGCTCGACTGGGCGACCCACGGGGAGGGGAACGGACGATGAGCGAGATCACCGACTTCGACGCGCTGCGCCGGGCGCTGGCGGAGAACGCCGGGGAACCGGAGGGGCCGGCCCGCAACGCGCGCGCGGAGCGGCTGCTCGCCGAGGCCGAGCGGTTGAACATCCCGCTCGCCGTGATCGAGGCGCTCGGGCACCAGCTGAAGGTCTACAACTACAGCTCCGAGAAGGACAGGATGTTCGTCCCGTTCGCGCGGCTGCTGCGGCTGTGGGACGAACGGCCGGAGGACTTCGACGCGTACGAGGCGCACTCGCTGCACTGGGTGTTCAAGTGGATGTCGGCGGGCATGCTGGACCAGCCGCACATCCCGCTCGCCTCGATCGAGAAGTGGCTCGGCGAGATGGAGCACCGTTACCGGCTCGCCGGGTACTCGGAACGGGCGGTGCGCAGCGCCGAGTTGAGCGTCGCCGCGCACATCGGGGACGTCCCGCGCGCGGAGCGGGCGTACGCCGCGTGGCTGGCCGCCGACCGGGATGCGATGGCCGACTGCCACGCCTGTGAGCTGCACGCGCAGGGGAGTTGGCAGGTGCGCTGCGGCCGGGACGCCGAGGCGCTCCAGCTGTGGCGGCCGGTGCTGGAGGGCGAGTTCGCGTGCGCGCACGAGCCGCATACGGTGCTCGCCTCCTCGCTGGCGCCGCTGCTGCGCCTCGGCCGCGTCGAGGAGGCCCGCGCCCACCATCTGCGCGGTGTCCGGCTGGTGCGGGCCATGGAGAGCATGCGGGGCGCCTACGCCGACCACGTGGAGTTCTGCGCGCTGACCGGGAACGAGGCGCGCGGTCTGGAGCTGCTGGCCGAGCGGCCGGCGTACTTCACGGACACCGGGCAGCCGCGCAGCCGGCTGGACTTCCTGGCCGTGGTGGCGCTGCTCATGGACCGGCTGACCGGGCTGGGGCTCGACGGGCAGCGGGTACCGGGGCCGGCCGGGCGGGCCTGGACCGCGGGGGAACTCGCGGTGTACGCGCGCGTGGAGGCCACGGGGCTCGCCGAGCGGTTCGACCGCCGCAACGGCACGTCGTCGGTCGGCGACCGGATCCGCGCGCGGATGGCCCAGCGGCCGCCGGTGGAGCGCCTGCCCCTGGGCGTCCGTACGACGCGTCCCGCGCCGGTGCCGGCGGTCGCGCCCCCGGCACCGGACCTCCCGGACCCACCCGACGTCACCGCCCTGCTCGCCGAGGCGCGACGGCTGTCGGACACCCTGCAGCCGCACGCCCTGGAGGCGTGGGCGGCGGTCGCCCGGGCCGCGCCGGACGGCGCCGGTCTCGATCCACGCGCCCGCGCGGAGATCGCCGACCACGAGGCGATGGCCGGCGGCCCCGGGAGCCTCCCCCTGTTCGACCGGGCGGCGGAGCTGTACGCGCAGGCGGGCGACCCCGGGGAGGCCCTGGCGGCACGCGCGCGGGGGGCCTACATCCGCGCGCTGGCAGGAGAGGTGGAGCCGGCCCTCACCACGGTCACCGGCCTGTACGACGAGGCACTCGCCCGGTACGCCGACGGCTCCACCGGCGTACGCCAGACCGCGTCGGTGGTGATGAGCAGGGCCCGCGTCCTGATGCGCCGGGTACACGAGGCCGCGGCCGGGGACGCCGGGGCGGCCGGCCGGGATGCCGGGCAGGTGGTTCGGGACGCCGAGGGGGCCGTGCGTGAGGTGTTGGCGCTTGCCGAGGGGGGCGGTGGGGATGATGTGCGGCTGGCGGCGCGGGCTGCCGAGGCGCGGGCGATGCTCGCCGAACTCGCCGGGCTCACCGGGGACGCGGAGCGGGCGGCGGAGCTGTTCCGGCGGGCCGTCGACGGGTACGTGACCGCCGGGCTGCCCTGGTTCGCCGTCGAGTACGAGGTGCAGATCGCCGCCCTCGCCCACCAGGCCGGCGACCCGGCCGGGGCCGAGCGGGCACTGCGGGCGGCCCTGGAGCACGGCGGGCCGTACGTGGAGCCGGTCGGGCGGGCCCAGCTGCACCTCCAGCTCGCCGAGCTGCTCGGCGGCCGGGACGCGCCCGCCGAGGCGGCCGAGCACGCGCTTGAGGCCGCGCACTGGGCCGACGAGGCCGGCGAGGGCGCCACCCTGGGCGCCTGGGCGCGGCAGCAGCTCGGCGGCTTCCTGCTGCGCCGGGGCCGGTACGCGGAGGCCGCCGAGGTACTGGAGTCCGCGCTGGCCGACCTGGACGCCGAGACCCACGGCGACGGGCTGGTGGTGCAGGCCCGCTGGTGGCTCGGGGACTGCCTGGGCGAGCTGGGCGAGCACCGGGCCGCCGCCGAACAGCGGCTCGAGGCCGCGGAACTGGCCCGGCACTGGCCCGAGCAGCAGGACCACGCCACCCTCGCCCACCTGGCGGCCGAGTCGCTGGGCAGCGCGGGGCTGGACGTAGAGGCGGACCGGGCCTACACGCGCGCGGGCGAGCTGTGGCGCGCGCTCGGCAACGCGCCGTTCCTGGTCCGCTCGCTGCGCGCCCGGGCCTGGCTGGCGCTGGACGGGGAGCCCGGGGCGGAGTCCGCCCGTGCGCTGATGGCGGAGGCGGTCGGGGAGGCCGAGGCGGCACTGGCGACGGCGCGGGGGGCGGAGCGGGAGGAGCTGGCCGCGGAACTGGGCGGCACGCACCGGCAGTTCGCGGAGCTGCTGGCCCGTTCGGCGTCCGGGGAGGCCGAGGGCGCCGAGGACGCGGCGGTCCGGGCCGCGTCCGAGGCGGCGCTGGAGCAGATGACCCGGGCCGTGGCCGTGTTCGCCGGGCTCGGCGAGGCGGGGCTGCACAGCCGTACCGACGCGGAACTGGGCGCGGGCCGGCTGGAGGCGGACCTCGGCCGTCCGTCCCGGGCGGCGGCACGCGCGCGTGCGGTGCTCGCGGCCTACGAGGGCGCCGACGACACCGACGACACGGTCCGCGCCCGCCGGGAGGAGGCGACCCGGCTGCTGGAGACGGCACGGAAGGAGGCCGGGAAGGAGCCGCGCTGAGGCGGGACCGGCTCAGGCACCGGCACCCCGGAGGGGACCCGGCTCACCCCGCACCGCCCAGCACCAGCGCGCCGGAAGGGATCCGCTCACTCCACCCCGACCAGCAGCAGCGCCCCCTGCCTGCCGCCGCTGTACACCACCGTGTCCACGGCCAGGTAGGTCTCGCGTACGTGGGTGTCCAGGTGGGCGGCGACGGTCTGCGGGGCCTCGTCGCCGATGACGAGGGTGACCAGCTCGCCGCCGGCCTGGAGCATCCGGTCCAGGACGGTCCGGGCGGTGGTGGTGACGTCCGCGCCGATCACGGCCACGTCTCCGTCGATCAGGCCGAGGACGTCCCCGGCCTGGCAGATGCCGGCCGTCGTCCAGGACTCGTGCTCGGCGACGACGACCTCGGCGTACCGGGTGGCGCCGGCCGCCGAAGTCATCTGGACGACGTCCTCGTCGAACCGGCGTTCCGGCGCGTGCACGGCGAGCGCGGCGATGCCCTGGACCGCCGAGCGGGTCGGGATCAGGGCCACCCTGATGCCCTCGGTGCGGGCCTGCTCGGCCGCGGCGGCGGCCGTGTGACGCAGCTCGGCGTCGTTGGGCAGCAGGACGACCTCGCGCGCGTGGGCGCGCCGTACCGCCTGCACCAGCTCCCCGCTGGCCGGCGGCTCCCCGGGGCGCGCGAGGACGGTGGTCGCGCCGGCCTCGGTGTACAGCCCGGCCAGGCCCTCCCCCGGTACGACGGCCACGACCGCCCGCTGTACGCGCTCGCGCGGCGGGCGCTCGCCGCCGGTGTGCACGTCCCCGAGGCCGAAGTGGGTGATCCGGATCCGGTACGGCCGCCCGGCCTCCACACCGGCCTCCACGGCGGCGCCGGCGTCGTCGACGTGCACATGGACGTTCCACAGGCCGTCCCCGCCGACCACGACCAGCGAGTCCCCGAGGGCGTCGAGCCGCGCGCGCAGCCGGGTCACGGCCGTGTCGTCGGCCTCCAGCAGGTAGATCACCTCGAACGCGGGCCCGTCGGCGCCGGCCGCGTCGGCGCACGGGCCGTCCCCGAGCCCGCACTCCGCGACCGCCGGCTTCCCCGGTGCGCGGGGGATCTCCCGCACCGCCTCCCCCGTGCACGCCTCCACCAGCGCGCCCAGCACCGCCACCAGCCCGCGTCCGCCCGCGTCGACCACGCCGGCCCGCTCCAGCACGGCCAGCTGGCCCGGGGTCGCCGCCAGCGCCGCCCGCGCGCCCTCGTAGGCGGCCCGTACGACCGTTCCGCAGTCGCCCTCGGCTCCCTCCGCGGCGTCGGCCGCGGCCGAGGCGACCGTCAGCACCGTGCCCTCGACGGGGTGGGCCACGGCCTGCCGGGCGGAGTCGGCGGCCCGGCGCAGGGCCAGCCGCAGGGCCGGGCCGTCGGTGTGAGAGGCGTCACCGGCGTCCGCGAGGACCTGCGCCATCCCGCGCAGCAGCTGCGCGAGGATCGTCCCGGAGTTGCCCCGGGCCCCGATGAGCGCCCCGTGGGCCATGGCCCGTACGGCGTCGGCCAGAGCGGGCTCGGCGCGGCCGGTCTCGTACCCGGCGAACACCGCCTCCACGGCCGTCGCCGCGGACTCCAGGGTCAGGTACAGGTTCGTCCCGGTGTCGCCGTCGGCCACCGGATAGACGTTGATCGCGTCGATCTCCTCACGGGCCCGTCCCAGTTCCCTGAGGGCCAGACCGCACCAGGTGCGTACCGCGAGAGCATCGAAGAACGTCTGCGGCACCTGCGCCACCTGCGCCTCCCTGAGCTGGCTGGACGTGGGACGCAGCGTAGACCCCGGATCGGCGCGTTCCGGAAGAGGGCCGGGAGCGGGGGTCTGACCTGCCATGGTAGTTTCGCTGTACGGACGCAGTCGTTGTATGCTGCTCCGGTTGCCCGATCCTGATCGGGCCATTCCCCCTGGCACCGCCACTCAGATCACAGATCCCCGGATCTTGATCCCGGCATGCCGGGATCAACCGTAAGTGCATCTGAAGTCTTTGGAGTGACCCGTGGCTGCCAACTGCGACGTCTGTGGCAAGGGGCCGGGCTTCGGCAACAACATCTCGCACTCGCACCGCCGTACGTCCCGCCGCTGGAACCCGAACATCCAGCGTGTGCGTACCGTGGTGGGCGGGACGCCGAAGCGCGTGAACGCTTGCACCTCGTGCATCAAGGCCGGCAAGGTCTCGCGCTGACGCTCCAGCTGAGCGCGCGGCCACTGCCTGGTTCGCTGCACTGAGCCGGTCCACCTCCGGGTGGGCCGGCTTTTTGCCGTACCCGCGGGCGGTTCAGGGCTGCCAGAATCCACGGAATGCGATTCGGCATCCTGGGCCCCACACGGATCCACACCGGCGACGGCACCCCCGTCGACCCCGGCGGCCCCCGGCCCCGCGCCCTGCTCACCCTGCTGCTCCTCGACGCCGGCCGCCCGGTCCCCGTCGAGCGCCTCCTGGACGGCCTGTACGGTGCCGAGCCGCCCGCCGGGGCCCTGGGTGCCCTCCAGTCGCAGATCTCCCGGCTGCGCCGGCGGCTCGCGCCGCACACCCGCATCGACGCCGTCCCCGCCGGCTACACCCTCGCCGTCGGCCCGGACACCGTCGACGCCCACCGTTTCGCCCGGCTGGCCACCGAGGGCCGCAGCGCCCTCACGGCCGGCGACCACCCGCGCGCGGCCGCCCTGCTGCGCGACGCCCTCGCGCTGTGGCGCGGCCCCGCGCTGCCCGACCTGCCGGACGCGCACGCCGACCGGGCCCGGCTGGAGGAGCTGCGGCTGGCCGTCGTACAGGACCGGATCGAGGCCGAGCTGGGCACCGGGGGCGGCCCGGAGCTGGTGCCCGAGCTGCGGGCGCTGCTGCGGGAGCGGCCGCTGGACGAGCGGCTGTACGGGCAGCTGATGCGAGCCCTGCACGCGGCCGGGCGGCCCGCCGAGGCGCTGGCCGTGTTCGGGGAGGCCCGGCGCACGCTCGCCGACGAGCTGGGCGCCGACCCGGCGCCCGGGCTGTCCGCGCTCCACCTCCGGCTGCTCCGCGACGGCACCGGCGCTCCGGGCCGCCCCCGGCTCCCGGCCCAGCTCACCCGTTTCGTGGGCCGCGAGAGGGAGCTGGCCCGGATCGACCGGGCGCTGGCCGGGTCCCGGCTGGTGACGCTGACCGGTCCCGGAGGCGTCGGCAAGACCCGGCTCGCGCTGGAGGCGGCCCGTACCCGCACCGGCGCCGGGGTCTGTCTGGTCGAGCTGGCGCCACTCGCCGACGGCGCCCGGATCCCGTACGCGGTGCTGGCGGCGCTCGGGATGCGGGACGGCTTCCGCAGCCCGGCGGCCAACGCCCTGGACCGGCTGCTGGAGGCGCTGGCGGACCGTGAGGTACTGCTGGTGCTCGACAACTGCGAGCACCTCGTCGAGGCGGCCGCGCGGACGGCCGCACTGCTCCTGGCCGCCTGTCCCGGGGTCCGCGTGCTGGCGACCGGCCGGGAGTCGCTGGGCATCACCGGCGAGGTGCTGGTGCCGGTGCCGCCGCTGCCCGAGGAGCCGGCGGTACGGCTGCTGCTGGACCGGGCGCGCGCGGTACGGCCCGATTTCGGCGGCCACGCGCGCGTGCCGGAGATCTGCCGGGCGCTGGACGGGCTCCCGCTGGCGATCGAGCTGGCCGCGGCGCGACTGCGCACCCTCTCCGTGGACGAGCTGGCGGACCGGCTGCACGACCGGTTCCGGGTGCTCGCGCGCGGCGACCGGGCCAAGGCGCCCCGGCACCGCACCCTGCGCGCCGTGGTCGAGTGGAGCTGGGAGCTGCTGGACCCCGGGGAACGGGACCTGGCGGGCAGACTGACCGTCTTCGCGGGCGGCGCCACCCTCGACGCCGTCGCGGCCGTGTGCGGGGTACCGCACCCGGAGGACCCGCTGGCGTCCCTGGTGGAGAAGTCCTTCCTGGAGGTCACCGACGGCCGCTACCGCATGCTGGAGACCATCCGCGCCTTCGCGGCGGAGTCGCTCGCCGACCGCCGGCAGCCGGACCCCGCGCATCTGCGCGCGGCGCACGCCGCCTACTATCTGCGGCTGGCCGAGCGGGCGGAGCCGTTGCTGCGGGGCGCGGACCAGGTGCGCTGGCTGGAGCGGCTGGCCGCCGAGCAGGAGAACCTGGACGCGGCGCTGCGGTACCTGACGCGGACGGTACCGCCGGACGCGCTGCGGCTGACGGCCGCGCTGACCTGGTTCCGGCGGCTGCGCGGACTGCACGGCGACCGCGTGTCGGGTGCCCGGGCACTGCTCGCGGCGGTCGGCGCGGAGCCGCCGCCCGGGCTGGCCGAGGAGTACGCGCTGTGCGCGATGAACGCCGTCTCCGGGCGGGGCGACGACCCGGAGGACGCCGGTCTGATCGCGCGCGTGGCCGCCCTCATGGACTCGTTCGACCGCCCGCTGCGGCTGCCGTTCACGGTGATCCTGTGGTCCCTCACGGGCGGTCCGCAGCCGACCGCGGACGAGGGCGTGCGCGTGCAGCTGGGCCGGGAGCCGTGGGGCCTGGCCCTGCTGGACGTGGGCCTCGCCTACCAGGCGCTGTTCGCGGGGCGGCCCGCCGACGCGGAGGCGGGCTTCACGCGCGCGTGGCAGGGCTTTCGCAGCACCGGCGACCGCTGGGGCATGGCCAGCTGCCTCGATTTGCTGGGCGGGTTCGCGTACGGCCGGGGTGAGTACGCGCGGGCGCTGGCCCTGCTGGACGAGGGCTTGGTCCACGTCCGGGAGCTGGACGCGCCGGAGGAGACCGCGGACCTGCTGCGCGCGCGGGCGATGGTGCTGCTGGCCCAGGGCGCTCCGGAGGAGGCCGCCGCGCACTTCACGCGCTCCGGCGAGCTGGCCCGTACCGCCGGGGCGGGCGACAAGGTGGCCGGTGCGCTGCGCGGCCTGGGGGACACGGCCCGGCTGGCCGGGGACACGGCACGCGCGCGCGTGCACTATGAGAACGCCCTGGAGGCCTGCGCGGCCACCTGGTTCAGCGTCGGCGAGACGGTGCGGATCCTCATCGGGCTGGGCCGTACGGCCGCCGCCGAGGGCGACCGGGACACCGCCGGGGAACGGCTCGCCCAGGCCCGTACGCAGGCCCTGGAGTCGCGCGTCACGCTCCTGCTCGCCGATGTCGCCGACGCGCTCGCGGCCCTCGCCCTGTGCCCGGAGCGGGCGGCCGAACTCCTCGGCGCCGCCGCGGGCCTGCGCGGCGCGGCCCTGCCCGGGGACCCGGACGTCGCCCGGACCACGCGGCACACGCGCGCGTGCCTGTCCGCGGCGGCCTACGCCGCCGCCTACGAACAGGGCCGGGGCCTGCGGTCGGCGGCGGTCAGCGAACGGTAGGCGCACGGTAAGCGGGGCCCGGGACAGTGGCCGGCATGACGAAGACACACCGCCTCGGCCATCTGTCCGTACTGATCTCCGGCGCCGGCGTCGCCGGTCCCGCCCTCGCCCTGAACCTGGTCCGCCACGGTGCCCGGGTCACTGTCGTCGAGAAGGCACCCGCCCTGCGCGCCGGCGGCTTCGCCGTCGACTTCCGCGGGCACGTGCACCGCACGGTGCTCACCTCGATGGGCATTGGGAGGAGGTGTGGGCCCACCGGACGCGCATGGGCCGGCAGAGCGTCGTCGCCGCCGACGGCACCCCGCGCGTGGACCTGCCCGCGGAGCTGATGAGCGGCGACGTGGAGATCTTCCGCGGCGACCTGGCGCGGATCATGTACGAGCGCACCAAGGACGCGGTGGAGTACGTCTTCGGCGACTCCGTCACGGCGCTGACCGACACCGGCCGGGGCGTCGAGGCCGCCTTCGAGCGCGGCGCGTCCCGCCGCTTCGACGTGGTCGTCGGTGCCGACGGCCTGCACTCGGACACCCGCCGCCTGGTCTTCGGCGACGAGTCCGGCCACCTGCGCTTCCTGGACCACTATGTGGCCGGCTTCAGCCTGCCCAACCACCTGGGCCTGAACCGGACCGCCCGCCTCTACAGCGAGCCCGGCCGCTGCGTCTGCCTGAGCAACTGCGACGGCGATCCGGAGCGGGCCGGCGCGCTGCTGGTGTTCCGGTCCGGGCGGCTGGCGTACGACGGCCGGGACGTCGCGGCGCAGAAGCGGATCCTCGCCGAACGGTTCACCGGGATGGGCTGGGAGACGCCGGCCGCACTCAAGGGCCTCGCGGAGGCGGACGACCTGTACTTCGACGCCATCGCGCAGATCCATGTCGACCGGCTCACCCGGGGCCGGGTGGCGCTGCTCGGGGACGCCGGGTACGGGGCGACGATGGGCGGCATGGGGACGGGCGTGGCGATCGTCGCCGCCCATGTCCTCGCCGGTGAGCTGGCCCTGGCGGGCGGCGACCACCGGGTGGCGCTGGCCACCTACGAGAGCCGGATCCGGGACTTCGCCAAGGGCTGCCAGAAGATCTCCGGCAACGCGGGGCCCTTCTTCGCCCCGCCCACCGAGCGGCGCATCCGCAGCCGGGACCGGATGTACCGGTTGCTCGCCTCCCGGCCGCTGGCCGGGTTCTTCAAGCGGCTGGCGCAGAAGGCGGCGACCGCGATCGAACTGCCGGAGTACCCCACCTGAGCGCTCAGCGGCCGTCCCGCCGCAGCGCCCAGCCGTGGTCCACCGGGCCGATCCCCGCCCCCAGGGCGAACCCGGCCGCGATCGCTCCGGTGACGTACTCCTTGGCCGCGGCCACCGCCTCCGGGACGGAGCTGCCCCGTGCCAGGCCGCAGGCGATCGCGGAGGCCAGGGTGCAGCCGGTGCCGTGGGTGTGGCGGTTGTCGTGGCGGGGGGCCCGCAGGAGGTGTTCCTCGGTGCCGTCGGTGAGCAGGTCCACGGCGTCGCCCGCGAGGTGGCCGCCCTTGATCAGGACCCAGCGCGGCCCGAACCCCAGCACGGCCGCGGCGGCCCGTCGCAGATCGGCCTCGGAGCGGACGTGGACGCCGGTGAGTTGGGCGACCTCGTCGAGGTTCGGGGTGGCCACGGTCGCCGCCGGCAGCAGCCGTGTCCGCACGGAGTCCAGCGCGGAGGCGGCCAGCAGCGGGTCGCCGTGCTTGGAGACGCCGACCGGGTCCACGACGGCCGGCGCGTCCGTGCCGGAGATCAACTCGGCGACCGCCTCGACCAGTTCGGCGGAGGCCAGCATGCCAGTCTTCACGGCCTGGACGCCGATGTCGTCCACGACACTGCGGTACTGCGCCCGGACCGCCTCCACGGGCAGCTCCCACGCGCCCTGCACGCCCGTGGAGTTCTGCGCGGTCACCGCGGTGAGCACGCTCATGCCGTGCACCCCGAGCGCGAGCATCGTCTTCAGGTCGGCCTGGATGCCCGCGCCGCCGCCGGAGTCGGAGCCGGCCACCGTCAGTACGCGGGGGATCACGACTCGATGTCCCCGAAGTGGTCCCAGCCGCCCTTGCTGGTCCAGGGCGCCCCGTCGACGGTCACCTGGGGCAGCGCGGAGGGGTTGAGGACCTCGCCGATGACCTTCCAGCGGGCCGGCAGCTTGGTGTCCTGCGGGAAGGTCGCCACGATCGCGTGGTCCTCTCCCCCGGACAGCACCCACTGCAGCGGGTCCACGCCGACGGCCTGCCCGATGTCGTGCATCTGCGTCGGGATGTCGATGGCGCCGGAGCGGATGTCGATGCGGACCTTGCTGGCCTCGGCGATGTGCCCGAGGTCGGCGATCAGGCCGTCGCTGACGTCGCACATCGCGGTGGCGCCGAGCACGGCGGCGGCCGGACCCGCGTGGTACGGCGGCTCGGGGCGCCGGTGGGCCTCCACGAAGGCGCGCGGCGAGCGGAAGCCGCGGGAGAGGACCGCGTAACCGGCCGCGGACCAGCCGAGCCAGCCGGTGACGGCCACCAGGTCGCCGGGCTGGGCCCCGGCGCGCGTGACGGGCTCCTGGTTGCGCAGGTCACCGAGCGCGGTGATCGACACCATGATCGTGTCGCCGCGTACGACGTCTCCGCCGACCACGGACGCGCCCGCGACCTGGCACTCGTCGCGCAGGCCGTCCATCAGCTCGGTCGGCCAGGTGACCGGCAGCTCGGCCGGGACGACCAGGCCGAGCAGCAGCGCGGTCGGCACGGCGCCCATCGCGGCGATGTCGGCGAGGTTCTGCGCGGCGGCCTTGCGGCCGACGTCGTAGGCCGTGGACCAGTCGCGGCGGAAGTGCCGGCCCTCCAGCAGGATGTCGGTGCTCGCCACCACCCGGCGGTCGGGGGCGGCGACCACCGCGGCGTCGTCGCCGGGGCCGACCCGGACCGCCGCGGTGGTGGTGAGACGGGAGGTCAGCTCCCTGATGAGCCCGAACTCACCTAGCTCACCCACTGTGCCCTTCATTGCCTCAAGCCCCTTCTGTGCCGTGCCCTGCCCGGTCGCGCGTCCTCAGTGTCCCCGATACGGTCGAGGTGGCCGTCAACTCCTGTCGCGCCCGCACCCTGGCGCGCAAGCCCGGTGCCCGCGGGTCTCCCCGCGGGGAGCGGCGACGCGATACCGTGGCGTTCCCTTCCCCCACATGATCCTCGTGGCCGCCCTGGAGGTTCCGTGGTACAGGCGTACATCCTGATCCAGACGGAGGTCGGCAAGGCGTCGACCGTCGCCGAGACGATCGCCAAGATCCCTGGAGTGCTCCAGGCCGAGGACGTGACGGGTCCGTACGACGTCATCGTGCGCGCCCAGGCCGAGACGGTCGACGAACTCGGTCGCATGGTGGTCGCCAAGGTCCAGCAGGTGGACGGCATCACGCGCACCCTGACCTGTCCGGTCGTGCATCTGTAGCCCCCGTCTACGCTTGGCCGGTGAACATCTTCCGCCACCGGCCCCTCGGCCTGCTCGCCCCGGCCCTGATCGCCCTGGTCGCGGGCTGCTCCACGGCAGACCACGGCGGCACCGTGGCGGTTCCCACCCCCGACGCGAAGACCGCCCCGGTCTGCCGCGACCTGGACAAGGTGCTGCCGCGGAAGGTGGACGGCCGAAGCCGCCGGGACCCCGAGCCCCGGTCCGCCTACACGGCGGGCTGGGGAAGCCCGGCGATCATACTGCGCTGCGGCATCGTCCGGCCGCCGAAGATGATCGACCCCAAGGTGGCCCTCGGCGACGACCCGAACGCGGTCGGCGGCGGGGTCGACGGGGTGGAGTGGCTGATGGAGAAGGAGGGCGACGGGACGTGGCGGTTCACCACGTCCGGGCGTCGCGCGTATGTGCAGGTGACCCTGCCGAAGGGGCTGTCCGGGTCGGACGACAGCGCCCAGGTGCTGACGGACCTGGCGGGCGCCGTCAAGAAGGCGGTCCCCGAAGGGCTCGCCTCCATGCGGTACTGACCCGGCCGCGGGCTCAGCGCAGCCCGGTGGAGCGGCGCAGCGCCGCCTGCACCAGGCGGTCGACCAGCTCGGGGTAGCCGATCCCGCTCGCCTGCCACATCTGCGGGTACATCGAGATCGGCGTGAAACCGGGCATGGTGTTGATCTCGTTGATCACGAACTCGCCGTCCTCGGTGAGGAAGAAGTCCGCACGGACCAGGCCTTCGCAGGAGGCCGCCTCGAACGCCTCGACCGCGAGCCCCTGCACCTCGGCGGTCTGCTCCGGGGTCAGCGGGGCCGGGACCACGCCGGGCGTGGAGTCGATGTACTTGGCCTCGAAGTCGTAGTACGCGTGCGTGTCCGGCGGCGGGATCTCGGCCGGGGCGGAGGCGCGCGGGCCGTCCTCGAACTCCAGGACGCCGCACTCGATCTCGCGGCCGCGCAGGGCCGCCTCGATCAGGATCTTCGGGTCATGGGACCGCGCCTCGGCGATCGCCTCGTCCAGACCGGACAGGTCGTCGACCTTGGTGATGCCGATGGAGGAACCCGCGCGCGCGGGCTTCACGAACAGCGGCCAGCCGTGCTCTCCGGCGAAGTCGATGATCCGCTTGCGGGCGGCGGACTCGTCCTGCGCCCACTCACGGGGCCGGATCACCAGGTACGGGCCGACCTTGAGCCCGAAGGAGGTGAACACCCGCTTCATGTACTCCTTGTCCTGGCCGACGGCCGAGGCGAGCACGCCCGAGCCGACGTACGGCACCCCGGACAGCTCCAGCAGGCCCTGCAGGGTGCCGTCCTCGCCGTAGGGACCGTGGAGCACCGGGAAGACCACGTCGACCTCGCCGAGCGCCTTGGGCACGGAGCCCGGCTCGCTGTAGACGACCTCGCGGTTGGCGGGGTCGACGGGGAGCACCACGCCGCCCTCGTGCGACTCCGCCAGCTCGGCCACGCTGGGGGTACGGCGGTCGGTGATGGCCATCCGCTCCGGCTCGTCGGCCGTCAGCGCCCAGCGGCCGTCCGAGGTGATGCCGATCGGCAGGACGTCGTACTTCGTCCGGTCGATGGCCTTGAGGACGGCGCCGGCGGTGACCACGGAGATCCCGTGTTCGGAGCTGCGCCCGCCGAACACGACGGCCACGCGCGGCTTGCGCGACGGCTGCTCAGGGCTCTGGGGAAGGTTCTCGGTGCTCATATCGCGTTGAGAGTACCTGGAGGTAGCGGCCAAGTCAGCGCGCGCTCCCGGGCGGTCGCTCAGCGTCGCGCGGACGGTCGCACAGCGTCGCCCGAGGGGCCCTCGGAGGAGCCGCCCGGCAGCCCGGAGGGCCGCCCGGGACCCGGGAGGGGCCCCGGGCCGCCGTCAGCGGCGTTCGGGCTTGGCGCTGCGCGCCATCAGCTCCTTGAGCGCGGTGACCGGCGACTTGCCCTCGTGCACGATGCCGACGACCGTCTCGGTGATGGGCATGTCGACGCCGTGCCGGCGGGCCAGATCCAGCACGGACTCGCAGGACTTGACGCCCTCGGCGGTCTGCCGGGTGACCGCGATGGTCTCCTCCAGGGTCATGCCCTTGCCGAGGTTGGTGCCGAAGGTGTGGTTCCGGGACAGCGGCGAGGAGCAGGTGGCCACCAGGTCGCCCAGGCCCGCGAGTCCGGAGAAGGTCAGCGGGTCGGCGCCCATCGCCAGGCCGAGCCGGGTGGTCTCGGCGAGGCCGCGGGTGATGAGCGAGCCCTTCGCGTTGTCGCCGAGTCCCATGCCGTCGGCGATGCCGACCGCGAGCCCGATGACGTTCTTGACCGCGCCGGCCAGTTCGCAGCCGACCACGTCGGTGTTGGTGTACGGCCGGAAGTACGGCGTGTGGCAGGCGGCCTGGAGCCGCTGCGCGACGTGCTCGTCGGTGCAGGCCACGACGGCGAGGGCGGGCATGCGGGCGGCGATCTCGCGGGCCAGGTTGGGCCCGGTGACGACCGCGATCCGGTCGGCGCCGACCTTGACGACGTCCTCGACGACCTCGCTCATCCGCATGGTGGAGCCGAGTTCGACGCCCTTCATCAGGGAGACCAGGACGGTGTCCGGGGCGAGCAGCGGGGACCACTCGGCGAGGTTGGCGCGCAGGGTCTGTGAGGGGATCGCGAGCACGGTGAAGTCCGCGTCCCGCAGGGCCTCGGCCGCGTCGGCGGTGGCGCGCAGGTTCTCCGGCAGTTCCACGCCGGGCAGGTAGTCGGGGTTGGTCCGGGTGGAGTTGACCGCCTCGGCCAGCTCCGCGCGGCGGGCCCACAGGGTCACGTCGCAGCCGGCGTCGGCGAGGACCATGCCGAAGGCGGTGCCCCACGAACCGGTGCCCATGACGGCCGCCCGCACAGGCTTGCTCACTTGCTCTGCCCCTCCGCTTGCCTGGCCTGCGTCTGCGTCTCTGCCTGCGTCTGCGCCTCTGCCTGCGCCTGTGCCTGGGTCTGCGCCTGTGCCCGGGTCTGCGCCTGTGCCTGGGTCTGCGTCTGCGCCTGTGCCCGGGTCTGCGCCTGGGTGCGGCGCCGCTGCTCGATCCGCTCACGGCGCGGGTCGTACGGCGTCTCGGGCGCCTTCTCGCCGCGGATCTGCTCCAGCTGGCGCGTGATGGCCGCCATGATGACCTCGGTGGCCTCCTTCAGCACGTCCGGGGTCATCTCCCTGCCGTAGAAGCGGGAGAGGTCCACCGGCGGGCCCGCCAGCACGTGGTGCGTCTTGCGCGGGAAGAGGCTGGGCTTGCGGGCGTACGGCGGCAGCAGTTCGTTGGCGCCCCACTGGGCGACCGGGATGACCGGGCACCTGGTCTGCAGGGCGACCCGGGCGGCGCCGGTCTTCGCGGTCATGGGCCAGCCGTCCGGGTCGCGGGTGAGGGTGCCCTCCGGATAGAAGGCCACGCACTCGCCGCGCTCGACGGCGTCGATGGCGGCCCGGAAGGCGCTGAGGGCGTCCGTGGACTCGCGGTAGACGGGGATCTGCCCGGTGCCGCGCATGGCGGCGCCGACGAATCCCTTCTTGAAAAGTCCGCTCTTCGCCAGGAATCGCGGGACCCGCCCGGTGTTGTACTGATAGTGCGCGTACGCGAAGGGGTCCAGGTGGGAATTGTGGTTCACCGCGGTGATAAATCCGCCCTCGGCCGGAATGTGCTCCATTCCACGCCAGTCCCGCTTGATCAGAACCACCAGCGGCGGTTTGCAGATCACCGCGGCGAAGCGGTACCAGAAGCCGATTCTGCGGCGGGACACAAGGACACCTTCCTCTAGGACTGCCACCCCGGCGGGGGCCGCACAAGTCTGGCCCCGGGCCGCCGGTCTGTCGAGAACACCGTACGCCCCGCTCCCCGCGGCGCCGGATGGCCCGGGGGACAATGTGCGGGACAAGAGAGGGACGGTACGCCGGTGCAGTGGACCTTGGTCATCCCCCTGAAGCCCCTGGCGCGGGCCAAGAGCAGGCTCGCGGACACCGCCCACGACGGGGTGCGCCCGGCGCTGGCGCTGGCGTTCGCGCAGGACACGGTGGCCGCGGCGGTGGCCTGCCCGGCGGTGTCGGATGTGGCGGTCGTCACGGACGACGAGCTGGCCGGCCGGGAACTCGCGGCCCTGGGCGCGCGGATCGTCCCGGACACCCCCGGCAGCGGCCTGAACGCCGCTCTGGCGCACGGCGCGGCCGTCGTACGGGAAATCCGTCCCGGCGTCCCGGTCGCGGCCCTGAACGCCGATCTGCCGGCCCTGCGTCCGGCGGAACTGTCCCGGGTGCTCGCGGCCGCCGCCGAATTCCCCCGGGCCTTTCTCGCGGACGCGGCCGAGGTGGGCACGACTTTGCTCGCGGCGGCCGGCGGGCGTGAATTGCGCCCGGCGTTCGGCGTGGATTCCCGCGTGCGGCACCGGGCGTCGGGCGCGGCGGAACTCGCGCTGGCGGGGGTCGATTCGGTACGGCAGGACGTGGACACCGGGCAGGACCTGCGCGCGGCGCTGGCGCTCGGGGTGGGGCCGTACACGGCGGCGGTCTCGGCGGCCCTGCCGGCGGACGCCCGGCCGGCCACGGCAGGTCCGCGTCCCGCCACGGCGGGCCCGCACCCGGCGGCCACGGCCCCGCGTCCCGCTGCGGCGGGCGGCCCGGGCGGCCGTCGGCCCGAGCCACTACGCTGACGGCCATGCAAGCCACCGCGTACACCTACGACCCGGAGACCCGCAGCGGACAGGTGCTCCTCGACGACGGCACCCCGGTGCCGTTCGACCGGGCCGCGTTCGACGCCGGTGACCTGCGGCTGCTGCGGCCCGGGCAGCGGGTGCGGATCGAGACGGAGGGCGAGGGCGGCGCCCTGAGGATCACCCTCGTCACACTGCAGACCTTCTGAGCGCCCCGTACACACACCGCGGGCCGGGCTCCCCTGGGGAGTCCGGCCCGGCGCGCGAATGCCCTGGCGGTCCTACGACGTCGCCTTGCGGGCGGTGGTCTTCTTGGCGGTGGTCTTGCGGGCCGTCGACTTCTTCGCCGGGGCCTTCTTGGCGGTCACCTTCTTCGCCGGGGCCTTCTTCGCCGTCGTCTTCTTCGCCGTGGTCTTCGTCGCGGCGGTCTTGGCGGTCGCCGTGCTGGTCTTCTTGGCGGCGGGCGCCTTCTTCGCCGTGGTCTTCTTGGCGGTGGCCGTGGTCTTCTTCGCGGGCGTCGTCTTCTTCGCCGTGGTCTTCTTCGCCGCGCCGGCCGTCTTCTTCGCGGCGGCCTTCTTGCCGGCGGCCTTGGCGATGGTGGCGGGCGGGCCGGACAGGCTGCCCTTGGGCGCCTTCTTCACGGAGACCTCACCGCCGCGCGGCAGCTTCTTCGAGCCGCTCACCAGGTCCTTGAAGCCCTGACCGGCGCGGAACCGCGGCACGGACGTCTTCTTGACCCGAACCCGCTCGCCCGTCTGGGGATTGCGGGCGTAGCGGGCGGGGCGGTCCACCTTCTCGAAGGACCCGAAGCCGGTGACCGAGACCCGCTCGCCCGCGACGACCGCGCGGACGATGGCGTCCAGGACATGATCGACAGCGTCGGCGGCCTGCTGGCGGCCACCCACCTTGTCGGCAATCGCTTCTACGAGCTGCGCCTTGTTCACGTCTTCCCCTTCGGAGACTTCGCCAGAACGAAAGTGTTCAAGCGTTTTCGCACGTTAGGCAGATATATACCGCAAATCAAACACGAAACGGGCTTATCACCCTTGTGCCGCAACGGACTCGGCCGCCCCTGACGGTTCAGCGGTCCTCGTCGGGGATCCGTCCCGCGTCGAGGTCCGCCGTGAACCGATCGAGCCGCCTTGCCGCGTCGGCGAGATCGTGCTTGGCCGCGGCCGTAATGACCAGCAGCTTCCGGGTCAGCGCCATCCGTACGCCCTCCGGGACTTGCAGTGCGCGCACCCTTGCGTGCGCTTCCTTGAGCTGGTTCGCGACCGCCGTGTAGAGCTGGAGTTGGCCGTCGTGTTCCATGCACAGATTGTGCCATCTGGGGCGAGTTGTCGCCTGCGCAGGGGGCAACTGCCGCCTCAAATGGCCTTCCAGGCACTTGCGGTGAACGCGAACACAGCACTCACGTACCCGGACAACCACCTTCTTAACACGGGCAGTTGGGCTGAGCTGGGCCGGGTCGCAGGGCCGTTCGGGTGCAGACATGGCTGTACCCCCAATCGTGGCGATCGGGGGTACAGAGGGGGCGTTGCGGTGGCCGAAATACGACCCGGCCGGGAGCGCCGGATCAGACCTGGAGCGTCCGCGGCTTGTAGGCGGGGCGCTTCGTCTCGTACGCGGCGATGTCGGCCTCGTTCCGGAGCGTGATGGAGATGTCGTCCAGGCCGTTCAGCAGCCGCCAGCGGGAGTTCTCGTCCAGCTCGAAGGAGGCGGTGACGCCCTCGGCGCGCACCTCACGCGCCTGCAGGTCCACCGTGACCTCGGCGGTGGGGTCCGCCTCGGTCAGCTGCCACAGCGCGTCCACGGTCTTCTGCTCCAGGACGACCGTGAGCAGGCCGTTCTTCAGCGAGTTGCCGCGGAAGATGTCGGCGAAGCGGGAGGAGATCACGGCCTTGAAGCCGTAGTTCTGCAGCGCCCAGACGGCGTGCTCGCGGGAGGAGCCGGTGCCGAAGTCGGGGCCGGCGACCAGGACGGTGGCGCCCTGCCGCTCGGGGCGGTTGAGGACGAACTCCGGGTCCTTGCGCCAGGCCTCGAACAGCCCGTCCTCGAAACCGTCCCTGGTGACCTTCTTGAGCCAGTGAGCAGGGATGATCTGGTCGGTGTCGACGTTGGAGCGGCGCAGCGGGACGGCCCGGCCGGTGTGGGTGGTGAAGGCTTCCATGGTTCTCAGACTCCAGCGGGCGCGGGGACGTCGGTCAGGTCGGCCGGGGAGGCCAGGTGGCCCAGGACGGCGGTGGCGGCCGCGACCTGCGGCGACACCAGGTGCGTACGACCGCCCTTGCCCTGCCGTCCCTCGAAGTTGCGGTTCGAGGTGGAGGCGGAGCGCTCGCCCGGGGCCAGCTGGTCCGGGTTCATGCCGAGGCACATCGAGCAGCCCGCGTGCCGCCATTCGGCGCCGGCCTCCTTGAAGACCACGTCCAGGCCCTCGGAGACGGCCTGCAGACCGACCCGCGCGGAGCCCGGGACGACCAGCATCCGTACGCCGTCGGCGACTTTGCGGCCGCGCAGCAGGTCCGCGGCGGCGCGCAGGTCCTCGATGCGGCCGTTGGTGCAGGAGCCTACGAAGACGGTGTCCACCCTGATGGAGCGCAGCGGCTGCCCGGCCGCCAACCCCATGTACTCCAGGGCCTTTTCGGCGGCGAGCCGCTCCGAAGCGTCTTCGTACGAAGCCGGGTCGGGGACGTCCGCCGAAAGCGGGGCGCCCTGCCCGGGGTTGGTACCCCAGGTGACGAACGGCGACAGCCCGGCGGCGTCGATGACGACCTCGGCGTCGAAGACGGCGTCCTCGTCGGTGCGCAGGGTCTTCCAGTACTCCACCGCCGCGTCCCAGTCGGCGCCCTCGGGGGCGTGCGGGCGGCCCTTGAGGTATGCGAACGTGGTCTCGTCGGGGGCGATCATGCCCGCGCGGGCGCCGGCCTCGATCGACATGTTGCAGATGGTCATCCGGGCCTCCATCGAGAGCTTCTCGATGGCGGAGCCGCGGTACTCCAGGATGTAGCCCTGGCCGCCGCCGGTGCCGATCCGCGCGATGATCGCCAGGATCAGGTCCTTGGCGGTGACGCCCTCGGGCAGCTCGCCCTCGACCGTGATCGCCATGGTCTTCGGGCGGGCCAGCGGCAGCGTCTGGGTGGCCAGCACGTGCTCGACCTGGGAGGTGCCGATGCCGAACGCCAGCGCGCCGAAGGCACCGTGCGTGGAGGTGTGCGAGTCGCCGCAGACGACGGTGGTGCCGGGCTGGGTCAGACCCAGCTGCGGGCCGACGACGTGCACGACGCCCTGCTCGACGTCGCCCAGCGGGTGCAGCCGCACACCGAACTCGGCGCAGTTCTTGCGCAGGGTCTCCAGCTGGGCGCGGGAGACCGGGTCGGCGATGGGCTTGTCGATGTCGAGGGTGGGGGTGTTGTGGTCCTCAGTGGCGATGGTGAGGTCGAGGCGGCGCACCGTCCGGCCGCTCTTGCGCAGGCCGTCGAAGGCCTGGGGGCTGGTCACCTCGTGCAGCAGGTGCAGATCGATGTAGAGGAGGTCGGGCTCGCCCTCGGCGCGCCGGACGACATGGTCGTCCCAGACCTTCTCCGCGAGTGTCCTACCCATCGCTTTCCCTCCGGCCGGCAAACGTCCACCGACCCAACTAGAGATCTTGAGGAGCGGTGGCTGCCCTTTCCTGCGGGCCCCTGGACGTCGTTCTTCCGGGCGTCCACCGCCAGGCCCGCTGGTCCTCGGGCCGCTGTGTGATTCCAGGGTGGCGCGTTCCACGGAAAATTGAACTTGCGTTTCACAGAGTGAGACGTGAGTATCGTTGCATGGACAACAGTAGCGGCGTCGGCGTTCTGGACAAGGCGGCCCTCGTCCTGAGCGCTCTGGAGTCCGGTCCGGCCACCCTCGCGGGTCTGGTCGGCGCCACCGGACTGGCACGACCCACGGCTCACCGCCTGGCCGTGGCACTGGAACACCACCGCATGGTGGCACGCGACATGCAGGGCCGTTTCATCCTCGGCCCGCGCCTCGCGGAGCTGGCGGCCGCGGCGGGCGAGGACCGCCTGCTCGCCACGGCGGGCCCCGTGCTCACCCACCTGCGGGACGTCACCGGCGAGAGCGCGCAGCTCTACCGTCGCCAGGGTGACATGCGGATCTGCGTGGCCGCGGCGGAACGCCTGTCCGGCCTGCGGGACACCGTCCCGGTCGGTTCCACGCTCACGATGAAGGCCGGCTCCTCGGCGCAGATCCTCATGGCCTGGGAGGAGCCCGAGCGCCTGCACCGCGGCCTGCAGGGCGCCCGCTTCACGGCGACGGCCCTGTCGGGCGTACGGCGGCGCGGCTGGGCCCAGTCCATCGGCGAGCGGGAGCCGGGCGTCGCGTCCGTCTCCGCGCCCGTGCGGGGCCCCTCCAACCGCGTGGTGGCCGCCGTGTCCGTCTCGGGCCCCATCGAGCGCCTGACCCGCCACCCGGGCCGTATGCACGCCCAGGCCGTCATCGACGCGGCGGCCCGCCTCTCGGAGGCCCTGCGCCGCTCGGGCTGAGCGCGCAAGACCCGCTCCCGCCGGGAAGCGGCCGCCCCAACGCCGCGGCGGCTGCTTCCGGGCGGGAGCGGACCGGCCCGAGGAGCGGGTCAGACGCCCGCCCCCTCCTCTGTGCCGGACCGGTGGGCGAACCGGTCCCTCGCGTACCGCCCGCGCGCGGCGAGCGGCACCTGTCCGTGCGCCGCGGCCAGCCCGAACGCGGGCATGTCGCCGTAGATCGCCTCGTACGACCCCTCGGGCACGACGTAGGTCTCGTGCCAGATCCCGACCTGCCCGCGCAGCTTCCCGGCCCGCTCCTTGCGGTTGAGCAGCGCCCAGACCTTGTGGTGGAAGGCGTCGGGCGCGGTCGCGTAGGCGTACAGCTTCTCCTTCGACTCCCAGTACTGCACGACGTAGTACGTGCGCGGGGACGCCGTCAGCAGCACCTTGGCGAGCAGCCCGCGCGCGGGGTCCCGCTCCAGCTCCCGCAGCATGCGCAGCATCGCGAGCATCGCCCGCAGCCACAGGTGGACGGACCGGAAGCGGTTGATGCGCATGCCGATCAGCAGGACGACGACATCACCCTTCGCGTCGGCGGTGGTACGGGACACCATGGACTTCCCCCTCATCGGTGAGCGGCACTATCCAACGGCCGATGCTTGGATAGTGGCGGTATCCAAGGAGGAGCGCAAGACATGCGGCTTGCCGAGCTGAGCGGACGCAGCGGTGTGGCCACCGCGACGATCAAGTACTACCTGCGCGAGGGCCTGTTGCCGCCGGGCCGACAGATCAACACGACGACGGCGGAGTACGACGACGGGCACCTGCGCCGGCTGCGGCTGGTCCGCGCGATGATGCAGGTCGGCGGGCTGTCGGTGGCCACGGTCCGGGAGGTGCTGCGGAACGTGGACGACGAGTCCCTGGGCCGCACGCTCCGGCTGGGCGCGGCCCTGTGGGCGCTGCCGCAGGTGCCCGAGCCGGACGAGGACGACGAGCACGTCCGGGCCGCGCGCCGGGAGGCGGACGCGCTGCTGGACCGGCTGGGCTGGTCGAACGCGAAGCTGCTGACGACGATCTCCCCCGCGTACCGCTCCCTGGTGGTGGCGATGGCCGCGTTCCGCCGGCTCGGCTACGACGGGGGCGGTGAACTGCTCGTCTCCTACGCCGAGTTGATGCACGAGACCGCGAAGCGCGATCTGGACTTCCTGGAGACCCACGCGTCGGAGGCGGAGAAGGTGGAGACGGCGGTGCTCGGCGCGGTGCTGACCGAGCCGATTCTCCAGGCGCTGCGCCGGCTGGCCCAGGAGGAGGAGTCGGCCCGGCGGTACGGCTTCGAGTAGCGCCCGGCACGACGAAGGCCCCCCACCGAAGTGGAGGGCCTTCCCTGTGCGTACCCCCGACCGGATTCGAACCGGCGCTACCGCCTTGAGAGGGCGGCGTGCTAGGCCGCTACACAACGGGGGCGTGGACTCTGCGTTTCCGCAGGTCCGAGCTGGTCTACCTGGACTCGAACCAAGACTAACTGAACCAGAATCAGTCGTGCTGCCAATTACACCATAGACCAATGATGGTTTAGACCAGTCAGTACCCCCGACCGGATTCGAACCGGCGCTACCGCCTTGAGAGGGCGGCGTGCTAGGCCGCTACACAACGGGGGCCCTAGCGATCCCGACGAGGTCGAGATCAGTACCCCCGACCGGATTCGAACCGGCGCTACTGCCTTGAGAGGGCAGCGTGCTAGGCCGCTACACAACGGGGGCTTTGCAGATAAGCTCTGCGAGCTGGCCTACCTGGACTCGAACCAAGACTAACTGAACCAGAATCAGTCGTGCTGCCAATTACACCATAGGCCACTGGAACTCAAGCCCCCAGCGGGGTTCTCGTTCTAGTCTGCTCCTCGGGGCTCCGGCCTTCCGGCCCGCTCCCCTCGGCGCAGGAAGAACATTACCCGAAGGTGGACGGGGCTCCAAAACGGGTATCCGCGCGGACGAGCGCCGGGAGTTCGGCGAGGGTGGCGATCCGGTGGCAGACGACCTCCCCGGGGGCCTGCACGCAGGCCGTCCCGCGGTCGATCCACACCGACAGCAGCCCGGCCTCCGCGGCGCCCCGCCCGTCGATCTCCGGGTGGTCGCCGACGTACGCCACCTCGTGCGGCGGCAGCCCCAGCGCCTCGCAGGCCGCCAGGAAGGCGCCCGGGTCCGGCTTGGAGACGCCCAGCTCGGCCGCGCACAGCACGGACTCGAAGCGGTCGAGCAGGCCGAGGGTGCGCAGCTTGTGCTCCTGGACGGTGATGCTGGAGTTGGACAGCACCGCGTGCCGGTGGGTGCGGGCGAGCGCCTCCAGGGCGGGCAGGACGTCCGGGAAGACGCTCCAGGCGGTCTCGTAGTGACCGACGTACCGCTGGAACCAGGCGTCGGCCTCGGCGTCGGTCAGGTTCCCGCCCAGGAACACCCGGACGCGGTCGCGCCGCTGGTCCTGGAAGGAGCACTCCCCCGCCGCGTACCGCGCCCACTGCCGCTCGGTGATCTCCCGCCACCGCGTCAGGGCCTGCTCGGGACCGTCGTACCCGGCGAGCAGCCCCTCGGCCACCAGGTGCGCCCGCATGCCCTCGCGGTCCGCGGTGGTGTAGTCGAACAGGGTGTCGTCCACGTCCCAGACCACGGCTCGGATCGTCATGCCACCGACGGTACCGCCGAACGGCCGGCAGGCTCCTCGGCATGTGGTGGCCGGCGCGGTCGTGGTCGTCGTCGTGGTGCGGATCGTCGACGGGAGCCGGTACCCGGTCGGCGAAGCCGACGCCCGGTGACCGATGCGTCAGGGGCGGCACCCGGGGTGTTCCGGGTGCCGCCCCTGAGGCGTGTGACGGCTAGGCGCTCAGCCGGGCCAGCGCCGCGTCGATCCTGGCCAGCGTCTTCTCCTTGCCCAGGACCTCCAGGGACTCGAAGAGCGGCAGGCCGACCGTGCGGCCGGTGACGGCCACCCGGACCGGGGCCTGGGCCTTGCCGAGCTTGAGGCCGTGGGTCTCGCCGGCCGCCAGGACGGCCTCCTTGAGGGACTCGGGCGAGGTCCAGTCGGCCGACTCCAGCTTCTCGCGGGCCGTGCGCAGCAGGGCGTCGGAACCCTCCTTCATCGCCTTGGTCCACGAGGCCTCGTCGTGGACCGGCTCGGAAAGGAAGAGGAAGTCGACGTTGTCGGTGATCTCGGAGAGGACCTTCAGGCGGGTCTGGGCGTGCGGGGCGATCGCCTCCCACTTGGCCGCGTCGAAGTCCTCCGGCGCCCAGGGCGCGAACGGGGCCTTCAGCCAGGGCGCGCAGCGCTCGGTGAACTCCTTCACATCCAGCATGCGGATGTGGTCGGCGTTGATCGCCTCGCACTTCTTCAGGTCGAAGCGCGCCGGGTTGGGGTTGACGTCGGAGATGTCGAAGGCGGCGACCATCTCCTCGATCGTGAAGATGTCCTGGTCCGCCGAGAGCGACCAGCCCAGCAGGGACAGGTAGTTGAGCAGACCCTCGGGCAGGAAGCCCCGCTCGCGGTACAGGTTGAGGGAGGACTGCGGGTCGCGCTTGGAGAGCTTCTTGTTGCCCTCGCCCATGACGTACGGCAGGTGGCCGAAGGCGGGGATCTCCCGGGCGACGCCCAGTTCGATCAGCGCCTTGTAGAGCGCGATCTGGCGCGGGGTGGAGGAGAGCAGGTCCTCGCCGCGCAGCACGTGGGTGATCTCCATCAGCGCGTCGTCGACCGGGTTGACCAGCGTGTACAGCGGGGCGCCGTTCGCGCGGACGATGCCGTAGTCGGGCACGTTCTCCGGGGTGAAGGTCAGCTCGCCGCGGACCAGGTCGGTGAAGGTGATCGTCTCGTCGGGCATCCGGAAACGGACGATCGGGGTGCGGCCCTGGGCCCGGTACTCCTCGACCTGCGCGGCGCTCAGGTCGCGGCAGTGGCCGTCGTAACCGGACGGCCTGCCGGCGGCGCGGGCGGCCTCGCGGCGGCTGTCCAGCTCCTCCTGGGAGCAGTAGCAGTGGTAGGCGTGGCCGGCGTCCAGCAGCTTCTGCGCGACGTCCCGGTAGACGTCCATGCGCTGCGACTGGCGGTACGGCGCGTGCGGGCCGCCGACCTCGGGGCCCTCGTCCCAGTCGAAGCCGAGCCAGCGCATCGCGTCGAGCAGCTGGGTGTACGACTCCTCCGAGTCGCGGGCCGCGTCGGTGTCCTCGATGCGGAAGACCAGGGTGCCCTGGTGGTGGCGGGCGAAGGCCCAGTTGAACAGGGCGGTGCGGACCAGGCCCACGTGGGGGTTACCGGTGGGCGAGGGGCAGAAACGGACGCGTACGGGGGAGCCGGGTGCGCTAGCCACGCTTGACAACCTTGTTGGTGAGAGTGCCGATGCCTTCGATGGTGACGGCGACCTCGTCGCCGACGTGCAGGGGGCCGACCCCCGCGGGGGTGCCGGTGAGGACGACGTCGCCGGGCAGCAGCGTCATGGCCTCGGAGATGTTGACGATCAGGTCCTCGATAGGGTGGATCATCTCGCTCGTGCGGCCCAGCTGGCGCTGCTCGCCGTTGACGGTGAGCTGGACGGTGAGGTCGTTCGCGCGGGCGAGGTCGAGGTCCGTCTCCACCCAGGGGCCGAGCGGGCAGGAGCTGTCGAAGCCCTTGGCCCGGGCCCACTGCTTCTCACGCTTCTGCACATCGCGGGCGGTGACGTCGTTGGCGCAGGTGTAGCCGAAGATCACGTCCTTGACGCGGTCGCGCGGGACCTCACGGCACATGCGGCCGATCACGACGGCCAGCTCGGCCTCGTGGTGCAGTTCCTCGGTGAAGGAGGGGTACCGGATGTCGTCGCCGGGGCCGATCACCGAGGTGGACGGCTTGAAGAAGGCGAAGGGGACGTCCGGCACGTCGTTGCCCAGCTCGCGGGCGTGCTCGGCGTAGTTGCGGCCGAAGGCCACGACCTTGTTGGGGAGCACCGGCGGGAGCAGCCTGACCTTGCCGAGCGGCACCTTCGTGCCGGACAGCTCGTAGTCCGCGAACGGGATGCCCTTGATGATGTCGAGGACGAGTTCGTCCTGCTTGTCGCCCTCGACCGCGCCGAAGGCTACGTTCCCGTCGATGGAGAACCTGGCGATGCGCACGGGATCCTGCGCCCCTCACTGAGAACCGGCGTACTGACGCCTCAGGTTAACGGAGCTATGCGAAGTTGTTCGCTTCTGGGGGCATCGGCGCAGGTGGGAGGCGGGTCACCGGTGCTCGGTGACCACCGTTGCGATTCGCTCGCAGAAACACGAGCGCGGCCGGAGGGGTCACCCGACCCCTCGGCCGCGCCGGGTGGGACCGCCCGCGCCGGGCCGGCCCCGGTGCCGTCGGCTACTCGCCGGCCTGGGCGCCCGCGCCGACCGGCACGTCCATGAGGACGGTGCGGCGGGGGTTGGCCGTCTGGGCGGGGAGGTCGACGGAGTGCTCCGGCAGCTCGGGCGTGTGCAGCTCGCCGGCGTCCGTCAGGTGCGCCAGGGTCGTGCGTCGCGGGTTGGCTATGTTGCGGAACATCATCGTCGTCTTCACCGTTGTCGTCCTGTGCCCTCTGGTCGAGTGGGTTGGCAGAGTCGTCCCTCTTGTAAAGCGTCAGGCTAAACATCCGATTCCCCGCCGAAGCCGCCAACTCCCCTCGATGTTCATGTGAGTTTGCTCACGACCTCACGGGCAAATCGGTCAATTCCGGCCGCCAACTCGCCCCGCCGAAACGGACATTGACTCCCCGAACCCATCATTCCGCTCCTGATCATGGCGACTGGGACACCGGGCGCCGGTCAACGACTCACCAGGGTATGGCCGTTATGCCCCGGAACCGGTTCCACGACCGGTAACTCACCCCTCACAGCCGGTCACGGAGGTCACAGCTCGGTCCACTGCCCTTGTTGGAGATCCGGCACTGTGCTGGAATTCCACGGAACCGCCGCAGGATCGAGCCGGCGCACAGGGGGCGCACACCGCGCCGAGTGGCGGCGAGATAGGGGGGAACCAGCGCCGGTCACTCAAAGACCACCGGGGTGCGTATTCAGGGCGCTCTCCCACAACGCCGACACCGTGTCCCTCCGTTCGACGGAGGGGCGCCTGGTCCAGAGGTTGCGACGCTAGTGCAGGGACGTTTCAAGAGGGATGGCAGCGCTTCGGCGGAGCCGGAGCCGCACGGCGGGACTGGCCCCAAGGCCGTCAGCTCCTCGCCCCAGCACGCCCAGAACCCGGGCCAGACGCAAGCCGGTGACGGCGGTGAGCGCGGGCGCCCGGGCGGCCCGGCCGCCACGACCGCGACGCCCTCGGGCACCAACGTCACGCCGTCGGCGAAGCCCTCGCAGGCCCCGACCGGTTCCGGTTCCCGGCTGGCGCTGCGCAACTGGCGCATCTCCACCCGTCTGGTGTCGCTGCTCGCGCTGCCCGTGGTCGCGGCGACCTCGCTGGGCGCGCTGCGCATCAACGAGAACATGAACGACATCCAGCAGCTCGACAACATGAAGCTGCTGACGGAGATGACCAAGCAGGCCACCGAGCTGGCGATGGCGCTCCAGGAGGAGCGCGACCAGTCCGCCGGCCCGCTGGCCCACGGCGGTCTGAAGAAGACCGACTACCAGATCAAGGCCTTCCAGCAGAAGACGGACCGGGCCCGCGAGAACTTCCTCGACTCCTCGGAGGAGATCGACGCCGCGAGCAAGGACGGCAACCTCCAGGGCGTGCGCGACGCGCTCGTCGGCCTCGCCAACCAGCTCGACGACCTCGCCAAGATCCGGCAGAAGGCCTACGGGTCCAAGGAGAACGCCTCCCAGACGGTCGAGTCGTACCACCGGCTCATCACCCAGCTGATCGGCCTCTCCCAGGACATGGCCGAGGCGTCCAGCAACCCGGAGATGATCTCCCGCACTCGCGCCCTGGCGGCCTTCTCCACGGCCAAGGAGTACGCGTCCGTGCAGCGCGCGATGATCGCCGCCGCGCTGCCCGCGACCACCGACACCAAGGGCGACCTCTCCGAGAACGACCGCCTCTACGGCCAGTCGGCGTACGAGAGCGAGAACTCCGAGCTGGCGATCTTCCGGAAGATCTACGCGGACCAGAACGCCGAGGAGCTGCTGAAGCCGATCGACGAGGGCAACCCGACGATCGAGTCCGCCGACACGTACGCCAAGCGCTCCTTCGAGTCCCCCGACGGCCTGCAGCAGCTGCCGGCGCGGTCGTACAAGGACTGGGTGGACGACAGCTCGACCAAGATCGAGCAGATGAAGAAGATCGAGCACACGCTGCTGGAGGAAATGGAGCAGAAGGCCCGCGAGCTGAAGAGCGCCACCCAGCGTGACGCCATCATCTCCGGTGCGCTGATCCTGCTCGTCCTCGGTGTGTCGCTGGTCGGCGCGTTCGTCGTGGCCCGGTCCATGATCCGCTCGCTGCGCCGGCTCCAGGAGACCGCGACCAAGGTCGCCCAGGACCGTCTGCCCGAGCTGGTCAAGCAGCTCTCCGAGTCCGACCCGCAGGACGTCGACACCTCCGTGGAGTCGGTCGGCGTGCACTCCCGGGACGAGATCGGCCAGGTGGCCGCGGCCTTCGACGACGTGCACCGCGAGGCGGTCCGCCTCGCCGCCGAGCAGGCCCTGCTGCGGGGCAACGTCAACGCGATGTTCACCAACCTCTCGCGCCGCTCCCAGGGCCTGATCCAGCGCCAGCTGTCGCTGATCTCCGAGCTGGAGTCCCGCGAGGCCGACCCGGACCAGCTGTCCTCCCTGTTCAAGCTGGACCACCTCGCCACGCGTATGCGCCGTAACGGTGAGAACCTGCTCGTCCTCGCCGGTGAGGAGCCGGGCCGGCGCTGGACCCGTCCGGTCCCGCTGGTCGACGTGCTCCGCGCCGCCGCGTCCGAGGTGGAGCAGTACGAGCGCATCGAGCTGGCCGCCGTACCCACCACCGAGGTGGCCGGCCGGGTCGTCAACGACCTCGTGCACCTGCTCGCCGAGCTGCTGGAGAACGCGACCTCCTTCTCCTCGCCGCAGACCAAGGTCAAGGTCACCGGTCACGCGCTGCCCGACGGCCGCGTGCTGATCGAGATCCACGACACCGGTATCGGCCTCTCCCCCGAGGACCTCGCGGCGATCAACGAGCGGCTGGCCTCGCCGCCCACCGTGGACGTCTCCGTCTCCCGCCGCATGGGTCTGTTCGTGGTCGGCCGGCTGTCCCAGCGGCACGGCATCCGGATCCAGCTGCGCCCGTCCGACTCCGGTGGTACGACCGCGCTGGTCATGCTGCCCGTGGACGTCGCCCAGGGCGGAAAGAAGCCCACTCCGGGCAAGCCCGGCGCGCCCTCCACCGGTGGTCCCGCCGCCGCGCAGGCCGCCGCCGGTGCGGCAGCGGCCCGACGGCAGAACGGCGCCACCGGCGGTGGCCCGGCCGGTGGCGGTCTGCTCGGTTCCGGTCCCGGCCCGCGTGGCCAGGTCGGCTCCGGTCAGGGCCCCCGGGCCGCGCTGCCCGGCAACGGCCAGGGCGGCCGTCCCGGTGCGCCGGGCGGAGCGCGCGGTCCGCAGGGCGGCCCCGGCGGCCCCCAGCAGAACCGTCCCGCGCCGGCCGGCTTCGGCGGTCAGACCCCGGGCGGCCCGCAGGGTCTCCAGGCGGCCGACCCGGGCGCCCCGCAGGGTCTCCAGGCCGCGAACCCGGGCGGTCCGCAGCAGGACGCCTTCGGTGGCCGCGGGCGGGGCCGCAAGCGCTCCGGTGGTACCGCGGACCAGGACCGCCAGCCCCAGCTTCCGCCGCGCGGCGGCCCGCGGGCCGCGCTGCCCGGCGGTGACCCGCAGTCCCGCACCCCGGACTGGAGCGAGGCCCCGCTGTCGCGTGCCGCGATGGACACCCCGCGCGGCCACGACGAGCAGGACCCGGCGCAGACCGCGCGCATGCCGCGGGTGGACGACCGGCAGGGCCCGGCCGCGGAGGCCCCCCGGGGCGACGCCCAGGGTCCGGCCGCCACGGGCGAGTTCCGGCGCCCCGAGCTGAACGGCGCGACCGGCTCGCAGACCGGCCAGTTCGGCCGCCCGGACCACGCCCAGCAGCCGGGCCGGTTCCCGCGCCCCGACCAGCCCGACCGGACCGGGCAGTTCCCGGGCGCCGAACAGGGCCGGCAGCAGGGCCCGTTCGACGGCCCCGGCGCCCAGCAGGGCACCGGCTCCTACCAGCGCTCCGACGTGTTCGGCACGCCGGCGCCGGGACGGCCGGACACCAACACCCCGCAGAACACCGGCCAGTTCGGGGCCCCGCAGGCCCCCCAGTACGACGGCGGGTACGACGGCGGCTCCACCGGGCAGCACGCCCTCCCCGGCCGCCAGGACACCGGCCACACCGGCCAGTTCGAGCGCCCGCAGCCGGCCGGCCGGGACGACTTCGGCGCCCCGCGCCCGCCCGCGCAGCAGCAGCGTCCGGTCCGCCAGGAGCCGGAGGCACTGCCGCCGGCCAGCGGCCCGGGTGACGGCCGTACCCCGCTGTACGACACGCTGGAGACCAACTGGTTCCACGGTCAGCAGCAGGAGGGCGCGTCCACGCCGCGGCAGCAGGCGCCCGCGCCGGCTCCGCAGCGGTCCCAGTCCACCACCGGCTCCTGGCGCACCTCGCCGAACGACGAACTCGTACGGCAGGCCGAACGCGTCCGGCAGCCCGCGGCCGGCGGGGTCACCACCTCCGGCCTGCCGCGCCGGGTGCCCCGGGCGAACCTCGTGCCGGGCACCGCTCAGCAGCAACAGCACCAAACCGGTCCGCAGGTCTCGCGTGCGCCTGACGACGTGCGCGGACGGCTGACCAATCTTCGTCGGGGCATCGCTCAGGGCCGTCAGGCCGGCAGCGGCCAGACCGGCAGCTTCCCGAGCCCCACTCACCAGCAGGAGCGTTAGTTGAGTCCGATGAGCCAGGCGGCACAGAACCTGAACTGGTTGATCACCAACTTCGTGGACAACACCCCCGGGGTGTCGCACACGGTGGTGGTCTCCGCCGACGGCCTTCTGCTGGCGATGTCCGAAGGTTTCCCGCGGGACCGCGCCGACCAGTTGGCGGCCGTCGCGTCCGGGCTGACCTCGTTGACCGCCGGGGCGTCCCGGATCTTCGAGGGCGGCACGGTGGCGCAGACGGTCGTCGAGATGGAGCGCGGCTTCCTCTTCCTGATGTCCATCTCGGACGGGTCGTCCCTCGCGGTGCTGGCCCATCCCGATGCGGACATCGGTCTCGTCGGCTACGAGATGGCACTGCTCGTCGACCGCGCGGGTGCGGTACTCACCCCGGATCTGCGCGCCGAACTCCAGGGCAGTCTGCTCCACTGACCGCCCCCGGCACCATCCACCTCACGAAAACACCGTCCGGCCGCCACAATCCCCCCACCGGCCCCGTCAGACGGCTTGACTGACCGACTTGCTGTCCCGCCCGGAGGATTCATGACCCCGCCCACCGCCCATCATGATCCGTACGCGGAGCCGTACGGGGACGAGGGCGACCAGCCGCTGGTGAGGCCCTACGCCATGACCGGCGGCCGGACCAGGCCCCGCTACCAGCTCGCCATCGAGGCGCTGATCAGCACCACGGCCGACCCGGCAGCCCTCATGGGGCTCCTCCCGGAGCACCAGCGCATCTGCCACCTGTGCCGCGAGGTCAAGTCGGTCGCGGAGGTCTCGGCGCTGCTGGCCATGCCCCTGGGTGTGGCCCGGATCCTGGTGGCCGACCTCGCCGAGGCCGGCCTGGTCGCCATCCACCAGCCGGGTGGCGACGAGAACAACGGCGGCGCTCCGGATGTGACGCTGCTCGAAAGGGTGCTCAGTGGACTTCGCAAGCTCTGACGCGGGTCGGGCCACCACCTCCGCGAAGATCGTGGTGGCGGGCGGCTTCGGCGTGGGCAAGACCACGTTCGTCGGCGCCGTCTCGGAGATCAACCCGCTGCGCACCGAGGCCGTCATGACGTCCGCTTCGGCCGGCATCGACGACCTCACCCACACCGGGGACAAGACCACCACCACGGTGGCCATGGACTTCGGCCGCATCACCCTGGACCAGGACCTGATCCTGTACCTGTTCGGCACCCCCGGCCAGGACCGCTTCTGGTTCATGTGGGACGACCTGGTCCGCGGCGCCATCGGCGCGGTGGTCCTGGTCGACACCCGCCGGCTCGCCGACTGCTTCCCCGCGGTCGACTACTTCGAGAACAGCGGCCTTCCGTTCGTCGTCGCCCTCAACGGCTTCGACGGTCAGCAGCCCTACGCCCCGGAGGAGGTGCGGGAGGCGCTCCAGATCGGCCCGGACACCCCGATCATCACGACGGACGCCCGGCACCGCGCGGACGCCAAGTCCGCACTGATCACGCTGGTGGAACACGCCCTGATGGCGCGGCTGAAGTAGCACTCGAGTACGACGTGCCTTGCGGCGGTTGTCGTAAGGGGAACGGAGCCGGCTGTGGCCTTTGACACGGTCGGCTCCGGCGTTCATAACAGTTCGGCAGAGGAATCCCCCGGCATCACCACGCGACGCGGTCGCGTGGTGCCGCTGTGCGCACGAACGCCCCGCCATTTGCCGGGGCTCGCTCTTTATGCCCCTTTTATCTGGCACTTACAACGGCGTACTCCGCTGCTTTCCGCTGTTTGGAAGTGCACTGGTCCACGTGCTGGAATGCCTGAACTGCCCAATGGTCAAAGACGTACTGAGTACGTACCGAGTACGCACTGGTGGTCGATGGCGAACCGGGCTCTGAGAGACTGCGGCACGACGTAGGTGCCGACCGCCGAGAGGTTGTTGGTCGAGTGAGGCGAAGCAAGAACGGTCCCGAGCCGTCGGCGCGGGGCAACTTCACCCCGCCGCCGCGCGCTGCGGCGCCCACCCCCGTTCCCGGAGCGGAACCGGCGGCCACTCCCGCGCCCAGCGGCGGCCGTTTCTCCCCGCGCAACTGGCGCGTGCCGACCCGGCTGAACGCGATCCTGCTCATACCCGTGGCGGTCGGCCTGGTCATGGGCGGCTTCCAGGTGAAGAGCTCGATCGACACCTGGCAGCAGGCCCGCGACGCCGAGAACACCGCCCGTCTGGTCCGCGCCGCGCTGACCTACGCCGACGCGCTGGAGAGCGAGCGTGACGTCACGGCGGCCCCGCTGCTGCTGAACAAGAAGGACACCACCAGCAAGCAGACGGTCGACAACGCCCGCAAGGCCACCGACCAGGCCGCCGCCGGCTTCACCGAGGCGGCCAAGAGCATGCCGTCCGACTCCGGTCTGCAGCGCCGGCTGAAGCTGTTCCGCGAGGCCGAGCCCAAGCTGGCCACGCTGCGGCAGGCCGCGTACACCTCCAGGATGACCGGCGTACAGACCGAAGAGGGCTACGTCCAGATCAGCCACCCGCTGATGGAGTTCGCCAACGAACTCGGTCTGGGCACCGGAAACATCACCTCCTACGGCCGTACCGTCTACGCCATCTCGCTGACCAAGGCCGCGCTGTCCCTGGAGCGGGCGATCGGCACGCACCTGCTGGTCAAACCCGGCCCGGACGCCCCGAACCTGGCCACCCAGCGGGTCTCCCTGTCCTCGTACGCCTACCTGGAGCGCATCGCGCGGGAGGAGTACATCGGCGGTGGCACCGAGGCCGACGCGCAGAAGCTGAGCGACCTCGAGGAAAAGATCAAGTCCGACGCCGCGGGCATGGCCCAGAAGGCCAAGGCGAGCAACCCGAAGTACGTCCCCCCGCCGTCCGACCCGACGCGGATGGTGACCGACCTGGCCACCATGAAGGACACCACCACCCTCACCCGTGACCAGCTGGCCGTCGAGGGCGTCACCGCCGAGAACTGGTGGGCGGTCAACACGCTGAAGTACAAGGTGTACCGCCAGATCGAGTCGGACATGGCCGACAAGGCCGTGAACGAGGCCTCCAGCATCGCCGACGACGCCAGGACCTCGGCGTTCATCACCGGTGCCGTCGTCGTGGTCGCCCTGCTGCTCGCCTTCATCCTGGCCGGTGCCGTGGCCCGCCAGATGAGCCGTTCGATGCGCCAGCTGCGCAACGCCGCCTTCGGCATCGCCGAGCAGCGGCTGCCGATGCTGGTCGACCAGCTCTCCCGTACCGACCCCGGTCGGGTCGACACCCGGGTCGTGCCGATCCCGATCACCACGAAGGACGAGATCGGCGAGGTCGCCCGCGCCTTCGACCAGGTCCACCGCGAGGCGGTCCGGCTCGCCGCCGAGCAGGCACTGCTGCGGGGCAACATCAACGCGATCTTCACCAACCTGTCGCGCCGCAACCAGTCGCTGATCGAGGGCCAGCTGACCCTGATCACCGACCTGGAGAACAACGAGGCCGACCCGGACCAGCTGGAGAACCTCTTCAAGCTGGACCACCTGGCGACCCGTATGCGCCGCAACGGCGAGAACCTGCTGGTCCTCGCCGGCGAGGAGCCCGGCCGCCGCTGGGACCAGCCGGTCCCGCTGGTCGACGTGCTGCGCGCCGCCTCCTCCGAGGTGGAGCAGTACGAGCGCATCGAGCTGTCCGGCGTACCGGAGGCCGAGATCCACGGCCGCGCGGTCACCGACCTCGTGCACCTGCTGGCCGAGCTGCTGGAGAACGCCACCACGTTCTCCTCCCCGCAGACCAAGGTCCGTGTCACCGCGACCCGGCTGCCCGACGGCCGCGTCATGATCGAGATCCACGACAAGGGCATCGGTCTGACCGCCGAGGACTTCGCGGACATCAACCACAAGCTGGCCAACCCGCCGACCGTGGACGCCGCGATCTCCCAGCGCATGGGCCTGTTCGTGGTCGGCCGGCTGTCCGACCGGCACGGCATCCGGGTCCAGCTGCGCCCCTCGGGCGAGCAGGCCGGCACCACCTCGCTGGTCATGCTGCCGGACGCGATCACGCACGGCGGTGGCGGCGAAGCCCCGCTGGACCGCGAGGAGTTCACCGTCTCGCAGATCATCCCGGAGCAGCAGTTCCAGGGTGAGAGCTTCGGCCAGCACCAGCAGCAGCCGCTGCGCACCGCCGCCGAGCTGGGCTTCGACGACAGCCGGTACACGGAGGTCCCCGACGACATCCGTGACCTGGACCCGGTCGGCCGCTCGCTGATGCGCGAGGAGCGCCGCGCCGCCCTGGAGGCCCAGACCCACGGCCAGCCCGGGGAGCAGCAGGCGTACGAGGGGCAGCCGCAGCAGTCCTACGAGGCGCCCGCGTACCAGGAGCAGCCGCGGCCGGCGTACGACGAGCAGCCCCAGCATTCCTACGAGGCGCCGGCCTACGAGGAGCAGCAGCAGGCGTCGTACGAGCAGCGGTACGAGCAGTCGTACGACGAGCAGTACTACACGCCGAACGACGAGCACGCGCAGCACGACGGTTACGGCCGCGACGGCGGCTACCCGGAGCCCTCGTCCCCGTATGCGGAGCCTGCCCAGGCGCCCGCCTACCAGGACGACTGGCCCGGACAGGACGGCTACCAGAACGGCTATCCGGCCCAGTACGCTCCGGAAGCGGAATCCACGCAGGCCGCTGACGCGAGTGAGCGGAACGGCGTAGGCTTCGACCGTCCGGGAACGGCCTCCCCCGCCGCACACGCGCTGACCGACGCCGGGCTGCCCCGCCGCGGGGGGTCCCCCGCGAGCGGTTCCCACGGCGCCGGTTCCGCGAACGGCTCGGCGCGTGCGCAGCGGGAAGCGCCGGCTCCCGCGCCAGGCAACGCGCCGGGGGCGAGCGGCGACAGCAGCTGGCGTTCGGCGAACGACGAGCGGTGGCAGCAGGCCGCACAGCTCCGCAAGCCCAAGGCAGGCGGGGTCACCGCCTCCGGTCTGCCGCGGCGGGTGCCCAAGGCCAACCTGGTCGAGGGTTCCGCCGAAACCACCCCCCAGGGAGGCCCACAGGTCTCCCGCGCCCCGGAGGACGTCCGGGGCAGGCTGAGCAACCTGCGCCGGGGTGTCCAGCGCGGGCGCAGCGCAGGCAGTGAAACGAACGGCCAGGCCACCAGTAATCACCACAGTGGTCCTGACAGCACCTACAACCAGGAGCGTTAGTGTGAGCCCGATGAGCCAGGCGGCACAGAACCTGAACTGGTTGATCACCAACTTCGTGGACAACACCCCGGGGGTGTCCCACACGGTGGTGGTCTCCGCCGACGGACTCCTTCTGGCGATGTCCGAAGGGTTCCCCCGCGACCGCGCCGACCAGCTCGCGGCCGTCGCATCCGGTCTGACGTCCCTGACGGCGGGCGCCTCCCGGATCTTCGAGGGAGGCGCCGTGAACCAGACGGTTGTGGAGATGGAGAGGGGATTCCTCTTCATCATGTCCGTATCCGACGGTTCGTCACTCGCGGTGCTGGCCCACCCGGAGGCGGACATCGGTCTCATCGGGTACGAGATGGCCCTTCTGGTGGACCGCGCGGGCACGGTCCTCACCCCGGATCTCCGTGCGGAGCTCCAGGGAAGCCTTCTCAACTAATTATCGGACGGTGCGTATTCGCGTCCCGGGGCCGTAAGGTTTCGGGACGCGGCTCCACACGGATGGGTGCCCGGCGCAGTCGGAGGAGGAGAAAGTGGCAACACCCCCAGGCGGTTCGTCTTCGGGCAACTGGTCGTACGGCCCTGCCCAGGGCCAGGGCGACGGACCGGCGAACCCGTACAACTTCCCCTCCGCACCCAGCCGTCGGCAGCCGTACGCCCCGCAGGGCCCCGGACCGTCGCCGTACGACCAGCCTCCGGCCCCCCGGATCCAGCCGGTCCAGCCGCAGCGCCGCCCCGAGCCGGCCCCCGCCACGGCGTCCAACAACCCCTTGGTGCGGCCGTACGCCATGACCGGCGGCCGGACCCGCCCGCGCTACCAGCTCGCCATCGAGGCACTGGTGCACACCACCGCCGCTCCGCACCAGATGCAGGGCCAGCTGCCCGAGCATCAGCGGATCTGCAACCTGTGCCGGGAGATCAAGTCGGTGGCCGAGGTCTCGGCCCTGCTGACGATCCCCCTCGGCGTGGCCAGGATTCTCGTCGCCGACTTGGCGGAGGCGGGCCTGGTCGCCATCCATCAGCCCGGCGGCGACGAGAACGCCGGTGGCCAGCCAGACGTGACACTGCTCGAAAGGGTGCTCAGTGGACTTCGCAAGCTCTAGCGGCGGTCCTTCCCGCTCCACCACCTCCGCGAAGATCGTGGTGGCGGGCGGCTTCGGCGTGGGCAAGACCACGTTCGTCGGCGCCGTCTCGGAGATCAACCCGCTGCGCACAGAGGCCGTCATGACGTCCGCTTCGGCCGGCATCGACGACCTCACCCACACCGGGGACAAGACCACCACCACGGTGGCCATGGACTTCGGCCGCATCACCCTGGACCAGGACCTGATCCTGTACCTGTTCGGCACCCCCGGCCAGGACCGCTTCTGGTTCATGTGGGACGACCTGGTCCGCGGCGCCATCGGCGCGATCGTCCTGGTCGACACCCGCCGCCTCGCCGACTGCTTCCCCGCGGTCGACTACTTCGAGAACAGCGGCCTTCCGTTCGTCATCGCCCTCAACGGCTTCGACGGCCAGCAGCCCTACGCCCCGGAGGAGGTGCGGGAGGCGCTCCAGATCGGGCCCGACACCCCGATCATCACGACGGACGCCCGGCACCGCGCGGACGCCAAGTCCGCACTGATCACGCTGGTGGAACACGCCCTGATGGCCCGCCTGCGCTAGCCGCTGCCCGCCGAGCCGAGGGGCCCTCTCCGTCGGAGGGGGCCCCTTCGCCGTACCCGTTCGTCGTGCCCACGGGTGCGGGGTTCACGCTTCCCGGGTACGCCACGGCCCCGCCTCCCCCAAGGGGGTGGCGGGGCCGTGGGTGCACGCGGGTCTCAGTGCCAGCTGTGCGGGGCGCGGAAGCCGGGCTCGCGCTCCAGGCGGCGCCAGCCCGCCTTGGCGCGGCCCCGGTGGGTCTGGGCCGACGGCTCGGTGCGGGCGGCGGCGCGGGCCATGAGGATGGCCGTGATGGCGGCGACCTCCTCGGGCTCGGCGTGGCCCTTCTCGACGCGGATGTCAGGAGTGCTCATGGGTGTCAGTCTCCGTGAGGGAAGTGTCCGCCGGGTTACTGCGGGGGGTTGCCGTGCTTGCGGGAAGGCAGGTCGGCGTGCTTGGTGTGCAGCATCGCCAGGGACTTCACGAGCACCTCGCGGGTCTCGGCGGGGTCGATGACGTCGTCGACGAGGCCCCGCTCGGCCGCGTAGTACGGGTGCATCAGCTCGGCCTTGTACTCCTTGACCATCTTCTGCCGCATGGCCTCGGGGTCCTGGGCGTCGGCGATCTGCCGGCGGAAGATGACGTTCGCCGCGCCCTCCGCGCCCATGACGGCGATCTCGTTCGTCGGCCAGGCGTAGGTGAGGTCGGCGCCGATCGACTGGGAGTCCATGACGATGTAGGCACCTCCGTACGCCTTGCGCAGGATGAGCGAAATCCTCGGCACGGTCGCGTTGCAGTAGGCGTACAGCAGCTTCGCGCCGTGGCGGATGATTCCGCCGTGCTCCTGGTCGACACCGGGGAGGAACCCGGGGACGTCCAGGAAGGTGACGATCGGGATATTGAAAGCGTCACACATCTGGACAAAACGCGCAGCTTTTTCCGAGGCCTCGATGTCGAGCACGCCCGCCAGCACCTGCGGCTGGTTGGCGATGATGCCGACGACCTGGCCGTCCAGCCGGGCCAGGGCGCAGATGATGTTGCGCGCCCAGCGCTCGTGGACCTCCAGGTAGTCGCCGTCGTCGACGATCTCCTCGATGACCTTGGCCATGTCGTACGGCCGGTTGCCGTCGGCCGGGACCAGGTCCAGCAGCGCGTCGCCGCGGCGCTCGACCGGGTCCGTGCACTCGACCCGCGGGGGGTTCTCGCGGTTGTTCTGCGGGAGCAGCGAGAGGAGGTAGCGCACCTCGGCGATGCAGGTCTCCTCGTCGTCGTACGCGAAGTGGCAGACGCCGGAGGTTTCCGCGTGGACGTCGGCGCCGCCCAGGCCGTTCTGGGTGATCTCCTCGCCCGTCACGGCCTTGACCACGTCGGGGCCGGTGATGAACATCTGGGAGGTCTCGCGGACCATGAAGACGAAGTCCGTGAGGGCGGGGCTGTAGGCCGCGCCGCCCGCGCACGGGCCGAGCATCACCGAGATCTGCGGGATGACACCGGACGCCCTGGTGTTGCGCTGGAAGATGCCGCCGTAGCCGGCGAGGGCCGAGACGCCCTCCTGGATCCGGGCGCCCGCACCGTCGTTCAGCGACACCAGCGGGGCCCCGGCCGCGATGGCCATGTCCATGATCTTGTGGATCTTGGTGGCGTGGGCCTCGCCCAGCGCCCCGCCGAAGATCCGGAAGTCGTGGGCGTAGACGAAGACCGTACGGCCCTCCACCGTGCCCCAGCCGGTGATGACACCGTCGGTGTACGGCTTCTTCGCCTCCAGGCCGAAACCGGTCGCCCGGTGCCGGCGCAGCTGCTCGACCTCCTGGAAGGACCCGGGGTCCAGGAGCAGCTCGATCCGCTCCCGTGCCGTCAGCTTGCCCTTGGCGTGCTGCGCCTCGGTCGCCTTCTCGCTCGGGCCGGCCACGGCCCGGGCACGGATCTCGTGCAGTTCGGCGACCCGTCCGCGTGCGTCCGTCGGCTCGCCGGTCGACTCACCCGTCGTCTCTTCCAAAACGGTCATGTAGCGACCTTACGAAGGACACGAAGAAAAGCGAGCCGTCGACTCTGTACAGTCTCCGGCCCGTTTTCCTGGTACCAGTGAACAGAACCTCGGCGGCATGCAGCCGTTCCGACTGCTCAGGAGGCCGGCGCGTTGTAGGGGAGCGACAAAGACGTCACCTGAGAGCCACCTCACATTCGTGGGTGGCACATGCCATCCCCGGAGTGACAAGGAACCTCGGACGGCGGTCAGCCGTCCGGACCTCCACGCTGTCGTCGGCCCGGATCACCGCGCGCACCGGATGGTTCCAGACCAGTTCCAGCGGGGCTCCGCCCCGGGGCGGCTCGCTGATGTGGAAGGTGGCCGTACGGCCCCGCCGCACGACGAGCACGCTCGCGCCGGCCGAGGCGGTCAGGCCCCCCACCGTACCGGCCGCCCAGAAGTTCCACGCGGTCAGGCCCAGCCGGGGTACGGCGACGGCCTGAACGGTGGTGTCGTTGGCGAGGACGGACAGCCGGCGCCGGTCGGCGGCCCGGGCGGCGGTCTGCCGGAGGGAGGCGCCGGGCAGCAGGACGTAGACGTAGCGGGCGTCCGCCGGGTCGGTGCCGTGGTCGAGCCAGAGGGTCTGCCAGCGCCGGGTGCGCCGCTCGTCGGTGCTGGTGGTGTTGATGTCGGACCAGGCGCCGGCGCGGTCCTCGCGCAGGGTGCGCAGCTCGCCCCCGCACGGCAGGATCCAGCCGCCGTGCCCCGCCAGATGGGCCCATCGCGGGGCGTGGACGAAGGTCTGGGTGCCGTTCTCGCCCAGGTTGCGGTTGTCCACGACGGTCTCGACGGGCACGCCGTCGGCGCAGCTGATCCCGGCACCGAGGCAGACCACGGCGTCGTCGAGGAAGAACCAGGACTTGCGGGCCTGGAGGGTGGAGCCGAGGCCCTTGAGGTGCTGGCCGACCGCCGCGTAGGTGCCGTCGGTGGTCCCGCCGACCCAGCGCACGTCCGGTTTGGGCGCGCCCCACTCGCCGCCGGCCCGGTCGGGGAGCCGCCTGGTCGAGACGGTGGTGCCGGGCAGCCGGTACGGGTCGACGGTGGGCCAGTACCAGTCGGTGTACTGGTCGGTGCGGCCCCGCGGCCACCAGGAGAGCATGCCGGACCCGGTGTGCCAGCCGCGCGGGTTCTCGCCGTTGCCGCACTCGTAGTGGGCGATGCGGTCGCTGGCCATGGCGAGGGCGGCGGTGAACCGGGGGGTGCGGTGGACGGCGCGGTCCATGGCCGGGAAGAGCCGGTGGCCGAGTGGCTCCGGGGCGGCAGGGGTGGGCGAGGCGGCGACGGCGTGCAGTCGGGCCAGATCGGCGACGCCGAACTGGCGGTCCGTCAGGATCGGTTCCCAGGTGTCCCGTTCGATCCACCCTTTGACCAGCCCGTACCAGCGCTCGCGCTCGGTCTCGGGCTCGGTCTCGCCGGCGCCGGTCGCGAGGAGGGCGATGGCGGCGATCAGGGCGTGCCCGTGGCAGTGGTCGCCGCGCAGGACGTGCAGGTCGTCGGAGCGCAGGTAACCCCGGCTGACGGCACGGCCGTTGACGCAGTCCATCACCAGTCCGTCGTGGATCAGGGGCGCGTAGGCGTGCTCGACACCGTCCAGGACGTGCCGCCGGGCGGGATCGGTGACCTCCCAGGCCGATCCGGCGAGCAGCGCGAACAGCCGCCCCAGGCCGTCCAGCAAGACCTGGCCGTAGGTGCCCGAGTAGGCGACCCAGGTGTGCTGGACGAAGGAGCCGTCGGCGTAGAGGCCGTCGCCCTTCGTGACGTACGGGAAGACGGGCGAGAGGGCGTCGCGGGCGAGGGCGATCTTCCGCGGGCTCCGGCCGAGGATGCCGCGCAGGGCCACCGAGCGGCACTGGTCGACGCGGTTGGCGCCGGTGGAGGTGCCGGAGTAGTCGGTGAGCACGGTGTCCGGGACGAAGTGGTCGAGGGCCGCGCAGGCCGCCGTGATCCGGTCCCGGCCGAGCCGCTCGTACAGGGCGGCCGTGATGTCCATGAGCAGCCGGGGGCTGCCGATCTGCCACTCCCACCAGTTGCCGTAGGGGGTGGTGGCGGGGTGGTAGACGGTGGCGGAGAGGTGGTCGAGCCCGCGCAGGACGTCGGCGAGGAGGGCGGGGTCGCCGGTGGCGCCGGTGCCGGTCTGGACGTACGCCTGGGTCATGGTCCACAGCCGGCCGTAGCCGAAGGTGATGCCGGACGGCGGGTCGAAGGGGTGCCCCGGCCACAGCGAGGTGGGGCCGGGGACCATGCTCGCCTGGAACTCCCGTGCCTGCGCCCCGAGTCGGGCGAGCCGGGAGGCGTACGGCTCGGCGGCCGGGTCGTATCCCGTCCCCAGGGAGATGCCGAGCCAGCGGCGGCGCAGGGTGTCGTACGGGTCGTCCGCCGCCCGGGCGGCGGGTGCCGGGGCGGCGGCGAGGGCGGCGGCCAGCAGCAGCGCGCGTCGGGTCATGCCCATGGGGCAACGCCCTCAGCAGCCGCCGCAGTTGTAGTAGAGGACGTCCCAGTGGCTGCCCTCGTCGGCGTAGATGTTGCCGGAGCCCGACTGGTACTGCGGGGCGCCGTCGCCACGGAGGCCGATGTAGGTGAAGTCGTTCTTGATGTACGACGTCACGCACGTGTTCTTGCCGTAGTCGAGCTTGTAGCCGTTCCAGTGCGAGTACGTGCCCGAGGCGTGGCCGGTCTCGGTACCGCCGGTGATGTTGAGCGCGCAGCCACTGGCCCGCTTGAGGGTCTGGGCGCCCTGGGCGGTGGCGAGGTTGAGCTGGTCGAAGGACGTGCAGGTGGAGTTGTTGCGGTCGGAGCAGTTGCCGGAGGACGACCAGGTGATGCCGACGTCGCGGAACATCTGGGTGGCGGTGGCATGGCTGATCTTGCTGACGGCGAAGGCGTCGGCCGCGGTACCGAGAACGGCGGCACCGGGGGCGACGACGAGGGCGAGCGCGGTGAGCATCGCACGGAGCTTCAGCGGCTTCATGGGGAACCTTCCTGCGGGGGGCGGGGAGCGGGGGCGCAGGGTTCGGGTGGGGGGTGCAGGCAGATGGTGCCCGAGTGGGCGGGGGTGCGCCAGGGGGCGCGCAAGGTGACTGTGGGTGAGAGTGGAGACACGTTACGGATGACGTTGAAACCTGAACCGAATGGGTCTACCTTCGGATCCGAGGGTTCGTTTAACGTTCAACCAACACCCGAGGAGCACGCCATGGGCATCTTCAGCCGCAAGGACACCACCGACGCCACCCGCACCGCCGGCCCGGACCTGACCTCGCTGACCGGCGACTACACGATCGACCCGGCCCACAGCTCGATCGGTTTCGTCGCCCGGCACGCCATGGTCACCAACGTCAAGGGCGGCTTCCAGGACTTCACCGGCACGCTGCACCTGGACGGCGCCGACCCCTCCAGGTCCACGGCCACGATCGACGTCCGGATGGCGAGCATCGACACCGGCAACGCCGACCGCGACGCGCACCTGAAGTCCTCCGACTTCTTCAGGACCGACGAGTTCCCGACGATGACCTTCCGCTCCACCAAGGCGGAGGCCCTCGGCGCCGGCGAGTACCGCATCACCGGCGACCTCTCCCTCCTCGGCGTCACCAAGCCGCTCACCATCGACCTGGAGTTCAACGGTTCCGCCCAGGACCCCTTCGGCAACGAACGCGTCGGCTTCGAGGGCAGGGCCGAGATCCTCCGCTCGGAGTGGGGCCTGACCTGGAACGCGGCCCTGGAGACGGGGGGCGTTCTGGTCTCCGACAAGATCAGGCTGGTCTTCGACGTCTCGGCCGTCAAGCAGTGACCGTTCAGAAGCCGCCGCCGAAGTCCCCTCCGCTGTCGCCGCCGCCGCCGAAGCCGCCCCCGTCGCCGAAGCCGCCGCCGAAGTCGCCGGGGTCGAAGTCGGTGCCGGAGACGTCGCCGCCCTCGTAACCGCCGCCGCCGAAGTCGCCGTACCCGGTGCCGTAGTCGGCGGCGTACGAGGGGGTGGCCATCACGCTGCCGAGCAGGGTGCCGACGAGGAGGCCGGGCAGGAGGCCGCCGCCGAAGTAGCCGCCGGCCCAGGGGCCGTAGGCGGGGCCGGCGTCCCAGTAGGGGCGGCGGCCGTAGTCGGTGTCGACCTCGCGGACGACGGGGTCGCGGCCGTCGGCCAGGCGGGTGGCGTCGGCCGCGCAGACGGGGACCTGGCGGGGGGCGCCGGCGGGCGGGGTCCAGGTGGCGTCGGCGACCGAGGGGCCGTGCCGGGGATCGAAGAAGCACGGGGGCCGGCGTTCCGGCAGCGGGCGGTGTTCGCGGCGGGCGGCCAGTTGGGCGAGGGAGAAGCGGCCGTCCTCCAGCGCCTCGGTGACCGGCCGGACGTCCTCCGGTCCCCGGGCCGCGGCCATCCGCTGTTTGGCGGTCTCGTAGGCGTCCAGGGCCCGCTCGTAGTCGGCGCGCATGGCGTCGTCGGCGCCCGGTTCCGACGGGTCGAAGTCGAGGCGGTCGAGCTCCTCGCCGAACGCGGTGATGTCCTCGTCCACGACCACCCGCAGCCGCTCCAGGGCCGCCCGCTGTTCCTGCTCGTGACGCCTGCGGCCGCGGCGGACCAGCGTGTACGCGCCCACGCCGCCGATCACCAGGACGGCGGCCGTCGTGATCAGCGCCGTGCTGGACACGCCCCCGCCGCCGGCCGAGCCGCCCCAGCTGCGCGGTGCACGGCCGCCCATGTTGGCCAGGGCGCGGTCGGTGAAGTCGGCCAGCTGGGACCTGGCGTCCTCGCCCTGGACGCTGCGGACCAGGTTCTGCCGGGCGGTGGCCGACAGGACGGAGGAGTCGGCGCGGGCGTCGAAGCGGTCGCCGAGCCGGATGCCGTACAGGCCGGTGACGCCGGTCGCCGAGCGCAGGTCGGCGAAGAGGTTCGCGGTGGGGTATCCGGCCGGGAGGACGGCGATGAACAGGGGTTTGTCGGCGTCCCTGATCCGGGTGGCGAGCGCGTCGGCGTCCGCCGAGGACAGCTGGCCGCGGGCCGCCGGGTCGACGTAGACCGGGCTCTGGCGCAGGGCCCGGGCGACCGTGGAGACGCTGGTGTCGGCGCTCGCCCCGGGCGCCCAGAGGGTCGCCGACGTCAGGGCCAGGACGGCGAGGACGACCAGGACGGCCAGGAGCGGGGCGGGGTGGCTACGGGTCCGCGGGACGGCCTTCATACCTTGAAACTACCTGAAACCTCTCCAACTCGGTCATTCCCTCGGTTCTCCTGCCGTCGTGCCCGGCCGGAGGAGAACAAGGCCGTCCTCCGCATGGACCTCCCCGGACGCCCGTGGTTCACTCATGCCTTAGCTCACGCCATGAGTTAACCATTGCCTGGAAGGGCGACCGCTATGAGGAGAACCCCCCGCGCGGTCCGGCTGCTGCTCGCCGGACTGCTCTCCGCCGCCGGTGTCAGTGTGGCCGTACCCCCCGCGCACGCGGCCGGTGAGCAGGTCACCGCCTGGCTCACCACCACCGACGACTCCGCCGGCCGGCATGTCGTGCGCGGCCTCCAGCCGCAGGCGCCGTTCGCCTTCGAGGCCGGGACGGGCGGTGGCGGCGAGAACATCAACGTGGACGAGAACACCCGCTACCAGACGTTCACCGGCGGCGGCGCGTCCTTCACGGACACCGCCGCGTGGCTGATGAACAGCAGCGGGGCGCTGTCCCCGGCGACCCGGGACGCGACCATGCGCAAGCTGTTCTCGCCGACGGACGGCATCGGCCTGTCGTTCCTGCGCAACCCGATGGGCGCCTCGGACCTGGCGCGGTACGGCTACACGTACGACGACGTGCCCGCCGGGCAGAGCGACCCGTCGCTGGCGAGGTTCTCCCTCGCGCACGACCAGGCGGACGTGATCCCGCTGACCAGGCAGGCGCTCCAGCTGAACCCGGCGCTGACGGTGATGGCCTCGCCGTGGACGGCGCCGGCCTGGATGAAGGACAGCGACTCGCTCAACGGCGGCTGGCTGAAGGCGGAGGACTACGGGGCGTACGCCTCCTACTTCGTGAAGTACCTCCAGGGGTACAGGGACCAGGGAGTCGACGTCTCCTACGTCACCGCGCAGAACGAGCCGACCTGCTGTTCCGGCTACCCGTCGATGAGCTGGAACGCGAGCGGCATCCAGTACTTCCTCAAGAACGACCTGCTGCCGCGGTTGCAGTCGGCGGGCCTGACCACGAAGGTCCTGGCGCACGACTGGAACTGGGACACGTACGACTCCTACGCCGCCCAGTCCGTCGACGACCCGGCGATCCGCAACCACCCGAACTTCGGCGGGATCGCCTGGCACGGGTACGGCGGTGACGTCGCCGAGCAGACGTCCGTGCACGACCGGTACCCGACGCTGGACGCCTTCGGCACCGAGCACTCCGGCGGCACCTGGATCGCCGACCAGCAGCGCGAGGACATGTCCAACATCATCGACTACACCCGCAACTGGGCGAAGTCGGTGACCAAGTGGTCGCTGGCCGTGGACCAGAACGGCGGTCCGCACAACGGTGGGTGCGGCACCTGCACCGGGCTGGTCACCGTGCACGACGGTGACGGAGCGAGCGGGACCGTGGACTACACCGTCGAGTACTACGACATGGGCCACCTCACCAAGTTCGTCCGCCCCGGCGCCCAGCGCATCGCCTCCACCGCCTCCGCCTCGCTGCCGAACGTCGCCTGGCGCAACCCGGACGGCGGCAAGGCGCTGATCGCCTACAACGACTCCACCTCGGCGAAGACGGTCACCATCAACTGGGGTGGTGAACACGCCACTTACTCGCTGCCCGGCAGGACCTCGGCCACCTTCACCTGGTCCGGCACCCAGTCCGGCGGTGGTGGCGGCGCGGGCGCCTTCGTGGGACTCGCCGGCAAGTGCCTGGACGTGGCGGGCGGTTCGAGCGCCAACGGTACGGCGGTGCAGCTCTACGACTGCAACGGCAGCGCGGCCCAGCAGTGGACCGCACAGGCCGACGGGTCCGTCCGGGCGCTCGGCAAGTGCCTGGACGTGACGGACGGTTCGACCGCGAACGGCGCCAAGGCGCAGCTGTACGACTGCAACGGGACCGGCGCCCAGCGGTGGTCGTACAACGCGGCCACGGGTGACGTGGTGAACACGGCGGCGGACAAGTGCCTGGACGTCACGGACAACTCGTCGGCGAACGGGGCCCGGGCCCAGATCTGGACGTGCACGGGGGCCGCCAACCAGAAGTGGGCCCTGCGGTAGGACGGGACCTACGGCACGCGTTCGAGCGGCTCGCGCGGGCGCGTGCCCCACGGGGGCGGTGTGGCGTGGTGCGGATCGGGCGCCACCGGGCAATGGTGGAGGTATGACCACACCACGCGATCTCTTCCTCGTCAGCCTCGACGTCCCCGGTGAGCAGCCCGTCGAGCAGGGCGACCTGTCCCTGGCGCTCGCCGGGGCCGAGCTGATCGACCTCCTCGGCGCCCGGGCACTGACCCTGGCGGACGGGCGGATCGTGCCGGGGCCGGTGCTGACCACCGGTGACCGGATGCTGGACGAGGCGGGGGCCGCGCTGGTCCGCACGGAGCCGTACGAGACGGTCGAGGACTGGCTGTGGCGGCGCGGGCAGGGGCTGGCCACGGCCTACCGGGACGTCCTGGAGGACGAGGGGCAGCTCACCGGGAAGCGCCGGCGCTGGCTCGCGCTGCGCGACCGGGAGGACCCGGGGGCCGACACCCCGGCCCGCCGGCAGGCGGCCGACCGCTGGTGGTCCCACGAGCCGGTCCTGGCGGCCCTGGCCTCCACGCTGGGCATCCCGGACGACCGGCCGGCACCGCCCGAGCCCGGCGAGGAGGCGGTCGTCACGGTGCTGCTGGCGGTCGGCGACGCGGTGACCGAGCTGGAGGCCGTGCGCGAGCGGCGGCGCATCGAGAACGTGGCCTTCGACAACATCTGGCGGGCGCCCTGAGCGTCACAGGATCAGCTGGCCGATACCCAGCAGGTTTCCCTCGCTGTCCCGGAACCAGGCGCCCCACTCCCCGCGTGCGCCCTTGCTCGGGTAGTTGCCCTCGATCTCGGCGATGCCGTCTTGGGTGTGGAAGCCGGGCGCGTCGACCTCCTCGAAGACGACGCCCCGGCGGCGCAGCTCCGTCACGGCCGCCTGGATGTCGGCCACTTCGAAGCCCATCTGGGTGAACGTGCCGGGCGAGGACCCCGTCGAGCGGAACACGACGAAGTCCGCGCCCGAGCAGCGGTACAGCAGCCCGCCGGGCCGCTCGTCCACGGGGTGCAGACCCAGCTTCTCGGCGTAGAAGCGGCGGGCCCGGTCCAGGTCCCGCGCCGGCAGCCGGGTCGCGACCCTGGCCCCGGACAGCACGTCGCTCGTGTGTGCGTTCATGCCTCCACTGTGGCCTACTCGGCCGGTTCCACGCCCGCCCGCAGCAGCCCGTACGTGTACGCGTCCTCCAGGGCCTGCCAGGACGCGGCGATGACGTTCTCGGCGACGCCGACCGTGGACCACTCGCCGGAGCCGTCGGAGGTGGAGATGAGTACCCGGGTGGTGGAGGAGGTGCCGTGCTTGCCCTCCAGGATGCGGACCTTGTAGTCGACCAGGTCCAGCTTGGCGAGCTGCGGGTAGATCTTTTCCAGCGCCACGCGCAGGGCGCGGTCCAGGGCGTTGACCGGGCCGTTGCCCTCGGCGGTGGCGACGATCCGCTCGCTCTTGGCCCACAGCTTGACGGTGGCCTCGTTGGCGTGGGTGCCGTCGGGGCGGTCCTCGACGATGGCCCGCCAGGACTCCACGTCGAAGTACTTCAGCGGGCGGCCCTCGACCTCGGCGCGCAGCAGCAGCTCGAAGGAGGCGTCGGCGGCCTCGTACGTGTAGCCCTTGAGCTCGCGCTCCTTGACGCGCTCGACCACGCGGCCGACCAGTTCGCGGTCGCCGCCGAGGTCGATGCCGAGTTCCTTGCCCTTCAGCTCGATGGAGGCGCGGCCCGCCATGTCGGAGACCAGCATGCGCATGGTGTTGCCGACCAGCTCGGGGTCGATGTGCTGGTACAGGTCGGGGTCGACCTTGATGGCGGAGGCGTGCAGGCCGGCCTTGTGGGCGAAGGCGGAGACGCCGACGTACGGCTGGTGGGTGGACGGGGTGAGGTTGACGACCTCGGCGATGGCGTGCGAGATCCGGGTGGTCTCGCGGAGCCTGCCGTCGGGCAGCACCTTCTTGCCGTACTTCAGTTCCAGGGCCGCGACGACCGGGAAGAGGTTGGCGTTGCCGACGCGCTCGCCGTAGCCGTTGGCCGTGCACTGCACGTGCGTGGCGCCCGCGTCGACGGCGGCGAGGGTGTTGGCGACCGCGCAGCCGGTGTCGTCCTGGGCGTGGATGCCGAGCCGGGCGCCGGTGTCGGCGAGGACGGTGGCGACCACCGCGTGCACCTGGGCGGGGAGCATGCCGCCGTTGGTGTCGCAGAGGATGACGACGTCGGCGCCGGCCCCGGCGGCCGTGCGGACGACAGCCTTGGCGTACTCGGGGTTGGCGCGGTAGCCGTCGAAGAAGTGCTCGCAGTCCACGAAGACCCGGCGGCCCTGCTCGCGCAGGTACGACACGGTGTCGCGGACCATCTCCAGGTTCTCGTCCAGGGTGGTGCGCAGCGCCAGCTCCACGTGCCGGTCGTGCGACTTGGCAACCAGCGTGATCACCGGGGCGCCGGACGCCAGCAGGGCGTTGACCTGCGGGTCCTCGGCGGCTTTCGCGCCGGCGCGGCGGGTGGCGCCGAAGGCGACCAGCTGGGCGTGACGGAAGTCGATCTCCGCCTGCGCCCGGGCGAAGAACTCGGTGTCGCGGGGGTTCGCGCCGGGCCAGCCGCCCTCGATGAAACCCACGCCGAAGTCGTCCAGGTGCCGGGCGATGGCGAGCTTGTCCGCGACGGTGAGGTTGATGCCCTCGCGCTGCGCGCCGTCGCGCAGCGTGGTGTCGAAGACGTGGAACGAGTCGTCGAGCTCGCTGGTTGCCGTCTCGGTCATGGTGTCAAGGCTCCTGTTGTGGATCTTCGGTCTTTACCGGATTGACCGGCTCCACCGTTCCTCCATGCTCCCTCGCGCTTCGTCGCCGGCTGGGGGTGGGCCGGAAAACGAAAAAACCCCTCGCGGGTGCGAGAGGTCTGCGCGCGGGTCGAGGACGACGGTGGCCACCCGCACCTGGTCGTACGAGGTGGTCACTGCGGACCGGCGCGCCTGCTGCCCATAATCATGGCGAACGAGAGCACGGGGGAAGTCTGGCACAGCACCGCCCCCGGCTCACCGCCCGTCTCAGGATGCGGTCGTCACGGTGGACTCCGGTGATCCGGTCCCGGCTTCCCGGGCGGCCTGCACCCGGCCGAGGTCGAGGTCCTTCGTCTCGCGCATGGTGACGTACACCACGAGGGAGACGGCGGCGCAGGCGGCCACGTACCAGTAGAAGCCGGACTCGATGCCGCCCTTCTTGAACCACAGGGCGACGTACTCGGCGGTGCCGCCGAAGAGGGCGTTGCCGACGGCGTACGGCAGGGCGACGCCGAGCGCGCGGATGCCGGTGGGGAACAGCTCGGCCTTCACGCAGGCGTTGATGGAGGTGTAGCCGGTGACCACGACCAGCGCGAGCAGGGCGAGGCCGAGGGCGGACCAGTAGCCGTCCGCGTGCCGCAGCAGCGTCATGATCGGGACCGTCAGGACGGTCGAGCCGACGGCGAAGGTGATCAGCAGCGGGCGGCGGCCGATGCGGTCGGACAGGGCGCCCGCGAGCGGCTGGAGGCAGGCGAAGACGATCAGCGCGGTGAAGGAGACCAGGGTGGCGGTCTCCTTGGACAGGCCCGCCGAGTTGGACAGGTACTTGGTCAGGTAGGTGGTGTACGTGTAGTAGGCCACCGTGCCGCCCATGGTGAGGGCGACGACCAGGAACGCCTCCCGCCGGTGCTGCCACAGCGCGCGCAGGGTGCCGCGCTCCCCGGCGTGCGAGGCGTCCTCCTCGTACACCTCGGTCTCCAGCATGCTGCGGCGCAGGTAGAAGACGACGGCCGCGCCGAGCGCGCCGACGACGAACGGGATGCGCCAGCCGTAGCTGTGCAGGGCGTCGTCGGACAGGGTGCGCTGGAGGACGATCTGCAGGCCGAGACCGGCGATCTGGCCGGCGGTCATGGACACGTACTGGAAGCTGGAGGCGAAGCCGCGGCGCCGCGGGTCGGAGGCCTCCGTCAGGTAGGTGGCGCTGGCCGCGTACTCGCCGCCCACGGACAGGCCCTGGAGCAGCCGGGCGAGGAGCAGGACGAGCGCGCCGCCGTAGCCGGCGACGCCGTAGGTGGGGGCGACGGCGATGAGGACGGCCGAGGCCGACATGAGCGTCACGGTCAGTGTCAGCGCGGCCTTGCGGCCCTTGCGGTCGCCGACCCTGCCCAGCAGCCAGCCGCCGACGGGGCGCATGAAGAAGCCGACGGCGAAGATGCCGGCGGTGTTCATCAGCTGGGCGGTGGGGTTGCCGCTCGGGAAGAACGCGCCGGCGAAGTACGTGGCGAAGCTCGCGTACACGAACCAGTCGAACCACTCGACCATGTTGCCCGCCGAGCCGACCCAGATCTTCTTCCAGTGTTGTCGTCCCATGGGCGGGTACATGCCCGCCCTCGGAACGATCGATTCCTGCGCCGGTGCCGGCGGCTACCCGACGGTCAGCGCGTCCTCGACGAACTCCCGGACGTGCGCGAGGACATGGTCCCGGTCGGTGCCGCGCAGCCCGATCGCCACATGGATGGAGAACCCGTCGAGCAGGGCCCGCAGCCGCGTGGCGAACCGGTCCGCGTCGACCGGGCGGAACTCCCCCCGGGAGATGCCCTCGGCGATCAGCGCGACCAGGTCCCGGTGCCAGGCGCCCTCGATCGCGGCCTGCCGGGCCCGGGCGTCGTCGTCGGCGTTCTGCGAGCGGTTCCAGACCTCCAGCCACAGGGTCCAGTGCGGGTCGCGGTGGCCGTCGGGAACGTACAGGTCGACGTAGGCGGACAGCCGCTCCCGGGCGGTACCGGGGCGGGTGAGCAGCCGCCCCCGTTCCGCGCCCAGCCGGCCCTCGCTCCACTCCAGGGTCCGGAGCAGCAGTTCGTCCTTGGAGCGGAAGTAGTACAGGAGGTGGCCGCTGCTCATGCCGACCTCGCGGCCCAGGGCCGCCATGGTGAGCTTCTCCAGACCGCGCTCGGCGATCATGTCCATGGCGGCGGCGAGGACCTCCTCGCGCGGCGGCGCGTTCCTGCGCGCCCGGCCCGCACCGGCCATCTGCTGCTCCTGTACGTGTCAGACCTTCGGCTGCTGTTGCGTGATGCAGTGGATACCGCCCCCGCCCGCGAAGATCGTACGCGCGTCCACCAGGGTCACCGTGCGGTCCGGGAACAGCCGGCGGAAGATCCCGGCGGCGATCTCGTCGCGCGGGTCGTCGAAGCCGCACAGCACGACCCCGCCGTTGCAGAGGTAGTGGTTGATGTAGGAGTAGTCGGCCCAGTGGCCGTCGGCCTCCAGGACGGTCGGCGCGGGCACCTCCACGACCTCCAGGCGGCGGCCCCGGGCGTCGGTCGCCGACCTCAGCAGGCCGATGACCTCCTTGGTGACCTCGTGGTCGGGGTGCGCCGGGTCCGGCTGGTGGTGCGCGACCACGACACCGGGCCGGGCGAACGCGGCCACGATGTCGACGTGGCCGAGGGTGCCGAAGCCGTACGGGGGGTAGTCGCCGGTCAGGCCGCGCGGCAGCCAGATCGCCTTGCGGGTGCCGAGGTGGGCGTGGATCTCGGCCTCGACCTCCGCCTTCGACCAGTGCGGGTTGCGCTCGGGGCCGAGCTGCACGGTCTCGGTGAGCAGCACGGTGCCCTCGCCGTCGACGTGGATCGCGCCGCCCTCGTTGACCAGCGGCGAGGCGTACGTCTGCGCGCCCACGAGGTCGGAGACGTACGCGGCGATCTTCGCGTCGTGCTCCCAGCGGGCCCAGTCCTGGGCGCCCCAGCCGTTGAACGTCCAGTCCACGGCGGCCAGCCGGCCCTTGCCGTCGGTGACGAAGGTGGGGCCGATGTCCCGCATCCAGGCGTCGTCCAGGTCCCGCTCGACGGTGTCGATGCCCGGGCCGAGCAGCGCCCGGGCGTCCCGCGACTGGCCGGGGCCGCACACCACCGTCACCGGTTCGAAGCGGCGGACGGCACGGGCCACCGACGCCCAGGCCGTGCGCGAGAGGCGGAGCTCGTCCGGGTCGGCGAAGGTGGGGTTGGGGCCGGGCCACGCCATCCAGGTGCGCTCGTGCGGGGTCCACTCGGCGGGCATCCGGAAGCCGTCCGCTGCGGGGGTGGTCATGTCGCGGGTCCTTAGAGGAAGTAGAGGCGGTTGAGGGAGACGGAGTCGGCGGGCTCGGAGCGCAGCGGTTCGCCGTCGAGGGTGACCAGGCCGGTGCGCCGGTCGACGTCGACCGCCCCGATACGGGCGTTGAGCCGCAGGTCGGCGGGGCCGATGCCCCGGGTGCCGCGCACGGCGACCCTTCTGCGTCGGGTCGGCAGGGTGTCGCCCCCCTGGTCGACGGCGGCCCGGGCGACGAACGCCACCGAGAGGTCGGCGGCCGTGGCGCCGTACGCCCCGAACTGCGGTCCCAGGACGAGGGGTTCGCAGGTGTCGGTGGCCGCGTTGGGGTCGCCGACCACGCCGTAGGCCGGGAAGCCGGACTTGAGGACGAGCTGCGGCTTGGCGCCGAAGTACTCCGGGCGCCACAGCACGATGTCGGCGAGCTTGCCGGTCTCGATCGAGCCGACCTCGTGGGCGAGGCCGTGCGCGAGGGCCGGGTTGATGGTCAGCTTGGCCATGTAGCGCAGCACGCGGGCGTTGTCGTCGCCCTCGCCGTCGCCTTCGAGCGGGCCCAGCTCGGCCTTCATCTTGCCGGCCATGGCGAACGTACGGCGGACCGTCTCGCCGGCGCGGCCCATGCCCTGCGCGTCGGAGGAGGTGATGCCGATCGCGCCCAGGTCGTGCAGCACGTCCTCGGCGCCCATGGTGCCGGCCCGGATGCGGTCGCGGGCCATGGCCGCGTCGCCGGGCAGGTCGGGCTTGAGGTCGTGGACGGAGACGATCATGCCGTAGTGCTCGGCGACCGCGTCCCGGCCGAAGGGCAGGGTGGGGTTGGTGGAGGAGCCGATGACGTTGGGGACGCCGGCCATCTTCAGCACGTTGGGCACGTGTCCGCCGCCGCAGCCCTCGATGTGGAAGGCGTGGATCGTGCGGCCCTCCAGCACCTTCAGGGTGTCCTCGACCGACAGGCACTCGTTGAGGCCGTCGCTGTGCAGGGCCACCTGGACGTCGTGCTCCTCGGCGACCCGCAGCGCCGTGTCCAGGGCGCGGGTGTGGGCGCCCATGTCCTCGTGCACCTTGAAGCCGGACGCGCCGCCCTCGGCCAGCGCCTCGACGAGCGGGGCGTCGGAGGAGGACGAACCCCTGCCCAGGAAGCCGATGTTGACCGGCCAGGCGTCGAAGGCGTTGAAGGCGTGGCGCAGCGCCCAGGGCGAGTTGACGCCGACGCCCCACACCGGGCCGAACTCCTGCCCGATGATCGTGGTGACACCGGAGGCGAGGGAGGCCTCCATGATGCGCGGCGACAGCAGGTGGACGTGGGTGTCGACGGCTCCGGCGGTGGCGATCAGCCCCTCGCCGGAGACGATCGAGGTGCCGGTGCCGACGACGACGTCGACACCGTCGAGGGTGTCGGGGTTGCCGGCGCGGCCGATCGCGCAGATGCGGCCCTCGCGGATGCCGATGGAGACCTTCCTGATGCCCTGCACCGCGTCGATCACGACGACGTTGCTGATCACGACGTCGCAGGTGGCGCGGACGGCGGCGGCCTTCAGGTGCAGTCCGTCGCGGGCGGTCTTGCCGAAGCCGGCGAGGAACTCGTCGCCGTACTTCTGGGAGTCGGACTCGACGCGGACGGTCAGACCCGAGTCGCCGAGGCGGATGCGGTCGCCGGCCCGGGGGCCGTGGGTGGCCGCGTAGGCGTGCGGGTCGACGTGGATCGACCGGCTCACCTCGCGTCCCTTCGAGCGGCTCATCGTTCCTCGTCTCCGTCCTTCGTCGTCGTGCCCAGGTATCCGCAGGCGGCGGCCCTGCGCAGGGCCTCCTCGCGTGCGCCGGGCGCGTCCAGCGGCCCGTCGACCAGTCCGGCGAAGCCGATCGCGATCCGCTCGCCGCCGATGGGTACGAGCCCGACCTCCTCGCTCTCGCCCGGGCCGAAGCGGACGGAGGAGCCGGCGGGTACGGCGAGCCGCATGCCGTAGGCGGCGGCGCGGTCGAAGTCCAGCCGGGGGTTGGCCTCGAAGAAGTGGAAGTGGGAGGTGACGGAGACCGGCACGGTCGCGGTGTTGGTGACGCGCAGCCGGACGGCCGGCGCGGGGTCGGCGTGCTGCGGGCCGGGGAGCAGGGCGCCCGGGGCGTCCTCGCCGAGGCCTCCCCCTGCCGCGCGGGGGGACCCCCAGCCGATGGGGTCGGGGACGACCGCGAGCCGGGAGCCGTCGTCGAAGACGGCCTCGACCATCACCTCGGTGACGACGTCGGCGACGCCGGGCAGGACGTCCTCGGGGCCGAGCACCGAGCGGGCCGCGTCGATGGCCTCGGCGAGCCGCCTGCCGTCACGGGCCGCTTCGCAGACGGTGTCCGCGATCAGCGCGGTGGCCTCCGGCACGTTCAGCCGGAGGCCGCGCGCCCGGCGGGCCCGGGCCAGCTCGGCGGCTCCGAAGAGCAGCAGCCGGTCACGCTCCGTGGGGGTCAGTCTCACGACCCGGCACCTCCTTGCCCTCTTGCTTTCCCCGAATTAGAACACCACTCTAAGCACAGATTGCGCGACGCGAAAGCATTGACCCGGAGCCAGGCCTCAGGTCACATTGAACGTCGCTCTAATCCTGTGAGGCGGCCGTCGAAGGAGACTCAGCCATGCCGATAGAACAGCGCGGTGTCGACACCGTCCCGGACGAGGAACGCACCAGCGGGCCACGGGACCTGGTGTCGATCCTGCTCGGCTCCAACCTCTGCCTCGGGGTGATCATCTTCGGCTGGCTGCCGCCGTCCTTCGGGCTCGGCTGGTGGGCGTCGGTGAGCGCGATCGTGGCGGGCACAGTCGCCGGCACCCTGTTCACGGCCCCGCTCGCGCTGGTCTCCCTGCGCACCGCGACCAACCTGTCCACCTCCTCGGGGGCCCAGTTCGGTGTGCGCGGCCGGCTCGTCGGCTCGGTGGTCGGGCTGCTGCTGGCCCTCGGCTACACCGCGCTGACGGTGTGGATCGGCGGGGACGTGATGCTGACGGTCCTCGGCCGGCTGTTCGGGGTGCCGGCGGACGGGGTGTCGTACGCCCTCGTCTACGCGGTGCTCGCCGTCGCGACCGTCGCCGGCGCGGTCTACGGCTACCGGGTGCTGCTCGCCATGTCCCGCGTCCTCGCGATCGGCATGACGGCCCTGCTGCTGCTCGGCGTCCTCGCCTACGCGCCGCACTTCACGACCGGCGCGCTGCCGGGCGCGGGCGGTCTGCTGCTGGGCTCCTTCTGGCCGACCTGGTTCCTGGCGGCGGTGGCGGCGGGCCTGTCCGGGCCCATCGCCTTCATCACGCTGCTCGGCGACTACACCCGCTACATCTCGCCGGTCCGCCACGCCCCGCGCCGCGTGCTGCACGCCACCTGGCTCGGGCTCGTCCTGGGCCTGCTGGTCCCCCAGCTCTTCGGCACCTTCACTGCGTACGCGGCCGGCGCGGCCGGCGACTACGCGGGCCCGCTGGTCGCGGCCTCCCCCGGCTGGTACCTGGTGCCGCTGCTGCTGTCCGCCTCGGCCGGCTCGGTCGGCAACGCGGGGCTGATGCTGTACTCCATGGGCCTGGACCTGGACGCGATCCTGCCCCGCGCCTCCCGTGCCCGCGCCACCTGCGCCGTGGCCGTCGTGGCCACGGCCTGCGTCTTCGCCGGCCACTACCTCTGGGACGCGCAGTCGGCGATGACGTCCTTCGTGCTCCTGCTGACCGCCGTCGGCACCCCGTGGGCGGTCGTCACCCTCATCGGCTTCGCCCGCTGCCGCGGGGTCTACGACGCCGACGCCCTCCAGGTCTTCAACCGCCGCTCCCGGGGCGGGATCTACTGGTACCGGGCGGGCTGGAACGTCCGGGCGACCGCGTCCTGGGCGCTCGGCGCGGGCGTGGGCCTGCTGGCGGTGTCCCTGCCGTCGTACCAGGGGCCGCTGCTGGCCCTGACCGGCGGCGTGGACTGCAGCTTCCTGCTGTCGGGCCTGGTGGGCGCGGTGGCGTACCTGCTGCTGACACGCGCCGGGGAGCGCCCCGAAGGGGCGCGGGGAACTGCGGGACAGGCCGCGACGGACCCGCAGACGGTCGACGGCATGTCCCGCAGTTCCCGCTGAGCCGTCAGCCGACGCGGTGCATCCAGCCGTGCTTGTCCTCGGCCGTGCCCCGCTGGAGGTCGAGCAGGGCGTCGCGCAGCCGCAGGGTGACCTCGCCGGGCTCCCCGCCGCTCTGCTGCCACTCGGCGCCGTCCCGCTTGATGGTGCCCACCGGGGTGATCACGGCGGCGGTGCCGCACGCGAAGACCTCGGTGAGGCTGCCGTTCTCGGCGTCGCGCTGCCACTGGTCCACGGAGACGCGGCCCTCCTCGGACGCGTACCCGAGGTCGCGGGCGACGGCCAGCAGGGAGTCGCGGGTGACGCCCTCCAGGATGGAGCCGGTCAGGGTGGGCGTGACGATCCTGTCGCCGTACACGAAGTACAGGTTCATCCCGCCCAGTTCCTCGACCCACTTGTGCTCGACCGCGTCGAGGTAGCAGACCTGGTCGCAGCCCTTGGCGGCGGCCTCGGCCTGGGCGAGCAGGGACGCGGCGTAGTTGCCGCCGGTCTTGGCGTCGCCCATGCCGCCGGGGACGGCGCGGACTCGGTCCTCGGAGACCCAGATGGACACCGGCTTGACACCGCCCGGGAAGTACGCGCCGGCCGGGGAGGCGATGACGATGAAGAGGTACTCGTTGGCGGGCTTCACGCCCAGCCCGACCTCCGTGGCGATCATGAACGGGCGCAGGTACAGCGACTCCTCGCCGCCGTGCGCGGGCACCCAGTCGACGTCCTGCCGGACCAGGGCGTCGCAGGCCTCGATGAACGTCTCGACGGGCAGCTCCGGCATGGCGAGGCGGCGGGCGGACCGCTGGAAGCGCCTGGCGTTCTGGTCGGGCCGGAAGAGGGCGACCGAGCCGTCGGGCTGCCGGTAGGCCTTCAGGCCCTCGAAGATCTCCTGCGCGTAGTGCAGGACGTGGGTGGCCGGGTCGAGGGGGATCGGCGCGTACGGGACGAGCTGACCGTCGTGCCAGCCGCGGCCCTCGGTCCACTTGATCGTCACCATGTGGTCGGTGAAGTGGCGGCCGAAGCCCGGACGGGCCAGGATCGCCTCGCGTTCTGCGGCGGCGAGCGGGCTGGCGGAAGGCTTGAGCTCGATCGTGGGCGTCGTCATGTGGTGTCCTTCACCGGTTGTAGTGACGGGCCGCGCTCACGCCTGTACTGCCGGTCGCCAGTGCTAGGACGTCCGAGCATTCCCTCATTCCGCGGCCCCGCGTTCGATTATCGCGCGGGGGCGGCGGGGGACGGAATCGGGGTGAAGCGGCCCACGGGTTCGATGGTGGCACCCGGCGAGGCACAGGAAAAGCCGCCGGGTGCGGTGGCGACCCGGCGGCTCGGTGCAGCGCGGCGGGTCAGCCGGCTACGCGTACGGCGAGCGCGTCGCCGATCTCGGAGGTGCTCCGGGCGGACCGCCCGGCGCGCTCGGTGAGGTCGGCGGCGACCGCCGCGTCGATGCGGTCGGCCTCGGCGTCGTAGCCGAGGTGGCGCAGCAGCAGGGCGACGGACAGGACGGTGGCGGTGGGGTCGGCCTTGCCCTGCCCGGCGATGTCCGGGGCCGAGCCGTGCACCGGCTCGAACATGGACGGGAACTCGCGGCTGGGGTTGATGTTCCCGGAGGCGGCCACGCCGATGCCGCCGGAGACGGCCGCGGCGAGGTCGGTGATGATGTCGCCGAAGAGGTTGTCGGTGACGATGACGTCGAAGCGGGCGGGGTCGGTGACGAGGTAGATCGTCGCCGCGTCGACGTGGATGTAGTCGGTGGTGACCTCGGGGTACTCCTCGGCCACCCGGTTGAAGACGTTCGTCCACAGGTGCCCGGCGAAGGTCAGCACGTTGTTCTTGTGGACCAGCGTGAGCTTCTTGCGCGGGCGGGCCTGGGCACGCTCGAAGGCGTCGCGGACCACGCGCTCGACACCGTAGGCGGTGTTGACGGACACCTCGGTGGCGACCTCGTGCGCGGTGCCCTTGCGGATGGTGCCGCCGTTGCCGGTGTACGGGCCCTCGGTGCCCTCGCGGACGACGACGAAGTCGATCTCCGGCTGGCCGGCGAGCGGGGTGGCGACGCCGGGGAGCAGCTTGGAGGGGCGCAGGTTGACGTGGTGGTCGAAGGCGAAGCGGAGCTTGAGCAGGAAGCCGCGCTCCAGCACGCCGGACGGGACGCCCGGGTCGCCGATGGCGCCGAGCAGGATCGCGTCGTGCCGCCTGAGGGAGTCGAGGTCGGCGTCGGTGAGGGTCTCACCGGTGGCGTGGTAGCGCTTGGCGCCGAAGTCGTACTCCTTGGTCTCCAGCTTCACATCCTGCGGCAGGACGGCGGAGAGGACCTTGAGACCCTCGGCCACGACCTCCTGGCCGATGCCGTCACCGGGGATCACTGCGAGATTGATGCTGCGAGACATGCGGGCACCCTACTCCTCGTCCCATGTGATGACACGTCCTGTCCGTCATGCGGACACCAGACGGGTGGCCGGCCTGCTCCCGTCGGCTGGCGTTCACCCCGGTGTGGCAGGGGCGTTGGGCCGTGGGGGAAGGTTTCCGTCCATGGACACCCCTGACGTCGGCATCCCCCGCGCGCTCGCCGAGCGGCTGAGCATGGCGGAGCAGTACGACTACCTGCGCACCCGGGTGCTCCCGCGCCGGACGCTGGTGACGGCGGGCGCGGTGGCCGGTGGTCTGCTGACCGGCTGCGACAGCGCCTACGGGGGCCGGCCGGGCCCGGCCGCAACGCGGGCGCCGGGCTCGGTGGCGCGCCCGTTCGGCCGCCACCTCGCCTTCGGCCCCGACCCGCGCAGCCGGATGCGGATCTCCTGGCAGGTGCCGTTCGCCGTGCGCCGGCCGTACGTGCGCGTCGGGCCGCGCCCCGACGACCTCGGGCGCCGGATCGAGGCCGAGATGCGGCCGCTGCACACGCCCGGCGTGGCGGGGGTGCGGCCCGCGCTGGAGCAGTACTACGTGCACGCGGCCGTGGACGGCCTCGCGCCCGGGACGACGTACTACTACGGCGTCGGCCACGACGGCTGGGACCCGGCCGCCGCCGGCCACCGCGCGGCCGTCGCCTCCTTCCGCACGGCGCCCGCCCGGCCCGAGCGCTTCGTGTTCACGGCCTTCGGCGACCAGGGGGTGGGCCGGGCGGCGAGCGCCGTCGACGGTCTGGTGCTGCGCCGCGATCCCGCCTTCCACCTGCACGCCGGGGACATCTGCTACGCGGACTCCAACGGCACCGGGCAGCGCACGGACGGCTACGACCCCGCCACCTGGGACCTGTTCCTGAAGCAGAACGAGCCGGTCGCGCGGTCCGTGCCGTGGATGGTGACGACCGGCAACCACGACATGGAGGCCTGGTACTCGCCGGAGGGCTACGGCGGCCAGCGGGCCCGCTTCTTCCTGCCGGAGACCGGCTTCGACCCGCGGGGCACACCGGGCGCCTACTCCTTCGTGTACGGGAACACCGGCTTCGTCGCGCTGGACGCCAACGACGTGTCGTACGAGGTCCCCGCCAACCTCGGGCACAGCGGCGGACGGCAGACGGCCTGGCTGGACCGGACGCTGCGCCGGCTGCGCGCGGGCGACGGCGTCGACTTCGTGGTGGTCTTCTTCCACCACTGCGCCTACTCCACCTCCCTGCACGCCTCGGACGGGGGTGTCCGGCGCGCGTGGCTGCCGCTGTTCGACCGGCACCGGGTGGACCTGGTGATCAACGGCCACAACCACGTGTACGAGCGCACGGACGCGATCCGGGCCGGCCGGGTCGGGCGGACGGTGCCGGTCGGCGGCTCCACCGACCCGGCCCGGGACGGCACGGTCTACGTCACGGCGGGCGGCGGCGGCCGGGACCTGTACACCTTTCCCCCGGGCGTGCCGGACAGCTACGAGGGGCACGTCACCCGGCACGAGGCCGTGAAGACCTTCGTGTGGGAGAAGGGGACGGACCACGTGCCGGAGACGGCGGAGTGGTCGCGGGTGCGCTACACCGGCTTCTCGCTGCTGTCGGTGGAGGTGCGGGCGGGCGCGTCACCGCGGCTCGCGGTGTCGGCGCTGGCGCAGGACGGGCGGCGGATCGACCACTTCGAGGTGCGGCGCGGCGGATGAGGCCGCGCCGCACCCACCGCGAGGGGATGCGGCTCCCGGCGGGCGGTCCGGCTCAGTGGCCGGTCGCGCCGCCGTTGTCCCGGCGGTCCAGGGCGCGCTGGAGGGCGGCGGCGGCGTTCTGGCGGTCGGACTCGGTCGTGCGGGACGTGTGGCGGACTCGGCGGACGGTCGTCTCGGCCATGGCGATCGACTCCTTCGGCAAACGTGGAGCGCGGTGAGGGCGTTGCGAGTCGCCGGAAGGGGCGGGGAGCACCGGCCGCAGGGGTTGCCTGCACGGGGCCCGGCTCACGACCGCCATTCGCTGGATCGAGCGAGACGTTCGGCTCCTTTCACCGTAGGCGAGGGGTCCGCGTCTGTCTGCATCATTACTCGGACTTCCTACTATCTGAGACGGCGGACCGGGTCGTACCGACCTGACCTGGGCCTTCGTGCGTTCGGGTGGTCGTCAGGTGATGTCGCCGTCGCGCCAGTCGAAGACCAGCTCGCCGTCGGGGTCGAGCGGGCCGGCGAGCGCGGGCCGTACGAACACCCAGCCCTCGTCCTCGCGCAGCCGGATGATCCCGTCCGGCGAGAGGGCGTGCACCCGCCCGGGCCACCGCTGCCAGCCGCGTGCCGTGTACATCGGGGCCCCGGCCTCGCTCGCGGCGAGCGCGCCGAGGTCGTAGGCCCGGTCGGCCAGCCGCTCCAGCTCGGCCATCACCCGCCCGCCGAGCCCGGTGCGCCGCACGTCGGCCCGTACGCCGACGGCCTCCACGTACCCGGTGCGCAGCCAGCGCCCCCGGTGCCGCACCCGGCGCTGCACGAGCGACCCGTGGGCGGCGAGCCCGCCCTCGTCCCGGATCAGCACGTGCGTCCCGCCGAGCCCGTGGTCCCAGTCCTGGTCGGAGAAGTCACCGTCGAACGCGGCCTCCAACAGCTCCCGCGCGGCGCGGAGTTCGGACTGCTCCAGGTCGGCGGTGTGCACGGTACGGAGGTGAGTGGTCATGCCCCACTATGGCACCCGGCACCGGGCCCGCGGCCCGGTCCACGGCATGGAGACGGGCCGGGAGCCCTGAGCGGTGTCAGGGTTCCCGGCCCGTGTTCGGGGGGCGGGGGGTCAGCCCATGTGCGGGTAGCCGTAGTCGGTCGGCGGGACCAGGGTCTCCTTGATGGCCCGGGTCAGGGTCCAGCGCTGGAGGTTCTGGGGCGCGCCGGCCTTGTCGTTGGTGCCGGAGGCGCGGCCGCCGCCGAAGGGCTGCTGGCCGACGACGGCACCGGTCGACTTGTCGTTGATGTAGAAGTTGCCGGCCGCGTAGCGCAGCTTCTCCATCGTGTACGCGGCCGCCGCGCGGTCGCCCGCGACGACCGAGCCGGTGAGGGCGTAGTCGGAGACGGACTCCATCTGGGTCAGCATCTCGTCGTAGGCGTCGTCCTCGTAGACGTACACCGCGAGGATCGGGCCGAAGTACTCGGTCGTGAAGACCTCGTTCTCCGGGTCGGTGCACTCGATGACGGTCGGGCGGACGAAGTAGCCGACCGAGTCGTCGTAGCTGCCGCCCGCGACGATCGTGCAGGACGGGTCCGCCTTGGCGCGGTCGATGGCGGCCTTGTTCTTGGCGAACGAGCGGTCGTCGATGACGGCGCCGAGGAAGTTCGACATGTCGGTGACGTCGCCCATGGTCAGGTAGTCGACCTCGGCCGCGAACTCCTCCTTGAAGCCGGAGTTCCAGATGGAGGCCGGGATGTACGCGCGGGAGGTGGCGCTGCACTTCTGGCCCTGGTACTCGAAGGCGCCCCGGGTGAGGGCGGTCTTCAGCACCGCGCGGTCGGCCGACGGGTGCGCGACGAGGAAGTCCTTGCCGCCGGTCTCGCCGACCAGGCGCGGGTAGGAGCGGTACTTCTCGATGTTGTTGCCGACCGTCTTCCACAGGTACTGGAAGGTCTTGGTCGAGCCGGTGAAGTGGATGCCCGCGAGGTCGCGGTGGGCCAGGGCGACCTCGGAGACGGCGATGCCGTCGCCGGTGACGAGGTTGATGACGCCCTTGGGCAGGCCCGCCTCCTCCAGCAGCCGCATGAGCAGGACGGCCGCGTGGGTCTGCGTCGGGGACGGCTTCCAGACCACCACGTTGCCCATCAGGGCGGGGGCGGTGGGCAGGTTGCCGGCGATCGCCGAGAAGTTGAACGGCGTGATCGCGTAGACGAAGCCCTCCAGCGGGCGGTGGTCCAGGCGGTTCCACACGCCCGGGGAGTTCGCGGGGGGCTGCTCGGCGAGGATCTGGCGGGCGTAGTGGACGTTGAAGCGCCAGAAGTCGACCAGCTCGCAGGGGGTGTCGATCTCGGCCTGCTGGGCGGTCTTGGACTGGCCCAGCATGGTGGAGGCGGCGATCGTCTCGCGCCAGGGGCCGGCCAGCAGCTCGGCGGCGCGCAGGATGATCGCGGCGCGGTCGTCGAAGGACATGGCGCGCCAGGCCGGCGCGGCGGCCAGGGCCGCGTCGATGGCGTCCCTCGCGTCCTGCTGGGTGGCGTGGCGGCCGGTGCCGATGACGGCCTTGTGGTTGTGCGGCTGGACGACCTCGAACGGCTCGCCGCCGCCCATCCGCTTCTCCCCGCCGATGGTCATCGGCAGGTCGATCGGGTTCTCGGCCAGCTCCTTGAGCTTGGCCTCGAGCCGGGCGCGCTCGGCCGAGCCGGGGGCGTAGCCGTGCACCGGCTCGTTGACCGGGGTGGGGACCTGGGTCACAGCGTCCATGAGATCCGTAACTCCTTGTACGTGAGCGGGTGTTCGGGCTCAGCCCTTGCTGACCATGGAGCGGAGGAAGAACCGGAGGTTGGCCGGCTTCTCCGCGAGACGGCGCATGAAGTAGCCGTACCAGTCGGTGCCGTAGGCGGTGTAGACGCGCATGCGGTGGCCCTCGGCGGCCAGCCGCAGGTGCTCCTCGCCGCGGATGCCGTAGAGCATCTGGAACTCGTACTCGTCGAGCTTACGGCCGGCCCGGTGGGCCAGCTCCTGGGCTATGGCGATCAGGCGCGGGTCGTGCGAGCCGACCATCGGGTAGCCCTCGCCGTCCATGAGGATGCGCAGGATCCGGACGTAGGCCTTGTCGATCTCGTGCTTCTGCTGGTAGGCGACCTCGGCGGGCTCCTTGTAGGCGCCCTTGACCAGGCGGACGCGGCTGCCGGAGGCCGCGAGGCGGCGGGCGTCGGCCTCGGTGCGGAAGAGGTAGGCCTGGATGACGCAGCCGGTCCCCGGGAAGTCCTTCCGCAGCTCCTCGTGGATGGCGAACATCGAGTCGAGGGTGGTGTGGTCCTCGGCGTCCAGCGTCACCGTCGTGCCGATCGCGGCGGCGGCCTCCACCACCGGGCGGACGTTGGCGAGGGCCAGCTCGTGGCCGTTGTCCAGCGCCTGGCCGAACATGGACAGCTTGACGGACATCTCCACGCGCTCACCGAGCCCCAGCTCCCCGAGGTGGTCGATCAGCGCCAGGTAGGCGTCCCGGGCGTGGGCGGCCTGCTCGGGGGTGGTGATGTCCTCGCCGACGACGTCCATCGTCAGCTCCAGGCCCCTGGCCGTCAGGTCCTCGATGATCGGGACGATGTCGGCCACGGTCTCACCGGGGATGAAGCGGTCGACGACCTGCTTGGTCACCGGGGCCGCCGAGATCAGGCGACGCATCCGGTCGCTGCGCGACGCGGCGAGAATCACGGGACCCAGCACGGGGCACCTCCACAGACAAGCACCGAACGGCCATGACCCGACGATTCGGGTACGGCACGGAGAACCACCGTGAAACCTAGGGACCTCTTCGATCGTCGGCCATCGACAGCTGTCACGCATCCGTGCCCGGGATCTCAGACAGATGTATGAAGGCGGCCGGGGAATGAGGGAGAATGCCCGAATGGCGGCGGATTCCAAGGCGTTCAAGGCGGACTACCAGGAGCTGGTGGACGAGATCTCCGAGCTGCTCGGGGCGCCGGCCACCCTGGAGAACCGCGACTTCGAGCTGATCGCCTTCGGCGCCTACGACAGCGAGGGCGAGCTGGATCCGTCCGCGCTGGACCCGGTGCGCACCCGCTCGATCCTGACCCGGCGTTCCACGGCCACGGTCCGGGCCTGGTTCGAGGGCTTCGGCATCACCCGGGCGACCGGCCCGGTCCGCATCCCGCCCAGCACCGAGGCCGGCGTGTACCGCGGCCGGATCTGCCTGCCGGTACGCCACCGCGGGGTCGTCCTCGGCTACGTCTGGCTGCTGGACGGCGACCCGGGTCCGACGGACGCCCAGCTGACCGCGGCGATGGGGGTGGCGGGCCGGATCGGCGCGCTGCTCGCGGACGAGGCGGAGGCCGGGGCGGGGCTCGGCCGGGAGCTGCGGGCGGTGCTCACCGCCGAGTCCGGCTGGCAGCGGGACATGGCGGTGGCCGACCTGCGGACGGCGCTGGGGCCCCGCGCGGACGGCCCGCACACCCTGGTCTGCGTCGCGCCCTGGCCGTCGGCCGACCCGGACGACGCGCCGGCCGCCCGTACGATCCCGCACGCCACGGCGCTGTGCACGCTGCCCTGGGGGGCGGCGGGGCAGAGCCTGGCGCTGTTGGTGCGGCTGCGGACGACGGGGAGCGGCGCGCCCGCGCTGGCGGCGGCCGCCCGGCTGCTGACGGAGGCCGAGGGGGCGCACGGCGCGGCGGGGGGTGCGGCGCGCGGGGCCGGGGCCCGGGTGGCGGCGGCGGTCGCCGCGGGGCTCGCCCCGGGGGCCGCGGGTGCCACCGTCGCGGCCGGGATCGGCGAGCCCCGTACCGGCCTGGCCGAGCTGGGGGCGGTCTGGCAGGAGGCCGCGGCCGCGGCGCGTGCCGCGCTGGCCGAGCCGCGGTTCGGGCCGGTCGCGCAGTGGGCGGGGATCGGGCCGTACCGGCTGCTGACCGCGCTGCCGCCGCAGGCCGCGCACGACCGCGTGGTGGGCCCGCTGCTCACCCCCGCTCACCGGGAACTGGCCCGCACCGCCGAGGCCTTCCTCGACTGCGCGGGCCAGGCCGGCCGCACGGCGACCGAGCTGGGCATCCACCGCCAGACGCTGTACTACCGGCTGTCCCGGGTGGAGCAGCTGACCGGCCTGGACCTGGACGACGGCGAGGACCGCCTGCTGCTGCACATGGCCCTGAAACGCGCCCGGCTGTGACCGCCCGGTCAGACCCGCCCGGCCGGGTCACCCGTTCCGGCCCACTCCGGCGATCACCCGCCGCAGCCCTTCCGTGAGCTGCTCGGCGGTGGTCGCCGTGTCCGGGTCGAAGAGCCACTGGACCATGAGGCCGTTGAGGAGCGTCTGGTAGAGCCGACCCTCGGCCTCGACCGTCTCCCGGTCGAGGTCCGCCTCCGGAATGCCGGTGAACATGGACGCCAGTCCCGCCCGGCCCTCCCGCTGGGCCTCGGCCAGGAGCTTGCGCACCTCCTCCAGCCGCTCGTCCTGGAACATCAGCTCGAAGCTGAGCAGCCAGATCGCCCGGGCCTCGGGGACCGTGGCGATGATGGCGGCCATCACCTCCCGGAAGCGCTCCAGAGAACCCGGGGGCTGGGTCGTCTCCACGCCGGCTCCGGGGTCGAAGCGCTCGCCCACGCCCTCGATCAGCGAGATGTAGGCCTGCACCAGCAGGGCGTCCTTCGAGCCGTAGTGGTAGCCGATCGATGCCAGGTTGGTGCCCGACTCCCGGACGACGTCCCGCGCGGTGGTGCGCAGGAACCCCTTCTCCAGCAGGCAGCGCTTGGCGCCTTCGAGCAGATCCTCACGGTGTCCCATGCGGCCCACCCTACCCGCGACCCATACAACCGTCCTAGACGGATGACTTATACATGCGTTCTAGACACCTGTTTAATACGCTCGTACAGTCTCCGGCATGACGACGAACGCGACGAGCACCACCACCCCCGCCCGAGCCGGACGCCGTGAGTGGACCGCGCTCGGTGTGCTGATGCTGCCGCTGCTGCTGGTCTCGATGGACGTCTCCGTCCTGTACTTCGCGACCCCCGCGATCAGCGCCGACCTGCACCCGAGCGGCACCCAGCAGCTGTGGATCTTCGACATCTACGGCTTCGTCCTGGCCGGCCTGCTGATGACGATGGGCTCGCTCGGCGACCACATCGGCCGCCGCAGGCTCCTCCTCTTGGGAGCCGCGGCCTTCGGCGCCGCCTCGCTCCTCGCGGCCTACGCGAACAGCGCCGGGGCCCTGATCGTGGCCCGCTCGATCCTCGGCGTCGGCGGCGCGACCCTGATGCCGTCCACCATGGCCCTGCTGCGTACGATGTTCACCGACCCGGTCCAGCGGGCGAAGGCGATCGGAGCGTGGTCCGGCGTGATGACCGGCGGCATCGCCCTCGGCTCGGTGATGAGCGGCATCCTCGTCGAGCACTTCTGGTGGGGCTCGGTCTTCCTGGTCAACCTGCCCGCGATGGCGCTGCTGCTCGTCCTCGGACCGGTGCTGCTGCCCGAGTCCAGGCACCCCGCGCCCGGCCGCTTCGACTGGCCGAGCGTCCCCCTGTCCATGGCCGCCGTGCTCCCCGTGATCTACGGCCTCAAGGAGATCCCCTCCGAGGGCTGGCACCCGCTGTACGTCGTCTCGATCACCGTCGGCCTGCTCTTCGCGGCCCTGTTCGTCCGGCGCCAGCGCACCGCCGGCTCGCCGCTGATCCCGCCGGCCCTGCTCAAGGGCCGCGGCTTCACCCCGGCGCTGGTCCTGAACCTCGTCGCCAGCCTCGGCATGATGGGCTCGGCGATCTTCACCACGCAGTACCTCCAGTCCGTCCTCGGCAAGAGCCCGCTGGAGGCGGCCCTGTGGAGCCTGCTGCCCTCGGTGTTCATCGGGGTCGCCGGTCCGGTCACGACGGCGCTCGTCCAGCGGGGCGTCGACCGGGGGTACGTCGTCGCCGGCGGCTTCGCGGCCATGGCAGCGGGTTACGTGGTGCTCGCCCTCGTCGGCACCGACTCGCTGTGGCCGGTGCTCACCGGGGCCGGCGTCCTGGCCTGCGGAATGGTCGCGATCATGTCCCAGCTGACCGACCTCGCCATGACCAGCACGGCGGTGGAGCGAGCGGGCACGGCCTCCTCGCTGCTGGAGACCGGCGCCGAGTTCGGCGGCGCGCTCGGCATGGCGGTCCTTGGCTCCATCGGTACGGCGCTCTACCGCCGCGAGATGCCGGCCGGCGCGCCGGAACAGGCCCGCGAGACCCTGGGCGGCGCCCTCGCGACGGCCGCCCGCCTGCCCGGCGGGGCCGGCGAGACCCTCCTCGCCACGGCCCGGGAGGCGTTCACCAGCGGCATGCGGGGCGCCGCGCTGGCCGGGGCGGTGATCCTGGTGCTGGCGGCGGTGGGCGCGGCGGTGACGCTGCGCGGGATCGGGGCCGGGCGGAAGTAAGGGGGAACGGAAAACGCCGGACGGGCTGAGGGAGGACCTCAGCCCGTCCGGCGTTCCGGCACGGACGGATCAGACCAGGTTCACCGAGCGGGCGGACGTCGCGCCGATCTCCGCGGCGACCTCGGCCAGCACACCGGTGGTCACGGTGTCGTCCACGGTGAGCACGGCCAGCGCCTCGCCGCCCACCGCCGCGCGCGCCACCTGCATGCCGGCGATGTTGATGCCCGCCTCGCCGAGGATGCGGCCGACGGTGCCGACGACACCCGGGCGGTCCTCGTAGCGCAGGACGACCATGTGGTCGGCGAGGGCGAGGTCGACGTCGTAGTCACCGACGGCGACGACCTTCTGGACGTGCTTCGGGCCGGCCAGCGTGCCGGAGACCGAGATCTCCTCGCCGGTACCCAGCGTGCCGCGCACGGTCACCACGTTGCGGTGGTCGGCCGACTCGGAGCTGGTGGTCAGCCGCACCTCGACCCCGCGCTCCTGCGCGAACAGCGGGGCGTTGACGTAACTCACCGTCTCGTCGACGACGTCCTCGAAGACACCCTTGAGCGCGGACAGCTCCAGCACCTTCACGTCGTGCTGGGTGATCTCGCCGTAGACCTCGACGTCGAGGCGGACCGCCACCTCGCCGGCGAGCGCGGTGAAGATGCGGCCGAGGCGCTCGGCGAGCGGCAGGCCCGGCTTGACGTCCTCGGCGATGACACCGCCCTGCACGTTCACCGCGTCCGGTACCAGCTCACCGGCGAGGGCGAGGCGGACCGACCTGGCGACGGCGATACCGGCCTTCTCCTGCGCCTCGTCCGTCGACGCGCCCAGGTGCGGGGTGCACACGACCTGGTCCAGCTCGAAGAGCGGGGAGTCGGTGCAGGGCTCCTTGGCGTACACGTCGAGACCGGCGCCGGCGACCCGGCCCTCCTTCAGCGCCGCGTACAGCGCCGCCTCGTCCACGATGCCGCCCCGCGCGGCGTTGACGATCCGCACGGTCGGCTTGACCTTGCGCAGCGCCTCGTCGCCGATCAGGCCGAGCGTCTCGGGGGTCTTGGGCAGGTGGACGGTGATGAAGTCGGAGACCTCCAGCAGCTCGTCCAGCGACAGCACCTTGACGCCCATCTGCGCGGCCCGGGCGGGCTGCACGTACGGGTCGTAGGCGACGACCTTCATGCCGAAGGCGGACATGCGCTGCGCGACGAGGGCACCGATGCGGCCGAGGCCGACGACGCCGAGGGTCTTCTCGGCCAGCTCGACGCCGGTGTACTTGCTGCGCTTCCACTCGCCGTTCTTCAGCGCGGCGTTGGCCTGCGGGATGTTGCGGGCCGTGGAGAGGATCAGACCGCAGGCCAGCTCGGCGGCGGTCACGATGTTGGAGGTGGGGGCGTTGACCACCATCACGCCGGCCTTGGTGGCGGCGGAGACGTCGACGTTGTCCAGGCCGACACCGGCCCGGGCGACCACCTTGAGCCTCTTCGCCGCGGCGATGGCCTCGGCGTCGACCTTGGTGGCCGAACGGATCAGGATCGCGTCCACGTCGGCGATGGCCGGCAGCAATTCGGCGCGGTCCGCGCCGTTGCAGTGCCGGATCTCGAAGTCCGGACCGAGTGCGTCGACAGTGGCAGGCGACAGCTCTTCAGCGATGAGTACCGTGGCTTTTTGACTGGGGTACGAGCTCACGTGAGTCCTCACAAGTGCGATGCGGACGGCCGTCCCGACGGCCGCAGGCGGAGGAGGGGGGAAGCCGCGGAAGACGCACGACGCTGTGGGCCTGACGCGTGTTGTGCAGCAGTCTAGTGGCGCGGCGGACGCCGTATTGCGCCGCAGCGGAAGGATCACTCGTCCGGGGCTGGACGGGGTGGACAAGGCGGGGACGACGGGGGCCGGAGCGGTACGCCCCGGCCCCCGTCGGACGGCCTACGCCTCCTCGTCCACCCACGACATCAGCTTGCGCAGCTGCTTGCCGGTGGTCTCCAGCAGGTGCTCGGAGTCCTGCTGCTTGTACTCGTTGTACTTCTTCAGGCCACCGTGGTACTCGTCCATCCAGTTCTTGGCGAAGGTGCCGTCCTGGATCTCGGCGAGGACCTTCTTCATCTCGGCCTTGGTGGCGTCCGTGATGATGCGCGGGCCGGTGACGTAGTCGCCCCACTCGGCGGTCTCGGAGATGGACCAGCGCATCTTCTCCAGGCCGCCCTCGTACATGAGGTCCACGATCAGCTTCAGCTCGTGCAGGCACTCGAAGTAGGCGATCTCCGGCTGGTAACCGGCCTCGGTCAGGGTCTCGAAGCCCGCCTTGACCAGGGCCGCGGTGCCACCGCAGAGCACGGCCTGCTCGCCGAAGAGGTCGGTCTCGGTCTCCTCGGTGAAGGTCGTCTTGATCACGCCGGCGCGGGTGCCGCCGATGCCCTTGGCGTACGACAGGGCCAGCGCGAAGGCGTTGCCGGAGGCGTCCTGCTCCACGGCCGCGATGCACGGGACGCCGCGGCCCTCCTCGTACTGGCGGCGGACCAGGTGGCCCGGGCCCTTCGGGGCGACCATGCAGACGTCCACGCCGGCCGGGGGCTTGATGAAGCCGTAGCGGATGTTGAGGCCGTGGCCGAAGAACAGCGCGTCGCCGTCCTTCAGGTTCGGGGCGATGGACTCCTCGTAGACCTGGGCCTGGATCGGGTCCGGCACCAGGATCATGATGACGTCGGCCTCGGCGGCGGCCTCCGAGGGGGTCACCACGCGCAGGCCCTGCTCCTCGGCCTTCGCCGCGGACTTCGAGCCCTCGTGCAGACCGACACGCACGTCCACACCGGAGTCACGCAGCGACAGGGCGTGGGCGTGGCCCTGGCTGCCGTAGCCGATGACCGCGACCTTGCGGCCCTGGATGATGGACAGGTCGGCGTCGGCGTCGTAGAACAGCTCGGCCACTTTGGGTTCTCTCCTTGGTGTGCAGGTTGTGCGCCCCACCGTATGACGGTGGGCGGGAAGGAAGTTTCGGGGTCTCGGCATACGGGCGACCGGCGCTTCACCGACCGCCCGTTTCCAGCCTTACGCGGATCGGTCCAGAGCGCGCAGCGAGCGGTCCGTGATCGAACGGGCGCCACGGCCGATCGCGATCGTGCCGGACTGGACCAGCTCCTTGATGCCGTACGGCTCCAGCATCTTGAGCATGGCGGACAGCTTCTCGCCGGACCCGGTGGCCTCGATGGTCACGGCCTCCGGGGAGACGTCGACCGTCTTGGCTCGGAACAGCTGGACGATCTCCACGATCTGGGAGCGGGTCTCGTTGTCGGCGCGGACCTTCACCAGAACGAGTTCGCGCTGAACGGCCTGGCCGGGTTCCAGCTCGACGATCTTCAGCACGTTGACGAGCTTGTTGAGCTGCTTGGTGACCTGCTCCAGCGGCAGCTCCTCGACGCCCACCACGATGGTGATGCGGGAGATGTCGGGGTGCTCGGTGACGCCGACCGCGAGCGAGTCGATGTTGAAGCCGCGCCGGGAGAACAGGGCGGCGATGCGGGCGAGGATGCCGGGGGTGTTCTCCACCAGGACGGAGAGCGTGTGCTTGGACATGGTGTTCTGCTCTTCCTTGCCTGTTGAAAGTCAGTCGTCTTCGTTGTCGCCGAAGTCGGGGCGGACGTCCCGGGCGGCCATGATCTCGTCGTTGGAGGTGCCGGCGGCGACCATCGGCCAGACCATCGCGTCCTCGTGGACGATGAAGTCGACGACGACCGGGCGGTCGTTGATGGAGTTGGCCTCCTCGATGACCTTGTCCAGGTCCTCCGGGCGCTCGCAGCGCAGGCCCACGCAGCCCATCGCCTCGGACAGCTTCACGAAGTCCGGCACGCGCGTGCCCTTGGCCTCCGGGTTGACGTCCTCGGGGCCGCTGTGCAGCACGGTGTTGGAGTAGCGCTGGTTGTAGAAGAGGGTCTGCCACTGGCGGACCATCCCGAGGGCGCCGTTGTTGATGATGGCGACCTTGATCGGGATGTTGTTCAGGGCGCAGGTGGTCAGTTCCTGGTTGGTCATCTGGAAGCAGCCGTCGCCGTCGATCGCCCAGACCGTACGGCCCGGCTGTCCGGCCTTGGCGCCCATCGCGGCCGGGACCGCGTAGCCCATGGTCCCGGCGCCGCCGGAGTTGAGCCAGGTGGCGGGGTTCTCGTACTGGATGAAGTGCGCGGACCACATCTGGTGCTGGCCGACGCCCGCCGCGAAGATCGTGCCCTCGGGAGCGAGTTGGCCGATACGCTCGATGACCTGCTGCGGGGAGAGCGAGCCGTCCGCCGGCAGGTCGTAGCCGAGCGGATAGGTCTGGCGCCACCGGTTCAGGTCGCTCCACCAGGCGGTGTAGTCGCCCTGGTGGCCCTCGCTGTGCTCCTTCTGCACGGCCTGCACCAGGTCGGCGATGACCTCGCGGGCGTCGCCGACGATCGGCACGTCCGCGGCGCGGTTCTTGCCGATCTCCGCCGGGTCGATGTCCGCGTGGACGATCCTGGCGTAGGGGGCGAAGCTGTCCAGCTTGCCGGTGACGCGGTCGTCGAAGCGGGCGCCGAGGGCCACGATCAGGTCGGCCTTCTGCAGCGCGGTGACCGCGGCGACGCTGCCGTGCATGCCGGGCATGCCCAGGTGCTGCGGGTGGCTGTCGGGGAACGCGCCGAGCGCCATCAGGGTGGTGGTGACCGGGGCGCCGGTCAGCTCGGCGAGGACCTTCAGCTCGGCCGTGGCCTGCGCCTTGAGGACACCGCCGCCGACGTAGAGGACCGGGCGCCGGGCGGTGGCGATGAGCTTGGCGGCCTCGCGGATCTGCTTGGCGTGCGGCTTGGTCACCGGGCGGTAGCCGGGCAGGTCCATCACCGGCGGCCAGGTGAAGGTGGTCTTCGCCTGAAGGGCGTCCTTCGCGATGTCGACCAGGACCGGGCCGGGTCGGCCGGTGGAGGCGATGTGGAAGGCCTGCGCGATGACCCGCGGGATGTCCTCGGCCTTGGTGACGAGGAAGTTGTGCTTGGTGATCGGCATGGTGATGCCGACGATGTCCGCCTCCTGGAAGGCGTCGGTGCCGATCGCCTTGGAGGCGACCTGGCCGGTGATCGCGACCAGCGGCACCGAGTCCATGTGCGCGTCGGCGATGGGCGTGACCAGGTTCGTGGCGCCCGGGCCGCTCGTCGCCATGCAGACGCCGACCTTGCCGGTGGCCTGCGCGTAGCCGGTGGCCGCGTGACCGGCGCCCTGCTCGTGCCGGACCAGGACGTGCCGCACCCGGGTGGAGTCCATCAGCGGGTCGTAGGCCGGCAGGATCGCACCGCCCGGAATGCCGAATACCGTGTCCGCGCCGACCTCCTCGAGGGAGCGGATGAGGGACTGCGCACCCGTGACGTGCTCGACGGGGGCGGACTGCTGTCCTCCGGAACGGGGCCGCGGCTGCGGATGGTGGGCCCCGGTGGCCTGCTCGGTCATCGGCATTCTCTTCTCGATGCTGAGGGTTTGTGCGAGGTACGGACGGAGTGGGAGCGCTGCACGAAAGTCACTCGTGCAACAAAAAACCCCTCGTGCCGGAAGGCAAGCGAGGGGAGCGCGCCGGTGAGGTCGCTGGGGATTCCGGATCGTCCTCCGGTGGGTCCCAGCTCAGCCGACGCGCTGTCCAAGTACGAGAATTCGGGTGCGCATGGCACTGACCCTCCCCCCGGCACGCACCACGTGTCAAGTGGGTGGGACGGGCGTCTCAGAATGTGAACGAAGGGCACTGCCACCCCCGAAGACGGCCGGAACACCCCCTGTGTACACCCCCGCGGCCTTCCCCGCGAACGCCGGCTCGGCCGGGGCGTGCGGCACCGGATAGTGGCCGGACCCGAGCGCCCGGCGCAGCCGGTACTCGTCCAGCGGGCCGGCGAACGCCATGCCCTGTCCGTGCGTGCAGCCCATCGCGCGCAGGGCCACCACCTGCTCGGGCAGGTCCACGCCCTCGGCGACCGACTGGAGCCCGAGGTCGCCGGCGATGCGCAGCAGACCATTGGTGATCTTGTGCAGCCGCGCGGACTCGACCACGCCCTCGACCAGGCCGCGGTCGAGCTTGAGGATGTCCACGGGCAGCCGCCTCAGGGCCGTGATGGCCGCGTAGCCGCCGCCGAAACCGTCCAGCGCGATCCGCACCCCGAGCCGGCTGAGCGCCGTCAGCCGCCGCTCCAGCTCGTCCAGCGGGACCCGCGGATCGGTGTCGGACAGCTCCACGACCAGCGCCCCGGGCGGCAGCCCGTGCCGGGTCAGCAGCGCCTCCACCGAACCCAGCGGCGTCGAACGGTCCAGCAGCCGCCGGGCGCTCATCCGCACCGCCACCGGTACGGCCACCCCGGTCGCGGCCCGCTCGGCCGCCTGCTCCACGGCCTCCTGGAGGATCCAGCGGTCCAGTTCGGCGGTCTTGTCGCCGTCCTCGGCCACCCGCAGGAACTCGGCGGGCGTGAACAGCACCCCCTGTGAGGAGCGCCAGCGCGCCTGCGCGCAGACCGCCGTGATGCGGCCGTTCTCCAGGGACACCACGGGCTGGTGAAGCAGCGCGAACTCGCCGTCGTGCAGCGCGGCACGCAGGCGCGTGGCCAGTTCGGCCCTGCGGACGACGTCCTGCTGCATCTGCGGCTTGTACAGCTCGACGCGGCCCTTGCCCGCCGACTTCGCGCGGTACATCGCCAGGTCGGCGTTGCGCAGCAACTCCCCCGCGCCGAGGCCCGGTTCGGCGAAGGCGACGCCGATGGAGGCGTTGACCCGGACATCGTTGCCGTCGATGGCGTACGGCTGGGAGAGGGTCGCCCTGAGGCGGTCGGCGAGTTCCACGATGTTGCGCTCCCGGGCGGCACGGTCGCGGGTGCCGTCCCCGACGATCAGGGCCGCGAACTCGTCGCCGCCCAGCCGGGACGCGGTGTCGCCCTGCCGGACCGCGTCCTGGAGTCTGCGGGCGGCCTGGATGAGCAGTTCGTCCCCGGCCTGGTGGCCGATCGTGTCGTTGACGGCCTTGAAGCCGTCGAGGTCGATGAAGAGCACCGCCGTACCGCGCAGGGCGGCGCCCCGGTCGGTGGCCCGGCGGCCGGACAGGGCCTGCTGCACGCGCTTGGTGAACAGCGCGCGGTTGGGCAGGTCGGTCAGCGGGTCGTGCTCGGCGTTGTGCTGCAACTGCGCCTGGAGGCGCACCCGCTCGGTCACGTCCCGGCTGTTGAAGATCAGCCCGCCGTGGTGGCGGTTGACGGTCGACTCGACGTTGAGCCAGCCGCCGTCGCCGGAGCGGAACCGGCACTCGATGCGGGTGGTGGGCTCCTCCAGCGGGTTGGCGGCGAGGAAGCGGCGCACCTCGTGCACCACGCACCCCAGGTCCTCCGGGTGGATGAGCGCGGCCAGCTCGCTGCCCACCAGGTCCTCGGCGGGCCGCCCGTACACCCCGGCGGCGGCCGGGGAGACGTACCGGAGGATGCCGTTCGGCGCGGCGATCATGATGACGTCGCTGGAGCCCTGGACCAGGGAGCGGAAGTGGTTCTCCTTCTGGGCCAGTTCCTGGGTGAGGGTGATGTTGTCGAGCAGCATGATGCCCTGCCGCATGACGAGCGCCAGCACCACGGCGCCCGCGGTGATCAGCACGACGTGGTCGGGCCGGCGGCCGTTGAGGACGTTGTACAGGATGCCCAGGGTGCACACGGCTGCGGCGAGGTACGGGGTGAGGGCGGCGAGGGAGCCGGTCAGCGGGCGGCCGGCCGGGTAGCGGCTGTGCTCCCCGCCGGGGACGGGCGCGGGCGGGAGCGGGGGGTGGTGGCCGGCGCTGCGCTGGCCCGGCACGTGCTCGTGGACCACGCGCGTGTGCCCGTCCGCCCCGCGGGCCTCCTGCGCGCTCCCGCGCCGGGGAGCGGCCCAGGGGGCGTAGGCGAGCAGCAGCGAGCCGGCGAACCAGCCCGCGTCCAGCAGCTGCCCGGAGCGGTAGCTGCTGTGCAGCAGCGGCGAGGTGAACAGGGCGTCGCACATCACGGTCAGCGCGAGCGCGCCGATCGCGGTGTTCACCGCCGTGCGGTTGCCCGGGGCGCGGCGGAAGTGCAGCGCGAGGACCATGCTGACGAGCGCGATGTCGAGCAGCGGGTACGCGAGCGACAGCGCGGCGTGCGCCACGTTGGAGCCGTCGATCCGGGCCGCCTGGGCGAGCGCGAGGCTCCACGACAGGGTGAGCAGCGAGCCGCCGATCAGCCAGGCGTCCAGGCCCAGGCAGATCCAGCCGGCCCGGGTCACCGGCCGCTTGGCGAGCACCAGCAGGCCCACGATGGCGGGCGGCGCGAAGCACAGGAAGAACAGGTCGGCGTAGCTGGGGCTGGGCACGTCCCGGCCCAGCACCACCTCGTACCAGCCCCAGACCGCGTTGCCCAGCGCGGCCATGGTCGAGGAGAGGGCGAACAGCAGCCAGGCCGAGCGGAAGCGCACGCGCCGGCTGCGGGCGTACAGGAAGCAGGAGACGGCGGCGGTGCCGGCCGCGGCGCTCAGGCCGAAGTCGCCCATGATGAGCGCGACTTCGTTCGCGCCCCAGTCGAACGCGGCGCCGACGGCGTAGGCCGCGCAGATCAGGGCGAGGACGAGCTGCTCCAGCAGCCGGTTGCCGCCGGTGGCGGCCGGGCGGCGCGGCGGTGGCGCCTCGTGCGGGTGCGGTGCGCGCACCGCTGCGTCCAGGGTGGTCGTGGCGGAGGACGGGGCGCTCACCGGGGCCTCCCGGTGAGCGCCGCTCCCGGGGTCAGGCGGTCCCGACGGTCCCGGTGCGCATGCCTGCGGTGGCCGCTGGGCCTGCGCTGGTGGTGGCTGTGGTGGCTGGTGTGGTGGCCCCGTCTGCGCGTGGCCGTGCGCCAGGGTCGCCGCCGGCGGCTCCGCCGCGTCGGATCGTTCGTCCATAGGCCGTGCATCGCCCGTCGCCCCCCTCACAAAATCTGAAATGTCCATCCCCGGCGCCCAACGGTCAGCGGCGCAGCCCCTGTCGGGACGATACACCAGGATCGTCACTCAGGGACATAGCGTCTCTACGCTCCGTGACGACCAGCGGGGATGCGGGTACGGGCCGCGTCCGAAAGGTCGCGGAGGGTGCCGAAAGCGGTTCAGCGCCCGGTTTCTCCCGCGGTTCCGGGACCCGTCGTCAGGACCACGTTGCGCAGCGGCTCCTGGTTCACGTACCGGGTCAACTGGTCCACGAGCAGCCGCTTCGCGCGGGGCAGGAACGCCGACGACGGGCCGCCGACATGCGGGCTGATCAGCACTCCTGGCGCCTGCCACAAGGGGTGGCCCGGGGGCAGCGGCTCGGGATCGGTGACGTCCAGGGCGGCCGTGATCCGCCCCCGCTCCAGCTCGGCGAGGAGCGCCCCGGTGTCGACGACGGCTCCGCGCGCGACGTTCACGAGCAGCGCGCCGTCCTTCATCCGGCCGAGGAAGGCGGCGTCCACGAGCCCCGTGGTGGTCTCCGTGAGCGGGGTGCAGACGATCACGACGTCCGCCTCGGGGAGCAGTGAGAGCACATCGGTGATCGGGTGCACAAGACCGCGCGCCGTGGTGCGCCGGGAGCGCGCGATGCGCGCCACCCGCGCTACCTCGAAGGGTGCGAGCCGGTCCTCGATGGCGGCTCCGATCGCCCCGTAGCCGACGATCAGGACGTTCCTGTCGGCGAGGGACGGGTGGAAACCGCCCAGCCAGCGCTCCTCCCGCTGCGCGCGGACGAACTCGGGGATGCCGCGCAGCGCGGCGAGGGTCAGCGTCAGCGCCAGCTCGGCCGTGCTGGTCTCGTGCACTCCGCGCGCGTTGCACAGCCGTACGCCCGGCGGGATCGCCGACAGCCGGTCGGTGATGTCGTCCACGCCGGCGGTGAGCGTCTGGATGACCCGGACGTGGGTCAGGTGCTCCAGCGGAGCGACCCTGACCGACAGCCGCTTCATGTACGGCACGACGTACACGGCGCACTCCGCGGGGTCGCCGGGAAACGGCTGGTCGCCGTCGTCTCCTCCGTCCCAGAACAGGTACCTGGGGCCCGCGGGCAGCCCGTCGATCTCCTCGGGCGGAAGGGGAAGCCACACCTGTGAAGTCATGCCTGGAGGCTATGTCAGGTACGCGCGCGTGCAGAGGTTAGGTTGGGGGCCGGGCAGAGGGAGGTTCCGGAGCAGGTGGAGCGCAGGACGATCGGCGCGGGGGGACTCGCGGTGGGGGCCGTCGGACTCGGGTGCATGCCGATGAGCTGGGCGTACAGCGGATCGCGGCAGCGGGGTGACGAGTCGCTCAGAACCGTGCACCGGGCGCTCGACCTGGGCTGCGACCTGTTGGACACCGCGGACATGTACGGCCCGTTCACCAACGAGCTGCTGCTGGGCCGGGTGCTGAAGGAGCGGCGCCGGGAGGCCTTCGTGTCGACGAAGGCCGGGCTGCTGGTGGGCGAGCAGCACATCGTGGCCAACGGCCGCCCCGGCTATGTGCGGCGGGCCTGCGACGCCTCGCTGCGACGGCTGCAGACGGACGTCATCGACCTGTACCAGCTGCACCGCGCCGACCCCGAGGTGCCCGTCGAGGAGACCTGGGGCGCGATGGCGGACCTGGTGCGGGCCGGCAAGGTGCGGGCGCTGGGCCTGTGCGCGGTGGGGGTGCGCGGCGGGCGCCGCACGGGCGCCGGGCTGTACGACGCGACGCTGCGCCAGTTGCGGCGGGTCCAGCAGGTGTTCCCGGTGAGCGCGGTGCAGGCGGAGCTGTCGGTGTGGTCGCCGGAGGCGCTCCGGACGCTGCTGCCGTGGTGCGAGGCGCGCGGGGTGGGCTTCCTGGCGGCGATGCCACTGGGCAACGGCTTCCTGACCGGCACGCTGAGGCCCGGCGCGGGCTTCGAACGGGACGACGTGCGCGCCCGGCATCCCCGGTTCACCGCGGAGATGATGGCGGCCAACCAGCCGATCGTCGCGGGCCTGCGGCGCGTGGCCGGCCGGCACGGCGCGGAGGTCACCCCGGCCCAGGTGGCGCTGGCCTGGGTGCTGGCGCAGGGCCGTCATGTGATCGCGCTGCCGGGCACCAAGCGGGAGCGCTGGGCGGCGCAGAACGCGGCGGCCGCCGGGCTGCGGCTGACCGAGGCGGACCTGGCGGAGGTGTCCCGGCTGCCCGCCGCCCAGGGGTCGTGGGACTGAGGTTCCCCCGATCGGTTGCCGTGGAGCGGGAACCCGTCAGGGCGCGGCCGGTGTTGGACAGGGAAGAGCGACAGCGTGCCGTTCGGACCACCGCGTCGAAGGGACCATGATCGTGCAACGTGGAGCTGTGACGGCCGTGGTGGCCGCGGCCGCCCTGCTGCTGACGGCCGGCTGCTCCTCCGGCGGGCAGGGGCGGCCGGAGTGGACCGGGCGGACGGCGGACGGGACGGCTCCGGGCGCCTCGTCGCCGCGGCCCGCCGAGTCCGTGCCGCCGGCCAAGGGATCGGTGCGGGTGCTGCGCACGGTGGCCGAGGGCCTGAAGACGCCGTGGGGGCTGGCTCCGCTGCCCGGCGGCGGGCTGCTGGTGTCGTCCCGTGACGAGGGCACGATCAGCCGGATCGACGAGAAGACGGGCCACAGGACCGTGCTGGGCACGGTGTCCGGGGTCTCCCCGGCCGGCGAGGGCGGTCTGCTCGGTATCGCCCTCTCCCCCGACTACGCCTCGGACCACATGGTCTACGCCTACTTCACCTCGGCCTCCGACAACCGCATCGTGCGCATGCGCTACGACGAGCGGGGACCGGCCGGTGAGCAACTGAGCGCCCCGGACACGGTGTTCAAGGGCATCCCCAAGGGCCTCATCCACAACGGCGGCCGGATCGCGTTCGGTCCCGACGGCATGCTGTACGCGGGCACCGGCGAGAGCGGGCGGAAGGGGCTGGCGCCGGACCGGAAGTCGCTGGGCGGCAAGATCCTGCGGCTGACCCCGGAGGGCGACCCGGCGCCGGGCAACCCGTTCCCCGGCTCGCCGGTGTACTCCTACGGCCACCGGAACGTGCAGGGCCTCGCCTGGGACGCCAAGCAGCGGCTGTTCGCCTCGGAGTTCGGCCAGGACACCTGGGACGAACTGAACGCGATCAAGCCGGGCGGGGACTACGGCTGGCCGCGGGCCGAGGGCAGGTCCTCCGACCCCTCCTTCCAGAACCCGGTGGCCCAGTGGCACACCGACGACGCCTCCCCCAGCGGCATCGCCTGGGTGAACGGCGTGATCTGGATGGCGGGCCTGAAGGGCGAGCGGCTGTGGCGCATCCCGCTGAACGGCACGTCGGCCTCGGCGGCCCCGCAGGCGTTCCTCACCGGTGACTACGGCCGCCTGCGTACGGTCGTCCCGGCGGGCGGCGACAAGCTGTGGCTGGTGACCAGCAACACGGACGGCCGGGGCTCCCCGAAGAAGGGGGACGACCGAGTGCTGGAGCTGCGGGTGCGCTAGATGCAGGTGCGCTAGATGCGGGTGCGCTGGACCGGGGCGCCGCCCGGCTCACCCCGCTTCGGGCCGCTGCGGCGGTGGCGTGCCGGCTGGTTCCGTCGCGACCGGTTCCGTCCCGGCTGATTCCGTCGCGCCCGGTTCCATCGCAACCGGTTCCGTCACGACCGGTTCCGTCTCGGCTGATTCCGTGCCGGTCCGGCCCGGCAGGCGTATCACCGCCGTGCCGGAGGCGAGGTCTATCGGACCGCGGCCGGGGTCGTTGTCGCCCACGTCCTCGCGGGTCAGTTCCAGTCGGTTCTGTTCGTCCCGGGTGTGTTGGCGACCGGGTGCGAACAGTTCCTCGAACGCGTTGAACACGGCTCCCCCTCACTGCCGGTTTCCTTCAGCGTAGGTCCTTGGGCGGTCCTGGGCCTCAGCCCGGTGTCTCGGCGGCGAGCGTCCCCGCGGTGACCAGGCCCAGCCGGTGGGCCATCGCCGCCGCCTCGCCCCGGCCCGAGACGCCGAGCTTGCTCAGGATGTTGGAGACGTGGACGCTCGCGGTCTTCGGGGAGATGAACAGCTCCTCGGCTATCTGCCGGTTGGTGCGGCCGGCCGCGACCAGGCCCAGGACGTCCCGCTCCCGGCTGGTGAGGCCGAGCGCGGCGGCCGGGTCGGCGGGGTCCTGCCGGCCGCCGCGGGCCAGGGGGAGGCGGGCGCGCTGGGCGAGCCGGGCGACGCCGGCGGCGAGGGGGCGGGCGCCCAGGTGGGCGGCGACCGCCGCGGCCAGCCGGAGCAGCTCCACCGCGCGGTCGCGCTCGTCTTCGCCGCCCTCGGCCAGCAGCGCCCCGGCCAGCCGGTACCTGACCCGGGCGAGGTCGTAGGGCCGTTCCAGGCACTCGAAGGCGGCGACGACCGGGGACCAGGTGCCGACGGTGTCCCGGCCCTGTGCGCGCAGCAGTTCGGCCCGGGTCCACTGGCCGTAGGCGTGCCAGAGCGGGACGCCGGTGGTGAGGGTCCGCGCGGCGGTCGAAAGGCGGTCGAGGAGCTCGGCGCGGCCGGGCCGGGCGGCGGGCAGGGTGCGGGCGTCGGCCTCGGCGGTGGCGGCGGCCAGCAGCAGCGGCCAGCCGTAGCGGTGGGTGCCGGGCGGGAAGCCGGCGTCGAGGGCCGGGAGCAGGGCCGCGCGGGCGTCGGCGATCCTGCCGTCGGCCGCGGCGACCCCGAGGCCGATGCGGGCCAGGGGCAGCTGCTGCTGGGGCATCGGGTCGTGCGAGCCGTAGCAGGCGCGGGCGGCGGCGAGTTGGCGCTCTGCCTCGGCGAGGTCGCCGCGGGCCAGCGCGAGCTGGGCCACGCGCACGGCGCCGGCCCCCCGGGGCTTGGCGCTGTGGCCGGTCCGGGTGGCGTGCGCGGCGGCCTCGGCGGCCTCCTGCCACTGGCCGAGCGAGTACAGCGACTCGGACAGGTTGCCCCGCACCGAGGCGCCGAAGTCCGGCATGCCGTACGCGCGGCAGAACTCGACGCCCTCGCGCAGCAGCGGGACGGCCTCCCGGTCCCGGCCGACGCTCTGCAACGCCGACGGCAGGTTCACATAGGCGCGGCCCGCGACATGGTGGACGCCCTCCGCGCGGGTCTCCCGCAGTACCTGGCGCATCTGCGCGAGACCGGTCCGGGAGTCGCCGGACTCCACGACGAGTCCGCCGAGGGTGAGGCGGGCGTGCAGTTCGGTCTCGCGGGCGCCCACCATCCGGGCGTACTCCACCGCCCGCTCGGCGGCGGCGAGGGCCTCGGGCCCCGGCCGGCGCTGCATGGACCAGTTGGCGGCGACCGCCAGCACCTCGGCGTGCACCTCGGACGGCGGCAGGCCGCGCACCAGGTCCTGGGCGGTGCCCAGTTCCGGCCAGCCGTCGCCGCGGGCAAGGGCCTGGACGAGCCGCGAGCGCTGCACCCAGAACCAGGCGGCGCGCAGCGGATCCGGTTCCTCCTCCAGCAGGCGCAGGGCCCGCTTGATGATCTTCAGGGCGCGTTCGCGTTCGCCGCCGAAACGGCCGGCCACGGCGGCCTCGGCCATCAGGTCGAGGTAGCGCAGCGGGGTGGTGGCCGGGTCGCAGCCGCACGGGGGGTAGATCTCCGTGTAGTCGACCGGGCGCAGGGCGGAGCGCACCTCCTGCGGGGCGCTGTCCCACAGCTCCATCGCCCGTTCCAGCAGCCCTAGTTGTTCGGTGTAGGCGTGCCGTCGGCGGGCGACGACGGCGGCGGCCAGGACGGCGGGCAGCGCCTTGGCGGCGTCGTGCGCGTGGTACCAGTAGCTGGCCAGGCGCATCACCCGGGCGTCGGCGGGGACGAGGGCCGGGTCGGCCTCCAGGGCCTCGGCGTAGCGGCGGTTGAGCCGGGAGCGTTCGCCGGGCAGCAGGTCGTCGGCGACGGCCTCGCGGACCAGGGAGTGCCGGAAGCGGTAACCGTCGCCGGCCCGCGTGACGGTGAGGAGGTTGGCTCCGACGGCGGCCCGCAGCGCCTCGATCAGGTCGTCCTCGGTGAGCCGGGCCACGGCGGCGATCAGCCGGTACTCCACGGTGGAACCGCCCTCGGCGACGATCCGGGCGACCCGCTGGGCGCTCTCGGGCAGTGCCTCGACCCGGACCAGGAGCAGGTCGCGCAGGGAGTCGGTGAGGCCGCTGCGGTTGCCCTCGCCGGCGGCGACGGCGAGTTCCTCGATGAAGAAGGCGTTGCCGTCGGAGCGAGCGTAGATCTCGTCCACCTGGGCGGGGTCGGGTTCGGCGGCGAGGATCCCGGCGATCTGGCGGCAGGCCTCCTCGCGGGTGAAGCGGGCGAGTTCGATACGGCGGACGGTGCGCATCCGCTCGAGTTCGGCGAGCAGGGGGCGCAGCGGGTGGCGGCGGTGGATGTCGTCGGAGCGGTAGGTGGCCAGGACGAGGAGGCGCCCGGCGCGCAGGGTGCGGAAGAGGTAGGCGAGGAGGTGGCGGGTGGAGGCGTCGGCCCAGTGCAGGTCCTCCAGGACGAGTACGACGGTGTGGTCGGCGGCGATCCGCTCCAGCAGCCGGACGGTGAGTTCGAACAGGCGGGCCACGCCCTGTTCGTCGTGGCGGCCGGCGCCGGCCTCGCCGAGGTCGGGCAGCAGCCGGGCCAGTTCCTCCTCCTGGCCGGCCGCGGCGGCGGCGAACTCCTCGGGCAGGGCGTCGCGCAGGGCACGCAGCGCGGTGGAGAAGGGGGCGAACGGCAGCCCGTCGGCACCGATCTCCACACAGCCGCCGACGGCGACGACGACGGGAGCGGAGGTCTCCTGCCGGGGTGTGCCCGCGGTCGTCGCCGCGGCTGCGGTCGTCGCCGTGGCTGCGGCTGCGGCTGCGGCTGCGGCTGCGGCTGCGGCTGCGGCGAACTCCTCCACGAGGCGGGTCTTGCCGACGCCCGCCTCGCCGCCGAGCAGCAGCGCCTGCGGCTCGGCCGCGGCGGCACGGGCGAGCGCGTCGTTGAGCGCGGTCAACTCGTCGCTGCGGCCGACGAACACGGGACTGACGGACCTGGTCTCCACGGGCCCGAGCATGGCACGGGGCCGGGACGGCTCGGCACCGGTTTTCCACAGCCCCCGTGTGATGGTCGTACCGACGGGCGAAAGGAGCGCCGGGAGCGTCGCGCCCCCGGCCGGAAGGGCCGTACGGCTCCGCGAAGGAGCCGTACGGCCCGGGGATGGTGAGCGGCCGACCCCCGTCCGGCCGCTCCGCGCCCCCGCCGTCACGCGGTGCGCGGCGGCCGGTGCCGGCGCGGCCGGACGGTATGCGACTCGGCGGCCGGGGCGCCGTGGCCGAGGGACCCGGCCCGGCGGGCGGCGCGGCGGAAGCGGACGACCTCGCGGGCCAGGCGCTCCTGCTGGGCCGTGCGGCGCAGCTCGGCGGACCGGAACCGGAGGAGTTCGAACTGGTACATGGTGGACCCTTCGAAGAGGCGGTGTGGTGCTCGCTTTCGCGATGCCCCCACTGTCGTCTCCCAGGGGGGTCCGCCACCTCGGGAGAGTTCCGCATCTTCGCCCGGCTCGGGGGTCGCACGCGCGCGTAAGGGGCCCCAGAGCGTCCGTAAGGTGCTTACGGACTCCCTAAGGCCCCTGGCGACCTGCGCTTTCTCAGCCGGCCGAGGGCAGGCCGAGCAGGGCGTCGGAGTACTTCAGGACCGCCAGGAGCAGTCCGATGACACCGAGCGAGACGCCCGCCCAGGCCACCGACCTGATCCAGGGCGCCTGCGGACGGCCGGGGGCGCCGAACGCGGGCCTGACCAGCACGACCACGCCGGTGACCAGCGCGGCCAGCGCGAACAGTCCGGCCCACAGGGCGGTGGCGTGCCAGGCGTCGCCGTAGACCGCCTTGATCTGCCGGGCGACGCTCGCGGTGGAGGAGGTCTGGAGCTGGCCGACGAGCTGCTCGCGCGCGGAGGCGACGGTGCCGACCCAGCCGCCGGTGAGCGAGACCAGGCCCAGCGCGGCGGAGACGACGGCGCCGGCGCCCTGGCCGACCCCGGAGGACGCCTTCCCGCCGGCGGCTTCCGTCGCATCGCCGTCCTCGGTGTCCTCGACGTCCTCGCCGTCCTGGACGTTCTCGGCGTTCTCGGCGTTCTCGCTCCGAGGGCCGTCATGGTGTGCCGTGTCCGGGACCTGTTCCCCGGTGGTCTCCTGTCCGGCGGGGCCGTCGTGGGTGTCGACCGCCGTCGTCTCGTCTTCCTTGCGCGCCTCGGAACCGGCCCCCGTGCCGGTGCCCGCGCCTTCCGCTGTCTTCGTAGCCATGCCCGGCACCGTACGGACGCTGTCTGAGAGGTCTCTTAATGATCGCTGTGCGCGGTACGCGCGCGTGCCGCGTGCCACTCGGGCCGGAGCAGGGCCCAGATCTCGGTGCTGGTGCGTACGCCCCGGTGCGGGTAGTTCTCCCGGAGCACGCCCTCGCGGGTCATGCCGAGCCGCCGGGCCACGTTGACGCTCGGCTCGTTGGCCGAGGAGGCGTGCCACTCCACGCGGTACATGCCGCGTTCCTCGAAGGCCCAGTCGAGCAGCACCCGCATACCGCGCGTGACCAGTCCGCGCCCGGCCGCCGCCGGCTCCAGCCAGCAGCCGGCCTCGCAGACCCCGCTCGGGGTGTCCCAGACGCGGAACAGCAGCCCGCCGACGAGCGTGCCGTCCAGCCAGATGCCGTGCAGGCCGCCGGCGTCGGCGCCGCGCTTGTCGGCGTACGACGTCAGCCAGCCGCGGGCGCCGTCGAGGTCGCGGACCACGTCCGCGAGGCCGACGTGCCGGCCGATGAACTCCCGCCCCCGGTCGATGTTCGCCAGCAGTTCGGCGGCGTGCCAGACCTCCAGGGGCCGCAGTTCGGCGCCGTCGTCACCGAGCGGTATCGCGTACATCGTGCCGTTGTTCCTTCCGCAGTGCGTCCACCTGGACGTCAGTCGAACTGGTCCCCGAGCGCCATGACCATCGTCCCGGCGATCAGCAGCCACAGGGCCCTGCGGGTACGGCCCCGGGCGCCGAGGGCCGCCGCGAGGGCGCAGACGACGGCACCGAGGGCGTAGGCGGCGGGGACGCGGGCCGGTGCGGAACCGGTGAGCCGCAGCAGGGCGGCGCCGAGTCCCGCGAGACAGAGCAGCACACCGGTGCCCCCGGCCACCCACCGGGCCCGCCGGGCGTCCCCGACGTACTCCTCGGCGTCCTCGGCACCCTCGGCGTCGTGCACGGCGTCCTCGGCTATCACCGGCTCGGTGTCGGAATCAGTGCGTCCACTCATGCCGGGCGAGCGTACCGCCTGGGCACGGAAACCCCTGGTGCGGGGCGGCGCCTCCGGCCGGCCGGGCGAGGGCACCGCCGGTGCCGTCGGTGCCGTCGGTGCCGGGAGCAGAACCGGGTACGGCCCCGGAAAGTGGGATTCCGGGGCCGTACCGCTGGTCGGGGGGCTCAGGCGTCGGTGACGCCCAGCTTCTCCAGGATCAGCTCCTTGACCCGGGCCGCGTCGGCCTGGCCGCGGGTGGCCTTCATGACCGCGCCGACCAGGGCGCCGGCCGCGGCCACCTTGCCGCCGCGGATCTTGTCCACGATGGCCGGGTTGCCGGCGATGGCCTCCTCGACCGCCGTACCGAGCGCCGAGTCGTCGGAGACGACCTTCAGACCGCGCCGGTCGACGACCTCGTCCGGGGTGCCCTCGCCCGCGAGGACGCCCTCGATGACCTGACGGGCCAGCTTGTCGTTCAGGTCGCCCTTGGCGACGAGCTCGGCGACCCGGGCCACCTGCTGCGGGGTGATCGCCAGCTCGTCCAGGGCCTTGCCGGACTCGTTGGCGCTGCGCGCCAGTTCGCCCATCCACCACTTGCGGGCGGCGGCCGCGTCCGCGCCGGCGTCGATCGTGGCGACGATCGGCTCCAGCGCACCGGCGTTGAGGATCGCCTGCATGTCGGTGGCGGAGATTCCCCACTCGGCCAGCAGCCGGTTGCGGCGGGCCAGCGGCAGCTCGGGCAGGGCCGCGCGGATCTCCTCGACCCACTCGCGCGAGGGCGCGACCGGCACCAGGTCGGGCTCCGGGAAGTACCGGTAGTCCTCGGCCTCCTCCTTCACGCGGCCCGAGGTCGTGGACCCGGTGTCCTCGTGGAAGTGGCGGGTCTCCTGGACGATCGTGCCGCCGGACGACAGCACGGCCGCGTGCCGCTGGATCTCGTAACGCGCCGCACGCTCCACCGAACGCAGGGAGTTGACGTTCTTCGTCTCGGAGCGCGTGCCGAACTTCTCCGTGCCGTTCGGGCGCAGCGACAGGTTCACGTCGCAGCGCATCTGGCCCATCTCCATGCGGGCCTCGGACACGCCGAGCGCGCGGATCAGCTCGCGCAGCTCACGGACGTACGCCTTCGCCACCTCGGGGGCGCGCTCGCCGGCGCCGACGATCGGCTTGGTGACGATCTCGATCAGCGGGATGCCGGCACGGTTGTAGTCCAGCAGGGAGTGGGACGCGCCGTGGATGCGGCCGGTGGCGCCGCCGACGTGCGTCGACTTGCCGGTGTCCTCCTCCATGTGGGCGCGCTCGATCTCCACGCGGAAGGTCTCGCCGTCCTCCAGCTGCACGTCGAGGTAGCCGTCGAAGGCGATCGGCTCGTCGTACTGGGAGGTCTGGAAGTTCTTCGGCATGTCCGGATAGAAGTAGTTCTTCCGGGCGAAGCGGCACCACTCGGCGATCTCGCAGTTCAGCGCGAGACCGATCCTGATCGCGGACTCGACGCCGGTCGCGTTGACGACCGGGAGCGCGCCGGGCAGGCCGAGGCAGACCGGGCAGGTCTGGCTGTTCGGGGCGGCGCCGAGCGCCGTCGAGCAGCCGCAGAACATCTTCGTCTTGGTGCCGAGTTCGACATGGACCTCAAGGCCCATGACGGGGTCGTACGACGCCAGCGCGTCCTCGTACGACACCAGGTCGGTCGTGGTGGTCACGGTGAAACTTCCCTCTCAGCCCAGCAGGACGTCGTCGTCGCCCAGCCGCTTCAGCTCGCGGTAGAGGATGGCGAGGCCGGTGACGATGCCGGCCGCGGTGACGACGGCGTCGACGAGCCGCAGCGTGTCGTTCTCGGCGCGCGCCTTCTTGATCTGCTTGGCGGCGCCGACCGCGCCGAACGCGGTGGCGGCCATGGACAGGTACGTACCGGACCGGGACTTCTTGAAGCCCTTGGCCTTGGTCAGTGCGCTCACAGCGACGGTGCCTCCTCCAGCAGCGGGTGCCCCCACTTTTCCACGAAGGCGGCCTCGACGGCGGCGCCCACCTTGTACAGCCGGTCGTCCTGCATCGCCGGGGCGATGATCTGCAGGCCCACCGGGAGGTTGTCCTCCGGGGCGAGGCCGCAGGGCAGGGACATGGCCGCGTTGCCCGCCAGGTTGGTCGGGATGGTGCACAGGTCCGCGAGGTACATCGCCATCGGGTCGTCGGCGCGCTCGCCGATCGCGAAGGCGGTGGTCGGGGTCGTCGGGGAGACGATCACGTCGACCTGCCCGAAGGCCCGCTCGAACTCCTGCTTGATCAGCGTGCGGACCTTCTGCGCGCTGCCGTAGTAGGCGTCGTAGTAGCCGCTCGACAGGGCGTACGTGCCGAGCATGATGCGGCGCTTGACCTCGGGGCCGAAGCCGGCCTCGCGGGTCAGGGAGGTGACCTCCTCGGCCGAGCGGGTGCCGTCGTCGCCGGTCCGCAGGCCGTAGCGCAGGCCGTCGAAGCGGGCGAGGTTGGAGGAGCACTCGGACGGGGCGATCAGGTAGTACGCCGACAGGGCGAGGTCGAAGGACGGGCAGTCCAGCTCGACGATCTCGGCGCCCAGCTCCTTCAGCAGCTCGACGGACTCGTCGAAGCGCTGGATGACGCCGGCCTGGTAGCCCTCGCCGCGGAACTGCCTGACGACGCCGACGCGCATGCCGGCCACGCTGCCGTTGCGGGCGGCCTCGACCACCGGCGGCACGGGGGCGTCGATGGAGGTGGAGTCGAGCGGGTCGTGGCCGGCGATCACCTCGTGCAGCAGGGCCGCGTCCAGGACCGTACGGGCGCAGGGGCCGCCCTGGTCGAGGGAGGAGGAGAAGGCGACCATGCCGTAGCGGGAGACGCCGCCGTACGTCGGCTTCACGCCGACCGTGCCGGTGACCGCGGCCGGCTGGCGGATGGAGCCGCCGGTGTCGGTGCCGATGGCGAGCGGGGCCTGGAAGGAGGCGAGCGCCGCGGAGGAGCCGCCGCCGGAGCCGCCGGGGATCCGGGTGAGGTCCCAGGGGTTGCCGGTCGGGCCGTAGGCGCTGTTCTCGGTGGAGGACCCCATGGCGAACTCGTCCATGTTGGTCTTGCCGAGGATGATCACGTCGGCGGCCTTCAGCCGCTTGGTGACCGTCGCGTCGTACGGCGGGATCCAGCCCTCCAGGATCTTCGAGCCGACGGTCGTGGGGACGCCCTCGGTGGTGAAGATGTCCTTGAGCGCGAGCGGGACGCCGGCGAGCGGGCCGAGCTTCTCGCCGCGCTCCCGCTTCTCGTCCACGGCGCGGGCCTGGGCGAGGGCGCCCTCGCGGTCGACGTGGAGGAAGGCGTGCACCTTCTCGTCCACCGCCTCGATCCGCGCGAGGTGGGCCTCGGTGACCTCGACGGCCGTCAGCTCGCCGGAGGCGACCTTCTCGGCGGTCTCGGCGGCGGTGAGCCTGATGATGCTGTTCTTGTCCGTCATGGCGGTCACTCCTCCCCCAGGATCTGCGGCACCTTGAAACGCTGCTGCTCCTGGGCCGGGGCGCCGGAGAGCGCCTGCTCGGGGGTGAGCGAGGGACGGACCTCGTCCGGCCGCATGACGTTCGTCAGCGGGAGCGGGTGCGAGGTCGGCGGTACGTCTTGGTCGGCGACCTCGCTGACGCGGGCCACCGCGCCGATGATGTCGTCCAGCTGGCCGGCGAAGTGTTCAAGCTCTTCGGGCTTCAGCTCCAGACGCGCCAGCCGGGCGAGGTGGGCGACCTCCTCGCGCGTGATGCCAGGCATGCAGCGATCCTCTGGGGTGAGTGTGTGTGGTTTGGGGCCAATCCTATGGGGCGGGGCGCGGTGCCCGTTAAACGGTTTCCCGGCGCACCGGCCTCACCGGTGCCGGCCGTCCCAGGCGGGGCTCCCGAGGAAGTGGTTGTCGTACCGCTCCTGGACCTCCAGCAGGCTCTCCGGGGTGGCCTCGCCGAGGCGGACGCGCTGGAGGTGGCGGAAGTACTCGAAGCGCTCGACGCCCGGGGTGATGACGATGAGCAGGTCGGCGGCGCGGCCGGGGGCGGCGGCGAAGGCGTGCGGGCGGTCCGGCGGCACGATCACCAGGTCGCCGCGCCCGGCGGTGACGACGTCGTCGCCGGAGAGCACCTCGGCCTCCCCGTCGAGTACGTAGAACATCTCGGCCGAGTGGTGGTGCACATGCGGCCGGGCACCGTCGGCGCCTTCGGCGAGGGTGACCCGCACGGTGGACAGCGCGCCACCACTGGCGCTGCTGTCGGCCAGCAGCCGCACGCCGACGGGGGCACCGCCGACGACCTCGGCCCCGGCGTCCCGGACCAGCACGGTTTCGTCGAACCTGGGCACGAACAGTGACATGGCGGCGATTCCCCTGGTGTGGTGCGCCCGCTGCGGGGCGGCCGGACCGCGGCGGGCGGTGCGGCACCGGTCGGTACAACGATCGCGCGGGGTGGGCCGGGTCCGCGACGGAAACGGCCGGGAGCCGGGAGGAACCGCGCGCGGGGCGGGCGGGGACTACTCGGCGGCCGGGAGGGCGGCGGGGGGACGCTGCCAGCCCCGGGAACCCCGGGCCAGGAGCCACGCCGTCGCCTCCTCGGGGGGCATCGCGGCGGCCACCAGCCAGCCCTGGACCGCGTCGCAGCCCAGGTCCCGCAGCCGCTCCCAGGTCTCGTCGTCCTCCACGCCCTCGGCGACGACGAGGAGGCCCAGCGAGTGGGCGAGGTCGAGGGTGCAGCGCACGATCTCGGCGTCCTGGGCGTCGACGGCCAGCCGGGCGACGAAGGAGCGGTCGATCTTCAGCTCGCTGACCGGCAGCCGGCGCAGGTGCACCAGGGAGGAGTAGCCGGTGCCGAAGTCGTCCAGGGACATCTTCACGCCGTGCCCGGTGAGCCCGGCGAGGGTGTCGGCGGCCCGCTGCGGATCCTCCAGCAGGACGTGTTCCGTGATCTCCAGCTGGAGCGCTCCCGCCGGGACGCCGTGCCGGGCGAGGCGGGCGGCGACGGAGCCGGCGAAGCCGGGCGTGTGCACGTCACGCGGGGAGACGTTGACGGCGACGGGTACCCGCAGGCCCTGCGCGCGCCACCGGGCGACCTGGGCGAGCGCGGTCTCCAGCACGTACTCGGTGAGGTGGGGCATCAGCCCGGAGGACTCGGCTATCGCTATGAACTCGTCCGGCGGCACCTTGCCGCGCTCGGGGTGCACCCAGCGGACCAGTGCCTCCAGGCCGGCGACCTGCCCGTCGAAGCGGACCTTGGGCTGGTAGTGGAGCTGCACCTCGTGCGCGTCCAGTGCCCGGCGAAGGTCGCCCAGCAGGCCGAGGCGGTCGGGGGTGTTGGAGTCGCGCTTGGACTCGTAGACCTCCACGCCCGTACGGTCCCTCTTCGCCTGGTACATCGCGACGTCGGCGCGGCGCAGCAGCCCCTCGGCGTCGAGGGCGTGGTCGGGGAAGACGGCGACACCGGCGCTGGCCTCCAGGACGAGGGTGAGGCCGTCGAGGTCGAGCGGGGAGCTGAGGGCGGTGACCAGACCGCGGGCGACGCGCGTGGCCGACGTGGTGGAGTCGGCTACGGGCAGTAAGACGGCGAACTCGTCACCACCGAGCCGGGCGGCCTCCGCGCCACGCGGCAGGGCGAGCCGCAGCCGGTCGGCGATCTGGAGCAGCAGCCGGTCGCCGGCCAGGTGACCCAGCGTGTCGTTCACCGAGCGGAAACGGTCGAGGTCGATCAGCATGAGCGCGGCGCGGGCGCCGATGCGCTCGGCGTCGTCCAGGGCCGTCCAGATCCGCTCCAGCAGCCACTGCCGGTTGGGCAGCCCGGTCAGCGGGTCGCGCAGCTGCTCCTCGGCGCGGGCACGGGCCATCCACAGCGTGGAGTCCAGGGCGATGAGCGGGATGGCGAAGAGCGGCAGCAGGATCGGCTGGGCGTCGGCGACGACGCACAGCAGGGGCGCGATGCCGAGCAGCGCCACGGCGACCAGGCCCTGCCGGACCAGGGCGGTGCGGGCGACGGTGGGCACCCCGCCGCGCGGTGCGTTCAGGTACCACAGCAGGCCGCGGCTGACGGCCAGGTAGACGACCGCGACCAGGACGACCTGCGGGACCGTGGCGAGGCTCCAGGTGCCGGGCCGCCAGGGCTCCTCGACGCTCGGGACCCGGCCGAACGCGCCGAGCAGCAGCGCGCCGGCGCCGAGGCCGAGGACGTCCACCGCGCCGTGCAGGACGCCCTGGCGCCAGCGGTGCCGGCGGGCGACGCCGACCAGGACGACGACGGTGAGGCTGACCAGGACGGCCGGCACCCAGCCGTACCGCAGCAGGACGGCGAGGGTGAGGGCGGCGCCCGATCCGGTGCCGCCCCACCAGCGGGCGCGGCCCAGCATGACGAGGTGGCCGACGATGACGCCGGTCAGCAGGGCCAGCGACCAGCCGACCGCGCCGCTGGGGAAGAGGGCGTGGTGGCCGATGTAGGCGCGGTAGAAGCCGGCGCCCAGGGCGAGGCCCGCTGCGGCCACGAGGCCCGCGGGCAGCGCCGGCCAGGACGGGTGCCGTTCGGTGTCGGCGCCGGTGAGGCCCGGGTCGGCCGCGAGGACGGGCAGGGGGGCGTGGGCTTCGGTGGCGGCGCCCGGTCCGGCCGGGCGCGGCTGCCGGCCCGTCCGCCCGTCGGTCCGGCCGGTCCACCGGTACCCACGCCACGCGACCGCGCGGCGGCGCAGGCGCAGCCGTGAGTCCGGGGCGGCGCTCTCGGTCGGTTCCATTCCCGTCCCTCTCACAGCCGGCGGTGCCCACGCCACGCGGCCCGATGCCCGACAACCCTCAGCAGCTCCGCGCCGAAGAACCCTTCCCCGCGCTCCTGGGGGGCACGGGGATGCCCCAGCCGGAGCCGGGCACGGCAGGCGCACCCCTCAACAGTAGGCCGCGGAAGGCTTCCACGGGCACCGGTCCCCGACGGTTGCCCGAATGCGCCCGGGCCACCCGTATGCATCTGATATGCGCCGATCGGGTGGCCTTCAACCGCTACTCCCCGGTCGGAAGCGCGACTTCGGCCGCCGCCTCCGGTCCGCGTTCCAACAGGACGGTGAAACCGTCCTCGTCCAGAACGGGAACCTTCAGCTGCATCGCCTTGTCGTACTTCGATCCGGGGTTGTCACCCACTACGACGAACGAGGTCTTCTTCGACACCGAACCGGTCACCTTCGCGCCCTGGCCCTGCAGTGCCTCCTTGGCGCCGTCCCGGGTGTGGTTCTCCAGCGTGCCGGTGACGACGACCGTGAGCCCCTCCAGCGGACGCGGCCCCTCGTCCTCGCCGGAGGACTGCTCCTCCAGCGGGACGCCCGCGGCCTTCCACTTGCGGACGATCTCGCGGTGCCAGTCCTCGGCGAACCACTCCTTGAGCGCGGCGGCGATGATGGGGCCGACGCCGTCGGTGGCCGCCAGCTCCGCCTCGGTGGCCTGTTCGATACGGTCGACGGAGCGGAACTCGCGCGCGAGGGCCTGCGCGGCGACCGGGCCCACGTGCCGGATCGACAGCCCGTTCAGGAAGCGGGCGAGCGGACGGGACTTGGCCTCCTCGATGTTCGCCAGCAGGGCGAGGGTGTTCTTCTTCGGCTCGCCCTTCTGGTTGGCGAAGACGGTGACGACCTTCTCCTCGCCGGTCCTGGGATCGCGCTTGGGCAGACCGCTGGCCGGGTCGAGGACGTAGGCCTTGATGGGCAGCAGCTTCTCCACCGTCAGGTCGAACAGGTCGCCCTCGTCCACCAGCGGCGGCTCGGCCGGCTCCAGCGGACGGGTGAGCGCGGCGGCGGCCACCTCGCCGAAGTGCTCGATGTCCAGGCAGTCGCGGCCCGCGAGGTAGGACACCCGCTCCCGCAACTGGGCGGGGCAGGTACGGGCGTTGGGGCACCTCAGGTCGATGTCGCCCTCCTTCATGGGCCTGAGCGGTGTGCCGCACTCGGGGCACTCGCCCGGCATCACGAACTCCCGCTCGCCGCCGTCCCGGAGGTCGACCACCGGACCGAGGATCTCCGGGATGACGTCACCGGCCTTGCGGAGCACGACCGTGTCCCCGATGAGGACGCCCTTGGCCTTGACGACCTCCTGGTTGTGCAGGGTGGCGAACTCGACCTCGCTGCCGGCCACCGTGACCGGCTCGACCTGCGCGTACGGCGTGACACGGCCGGTGCGGCCGACGCCGACCTTGATGTCGATCAGCTTGGTGTTGACCTCTTCCGGCGCGTACTTGTAGGCGATCGCCCAGCGCGGGGCCCGCGCGGTGGACCCGAGCCGCCCCTGGAGGCGGATCTCGTCCAGCTTGACCACGACACCGTCGATCTCGTGCTCCACGGAGTGGCGGTTCTCGCCGTAGTGCGCGATGAACTTCCTTACCCCGTCGAGGTCGTCGACCACCCTGTTGTGCGGGGAGGTGGGCAGGCCCCAGGTCTTGAGCAGGTCGTACGCCTGGGAGAGCCGGGTCATGCCCGTGAAGCCCTCCAGGGCGCCGATGCCGTGGACGACCATGTGCAGGGGGCGGGTGGCGGTGACGCGCGGGTCCTTCTGGCGCAGCGAACCGGCGGCGGCGTTGCGCGGGTTGGCGAACGGCTTGTCGCCGGCCGCCACCAGGCGTTCGTTGAGTTCGAGGAACTTCTCCATCGGGAAGTAGACCTCGCCGCGGATCTCCACCAGCTCGGGCACCTTGTCACCCGTGAGGCGGTCGGGGATGTCCGCGATCGTGCGGACGTTCGGCGTGATGTCCTCTCCGGTGCGGCCGTCGCCGCGGGTGGCCGCGCGGGTGAGACGGCCCTTCTCGTAGGTGAGGTTGACGGCGAGGCCGTCGACCTTCAGCTCGCACAGGAAGTGGTAGGTCTGCTCGCCCAGTTCGCGCGCGATGCGCTCGGCCCAGGTGGCCAGCTCCTCGTCGTTGAACGTGTTGTCGAGCGAGAGCATCCGCTGACGGTGCTCGACCGCGGTGAACTCCGTCTCGTACGACCCGGAGACCTTCTGGGTGGGCGAGTCCGGGCTGCGCAGCTCCGGATACTCCTCCTCCAGGGCCTCCAGGGACTTCAGGAGCTGGTCGAACTCCGCGTCGCTGATGACGGGAGCGTCCTTCACGTAGTACCGGAAGCGGTGCTCCTCGATCTGCTCAGCGAGCTGCGCGTGCCTGTCACGTGCCTCGGCGGGCACTGCCGTCTCCGCCTGCTGCTTGTCGCCGGCCACCGTGTCGTCCTCCCGTTACTCTGGGTTGTCCGCGAGGGATCTCGCCGCCCGGACGCAGTGGGCGAGCACCTGGCGCGCGTAGCCGGGTGAAGCGCCCGCGAGACCGCATGCCGGGGTCACCGTGACCGCCTCCGCGAGCAGCCCCGGACGCAGCCCCAGCCTGCGCCACAGCGTCCTGACACCCATGACGCTACCGGCAGGGTCTGACAACGGGCCGTCCGTGCCCGGCACGACACCGGCGAACAGGCGCGTGCCGCCCTCGACGGCCTCGCCGATCACTTCGTCGTCACGCTCGGTGAGGAGGGCGAAGTCGAACGAGACGGCCGCCGCGCCGGCCCGGCGCAGCAGGGCGAACGGCACGTCCGGGGCGCAGGAGTGCACCACCACCGGGCCGCCGCCGTGCGCGCCGAGGACGTCCCGGAGGCCGGCCTCCACGATCTGCCGGTCCACGGCCCGGTGGACGCGGTAGCCGCTGGCGGTACGGACCTGGCCGCGCAGGACGGCGGTGAGGGAGGGTTCGTCCAGCTGGAGGACGATCCGGGCGCCGGGGACACGGCGCCGGACCTCGTCCAGGTGCAGCCGCAGCCCCTCGGCGAGCGAGGCGGCCAGGTCACGGCAGGCGCCGGGATCCGAGAGGACGGCCTCGCCGTTCTTCAGCTCCAGGGCGGCGGCCAGCGTCCAGGGGCCGACCGCCTGCACCTTCAGGTGGCCCTCGTAGCCCTGCGTGAACTCCTCCAGGGCGTCCAGGTCCTCGCGCAGCCAGGACCTGGCCCGCCTGGTGTCCCGGCCCGGCCGGTCCCCGATCCGCCACCCGCTGGGCTCCACGCGCGCGTACAGCTCGACCAGCATCCCGGCGGTACGGCCGATCATGTCGGCCCCGGGCCCGCGCGCGGGCAGCTCCGGAAGGAAGGGGAAGTCCTCGAGGCTGCCGGTGACCGTCTTGGCGGCTTCCCTGGTGTCCCCGCCGGGGAGGGAGCCGACACCGGTGGCCCCCGGGAACCTGAACTGGCTGTTTTCGCTCACCCCGGCAGGGTACGTAACGCCGGCCGGGGAACCGACAGCCAGTGGGCGCCGTAGCCGCGCACGCGGGCGGTCCGGGCGCCGCCGGCCCCCGTCAGCGTCCGGGGCGTACCGTCAGGTCGTTGATCTCCGCGTCGCGTGGCAGGTCCAGGGCCAGCAGGATCGTCGTGGCGACCGACTCGGGGTCGATCCACTTCGCCGCGTCGTAGTCCTTGCCCTCCTGCTGGTGGACCTTGGCCTGCATGGGGCTCGCGGTGCGGCCGGGGTAGACGGAGGTGACCCGGAGACCGGCCGCGTGCTCCTCCTGGCGCAGGGCGTCGGCGAGGGCCTTCAGGCCGTGCTTGGAGGCGGCGTACGCGGACCAGCCGGCGTGGGCGGTGAGGCCGGCGCCGGAGTTGACGAAGATCACGTGGCCGTGGGCGGCCCGGAGCTGCGGCAGGAAGTGCCGGGTCAGCTCGGCGGGCGCGACCAGGTTGACGTTGAGCTGGTGGCGCCAGGACTTCGGGGTGAGGTCGCCGACCTCGCCGAGGTCCACGACGCCGGCGATGTGCAGCAGGGAGTCCACCCGGTCCGGGAGCGTCTGGTGGGAGAACGCCCAGGACAGCTTGTCCGGGTCCGCGAGGTCGCCGACCAGGGTGCGCGCGCCGGGGAACTCGGCCGCCAGCTCCTTCGCGCGGCCCGCGTCGCGCGCGTGCAGCACGAGTTCGTCCCCGCGCGCGTGCAGCCGGCGGGCGACGGCCGCGCCGATGCCGGAACCGGCCCCGGTGATCACATGAGTAGCCATGCCTGCCATGCTCGCATCAGTGTGGCCGGACCTGCTCCTCCAGGTAGGCCAGCGCACCGGCCGGCTCGTCGGCGAAGAAGACCAGCTCGGCCAGCGGGCGGGGCAGGAAGCCCTCGGCCTCCATGCGGCGGAACTGCTCGCGCAGGCCGTCGTAGAAGCCCGCGGTGTTCAGCAGCACGACCGGCTTCTCGGTGCGGCCGTGCTTCTTCAGCTCCAGGATCTCGGTGGCCTCGTCCAGCGTTCCGGTACCGCCCACCATGATCACCACGGCGTCGGCCTTCTCCAGCAGCAGCTTCTTGCGTTCGGCGAGGTCGGCCGCGATGACCATCTCGTCGGCACCGGGGCGCGCCTTGTTCGCCAGGAACTCCACGGACACACCGAGCAGCCTGCCGCCCGCCTCCTGCACGCCGTCGGCGACCACCTTCATCAGACCGACGTCGGAGCCGCCCCAGACGAGGGTGTGGCCGGCCTTGCCGATCTGTTCCGCGAACTCGCGCGCGGGGCGCGTGTACCGCTCGTCGAGGTCCGCGGCGGACAGGAAGACACAGATGTTCATGCCCCCTACCGTACGGTCCCCCGACCGGGCGGGAAGAAGCACGGGCCTCGGGACGCTGCACCGGTATGACCCAAGGACACACGATCACGATCCAGAAGAGCGGCCTGCACGCGCGCGTGGTGCGCGGCGGCCAGGTGCTCGCCGAGTCCGACCGCGCCCTGGAGCTGCGCGAGACGGGCTGCCCGGTGCGGTACTACATCCCCGCCGAGGACGTGCGCCTGGACCTGCTGACGCCCTCCGACACGCACACCGTCTGCCCGTTCAAGGGCACGGCGTCCTACTGGTCGCTGCCCGACGCGCCCGACCTCGTCTGGGCGTACCCGGATCCCAAGCCGGGCGTGGCGGAGATCAGGGACCACTACTGCTTCTACGACACCGACGTGTCATGACCGGTGAGTCCCGTGCCGTACGGCAGTCTGCACGGGCATGGACAAGAAGACCACTTCGCGCGACGGGACCTCCCTCGCGTACCACGTGACCGGCCGGGGGCCCGCGGTGCTCCTCGTGAGCGGCGCGATGTCCACCGGCGGCACCCTGATGCCCCTGGCGGAGAGCCTCGCGGATCGCTGCACGGCCGTCGTCTACGACCGCCGGGGCCGGGGCGAGAGCGGCGACACACCGCCGTACGCGGTCGACCGCGAGGTCGAGGACCTGGCCGCGCTGCTCGACGCGGTGGGCGGCGACGCGGCGCTGTTCGGGGTCTCCTCGGGCGGCGCGCTGGTCCTGCACGCGGCGGCGAGCGGACTGCCGGTGCGCCGGGCGGCGGTGTACGAGGTGCCGTACGCCGACCACCTGCCGGGCGGCGCCACGCGGGAGGCCGTCTACAAGGAGCAGCTGAACACGGCGCTCGCCGAGGGCCGGCGCGGGGACGCGGTGGAGCTGTTCCTGCGCCTGACGGGCCTCGGCGAGGAGATGATCCAGCGCGCCCGCCAGTCCCCGATGTGGCCCGGCATGGAGGCCGTCGCCCCCAGCCTCGCCCACGACGACGCCGTCATGGGCGACGGGCTGCTCCCCCGCGCGCGTCTGGCCGGGATCTCCGTGCCGGTGCTGGCCGTCGCGGGCGGCGCGAGCCCGGAGTGGATGCACCGGGCGAACCAGGCGGTCGCGGACGCCGTGCCCCAGGGCACGTACCGGGTCCTGGCGGGCCAGACCCACATGGTGGAACCGGACGTCCTGGGGCCGGTGCTGGCGGAGTTCGTCGCCGGCTGACGGTCCGCACCGGGGCCGGCGCCCCCGTCGGGTCAGATCGCCGGTGCCGTCGCGCGCGTGGTGGACGCGATCGTCGCCGAGCCCACCACGCGCGTGCCGTCGTACAGCACGATCGCCTGGCCGGGGGCGACCCCGCGGACCGGCTCGGCGAAGGTCACGCGCAGCTCGCCGTCGACGGGCTCGGCGGTGACCTCGGTCTCGCCGCCGTGGGCGCGCAGCTGGGCGGTGTAGGTGCCGGGCCCGGTGGGGGCGGCGCCGCACCAGCGCGGCTTGATCGCGGTGAGCGCGGTGACGTCGAGGGCGTCGGCGGGGCCGACGGTGACGGTGTTGGTGACCGGGGAGATGTCCAGGACGTAGCGCGGCTTGCCGTCCGGGGCCGGGGTGCCGATCCGCAGGCCCTTGCGCTGGCCGATGGTGAAGCCGTACGCGCCGTCGTGGGTGCCCAGCTTGGTGCCGGTCTCGTCCACGATGTCGCCCTCGGCCCTGCCGAGCCGCTTGGCCAGGAAGCCCTGGGTGTCGCCGTCGGCGATGAAGCAGATGTCGTGCGAGTCGGGCTTCCTGGCCACGGCCAGGCCCCGGCGCTCGGCCTCCGCGCGGATCTCGTCCTTGGTGGTGACGGTGTCGCCGAGCGGGAACATGGCGTGCGCGAGCTGCTTGTCGTCCAGGACGCCGAGGACGTACGACTGGTCCTTCGCCATGTCGGAGGCGCGGTGCAGTTCGCGGGAGCCGTCCCCGCGCACGATCACCTGGGCGTAGTGGCCGGTGCAGACGGCGTCGAAGCCGAGGGCCAGTGCCTTGTCCAGCAGCGCCGCGAACTTGATCTTCTCGTTGCAGCGCAGGCACGGGTTCGGGGTGCGGCCGGCCTCGTACTCGGCGACGAAGTCCTCGACGACGTCCTCACGGAAGCGGTCGGCGAGGTCCCAGACGTAGAACGGGATGCCGATGACGTCGGCCGCGCGGCGGGCGTCGCGGGAGTCCTCGATGGTGCAACAGCCCCGCGCGCCGGTGCGGAACGACTGCGGGTTCGCGGAGAGCGCGAGGTGGACGCCGGTGACGTCGTGGCCGGCTTCCGCGGCCCGCGCGGCGGCTACGGCGGAGTCCACTCCGCCGGACATGGCGGCGAGGACGCGGAGGGGGCGGGTGCGCTGCGGGGTGTCAGTCATAACCCTTCCAGGGTACGGGGACGCGGGAACCTGGTCGGCCGGATATCCGTTGGGGCTGACATGGGGGTGACGACGGACGTGGCGGCGCAGGACGGGGACCGGCGGCTGGGGCGGCGGGCCCTGCTCGTCGGCGGGGCCGCGGCCGCGGTGGGCACGGCCGTGCTGGCCCACGAGGAGCTGTCCCGCCTGTGGTGGCGGCTGCCGGGGGTGGAGAGGCCGCGGGTGGCGGGCGCGGTCGACTTCCGGGGCGCCCGCTGGGTGGCGGCCTCGCCGGCGAACTACCGGCGGGCGGACCGGCCGGACGACTACCGGGTCGACCGGGTCGTCGTCCATGTCACGCAGGGGGGCTACGCCTCGGCGGTCAAGGCCTTCCAGGACCCGGGGCACGGGGCGGCGGCGCACTACATCGTGCGCGGGGACGGGCGGGTCACCCAGCTGGTCCGCGAGCTGGACGTCGCCTTCCACGCGGGCAACCGGGAGTACAACGAACGCAGTGTCGGCATCGAGCACGAGGGCTTCGTGGCGGACGCCTCCTCCTTCACGGACGCCATGTACGCGGCCTCGGCCCGGCTGACGGCGGCGATATGCGGGCGGTACGGCATCCCCGTGGACCGGGAGCACGTCATCGGGCACGTGGAGGTGCCGGGCACGGACCACACGGACCCCGGGCGGTTCTGGGACTGGGGGCGGTACCTACACCTGGTCCGCGCGGAGCCCGAGCTGAGCACCGGGTGATCCCTAGGTCCTTTCTTTCGCGACGCCGGCGAGATCCGAAAGAGAGGGCCTAGGTGAGCCCGGCCGCCCGGGCGCGTTCGACCGCCGGGCCGATCGCCTTGGCGACGGCCTCGACGTCCGCCTCGGTGGAGGTGTGGCCGAGGGAGAAGCGCAGGGTGCCGCGGGCCAGGTCCGGGTCGGTGCCGGTGGCGAGGAGGACGTGGCTGGGCTGGGCGACGCCCGCGGTGCAGGCGGATCCGGTGGAGCACTCGATGCCCTGGGCGTCCAGCAGGAGCAGCAGGGAGTCGCCCTCGCAGCCGGGGAAGGTGAAGTGCGCGTTGGCCGGGAGCCGGCCCCCGGGTGCCGGGTCGCCGCCCAGGATCGCGTCCGGTACGGCGCTGCGCACGGCGTCGACCAGCTGGTCGCGCAGGACGCCGATCTCCCGGGCGAACCACGCCTGCTGCTCGGCGGCGAGCCGGCCGGCGACGGCGAAGGAGGCGACGGCCGGGACGTCGAGCGTGCCGGAGCGGACGTGCCGCTCCTGGCCGCCGCCGTGCAGGACGGGTACGGGGGTGTGCTCACGGCCGAGGATCAGCGCGCCGATGCCGTAGGGGCCGCCGATCTTGTGGCCGGAGACGGTCATCGCGGCGAGGCCCGAGGCCTCGAAGTCGAGGGGGACCTGGCCGAAGGCCTGGACCGCGTCGGCGTGCAGCGGGACACCGAACCCGGCGGTGACGTCGGCGAGTTCACGGACCGGCATGATCGTGCCGATCTCGTTGTTGGCCCACATCACGGTGGCCAGGGCGACGTCGTCGGGGTTGCGGGCGATGGCCTCGCGCAGCGCGTCGGGGTGGACGCGGCCGTAGGAGTCGACGGGGAGGTACTCGACGGTGGCGCCCTCGTGCTCGCCGAGCCAGTGCACGGCGTCCAGGACGGCGTGGTGCTCGACGGGACTGGCCAGGACGCGGGTGCGGGCCGGGTCGGCGGCGACGCGGGACCAGTACAGGCCCTTGACGGCCAGGTTGTCGGCCTCGGTGCCGCCCGAGGTGAAGACGACCTCGCTGGGGCGGGCGCCGAGCGCTTCGGCGAGGGCCTCGCGGGATTCCTCGACCGTACGGCGGGCCTGCCGGCCGGATGCGTGGAGGGAGGAGGCGTTGCCCGTGATGCTCAGCTGGGCGGTGAGCGCCTCTGCCGCCTCCGGGAGCATCGGGGTGGTCGCGGCGTGGTCGAGGTATGCCATGGTGAGCCCGATTCTACGGCGCCGGGTCCTCGGCCCCGGTTCCGGGCGCCCCGTGGCTGCGGCTTGCGGCGGCCGCGGCTCTGCGGCCGTGGTTCTGCGACGCGTACGGCGGCCGCCCCGTCGTCCTCGGGGCCCGGCCGTCGGTCACAGGCTCCAGGACAGCGTTCCGGAGATCTCCATCGTCACCGCCAGGACGGCCAGGTCGGCGAGGCCGAGGGCGAGGCCCAGGTAGGCGCGGGCTCGGCGGGTGGTGCCGCGCCAGAGGGCCACCGCGGCCAGGGCGATGGCGATCGGGCCGAGGAAGAGGTTGAGGACGAGCAGGCCGAGGAGGCCGAGGATGAAGGACGCGACGGCCATGCCGTCGGCGTCGCGGGTGCGCGGGCGGGTCTCGGTGCGGCCGGGGGCCGGTGCGGTCAGGTGCATGGGGCTCAGCTCCTGGGGTCCTTTCCTGAGGTGGAGGTCAGTTGGCCGAGGTGTGGCGGCGGCGCTCGCGGAGCGCGAACACGCCGAGCCAGACGGCGATGACGGCGGCCAGGACGGCGGTGACGGTCAGCGGCACGTGGGCGACGGTGCCCATCACGACTCCGAGCAGCATGAGCGCGGCGACGAGGAACAGCATGGGATGGAATCCCCCCTCCGGGATGCCTCGTTGACAGCCGGCGTTCAGCCGGTGTGAAGTTTGGGTGAACAGTTGTAGTAACAGTTGTTCACTGACTTCGAGTCTAGCGCCCTCGGCGGCTTTTCAATTCCGGAGAACAGTTGTTAACTGGATGACATGAGTCACACCCTCGGCATCCGGCAGGCCCAGAAGCAGAAGACCCGGCAGGCGTTCCTCGACGCGGCGCTCGCGCTGCTGGAGGAGCAGAGCCTGAGCAGTCTGGGCCTGCGCGAGGTCACCCGGGCCGTCGGTGTCGCCCCGACCGCCTTCTACCGGCACTTCCGCTCGACCGCCGACCTCGGTGTGGCCCTGGTCGACGAGGCGCTGGGCAGCCTGCACCCGATGGTGCGGACGACGGTCTCCGCGACGGGTGACAGCGCGGAACGCATCACCCGTGCCGTCGAGTTGATCGCCCACCACGTGGAGGCGCACCCCGCGCACGTCCGCTTCGTCGCCCGTGAGCGGCACGGCGGGGTGCAGCCGGTGCGCGAGGCCATACGGGCCCAACTGCTGCGGTTCGCCGAGGAGGTGAAGGCGGAGCTGGCCAAGGACCCGGAGGCGGCGGGCTGGAGCGACGACGACCTGCTGATGCTCGCGCACCTCTACGTCGACCAGATGCTCGTCACCGCCTCCCAGTTCCTGGAGGCGCTGGAGGCCCCGCAGGAGGAGCGGGAGCGGGTGGCGCAGCTCGCCACCCGCCAGCTGCGGCTCATCAGCATCGGCCGCGGCCACTGGCTGGACTGACGCCGGCCGGCCCTGCCGGGCCGCTCCCAGGAGTTCCCCGAACCGCACGCGGCCGGCAGCGGGGGCAGCGCCGGCAGGACGGCGGCGGGTGGCGCGGTGAGCGGCGCGTGACTGTTCGGGGGGTCACCGGCGGCGCGGCTCCCGCAGCTCCCGCGACTCCGTCGGCACAGGGAGCGGGAGAGCGGGGAGGCCCCCGATGCCGGTCCCGACGCACATGGGGTCGGGCAAGGGACGGAAACGGTAAGAAGTGTTCAGCCGAGCCTTACCCGGGCGAGCTGGCGGGACTGGGCGACCAGGCGGTCCGCGCTGTCCCACACCTCGGCGTCCTCCTCCAGGAAGCCGCCGGCCAGGTTGCGGGTGGTGATCGACACCCGCAGCGGGCCGGGGGCCGGGCGGTGGCGGACGTGGACGGTGAGTTCCACGGTCGGCACCCAGCCCTTGAGGCCCAGCTCGAAGGCGGTGGGCGGGAGCGCGTCGACGGCGAGGAGCAGCGAGAACGGGTCGGCGTCACGGCCGTCGGCGAGCCCGAACCAGGCGCGCATCTCGCCCTTGCCGGACGGCCGGCCGAGCGCCCAGCCGAGGGTGGCGGGGTCCAGCCTGAGCCTCAGCCGTTCGGTGATGGCGGAGCTGCCGTCGACCGGGGCGGGGCCGTCCTCGGCGCCGAAGCACTGCTCCGGCGGCGGGATGGGGGGCGGGGTGGCCGTCGTGCGGACGTCGTCCGGGAGGGTGGCGAGGTCGCCGTAGGAGGCGAGGACGCGGATGCGTTCGACCTCGTTGCCCTGGTCGTCGTACTGGAAGAGGGAGGCCTGGCCGGTGGAGAGGGTGCGGCCGGTGCGCACGGTCTCGGTGCGCACGACCGCGGGGCCCGGCTGGGAGGCGGTCAGGTAGTGCGCGGAGATGGTGAAGGGGTCCGGGTGCGGGAGGGCGTCCGCGAGGGCCCGGCCGAGCACGGCCAGCAGGTAGCCGCCGTTGACGGCGCTGATGATGGTCCAGCCGGCCGAGAGGTCGATGTCGTAGACACCGGGCTCGCGGCGGGTGACCGCGGTGTCGCGGTCGAACTCGCTGTCGCCGATCAGGGCCCGTACGGCTGGGACGGAAGCTGCTTCTGGCATGGCTGAACAGTACAGTAGAAAACTACTAAGCGGTAGCTTTTTGTGTGACAACCGGATGACATGATCCGGCCTCCGGGTGAGGTTCCGGCAATTTCTCGGTAAGTGTCCTGACACGTCCACAACCTCGGGCCGCGGAACTCCCTCTATGGGGACATGAGCCTCACCGGGACTCCGTTCCTCTACCTGACCGTCGTGCTGTCCGTGGTCGCCCTGATACTGCCACTCCTGCTGTGGTCGCGGATGCGCGGGCCCAGGCCGCTGCGCACCGCGGCCCGGGTCCTGATGCTGCTGTTCGCCCAGGGCACGGCCGTCACGCTGGTCTTCGTGCTGGTGAACAACCAGAACAACCTGTACGACAACTGGGCCGACCTGTTCGGCACCGGCAACCACGTCCAGCAGGCCGCCGACCTCGGCCGGGACGGTACCGGCGGGATCGCGGTGAAACGGTTGCCCAAGGTGCGCCAGACCTTCACGGCCGCCGACGGGCCCGGCATGCGCGCGGCCGGCGGGGTGCGGGTCACGCAGCTCAGGGGCCGGGTCTCCGGCGTGAACGCCGAGGTCTACGTCTGGCTGCCGCCGCAGTACGGCCAGCCGGCCTACCGCCACACCAGGTTCCCGGTGGTGGAGCTGCTGCCGGGCTATCCCGGCTCGGCCAAGGCCTGGTTCGGCTCGATGAAGGCCCACGAGCAGCTGCTGCCGCTGATGCGCAGCGGCCGGGTGGCGCCGTTCATCCTGGTCGCGCCGCGCACCAACCTGCTGGCCGGTGTGGACACCGGCTGCGCCAACATCCCCGGGCAGGTCAACGCCGACACCTGGCTGAGCGTCGACGTGCCGAAGATGGTCACGGACAACTTCCGGGCCCAGCCGGCGCCCCAGGGCTGGGCGGTGGCCGGGTACTCGGCGGGCGCTCACTGCGCGGTCAAGCTGGCCGTGGCCCACCCGGACCGGTACCGGGCCGCGGTGAGCATGTCCGGCTACAACGACCCGATCGGCGAGCGCAACTCCCTCGCCGCGCAGACCCCCGCGCTGCGCGCCGCGAACAACCCCTATCTGATGCTGCGGCAGGCGGCCGAGGGGCCCCGGATCGCGCTGTACCTGTCCGGCGAGTCCGGCGACGGCTACCAGGCGGGCATGGCCCTGGAGTCCGTCGCCAAGGCGCCGACCACCGTGCGGGTGGTGTTCCTGCCGCGCAGCGCGGGCGGTCACACCATGGCGCTGTGGCGTCCGCAGGTGGACACCGTCTTCCGCTGGCTGACCCTGCAGATGGGCCAGAGCCACGCCAGGGGCCGGGACACGTCGGTCGCCGGGACCACCGCCGCCGGGGCCGCTACTCCTCCGTCACCGTCGACCGGCGGTTCCACGCACGCGGCGCTCGCCAGTGGAACCGCATCGCGAGCAGGCGCAGCACGAAAGCCGTGACGGCGGCGAGGGCGCTGGTGAGGGGGGTGAGGGCGTCGTAGCGCAGGCAGAGCACGACCATCGTGGCGCCGACGATGGCGGGGACCGCGTACAGGTCGCGGTCCCAGCGCAGCAGCGAGGGCACCTCGTTGGCCAGCACGTCGCGCAGCACGCCGCCGCCCACGGCGGTGGCCAGGCCCAGCGTCGCCGACGCGGTCAGGCCGAGGCCGTAGCTGTACGCCTTCGTCGTACCGCTGACACAGAACAGGCCGAGGCCGGCCGCGTCGAAGACGAGCACCGCCGCCTGGATGCGCTCCACGTGCGGGTGCAGGAAGAAGACGACGAGGGTGGCGAGCAGCGGGGTGAGGAAGTACCCGAGGTCCGTGAAGGCGGCCGGGGGTACGGCCCCGATGACGAGGTCGCGGAACAGTCCCCCGCCCAGCGCGGTGACCTCGGCGAGCACGGCGATGCCGAAGACGTCGAAGTTCTTCCGTACGGCCAGCAGGGCGCCGGAGATCGCGAACACGAAGATCCCGACGACATCGAGCGTGTGCTGGACGGAGGGACTGAATAGTTGCTGGAGCTGCACCCCGACATTCTCGCCTGCCGGAGTGCGCGCCCCTTACGAAGCCGGGCTCACAGGGCGGGCTTGCCCGTGGTGAACAGCCAGGTGTGGAAGAGGTCGTCGAGCTGCTGCCCGCTGACGCGCTCGGCGAGGCGGACGAAGTCGGCGGTGTCCGCGTTGCCGTACCGGTGGAGCCTCGTCCAGGCCGGGAGCAGCTTGAAGAACGCCGTGTCGCCGATCCGCTCGCGGAGCATCTGGAGGGTCATCGCGCCGCGGTCGTACACGGCGGAGGCGAACATCGTGTCCCGCTGCGGGTCGGCCACCTTCACCTGCCAGAAGGAGGAGCCGGCGGGGATGGAGCGGTAGTCGGCGAGGAAGGAGTCGTGCGCCGAGCGGGTGCCCTTGTGCTCGGCCCACAGCCACTGGGCGTAGGTGGCGAAGCCCTCGTTCAGCCAGATGTCCTTCCACTGCGCCACGCTCACCGAGTCGCCGAACCACTGGTGGGCCAGCTCGTGCACGATGGTCGTCTCGCTGCGCACGGCCGAGTAGGCGGGCTTGCTCTGCACCTCCAGCGAGAACCCCGCCTCCGGCATGTCGTCGACGATCGCGCCGGTCTCCTCGAAGGGGTACGGCCCGAAGACCTGCGACCAGTAGTCGGTGGCGGCGGCCGTGACGGCGTACACGTCGACCTTGTTGCTGTTCTTCAGCACGGGGTCGACGGCGACGTACACGGGGATGCCGCCGGGCGTGCGGCCGGTGCGCACGTCGAACTTCCCGATGGTGGCGGTGGCGAGGTAGGTCGCCATCGGCTTCGACTCGCGCCAGTGGGTGTACGTCGAGCCGCCCTTGTCGTACGTCGACACCAGCCGGCCGTTGGAGACGCCGGTCAGGCCCCGGGGCGCCTTGATCCGGATGTCGTAGGTGGCCTTGTCGGCGGGGTGGTCGCTGGACGGGAACCAGGTGGAGGCGGCGTTGGGTTCGCAGGCGACGAAGACGCCGTCGGGGGTCTTCATCCAGCCGTACTTGGAGCCGAACACGATGGGGCCGCTGAGGGGCTGCGGTATGCCGCCGTAGGTCACGGAGACGGTGAAGTCCCGTCCCCGGGCGAGCGGGTGGCGCGGGGTGACGGTCATCTCGTCGCCGTCGCGCGTGAACCGCGCGGGTCTGCCGTCGACCCGGACGCCGGTGACCTCCAGCTGCTGGAGGTCGAGGTCGAAGGAGGAGAGCCGCTGGGTGGCGCGGGCCCTGAGGGTCGTACGGCCGTCCAGGCGGCCGGTGTCCGGGGCGTAGGCGATGTCCAGGTCGTAGTGGCGGGCGTCGAAGCCGCCGTTGCCCAGCCGGGGGAAGTAGGGGTCGCCGATGCCGGGGGCGCCGGGGGTGGGGGCGGGGGAGGCGGCGACGACGAGGAAGGAGGCCGCCGCGGTGGCGACGGCCCCCAGACGTGCCGAACGGGAGAGTGGCATGTGTCGTCCCTTTCGAGCGTGCCGATCAGTGGTCGGGCACGGACGACTCTTCACTCTCCCGTTTGGACATGTCCATGACTTTACCTAGTCGTCATGTGCTACTTCCCGGTTGACTCCTGGGAGTCACCGGCCCCGGCCTCCCGCCCGGCCTCCTCGGCGACGGCTTCGGTGTCCCCCGGGCCCTCGGCGGGAGCGTCGGGCTCCGCGACGGGGGCACCGGCCTCGGACGCGGGGGCGTCGGCCCCGGGTGCGGCCTTCCTGGTCGACACCTTGGCGCCGGGCCCGGTCTTCACACCGGAAACCGGCTCGGCCTCGGCAGCCGCCGACTCCTCGGCAGCCGCCGGCTCCTCGGAAACCGCCTTCCCGGACACCGCCGCCTCCTCGGCAGCCGCCTTCCCGGACGCCGTCTCCTCCTCGGCAGCCGCCGGCTCTTCGGCGACCGGTGCCGGGACAGCCGCCGAACCCTCGGAGAGGACCGCGTCCGGAACCAGTTCCGACGCCTTCTTCGCCGCCGTCAGCAGGACCGTGTCCTGGGGTGCTTGGTCCTCGAAGTTCTCCGGGTGGTGGCAGGCCACGCGCTGACCGGGCCTCAGCTCGACCAGCTGCGGCTCGGTCGTCCGGCAGATCTCCGTCGCCTTCCAGCACCGGGTGTGGAACCGGCAGCCGGGGGGCGGGGCGATCGGCGAGGGCACGTCGCCGCGGAGCAGGATGCGCTCGCTCTTCTGCCCCCGCCGCTTGGGGTCCGGCACCGGCACCGCGGACAGCAGCGCCTTGGTGTACGGGTGCATCGGCGCCTCGTACAGCGAGGTGCGGTCGGCGAGTTCCACGATCTTGCCGAGGTACATCACCGCGATCCGGTCCGAGACGTGCCGGACGACCGAGAGGTCGTGCGCGATGATCACGTAGGTCAGGCCGAGTTCCTGCTGGAGGTCGTCCATCAGGTTCACGACCTGCGCCTGGATCGACACGTCCAGCGCGGACACCGGCTCGTCCGCCACGACCAGCTTCGGCTTCAGGGCGAGCGCGCGGGCGATGCCGATGCGCTGGCGCTGACCGCCGGAGAACTCGTGCGGGTAGCGGTTGTAGTGCTCGGGGCTGAGGCCGACCAGTTCGAGGAGCCGCTGGACCTCCTTCTTCACCCCGCCCTCGGGCTCCACGCCCTGGAGCCGGAAGGGCGCCGAGACGATCGAGCCGATGGTGTGCCGGGGGTTCAGGGAGCCGTACGGGTCCTGGAAGATCATCTGGATGTCGCGGCGCAGCGGGCGCATCTGCCCGGCGCCGAGCCGCGTGATGTCCCGGCCCTCGAAGCTGATCCGGCCGCCCGTCGGGTCCTGGAGGCGGGTGATGACCCGGCCCATGGTCGACTTGCCGCAGCCCGACTCGCCGACCACGCCCAGGGTCTCGCCCTTGCGCACCTCGAAGTCGATGCCGTCGACGGCCTTCACGGCACCGACCTGGCGCTGCAGGATGCCCTTCTTGATCGGGAAGTGCTTGGTCAGGCCCTCGACCTTGAGCAGCACCTCCCGCTCCTCGGGAGCCGACGCCTGCTTCGGGACCGCGGCCTCGGCGACGGTGTCCGTCTTCTTGGTCTCACTCACAGCTTCGGCGCAATCTCTTCGGTCCAGATCCGCTGGCGGTCCTCGGTCGAGAGGTGGCACGCGGAGAAGTGCCCGGTGCTCACCTGCTCCAGCTCGGGGCGCACCGTGCGGGTGACGTTCCCCTTGGGGATGTCCGCGTACGGGCAGCGCGGGTGGAAGGCGCAGCCCGAGGGGACGTTGATGAGGCTCGGCGGAGAGCCCTTGACCGGGATGAGCCGCTCGGAGGTCTCGCGGTCGATGCGGGGCATCGAGCCGAGCAGGCCCCAGGTGTAGGGGTGCTGCGGCTGTTCGAAGACCTCGCCGGCCGGACCGCGCTCCACGCACCGGCCGCCGTACATCACGAGGACGTCGTCGGCGATCTCGGCGACCACACCGAGGTCGTGGGTGATCATGATGACCGCGGAGCCGAACTCCTTCTGCAGGTCCCGGATCAGGTCGAGAATCTGCGCCTGGACGGTCACGTCGAGGGCGGTGGTCGGCTCGTCCGCGATGAGCAGTTCGGGGTTGTTCACCAGCGCCATGGCGATCATGGCGCGCTGGCGCATACCGCCGGAGAACTCGTGCGGGTAGCCGTCGACGCGCTTGGCCGGCTCGGGGATGCCGACCCGGTCGAGCATCTCGATCGCCCGGGCGCGGGCGACCTTCTTGCTGACGTCGTGGTGCACCCGGTACGCCTCGACGATCTGGTCGCCGATCTTGTAGTAGGGGTGCATCGCGGACAGCGGGTCCTGGAAGATCATCGCCATCTCGCGGCCGCGGAGCTTGCGCACCTCGTCCGGGGCGGCGGAGACCAGCTCCGTGCCGTCCAGCCAGATCTCGCCGGACATCCGCACGTTCTTGCCGCGGGTGCCGAGCCGGTGCAGGCCCATGATGGCCTGCGAGGTGACGGACTTGCCGGAGCCGGACTCGCCGACGATGGCGAGGGTCCGGCCCTTCTCCAGCGAGAAGCTGAGCCCGTCGACGGACTTGACCACGCCGTCGTCGGTCGGGAAGTGCACCTTGAGGTCGCGGACCTCCAGGAAGGCCTCGGGCGCCTTGCCGAGCGTGGGCTCGCCCACGGCCGCGCCGGTCTTGGAGAGTTCGGTCACGAGAGCCTCACCCGCGGGTCGGCGGCGGCGTAGAGCACGTCCACCAGGAGATTTGCGATCACGACGAAGAAGGCGGCGAGCAGGGTCACGCCGAGGATCTTGGGCAGGTCGTTGTCGGTGATGCCCTGCACCGCGTACTGGCCTACGCCGCCCAGCGAGAAGACGCTCTCGGTGATGACGGCGCCGCCGAGCAGCAGACCGACGTCCATGCCGAAGACGGTGATGATCGGGGTGAGGGCGGCGCGCAGGCCGTGCCGGACCACGACCTTGCGTTCGCGCAGGCCCTTCGCGCGGGCCGTGCGGATGAAGTCCTCGTTCATCGTCTCCAGCATGCCCGAGCGGGTGAGCCGCGCGTAGATGGCGGAGTAGAGCAGCGCCAGCGAACACCAGGCGGGGAAGAGCGTGTTCGCCCACTGCTCGGGGTTCTCGGTGAGCGGGACGTAGTCGCGGCCGAAGATCGGCCAGTTGAAGACGAAGAGCAGGATCGCCAGGTTCCCCGTGAAGAACATGGGCAGCGAGACACCGGCGAGCGCGACGCCCATGAAGGTGCGGTCGAAGAACGAGCGCGGCTTCAGCGCGGAGATCACACCGATGGCCACACCGGAGACGAGCCACAGCACGGCGGCGCCGGCGGCCAGCGAGAGGGTGATCGGGATGCGCTGGGTGAGCTGCGGCCAGACCGCCACGTGGTCCTTGAACGAGTAGCCGAAGCAGGGCACGTCACAGTGGACCGTCGTGGGTCCGAGGTTGTAGTCGGCGCCGGCCACGATCCCCTTGATGAAGTGCCAGTACTGGACGTAGACGGGCTGGTCCAGACCGAGGTTGTGCTTGACCGCGGCGATGTCCGCCTTCGACGGGCTCTTGCCGATGTACTGCTGCGCCAGCTGGTCCGCTGTCTGGCCGGCGAGCCGTGGCAGCAGGAAGAAGATGGCAAAGGTGACCGCGGAGACGACCAGCAGCAGGATCACTGCCGCGAACGTCCGGCGGAGGATGTACGAGATCACGGGGACCGGCGCTGGTGCCCGCGGGCCGCGAAGCCCGCGGGCACCAATGCCTTCACCTGCCTTCCGGGGCTGCTACTTCGACGCGACGCCGATGTTGAGGTAGTCGTACTCACCGCTGAAGGCCGCCGTGGAGACCAGGTTGGTGTAGCCGGTCGGGCGGGCCAGCAGGACCTTGAAGTACGTCAGCGGGACGAGGACGGCGTCGTCCATCGTCTTCTTGTCGATCTGCGTGTAGAGGCTGTTGCGCTCGGTGGTGTCCTGGGTGCCGATCGCCTTGGCCAGCAGGTCGTTGACCTGCTTGTTGTCGTACTGCGACAGGTTGGTGTTGCCGGACTGGCTGATCGCCTTGCCGTTCAGGATCTGCTGAAGGAAGCCGTAGCCGGAGGGCCAGTCGGCACCCCACTGCATCATGTGCAGACCGAGGTTCTGCTTCTTGGTGAACTTCGGCACGCCCGCGTAGTCGGTGAAGTACTTGCCCGACGGGAACTGCTTGAGGGTGGCGTTGATGCCGACCTTCTTCAGCGAGGCGATGATCGCCGTGGCGGCGTCGATCTCCTGCGGACGGTCCGAACGGGCCGAGATGCTCGTCGAGATCGACGTCTTGCCGCAGGCCTTCAGCAGCGACTTGGCCTTGGCGACGTCGCCCTTGTTGCCCGGCGTGGCGTAGACGTCGTTCTTCTGGTAGCCCGGGATGTCCGGCGGCAGGACCGTGGAGGCGATCTCACCGCGGATCGGGCCGCCCTCGGCGGTCTGCACCGAGACCTTGTCGACGGCGTACTGGACGGCCTTGCGGCACTCGAGCTTGTCGAACGGCGCGACCGTGGTGTTGATCGCGAGGAAGACCAGACGGCCACCGTAGGTGTTGTCCGTGTTGGCCTTCTTCGACGGGTCGGTGACGACCTGGGCCTGCGTGGCGGCCTGGACACCCGTGCCGCCGAGGTCGATCGCGTTGCCCGCCTGGACGTCCTTGTCGATCGTCTCCGGGTTGACCTTCAGCTTGACGACGATCTTGTCCGGCAGCTGCTTGCGCAGCGGGTCCGTCTTCGGGTCCCAGTTCTCGTTGCGGACGAGGACGGCCTGCTGGCCCTCCTGGTAGCTCTGGAACTTGTACGAGCCGGAGGAGACGATGTGCTTGATGTAGTCGATGCCGGTGTCCTTCGCCTTGGGCACCGGGGCCGTCTGCGGGGCGGCGACCAGGTAGTCGAACTCCTGGAAGGCCTGCTTCAGGTGGAAGACGATCGTCTGGTCGTCCGGCGTCTGGATGGAGGACAGGCCCTTGTCGCTCTTGTCCTTGTACGGGCCCTTGTACTTGTCGCCGCCGGCCAGGAACTGCTGGAAGTAGTTCGGGCCGAGGGAGAGCACGTCACGCGCGAAGTTGGAGCGCTCGACGGCGTACTTGACGTCCTTCGAGGTGATCGGCGTGCCGTCGTCGTACTTCAGGCCCGAACGCAGCTTGTACGTCCAGGTCTTGCCGCCGTCGCTCGGGACGCCCTTGCTCGCCGCGAGGTCGGGGACGAGGGTGTTGCCCTCCTCGCCGGGGCCGGGCTTGAAGGTCATCAGCGGGCGGGCCCACAGCCGGCTGAGGTTGTACATGTACGCGTAGTACGTGTTGCCGGGGTCGAGCGAGTCCGGGACGTCGGACAGCTCGTAGGTGACCGTGCCGCCCTTCTTGTCCGACACGTTGACGACGCCCTTGGTCGCGGCGTTGGCCCCGGCCGACTTGGTCCCGTTCTCGTTCTTGTTGTCATCGGCCTTGCTGCAGCCTGCAACGAGCAGACTGGCGGAGCCGATGGCCGCGATCGCGGCCAGCGCTGACCTTCGCATGATGGGCGCTTTCCCCTCCATTGTTGGAAACTTTTCGGGCTCTCTGCGGCAGGCGTCAGCGACTGCGCGGGTCGAGAGCATCGCGGAGACCGTCGCCGAGCAGGTTGAAGGCCAGGACGGTCACGAAGATGGCGACACCAGGGACGATCATGAACATGGGATCGACCTGGTAGAAGTCGACGGCCTCGCGGAGCATGCCGCCCCAGGACGCCTGCGGGGGCTGGATGCCGACGCCGAGGAAGCTCAGGGACGCCTCGAAGAGGATGTTGGTCGGGATGAGCAGCGTCGAGTAGACGATGATCGGGCCGACCAGGTTCGGCATCAGCTCCCGGAACAGGATGTACGGGGCCTTGGCGCCCATGCCCCGGGAGGCGTCGACGAACTCGCGCTCGCGCAGGGCGAGGGTCTGGCCGCGCACGATCCGGCCCAGGTAGGGCCAGTTGAAGAAGCCGATGACGAAGATCAGCACGCACAGGTGGAGCGGCAGGCCGGACAGGCCGAAGGCGCCGCCCTGGAGCGTGGCGGAGATGGAGATGGCGAACAGCAGGAGGGGGAAGGCGAGGAAGGTGTCCATCAGCCGGCTGATGACCGAGTCGACGCGCCCGCCGTAGTAGCCCGCGATGACGCCCATGACGGCGCCGATCACGTTGGACAGGATGGTGGCGCCGAAGGCGACCACCAGCGACACCCAGGAGCCCTCCAGGATGCGGGTGGCGATGTCCCGGCCGAACTTCGGGTCCACGCCGAGCGGGTGGTCGAGGCTCACGCCACCCCAACTGCCCTTGGGCAGCGAGGTGTCCGGGCTGATCAGGTCCTGGTGGAAGTCGTTGGGGTCGAGCCCGAGGGCGGCCTGGAGGGGGCGCGAGAGGATCGCGAGGAGGATCAGCAGGATGACGATGACACCGCCCGCGACGGCCACCTTGTCCTTCTTGAACCGGGTCCAGGCGATCTGGCCCAGGGAACGACCCTCGATCTGCCCCTTACCGGCACCCGCCAGCACAGCCTCGGGCTGTGCCTCGGCTGCCGCCCCGGTGGTCTCGATCGGTGCGGTCACGGTGAGCGACCCCTCTCGCCGGTGGTGACCGGCCTGCGCCTGCCGCGGATTGCGGCTTTGTCGACTTGCCATCGACACGAGGTCTCGGCCTCATGTCTGAGTCGGGAGTCTTCAGCGTGGTCGTGATCACCCGCCAGAGCTGACGGCGAAAGTATGCGCAACCGTGATGCAGTCCGGGGGATTCCGTTATCCGAACAGTGGGTAACGGCTCCCGGACGTGTGCCAGTTGGGACAGAAGGCCGATATCGGTGCGGTTCCGGACGACCAGGCGTTGTCTACGCGCGCAGAAGCGGGCGGTCCGTCACGGCTCAGTAGCCGCCGTGCACCGGCGGGTAGCCGTACCCGCCGGCCGGGGCCTGCGGCGGGACCGGCGCGTGGAGTTGGGGCTGCGGCGCGGGCACGTGGGCCTCGCGGTCGTAGAACGGGCGGGCGTTGACCCGCATCCACATCACCACCGGGTCGTAGTCGTCGCTCATCGCGACCGTCGACACCGGCAGCCCCTCCGGGACCGCTCCGATGGACTGCTGCATCATCGCGCGCACCGAGTCCACCGCGGCCGGCGAGGTGTCGTACACGTCCAGGCCGATGGCGAGGTACGGCGCCCCGAGCGCGGGCTGCACCCAGGCGCGGCGCAGCGAGCGGAGCGCGGGGGTGCGGTGCGCGTTCTGCGCCAGCAGGGCGTAGAACTGGGGGATCTCGATGCCGGGTTCGGCCAGCCGCAGCGGGCCGGCGGGCTGGCGGTCCAGGCCGGTGGCGATGCGGCGCAGGTCGAGCCAGGGGATGCCGACGCCACCGCCCGGGGCGTGCGGGTTGAGCCAGAGGCCGTAGTGGTCGGGGTAGAGGGTGCGGGCCACGTCCAGGCCGTCGACGACCTCGTACGCCCGGTTCCAGCCGCTGGCGGACAGCTCCTGGGCGGAGGTGACGCAGGGGGCGTAGTGGCAGCCGTCGACCTCCATGTTCCCGTACTGGGCGTCCGGGGAGCCGGCCTGGCCGTGCCACAGGAGCATCCAGACCTGACCGGAGGAGGGGGTGGCGAGGGCGCGGAGCAGGGCCTCGTAGGCGTCGTAGCGTCCGGGCGTGACCTGGCGCAGCATGTGCTCGACGCTGCCGCTTGGGCTCGCGCTCACCTGTCTTACCGCCCCTTCGCTTCTTACCCCGCGTTCGGACACAGCTTAAGCGCCCCGGAGCCCGGGGCATCGTGTGCGTACGCGGGCGCGGGTTCCCGGTGGGTTCTCGCGCGGTTCCCCGCGCCCCTCGGCCGGCCGTTCAGTGGCCGTACTCGTAGAAGGGCCGGACGTTCGCCCGCAGCCAGTCGGAGACCGGGTCGTCGGCCACGTCCATGAGGACCAGGTTGACCGGCCACCCGACCGGGACCCTGCCCAGCGCCCGGCCGAGGGCGTCCAGGGGCTGGGTGCGCAGGTCGCCCTCCCACCGGGTGAGTTCGACACCGACGAACATGACCGGTTCGGCCGTCTCGATGGCGGCCAGGCAGCGGCGGGCGGTGAGCACCACACCGGTGTCGGCGAACTCGGCGGAGGCGGCGGAGAGGAAGTCGACCGGGTCGTCCTGCCAGTCGGGCTCGAAGAGCCGGACCCGGCCGCCGGTGTTCGGGCCGTCCAGCGGGGTGCGGCCGGCCCGGCACAGCTCGGCCACGGCCTCGGGGGGCAGCGGGACCCCGACCACACCGCCCGGGTTCACCGCGATGCCCGCCTGCGGGGGCAGGCCGCGGGCGAACTCGACGGCGGGGGCGATGGTGTACGACATGTGGGCGCCGGCGGCCTGACGCAGCTGCTCCTCGGAGCTGAACACCGGGACGTACGTCTGCCCCTCGAGGTCCAGGGTCGGCAGGTCCAGCGGGCCGCTGTGCGGGCCCCCGCCGTTGGGCAGCGGTATCCACAGGAAGCTGCGGCCGAGGACCTCGATGATCCGGCCGCCCGCCGCGGGGACGCCCAGGGACGCCGACAGCACCTCCTCCAGCTCGTTGCCGGGCCAGCCGCCGTGCGGCTGGGGGTGCGCCTGTGGGGGGAAGTCCGCGGGAAGGTCCGCCGGGAAGTCCATGTGCCTACCGCCTGCTGGGAACCACTGCTGTGACCTTGAAGGCTAGCGGGTGGCTGTGACAGTCCCTCACCGAGCGAAGCCCACGCGCCTGAGCACGTCCGCCGCGTCCCGGTCCAGCAGCACCGCCGCGCCGCAGCCGGCGGGCAGCTCGCCCTTCTCCACGGCGCTCAGCAGCCGGGCGATGGTACGCCGGTGCCGGCGGAAGGCGTAACGGGACACGCCCCGGCCGCGCTCGCGCTGGCCCCGCCGGGCCGTGCCGGGGCTGACATCCAGCAGGAGCAGGTGCAGGGTGCCGCCCCGGCGCCGGGCCTCGCGGGCCAGCCAGGCGCGCACCCACGCCTGGGTGCCGCAGTCGTGCACGACGACTCCCTCGCCGGTGCGCAGGGCGCGGCGCAGGGCGGCGTAGTGGGCGAGGCGGACCAGGGGGCGGTACAGCGCGTAGGGCAGGCGGCCGGGGAGGCGGGCCGCCCAGCGGTCACGGGCGTCCTGGGAGTCGATGCGGTGGCCGGTGACCGCGCGGTGCATCAGGGTGGACTTGCCGCTGCCGGGCAGCCCGGTGACCACCACCAGGTCGCGGGGGCCGAAGAGCAGGGCGTGCGGGCTGCGGCCGGCCCGGTCGCGCAGGTCGCGGACGACCGGGGCCGGGTCGGGACGAGGGCTCGGCACCGCGATGCCGGTGGTGACGGTTGCGCACACCGGGGTCCTGTTCACCGTGATCTTCCTCCCCTGCCGGCCCGGTAATATCCCTTCCCGCCTTGCGTAAAGAGAGAGTAATGAGCATGGGTGATGGAGGGGTCCGGGCCGTGCCACAGGTCGGTTACAAAAGCCGGCTCGCCGTGCAATGATGTGGCCGCCAACTGCATACCGGCCGTTTGAATCCGCGCGGGAGAGTTCCCAGCCGTACGTCTGTGCCGCTGGGGCGCCGAAGGAGCAAGTCCCTCCCTTGAATCTCTCAGGCCCCGTTACCGCGCGGGCGAGGCACATCTGAAAAGCGGGCCGCTGCGCCAGTGGCCCCACCCAAGGTGCAAACCGTGATCGTCCCTGTGGGCGGTCGTGGCGAACCTCTCAGGTTCCGATGACAGATGGGGAGGAACGTTCCTCGCCCCATCCCTGTTGCCCTGGGAGACGACCGACCGATGAGCAGTACCGAACCCACCGAGCTGCGCCACACCGCACTCGACGCCGTGCATCGTTCCCTCGGTGCGACGATGACCGACTTCGCCGGCTGGGACATGCCCCTGCGCTACGGCTCCGAGCGCGACGAGCACCTCGCCGTGCGCACCCGGGCCGGACTGTTCGACCTCTCCCACATGGGCGAGATCACCGTCACCGGAACCGGGGCCGCCGCCCTGCTGAACCACGCCCTGGTCGGCAACATCGCCTCCGTCGGTGTCGGCCGCGCCCGCTACACCATGATCTGCCAGGCCGACGGCGGCATCCTGGACGACCTGATCGTCTACCGCCTGGCCGAGACCGAGTACATGGTGGTGGCCAACGCCTCCAACGCCCAGGTGGTGCTGGACGCGCTCACCGAGCGGGCGGCCGGTTTCGACGCCGAGGTCCGCGACGACCGGGACGCGTACGCGCTGCTCGCCGTGCAGGGCCCGCAGTCCCCCGGCATCCTCAAGTCGCTCACCGACGCCGACCTGGACGGCCTGAAGTACTACGCCGGGCTGCCCGGCACCGTCGCCGGCGTCCCCGCGCTGATCGCCCGCACCGGCTACACCGGCGAGGACGGCTTCGAGCTGTTCGTGAAGCCGGAGCACGCCGTCGAGCTGTGGCAGGCGCTGACCAAGGCCGGCGAGGGCGCCGGACTGGTCCCGTGCGGGCTGTCCTGCCGGGACACCCTGCGCCTCGAGGCGGGCATGCCGCTGTACGGGCACGAGCTGACCCGCGAGCTGACCCCCTTCGACGCCGGGCTCGGCCGGGTGGTGAAGTTCGAGAAGGACGGCGACTTCGTGGGCCGCGAGGCGCTCGCCGAGGCGGCCGCCCGGGCCCAGGAGAACCCGCCACGGGTGCTGGTCGGCCTGGTCGCCGAGGGCCGCCGGGTGCCGCGCGCCGGATACGCCGTCGTGGCCGGCGGCGCGGTGATCGGCGAGGTCACCTCCGGCGCCCCCTCCCCCACCCTGGGCAAGCCGATCGCCATGGCCTACGTCGACGCGGCACACGCGGCGCCGGGCACCGAGGGCGTCGGCGTGGACATCCGGGGCACCCACGAGCCGTACCAGGTCGTGGCGCTGCCGTTCTACAAGCGCCAGAAGTGACACCGTCGTAGCCCCACAGCCCCTGCGGAACGTGACATCGGGCACATCGGCGCTGCTCACGCGCGTCCTCAGCACTCCCCCCTGCATCAGCACTTCCCCGCGTACAGGAGAATCCAGGCCATGAGCAACCCCCAGCAGCTGCGCTACAGCAAGGAGCACGAGTGGCTGTCGCCCGCCGAGGACGGCGTGTCGACGGTCGGCATCACCGAGTTCGCGGCCAACGCGCTCGGCGACGTCGTCTACGCCCAGCTCCCCGAGGTCGGCTCCACGGTGACCGCGGGCGAGACCTGCGGCGAGCTGGAGTCGACCAAGTCGGTCTCCGACCTGTACTCGCCCGTCAGCGGTGAGATCACCGAGGTCAACGAGGACGTCGTCAACGACCCGTCGCTGGTGAACTCGGCCCCCTTCGAGGGCGGCTGGCTGTTCAAGGTGCGCGTCACGGAGGAGCCGGGCGACCTGCTCTCCGCCGACGAGTACACCGCCCAGAACGCCGGCTGAGGAGTCGTAGCCGTATGACCGTCCTGAACACGTCCCTGCACGAGCTGGACCCGGAGATCGCCGCCGCGGTCGACGCCGAGCTGAACCGCCAGCAGTCGACCCTGGAGATGATCGCCTCCGAGAACTTCGCGCCGCTCGCGGTGATGGAGGCCCAGGGCTCGGTCCTGACCAACAAGTACGCCGAGGGCTACCCGGGCCGCCGCTACTACGGCGGCTGCGAGCACGTCGACGTCGCCGAGCAGATCGCCATCGACCGGGTCAAGGAGCTGTTCGGCGCCGAGTACGCCAACGTGCAGCCCCACTCCGGCGCATCCGCCAACCAGGCGGCCCTGTTCGCGCTGGCCCAGCCCGGGGACACCATCCTCGGCCTGGACCTCGCGCACGGCGGCCACCTGACCCACGGGATGCGGCTGAACTTCTCCGGCAAGCAGTTCGACGTGGTCGCCTACCACGTGGACGCCGGTACCGGCCTGGTCGACATGGCCGAGGTGGAGCGGCTCGCCAAGGAGCACCGCCCGAAGGTGATCATCGCCGGCTGGTCGGCGTACCCGCGGCAGCTGGACTTCGCCGAGTTCCGCCGGATCGCCGACGAGGTCGAGGCCTACCTGTGGGTCGACATGGCGCACTTCGCGGGCCTGGTCGCGGCCGGTCTGCACCAGAACCCGGTGCCCTACGCCGACGTGGTCACCTCCACCACCCACAAGACGCTCGGCGGCCCGCGCGGCGGCATCATCCTCGCGCGCGGCAAGGACTTCGCGAAGAAGCTGAACTCGGCCGTCTTCCCGGGCTTCCAGGGCGGCCCCCTGGAGCACGTGATCGCGGCGAAGGCGGTCTCCTTCAAGGTCGCCGCGTCGGAGGAGTTCAAGGAGCGCCAGCGCCGTACGGTGGAGGGCGCCCGCATCCTCGCCGACCGTCTGACGGCCCCGGACGCCCGTGAGGCCGGGGTGAACGTGCTGTCCGGCGGCACGGACGTGCACCTCGTCCTGGTCGACCTGCGCGAGAGCGAGCTGGACGGCCGGCAGGCCGAGGACCGCCTCCACGAGGTCGGGATCACGGTCAACCGCAACGCCGTCCCGAACGACCCGCGCCCGCCGATGGTCACCTCGGGCCTGCGCATCGGAACGCCGGCCCTGGCCACCCGCGGCTTCACGGCCGAGGACTTCACCGAGGTCGCGGACGTGATCGCCGAGGCGCTGAAGCCGTCGTACGACGCCGAGGCCCTCAAGGCGCGCGTGAAGGCGCTCGCCGACAAGCACCCGCTGTACGCGGGGCTGAACAAGTAAGTCACCTTTCGCGGGGCACCGCGCACACTGGAGGTACCCGGTGTGCGCGGTGCCCGCGCCCTGTACCAGCTTTTGTGCACCACCCGTATGGAGGAGTCACCCGTGGCCATCTCGGTCTTCGACCTGTTCTCGATCGGCATCGGCCCGTCCAGCTCCCACACCGTCGGCCCGATGCGCGCCGCGCGCATGTTCGCCCGCCGGCTGCGCAACGAGGACCTGCTCGGCTCGGTCGCGTCCCTGCGCTGCGAGCTGTACGGCTCGCTCGGCGCGACCGGCCACGGCCACGGCACCCCGAAGGCGGTGCTGCTCGGCCTGGAGGGCGACTCACCGCGCACGGTCGACGTGGAGAACGCCGACGAGCGGGTGGAGAAGATCAAGGCGGCGGGCCGGCTGAAGCTGCTCGGCGAGCACGAGATCCCGTTCTCCTTCGACGACGACCTCGTCCTGCACCGCCGCAAGACGCTCCCCTACCACGCCAACGGCATGACGGTCTGGGCGTACGACGCCGAGGGCGCCGAGCTGCTGTCGAAGACGTACTACTCGGTCGGCGGCGGTTTCGTCGTGGACGAGGACGCGGTGGGCGCGGACCGGATCGTCCTGGACGACACGGTCCTGAAGTACCCGTTCCGCACCGGCGACGAGCTGCTGCGCCTGACCAGGGACACCGGCCTGTCGATCTCCGCGCTGATGCTGGAGAACGAGCGGGCCTGGCGCACCGAGGACGAGATCCGGGCCGGCCTGCTGGAGATCTGGCGCGTGATGCGCGAGTGCGTGCGGCGGGGCATGTCCCGCGAGGGCATCCTGCCCGGCGGGCTGAAGGTCCGCCGCCGCGCGGCCGTCTCGGCCCGCCAGCTGCGCGCCGAGGGCGACCCGCTGGCGCACGCCATGGAGTGGATCACGCTCTACGCGATGGCGGTGAACGAGGAGAACGCGGCCGGCGGCCGGGTGGTGACCGCCCCCACGAACGGCGCGGCCGGCATCATCCCCGCGGTCCTGCACTACTACATGGACTTCGTGCCGGGCGCCGACGAGGACGGCGTCGTCCGCTTCCTGCTGGCCGCCGGCGCGATCGGCATGCTCTTCAAGGAGAACGCCTCCATCTCCGGCGCCGAGGTCGGCTGCCAGGGCGAGGTCGGCTCCGCCTGCTCCATGGCCGCGGGCGCCCTCGCCGAGGTCCTCGGCGGCTCCCCCGAGCAGGTGGAGAACGCGGCCGAGATCGGCATGGAACACAACCTCGGCCTGACCTGCGACCCGGTCGGCGGCCTGGTCCAGATCCCGTGCATCGAGCGCAACGGCATGGCCGCGGTGAAGGCGGTCACCGCCGCGAAGATGGCGATGCGCGGCGACGGCTCGCACAAGGTGTCCCTCGACAAGGTCATCAAGACGATGAAGGACACGGGCGCGGACATGAGCGTCAAGTACAAGGAGACGGCCCGGGGCGGGCTGGCGGTGAACATCATCGAGTGCTAGGGAAACGGGCTGACCAGCGCGTTCGTGTCAGCCGGTAGATCTCGCGCGGGACGTACCGCTTCAGGCAACGAATGATCTCTCGGCGCGTTTTGCCCTCGGCCAGTCGTCGCCGTGGGCAGTCCTGGGAGCGGTCGTCCCAGCGCAGGCGGCTGAGGACGATTCGGTAGAGGGCGGCGTTGGCCTGGCGGTCGCCTCCGCGTCGACGCCCTCGGCTATGCGCTTGTTCAGATCGTCGATCTCCCCGGTCGGGTGCTGGATCCGGCGAGCCAGGAGTTTCAGAACATGGACGCTCTTCAGCTGATTGACGGCCTGGGGCCTGGGCTCGATGGCGGCCCCTTTCGCCAGCTTGAGCAGCCGCAGCATCTCGACCGGGCCGTCGCTCGCCTTCGCGGTCGCGCGGCCGGACAGTACCGCGCGGACCGCCGCCTCGGCGTCGATGGCGTCCGTTGTGCCGCGGCGCCGGCGCACGGCCTTGTCCGGCTGGTGTTCGACAAGTTGGAGTGCGGGCAGCACTTTCAGGAACCGGGCTTCTCACCATGGGACGCGTTCCGCCGTGACTCAGACGCCGGCGGACCGTCCGGGTGCGACCGGCGTCGTCACCGCGACGCGCAATGCGCCCGTGGCCGACGGGGCGACCTGGGCCACGCTCCCGTCCTCGACGTTACGGGTGATGAGCGCGGGAACGCCGGTTTCTGCCAGAACATGTCGCACGGTCCAGCCTGCACTCTCGAAGTAAGTCCGTGCACGCGCCAGCGCCTGAGCCGTCTCCTCCTCCGAGAGCGGTTGGGTCGACCAGGCATGGTGGACATAGGTGCCCTCGGCGTCCCGGTGGACGCTGATTCCGTCTCCCTCCTGGGCTGGGGCGTGTCGTACGTGGAGTGCGTCGTAGATCCGGCTGGAGTGGGCGAGAGCCAGATGTTCGGCGTTCTCGTCGGCCTGCGTGCGGTGGAAGGCCGTGGAGTCGGCCGAGGACCCCTGGCTGGGAGCGAAGCAGGGAGAAGTCACGGAGATGGCTGCGAGTCCCTCGCCTCTGGCGCGATTCACGACACCCGTGAGAGCCGTCATCCAGAAGTCATCCGGTTCGGTACGCATGCTGACCGAGGGGAAGGGATCGGACCAGTCGCCATCCTTTGACTGGAACTTGTAGCCCAACTTCACCCAGGCGTCACGAGCCTGTCGTACCAGCGCCTTGGCGTCGCTGCCGGGAACCCCGGTCAGCTGATAGGTGAGTCGGTACTGAACACGGTCGTCTGGGCCGCCGTCATCCCGGGCGACGCATGCGCCCAGAGGGCGAAGGCCAGTACGCTTAAGGGTCGGCCTGGGCGACATACCCTTCACCGCCTGGTGAACGATCTCCTCTGCGCGTGCACTTGCTTGCTGCTCATCCATGGTGGCCTGCTTGGAATTCGTTGCGCCATTCCCGCTGCTGGTCTGTTGGGTCCCACAAGCCGTGATGGCGACTGCCGCACACAACAACGTAATGACTGACAGCATTCGGTTCGTTTTCACGGAGCCCCTCCGGTTGCGATCTTTGCCATATTCTTCAGTGAATCCCCTTCCCAGTACTGGGAGTGGGCAGGCATGAGTTCCCCATTCCAACCTGGAAGATGCCCATTGCCAACCCCGAAGGTGCGGCCACCGAATTCATCAGACGTCGGGTCCGTCCCGTACATGGCCGTGTGGTCGTCAAAGAGGTGCCTGTATGCATTCGGATTCAGGGGTGCCAGCGGACCTGCCTGCGGTGGGGCCATGTTGACCAGGTCGTTCTGAGCAGTTGCCGACCAGACGTGATCCGCAGGAATGTTCAGGTCCTTGGCGTGATTGACCCCGGTGCCGGGGCTTCCGACCAGGATCGCGTTGTCCACCGGCAGGTCAGGGTGGTCACGCATGGTCTCGCCGGCCACAAGGGAGCCGTAACTGTGTCCCATGAGAGTGAAATTCGCGTGCCCTCCATGGTGGGCTGCATCAAGGCCAGCCAGAAAGTTGCTGAGCGGCGCGCGGGCATGGTCGGCCCACGTGGTGTCGTAAGTCGCATCGGGTACGAGGCTCTGCGGGGCATCGTAACCAAGCCACACCACGGAAGCCGTCGAATGCGTGGGATCCGTGATGCCTGCTTGGTCTTGAAGCACCTCAGCTCTTGAAATGAGACCATCGACGCCGTTCAGGTTCGAGCCAGTTCCCGGCACGTACGTCACCACATTGTCGGCAGTGTCCGGATTTCCGATGGACACGACAGCATGCCCGAGATTCTTGTTGTCGAATCCGAGCAGATAAGGCCGAGTGCTCTCGTCTCCGACGAAGTCATCGTAGCGGCTCTGGATCGAATCCATGCCGTCGATTCGGCCCTGCAGTTCCTTCCGCTTCGCTTCCCAGTTCTCCCATTCAGCTTCTTTTTCGGGATCCCTTACCTGGACGTCCACCTCCTCACCCGTGTTGGGGTTGAGTTGGTGCATGGTCGTAAAGCGGTCGGGCTCCTTCGCTATCCAGGCGTCCAGTTCGGCCTGAGCGGTGCCATGGGTCTCGGCAAGCACGGTTCGGTTCGCCTCATCACGCACGGTGGCGGGAAGGCCGTCCATCCACCCGATCGAATCAGGATGGACAGCGATGTAATCCGCCCGCTGCTCGTCGCTGAGGCTCTTCCACCACTCCGCGTTCTCCTTGGGAGTCCCGTGCTTGGGCGGCTCCTTGATGGAACGCAGGTAGTCCTCGGCTCCCTTGAGAACGCCGGAGGTGTCCTTCTTCGCATCGGCCCAGTCCCGGTCGGAGACGGTCAGGTCGTCGTCCGCCTTCAGCGCCCGCAGCTTCGGCGCCCACTTCTCGTCGGCCTCTGTGGCCTCCTTGACGGCGTCCGCGATGCGGTCGGCGTATTCCTGCGCATACCGGGCGTTGGGGTTGGGGTCGATGCTGGCCGCATAGCGGCCGATCGCGTCTGCGGTCGGGTCCTCCGCCAGGCTGGTCACGGTGCCGCCCTCGGGGAGTTTGCCGTCGGTCTTCTCGCCTGCGGGCGGGTAACTGACCGAGCCGTCGGAGTTCACGGTGAACTTCCTGGCGTGCGCGTCCTCGACCACAGCGTCCAGCTTCTTCCTGGCCGCCTCCATGTCGTACACGAACCCGTCCAGCGCCGTGCTGACCAGATTGCACTCGACCTGCGCGTAGTGGAAGTTCTTCGCCAGCTCCCGCAACTGGCCGTCCGCCGCATCTGCTGCCTCACCCTTGTTGGCCTTCTTCATGGCCACGGTGATCTGCAGTTCGATGCGGTCCTTGGCCGCGCTGGCCATGTCGCTCGCCGCGCGGAAACCATCCGCCGCATCCGAGTACTCGGACAGCTTCAAGGTCTTCAGCGTCATGTAATCCATGGCCTCTGGTCACCGGCCCTTGGACTGACCGCCGACCGCCGGCGTGTCCTCGTACTCGGTCCTCACCTTCGCAATCTCGGCCTTGACGGCCTCGTCAGTCCTGAGCTGGTCGTTGCCCACCTTCTCCAGCAGACCGGCCAGCTTCTCGCAGCGCCCGCTCAGGTTCCCGACATAGCGCTCCCAGGATGTGTGGACCTCCCGCTGGGCGGCAGCGGTCAGGCACCTGGAATCCTTGCCGAGGCCCTTCTGGCCCTCTCCCAGCTTTCCCAGCGCCTTGCCGATGTTGTCCCGCAGGTCGCCGACCCCTTTACCCGCCGTGGACCACGCGGCCTTGTCGGATCTCAGTTTGCCGGACACGCCGCCGCCACCCGAGCTGGTGCCTCCCAGGTCGGCCGGAAGCTGGTTGAGCTGCATGTGCGCCGATTGCCGTTCGACCGCCGCGGACTTGAGCTGCTCCCACTCCTCCCACGCCATGCGTGGCCCTCCCCGTGTCTCGTCTACGCCGCCGAGATGCTGTGAACGTGCGACCGCATTGCTGCGGTAGTCGAGAAGCACAGTAGCCACATCGCAGCATGTGCCCCATCCGTGTCGGCGACCAGCCCGTCTGAGTATCCGTACTCAGACGGCCCCAGGTCCCACCGGAGGGGGAAACCTGTCCGGTGGGACCGGTGGTGTGGAAGTAGAGGGACTGAACCCCGGTGCTGCGTAGAGAGCTTGGCCCGGGGTGGACACTGGCGTTGCGTGCAGGGCTGCGGACGTCCGTCGCCTGCGGGCGATGGCGCCAACCGCGAGCGCGGCTCCGAGGAGTACGACGCCACCGATGCCCATCGCCATCCAGTTGGTGCCGCCAGTATCGGATGCATATGCCGGCGCGGCGGAGTTGTCACCCTTTGCCGGAGCACCGGCGCCTGCGGCTTCGGAGAATTCCGGAGACGCCGGCTTCGACGCCGCCGCCTTCAGGTCCGGCAGCGGATGGACATCAGCAGGGCCCGGGTCACCTGGCGCCTGTTGTCACCCCTGACCTGCGAGGCGTTGGACTAGGGCGGCGTCCCGACACCTTCGCGCCGCCACGAGACCACGGATGCGGTGGGGTTCGCGGTGATGACGCGGACACCGGGCTGATACCTCCGTTTCCCCTGCGCACCGGCAGCCGACAGATCTTCGCGATCAACCCCCTCGCTGCGGCCCGCTACCGCGACCGCCACGGCGTCAGCCGCAAGAAGTCCGACCCTGGCGACGCCCGGGTCCTGGCGAACATCCTGCGCAGCGGACGCACCTGGTCCTTCGGCACCGAGGCCGAACATCTTCTCGGCGCCCCAGGGTGATTGAACAGGACCTCCGTCCAAGCCCGACAGCACGAGCCAGAGGCTGGCTTGCCATGATGTCGATCATGCCTTCTCTGGGATCAACTGCGGATTGCCCCCCGGTGCGAGGTCACGTCCCGGTGGGTTGCGGGGTGTTTGCCGTGATGACCAGGGCGGCCTGGTCGTCGTCCACGTCTCGGCCGTCCAGGAAGGTCTGGACGTCCTCGGACAGGGTGCGGACGACGTCGGCCGGGCCGGGGTGGCGGGCCGCGGAGGCGAGGGCCTTGGCCAGGCGGATGTCGCCGTACTGTTCGGTGCCCGAGCCGCGGCACTCGGTGATGCCGTCGGTGTACAGCAGCAGGCTCTCGGCGGGGTGGAGCGTGAAGCGGCGGGCGGTGAGGCGCGGTGGGATGCCGATGCCGAGCAGGCCGCCGGACGCTTCGATCGTCTGGACGGCGTGGTCGCGGTCCAGCAGGAGCGGCAGGGTGTGGCCCGCCCGGACCAGGTGGACGGCGAGTCCGTCGGCCGTGGGCGACAGGTGGCCGTAGACGAGGGTGACGAAGCCGTTGTGGTGGCGGGTGTGGCAGTCGTTCAGGGCCTTGTCGACGGCCCCGACGATGTCGGCGGGGTCGTCCAGCAGGGGGGCGACGGCGCGGACGGTGTGCCGTACCAGGGCCGTCGTGGTGGCGGCCTTGGCGCCGCGCCCGCAGACGTCCCCCAGGATGAAGGCCCAGCTGCCGTCGCCGCGGGGGAAGACGTCGTAGAAGTCGCCGCCGATCTCCAGCCCCTCGCCGGCCGGGTGGTAGAACGCGGCGAGCCGGGCGCCGGGGATGTCCGGCAGGTCGGGCAGCAGCAGGCCGGACTGCAGGTCGCGGGCCAGGGCGGCGCGTTGGGCGTACTGGCGGGCGTTGCGGGCGGCGGAGGCGGCACGGCGGGCCAGTTCCTCCGCCAGGGCGATCCGGTGGCCGTCGAAGCAGTCCCCGTCCGTGGACATCAGGGTCAGCGCTCCGAAGGGCCGCCCGCGGTCCACGAGGGGCACCACCACGTAGCCGGTGACGCCCAGCTCGTGCCAGGGGCCGGGGCCCGTCGGCGTCCGGCGGGCCACCTCGGTCAGCCCGGAGGCCAGGACGCGGGCGACGGCGTCGTCGGCGGAGGCGTCGAGTGCCGGTGCGTGCGCGCCGAGGAGAGCCCGCGCCTCCTCGGTCGGGGCGGCGGCCGCCACCCGGTGCACCCGTCCCGCCTCCACGACGTCGACCGCGGCCAGCGGCGCCAGGGCCGGGGCGGCCAGGGCCGCGAGGCGCTGCAGCGTCTGCTCCTCGTCCAGCCGGCCGGACAGGGAGGTGCTGGCGGCCAGCAGGAAGGCGAGGTCCTCGCGGGCCGCCTTCTCCCGCGCGTCCGCCTCCCGCCGGGCCTGCTCGGCGCGGTGCCGCTCGATGGCGAGGGCCGCGGTGTCGGCGAAGACCCGGGCCAGCGCGAGGTCGGTCGGGTGCGGGGCACGCGGCGTGCGGTGGTACATCGCGAAGGTGCCCAGCAGCGCGCCGTCGCGGCCGAGGATCGGCGTCGACCAGCAGGCGGCGAGCCCCGCGAGGCCGGCCAGGTCACGGAAGTCGTCCCACAGCGGATCGGTGGCGATGTCGCTGACGATCACACTGCGGCGCCGGTGGGCGGCGGTGCCGCAGGAACCCACGCCCTCGCCGGTGGCGATGCCGTCGATGGCCTCGTTGTAGAAGTCGGGCAGGCTGGGCGCCGCGCCGTGGTGCAGGTGCCGGCCGTCCGCGTCGGCCAGCAGCACCGAGACGATGACGTCGGGGGAGAGTTCCTCGATCGCCCCGCACATGCCGTCCAGCACCTCCCGCAGCGGTGCCTGGCGGGCGATCTGCTCCAGCAGCGCGCGCTGCTCGGCGGCCAGCCGCCGGGCGTGCTTCGCCTGCGTGGTCTCCACGCCGATCATCCGGACGCCGATGATGTTGCCGACGGCGTCGCGGCGGGCCTCGTAGGTGAAGTCGAAGTACGCCTCGCGGGTGTCGTCGCCGACCCCGATGAGGACACGGGCGTCCCGGCCCACGTGCCGCTCCCCCGACCGGTACACCCTGTCCAGCAGCCCGATGAAGCCCTGGGCCGTCAGCTCCGGCATCAGCTCGACCAGCGGCACACCGGTGCGTTCCCGCCGCCCCCCGCCGATGGCCGCGAAGAACGCCGGGTTCGCCGCCTCCAGCACGTGCGCGGGCCCCGCCAGGGAGGCGAACAGCGCCGTCGACGTGCCGAACAGCAGCGCCAGGTCCTCGTCCACGGCGCCCGCCGTCTCGGGCCGGCGGACTTCGCCCGCCAACCGCCGCTCAGGCTCGGTCGTCACATCGCCCCCCTCGCCGATCTCCGGCCCCGAACGCCGGGCATGCCATCATCTCGCACGGCATCGGTCAATGCCCCCCAGGGTCGTATGCACCACGATGGCCGGTTCAACCCTCCCGGGGCGCGATCGGAACACGAACCGGCCGACCCGCGCACCCCCGTCGCCGGTGCCATCAGCTGGGTGCGGCGGTGCCGTCCGCGGCCGCGTCGGACGCGGCACCGGCCAGGGCGGCCAGCGCGTCGGCGACCGTCTCGTGCACGGGCAGCAGCTGGGACAGACCGGTCATCGTCACCATCCGCATCAGGCGGCCGGGGATCTGCGCCAGGCGGAGCGAGCCGCCCGCCGCCTCGGTCGCCTGCAGGAGGGAGATGAGGGTGCTGAGTCCGGTCGAGTCGATGTACTCGACCCGCGCCAGGTCCAGCACGAGGTGCGGGACGCCCTGGTCCACGACGGACAGGGCCTCTGCGCGCAGGGTGGGCGCGGTATGCAGGTCCACGTCTCCGGAGACGGCGACGACGGCGCTGCGGCCGCTCCGGTGCGGGACGGTCACGTGGAGGGTGTCGGTCACGTTGCTGATCACTCCTGGCCGGGAGGCTCGGGGACGGCGGTGGCGTGCGTCCTGGTGGGGACGCGGGCGTCGGGCACGGGTACGGGGCGGGGGCTGTCGCATCGCACCGTCATCGCCGCAGCACACCGTCGCCGCCGGGGCCGTGGACGGTGACGAGGTCGGACAGGCCCGAGACGGTGAGGAGGGGCTCCAGCAGCGGTGTGACGACGAGTTCCAGCCGGTCCGCGTGCGCGAAGAGCACGCTCAGCCCGGCGCTGTCGAGGTACTCCACCGCGGTCAGGTCCAGCACGAGGGATCCCGAACCGCCGTCCAGCGCCTCGGCCAGGGAGCCGACGTTGCTCATGTCGATCTCACCGGTGACCGTGAGACGGGGCGTGCCGTCCGCGCGCCGACCGGGAGTCAGGGTCAGTGGGGTGGTCATCAGGCGATCCTCATCTGCATGTCGACGGTGGTGCCGGACGGGCCGGGGGTGATGGTGACCTGCTGCATCATGGCCCGCATGAGGGCGACGCCCCGTCCGCGGTGGGCGTTCAGTTCGGGCTGCGGCGTCTTCCACCGGCCGCTGTCGGCCACCGTCAGGCGCAGGTTGTCGACCAGGGCCACGGCACGCAGCCGCACCGCCTCCCCCGGGGCGTGCCGGTGGCCGTGCTCGATGGCGTTGGCGCACGCCTCGCCGGCGGCGACGAGCACGTTCTGCACGGTGCTCGGCGGGAGGTCGCACTGGTCGAGCCAGCTGCGCAGCGCCTTGCGGACCGGCGCGAGCTGGGACGACTCGGCCGGGAAGGACATCTCCAGCGGCGCCGGGTGACGGTAGAGCAGCAGCGCGACGTCGTCGTCGTACCCGCCGGCCGGTGCGAGCCGCGACATGACCTGGGTGGCGAGATCGTCCACGGGGACGTCGCGGCCCTCCTGGACGGCCGTGCCGGCCTGGTCGATCCCGGTGCTGAGCGGGCGCCGGCGGCGTTCCACGAGCCCGTCGGTGTACAGCAGCAGCGTGGCCCGCGCGGGCAGGGTGCACGAGGCCTCCGGGCGCTCCCGGCCAGGCCGTACGGCCAGCGGCAGGGACCGGCCCTCCTCCAGCAGCCGGGTGGTCCCGTCCGCGTGCGCGACGATGCCCGGCGGGTGTCCGGCACTCGAATAGGTCAGCTCCCCGGAGCCCGGGTCGAGGACGCCGCAGAAGACGGTCGTGCACAGCGCGCCGGGAACGCTCGCGGCGAACTGGTCGAGGGCCATGAGCGTGTGGGACGGGCTCGGGTCCTGGAGCATCAGCGCCCGGCAGGCACTGCGCAGCTGCCCCATGACGCTGGCCGCCTCCAGGCCCCGGCCCACGCAGTCGCCCACGACGATGCCGATCCGTCCGTCGGGCAGGGCGACGGTGTCGTACCAGTCGCCGCCCACCTCCAGCGGGCGCGTGGCCGGCTCGTAGCGCACGGCGAAGCCCTCGGGGAGCCGGGCCGGGCCGAGGATGGCCCGCTGCAGCGCGATGGCCGTCTCCCGCTGCTGGTCGATCTGGTGGGCGCGCACCAGACCCTGCGCGAGGTGCCCGGCCAGCAGCGAGAACAGCAGCTGGTCCTCGGAGGTGAAGGGCCGGTGCTCGCCCAGGTCGATCCAGACCGCCAGCGGTCCGTCGGGATGCTCCAGCAGCACCCCCGCGCCGCCGTCCCCGGCCACCGGGGTGAGCGGTACCTGGCGGGACAGCGCGGCGAGCGCGTCCCGGCGCTCCCGGGGCAGGTCCTCCCAGCGCAGGCCGGGTTCGGTGGCCGTGAACACCGGTGCGTCGCCGCGCCCGAGGACGGCGGCGACGACGGACCGCGCCCGCCACAGGGCCTTCAGTTCGGCGAGGGCACCCGACAGCGCGTCGGAGAGGTTGTCGGCCCTGGACAGGGAGGTGCTGAGGGCGGCCAGCGCCGTCTCGCGCTGGACGGCGTAGTGCTCGGCGGTCACGTCACGGAACGTGCCCACGGTGACCTGCCGTCCCGTGTCCGGGTCCTCGGCCTTGTTGTAGGTGGCCGCGACCCACAGCCGCTGGCCGTCGCGGTGGGTGACGGGCACGGTGTAGGTGCCCTGCGTGTTCGTCAGCAGCCCGGCGAACGCCTCGTGGACCTGGCGGTGCGCCTCGGGGTCGGTCTCGGCGTCCGGCCACCAGGGGTGCAGCGGTGCGTACGGCAGGCCCTCGGGGCCGTAGCCGAGGATGTCGGTGAACGCGGTGTTGATCTCCACGACGGCGCCGGCCTCGTCGCAGACGAAGAAGGCCTCCTGGAGGGAGTCGATGAGCGCGGTCCGCCATCGGACGTGGTGGCTGCGCAGCCGGGCCAGTTCGACGTTCGCGCGGACCCGGGCCAGCAGTTCGGCGGCGGCGAACGGCTTGACCAGGTAGTCGTCGGCGCCCGCCTGCAACCCCTCGATCGACGCCTCCTGGCCGGCCCGGGCCGACAGCAGCAGCACGGGCAGCGAGGCGGTACGGGTGTCACCGCGCAGCCTCGCCACCAGCTCCAGTCCGTCCAGCCGGGGCATCATCACGTCGCTGACGACGAGGTCGGGGGTGTCACGGCGGGCGTGTTCGAGCGCTTCGACGCCGTCGGTGACCGCGGTGACCTCGTATCCCGCTCCGGTCAGGATGCGGGTGAGGTACTCGCGCATGTCGACGTTGTCGTCGGCCACCAGCACCCGGGCGCTGGCGGTGCCGGCGGCGGCGTTCGCGCCGGTGCGCAGCGCCGTCTCCTCGGCCGCCGTGCGGGTCCCGTTCTCCGGCAGCCAGCGCAGGGCCTCCTGGACGTACGGGGCGGCCGTGGCGGAGTCCGTGACGCTCTCCCCCGCGGGTACCACGAACTCGGGCGGCAGGTGGGCGGACCCGAAGGGCAACCGGATGGTGAAGGTGGTGCCTTCGCCCTCCGCGCTCTGCGCGGTGATCTCGCCGCCGTGCAGGACGACGAGTTCCTGCACCAGGGCCAGTCCGATGCCGCTGCCCTCGTTGGAGCGGGACCGGGCGTTCTCGATGCGGTGGAAGCGCTCGAACAGCCGCTGCATCTCCGTCTGCGGCACACCGATGCCGGTGTCGGCGACGGTGATCACGGCATGCCCGTCCACGCGGCGCACGCTCACCCGGACCGTGCCGTCGAAGGTGAACTTCAGCGCGTTGCTCAGCAGGTTGAGGACCACCTTCTCCCACATGCCGCGGTCGACGTGCACCGGCTCGTCCAGGGAGGGGCAGTCCACCTCGAAGGCGAGGCCGGCCTTCTCCATGGCCGAGCGGAAGACGCTGGCCAGCTCCGCGGTCACCACGGCCAGGTCGACCGGCTCGTACCGGGCCTGCATGCGGCCGGCCTCGATCCGGGAGAAGTCCAGCAGCGTGTTGACCAGCTTGCCCAGGCGCAGCCCGTTGCGCTGGATGACGTCGAGTTCCTCGCGTACGTGCTCCTCGGCGTCGGCGAACCGGGTGCGCAGTTCCTCGACCGGTCCCATGATCAGGCTCAGCGGGGTACGGAACTCGTGGCTGATGTTGGAGAAGAAGGTGGTCTTGGCCCGGTCCAGCTCGGCCAGTTCCTCCGCGCGTCGCTGCTGCGCCTCGTAGCTGCGCGCGCTGCCGATGCCCGAGGCGATGTGGCCCGCGGTCAGCTCGACGAACCCGCGGTAGCCCTCGTCCAGCACGCGGTACCGGTTGAGGGCGGCCACGAGGAAGCCGTACGGCGCGCTGCCCTGCTGCAGCAGCGGCACCACGAGTGCCTGCGCGGGCGGTTCGGGCCAGTCGCCGGCGGGCAGGGCGGCGAGGTCGTCCCCGGCCAGCTGCACCAGGGTCGCCTCGCCCCTGGCCAGGGCGGCGGCGGGCCACACCCCCTCGGAGCCCTGGACCGGGAGGGCGGCCGGTGCGACGGGGTGGTCCGCGTCGATGCCGGTCGAGCCGGCCAGCCGGGCGGTGTCCCCGTCGAACAGGTAGGTCAGGGTGAAGGGCAGGTCCTTGCGGTTGCGGTCCAGCTGCCGGTCGGCGAAGGCCAGCACCTCCTGCTCGGTGCGGATCACGCTCGGGTCCGAACCCAGGTCGCGCAGCGTGGCCATCCGCCGCTCGCCGATCACCCGGTCGGTGTCCTCGCTGACCACGCACAGCATTCCCACGACGTCGCCGGCGTCGTCCCGCAGCGGGCTGTAGGAGAAGGTGTGGTAGGTCTCCTCGGAGTAGCCGGAGCGCTCCAGGAACAGCAGCAGCCCCTCGTCCCAGGTGGCCTCGCCCGTGCTGAGCACGGCGTCGATGCGGGGCCCGATGTCGTCCCAGATCTCCGCCCACACCTCGTACGCGGGGCGGCCCAGCGCCCACGGGTACTTGCGGCCGAGCGTGTCACGCCGGTAGGCGGCGTTGCAGAAGAACGTCAGCTGTTCGCCCCACGCCATCCACATGGGGAAACGGGACGACAGCAGGATGCTGACGGTCGTCTGCAGGCTCTGCGGCCACTCCTGCGGGGGACCGAGCGGCGTGGCCGCCCAGTCCACCTCGGCGAGGTCCTTGCCCACCTCGTGGTCGACGGCGAAGACGTCGCCGATCGCCGCCGTCGGCTGCGGACCGCTTTCCGCCTGGCCCGAACGCTCCACGCGACATCCGTCCCCTCGTGCCGGCCCATCCTGTGGGCGTCCCCATACCGACTGCGCACACGACCGTCCCGTGTCCGCGTACCTCTGCCCGCCTGCCCCCGGAGCCGCCGGCCGACGCGCCCTGAACGCCTCGCGGGGGGTGGCCGGCTTCCGTGCTCCGGCCGGCATTCTTCCAGACGCGTCGAACGCGCGGTCCGGGAGGAGAGTTCCCCGTTTCCAAGGCGGGCGATCGCGACTGCATAGGATAATCCGGGCTGGCAGGGAAACCTGCGTGCACAGTGCATGGTCACGGATGTTCGTACGGCGGCGGGACGCGATCCGCCGCCCGTCGTAGCCGACCCACACAGGAGACCTGGTGAACGAGACAGAGGGGACTCTGGCCATCAGTACGCATCCCCGCGCGGCCGGCCCCGTGGTGCTGCGACTGGCCGGCGAGCTGGACCACTACACGGGCGGGCGTCTGCGTCACGCCATGGAGGACGTGCTGCGCAGCCCCGGCGCGGGCGTCATCGCGGACCTGTCGGAACTGCGCTACTGCGACTCCACGGGGATGACCGCGATCATCACGGCGTTCCATCGTGCCGAGGCCGCGGGCTCCTCCCTCTCGGTGGCGGGCCTCAGCCCCGCCATGGTCCAGCTCTTCCGGGTGGCGGGACTCGACCAGATCCTCACGTTGCACCCCAGCGTCGAGGAGGCCGTCGACGCCCTGGGTACGGCCTGATCCTCGGCGCAGGTCTGACCAGGTCGAACCGGGGCAACCGTGGAGGAGGCAGCCAGTCCCCTATCGACGTCGAGGTGTGTCATGACCAAGGACCTGACCCCGAAGTACACGGTTCCCGGGATCGAGCGCGAGGCGGCCGGCCGGCTGATCGGTGCACTCCAGCTGCGCCTGCACGCGCTCAACGATCTCCATCTGACCCTCAAGCACGTGCACTGGAACGTGGTGGGGCCGCACTTCATCGCCGTGCACGAGATGATCGACCCGCAGGTGGAGCAGGTCCGGGAGATGGCCGACGACGTGGCGGAGCGCATCGCCGCGCTCGGCGGTGTCGCGCAGGGCACGCCGGGCACGCTGGTCGCCGAGCGCACGTGGGACGACTACTCCATCGGCCGCGCCGACGCGATCGCCCACCTCGGCGCGCTCGACCTCGTCTACACCGGGGTGATCGAGGGCGTCCGCGCCGCGATCAAGGAGGCGGGCGACATCGACCCCGCGACCGAGGACCTCCTCATCGGCCAGCTCCGCGACCTGGAGCAGTTCCAGTGGTTCGTCCGCGCCCACCTCGAAAGCACGGGTGGCACCCTGGCGACGGGCGGGGCCCACACAGAGGAAGAGGCGGCCGAAAAGGGCGCCGAACTGGGCTGACGCCCGCTTGATCCCGGGCCCGGGCTCCTGACGGCCCGGGCCCGGACGTGCTCCGGTGCCGACACCCTGCGGGGAAGCGCGGCCGGCTTGGTCCTGCGACCCGGGCCGGCTGGTGGCGGGCACGCCCAGCGGGCCTGGAAAGGGCCTCCGGCCCGGCGCACCACCGCGCGAGTCCGATCCGGCTGCACCACAGCGCGAAAGGGGCCGGCCGGGGCGGTCGGCCGACTCGGGGGAAGACAAAAGGCCGCCGGCCCTCGCCGGCGGCCTGGGCGGCCGTGGCCCCGGTTGCTCCCGGGGCGGCCGCGTGACCGGCGCCGAAACCGGGTCGGCGCCGGTGGGTGTCAGGTGGTGCTGAGCATGCCCTCGCGCAGGCGGCCCAGCAGGCGGGTGATCAGCCGGGAGACATGCATCTGGGAGACACCGAGACGCTCCCCGATCTGCGCCTGGGTCAGCTCCTCCACGAACCGCCAGTGAATGATCTTCCGGTCCCGCTCGTCCAG